>DATLXR010000032.1:0-4930 GCA_035575595.1 Sphingomicrobium sp.
GGCGAACAGAATGCGCGGGTCATTTCCCCCGACCTTCCAAGCCATGGCGGCTCCGCGCTCGTAAAACGCTTCGACTATGACGAAGCAGCCATTCTCGTCGGCGCCGCGCTCTCGCCCGTCTGTCCCAAGCCGCAAGCGATCGTCGGCGCAAGCTCGGGCGGCATCGTCGCACTGAAGCTTGGGGCAAGAATGAAAGTGTCGGTCGTCGCCATTGGCGCAGGAGCCTCATTCAGCGCAAAAAATGTCGCGGATATGGCGTCGCAATCGCGCGCCCTCCCAGCTTCGACCAAAAGCTGGCACGACCGCTTCGCCGATCAGGGCAAACCGCAAACCGTGGCACTCCAGAAGCATCTGGGTGACCTCGCCGCGATCGGCACGAAACCAATGTTTTCGCCGCAGGAACAGCAGGCATTGGCCAGCAATGTCCTGTTGATTCACGGCCGGCAGGACGCCTTCTTCGCCGTCGAAAATGCCGATCTCCTCGCCCGTCAGATCACCGGCTCGCTGTTCATGACCGTGAACGGGGCGGATCATCTAGGCCCGCTCGGCAAGCCCTACAGCCATTTTGTCTGGGGAATCATCAACGGATTCGTCACCCGCGCCAATTCACCTCAGCAATAAGCTAGGGCCGCTCGGCGAGGAAATGCATCAATTGCGCGAGCGTTTCCTCCATCTGGTCCTGCATCTGGCTGACCAGTTCATTGTCGCGCATATGTTCGTGATCGAGCGGCTTCGAATAGCTGTCGGAGAATGACTGAAGATCCTCGGCATCAAAAATGCCCTTGGCCACGAGTTTCGCAATAATCACCAGCAAGCCATTGGTATTGGCTATATTTCCCGCAACCAGCGCCTCGTCGACAAGCGACATCTCGCCATCGCCCGCAACCTCTTCAATCTCAGATTCGCTCATCGTCCCAACTTGATGGTTTCCGCCCCAAGCGCAAGTTCCCCCAGCACCCCCCATTGTCCCGCCTTATCGGCAAAGGGCAGAGTGTAAGCCGGACTCGAACTCGGCAAGTCGATCAATCTTAGCCTGACCTCACCAAGCGCCCGCCGCCCAATGCGCGCGGCAGTCCGGCCATTGAACGCGATACTCCTCAATCGCGGACGCCGCTCCACAAACTCAGCCAGCGGATTGGCCCGGACCTCGCGCAACGCCCCATCAAGACTCCCCCGACGAAGTGCCTCCCCGACCACGTCCCACAAAGCGATTCCGCGCTCCGCAAGTCGCTCGATCCGCTCCTCATAAGCACGCTCTGCAAGCGGCTCGCCAAGCGCCGCGCCGAGCAGTCGCCAAAACTGATTCTGCGGATGCGCATAATAATTCTGTGCAGCCAGACTCGCCTCGCCCGGCAGACTGCCAAGGATGAGCAGCACCGCGTCGTCCGACCCGACCGGCGCCATCGATGATTTGCGCGCATCGCCCATTACGATCAGATAATCGAGGATCGACGGGCGGGCCATAGGTTGCGGCTCGCGGTTTCAACCCGCTAAGGCAAAGCAATGAAGCCCGAAGAGCTGCGCATCGCCCTGTTCTCGGGCAATTACAATTATGTCCGCGATGGCTCGAACCAGGCCCTCAACCGCCTGGTCGAATTCCTCTTGCGTCAAGGTGCGCATGTCCGGGTCTACGCACCGACAGTTGCCAAGCCGGCGTTCGAACCGACGGGCGATCTCGTTAGCGTGCCCGCAATGGCCATCCCGGGGCGCCCAGAATACCGCCTGGCCTTGTGCATTACGCCGAACGTCCACCGCGACCTCCTCGCGTTCGCGCCGAACGTCGTGCATGTCGCAAGCCCCGATATCGTTTCGCATCGCGTGATCAGCTGGGCACGGCGGCGCGGAGTGCCGGTTGTCGCCTCGGTCCACACTCGCTTTGAGACCTATCTGGGTTATTACCACCTCGAATGGCTCGAGCCGACAGTCCGCGCGATCCTGCGCCGCTTCTACCGCCGCTGCGACGCGATCGTCGCCCCCGCCGAATCGACTGCCGCAATATTGCGGGCACAGCGAATGAACCCCGACATATCGATCTGGACCCGCGGGATCGACCGCGCGCAGTTCAATCCGAACCGCCGAAGCGAGGAATTCCGCAAAACCCATGGCATCCACGAAGATGACGTCGTGGTCGGATTCCTCGGCCGGCTGGTGCTTGAAAAGGGCCTCGACGTGTTCGCCGACGCAATCCTCGCCGCCGAGGCGAACGGGACCCAATTGCGCGTGCTGGTCATCGGCGAAGGTCCTGCCCGCGCCAGTTTCGCAGAGCAGCTTCCACAGGCGATTTTCACGGGCGAACTGAGTGGCACCGACCTCGCAGTCGCGCTCGCCTCAACCGACGTCTTTTTCAATCCGTCGATCACCGAAACCTTTGGCAATGTCACTCTCGAAGCCATGGCGTGCGGCCTCCCGGTCATCGCCGCCGCCGCCTCGGGAGCGACCAGCCTGGTTCGCGACGGCGTAACCGGAACCCTGTCCGCGCCCGGTGATATCGACGGTTTTGCGCGGGCGCTCATGGCCTATGTTCGTGAACCGGAGTTGAGGACCCGGCATGGCGCGGCCGGGCTCGCAGTTGCGCAGACCATGGATTGGGACGCGATCAACATGGCGCTGATGCGCGTCTATGAGCGGGTGATCGCCCGACGAGCGCATCGCTGATACAAGGCCGCCTTTGGTCTCGGCGCAAGCCGTTCGTGCATTTTTCTTGCGATCTTCTATCTCGGTCGCATGGCCGATCTGTTTCCCGAAACCGCGCCCAATGCCCCCCGCGCTGGTAGCAGCGCCGCCGCCCCGCTAGCCGACCGGCTTCGTCCCGCGCGGCTGGACGAAGTGGTCGGCCAGCGGCACCTGACTGGAGCGGACGGAGCGATCGGGCGGATGGTCAGTGCTGGCAAGCTCGCCTCGATGATCCTGTGGGGGCCACCGGGAACCGGCAAGACGAGCATCGCCCGCCTGCTCGCCGATGCGGTCGGCCTGCGCTTCATTGCCTTGTCGGCAGTGTTTTCAGGGGTTGCCGACCTTAAGAAAATCTTTGCGGAAGCACGGTTGGCCGCGCGTACCGGGCAGCGGACGCTATTGTTCGTCGACGAGATTCACCGTTTCAATCGATCGCAACAAGATGGTTTCCTGCCATTCGTCGAAGACGGCACTATTACCTTGGTTGGCGCGACCACCGAAAACCCAAGCTTTGAACTCAACGCCGCATTGCTGAGCCGCGCGCAAGTGCTGATCCTTCGCCGCCTTGACGAGGCCGCGCTGGCTGAACTGCTCGCGCGCGCCGAACACCTCGCGGACAAGCCGCTCCCGCTCAAGTCCGACGCCCGCGACGCACTGGTCGCCTCGGCCGATGGCGACGGACGTTTCCTGCTCAACCAAGCCGAAACCCTGCTCGATCTTAACCTTGAAACGCCGCTCGACCCCGCCGGGCTAGCGGCTCTCCTCCAGCGCCGGGTCGCGGTGTACGACAAGGATCGCGAGGGTCATTACAATCTCATCTCGGCGCTCCACAAAAGCCTTCGCGGATCGGACCCGCAGGCCGCGCTCTATTACCTCGCGCGAATGCTCACTGCAGGCGAACAGCCGCTTTATCTGCTCCGCCGCCTGGTTCGCTTCGCGTCCGAAGACATCGGCCTCGCCGACCCGCAGGCCCTGATCCAATGCCTTGCCGCCAAGGACAGTTTTGACTTTCTCGGCTCGCCCGAAGGCGAATTGGCGATCGTCCAGGCCTGCCTCTATTGCGCCACCGCTCCCAAATCGAACGCAACCTATGTCGCGCAGAAAGCCGCATGGAAATCGGCGAAGGAAACCGGCTCGCTTATGCCGCCGATGAACATCGTCAACGCCCCTACAAAGCTGATGAAGGACGTCGGCTACGGCAAGGGCTATGCCTACGACCATGATTCCGAAGACGGATTTTCGGGCGCAAACTATTGGCCCGAAGAGATGGACCGCCAGTTCTTTTACGTGCCCACCGACCGCGGCTTCGAAGTCAAATTAAAGGAACGGCTGGCATGGTGGGACGAACGTCGGAAAAAATCTTCTACGGGCGTCCAGTAGGAAAAACTACCCCATACCCCTAGCGCGGCGAGTCGAAGCAGGACTAAGGTCGCGGTGCATTCCCTGCGCGGAGGAATATCATGTATCAGACCCAGCCGCCCGCCGCTTATTGGCAGAACCAGCTCGTTTCGTGGGGGCCGCGCATCCTGTTCGCGCTGCTGATTCTCGTAGCGACCCAATTCATCGCCAAGGCTGTTCAGTGGGGGGTGTCCCGCCTCGTCGATAAGGTGCCGGCGCTTAAGCGCCACCCGGGAACCGGCGGCGACAGCGTCGGCAAGGAACTCGGGCGCCTTGCTTACTGGCTGATTTGGCTGGTGGGCCTGATCGCGGCACTTCAGCCGCTCGGACTGTCGGGCGTCCTCACCCCGGTCACCAGCATGACCAACGAAGTGTTCGCGTTCCTTCCGCGCCTGCTTGGCGCCGGGCTATTCTTCTTCGCCGGGCTGATCCTTGCGCGGATCGTCCGTCATGTCATCGAAGCTGCCTTGGGCGCGCTCAACCTCGAACGGATCGCCAGCCGCGCGGGACTCAAGCTCGGCGAGACTCCCGTGGCAGTCGATGCCGCAGGCACCGCCACCGAAGGCGCTGCCCCCGCGCGAAGCTCGATCGCTCAGGCGGTGGGGATGACAGTGTCCGCGATCATCATCATCTTCGCGGCCATCGGTGCGCTTCAGATTCTCCAGGTCTCTGCGATATCCGAGCCTGCGACCAACATGCTCAACATCATCGCCGGGGCCATCCCCGACGTCATCGGCGCCCTGCTCTGGCTCGCAATCGCGTTCGTCATCGGGCGCTGGGTCAAGTCGTTGATCGAAACGGTGCTTCCCAGCCTCGGCTTCGACAATAGCGTTCGCGCTTTGGGCGTCATGCCCGCGGC
>DATLXR010000033.1:0-29869 GCA_035575595.1 Sphingomicrobium sp.
GGGGCCGCGCGCCGGGCTGCTCGATGGCGCAATGGCGATGATCGAGGAAGAGGGCTCAGGCGTAGTCGTCGCGTTGCACGCGGCGGCACCGGGTTCGCTCAGCCGCGCCACCGATCTCCGCTCGGGCAAGCAAAACGAGACGACCGCCGCCTTGCGTGGCTACGGCATCGGCGCACAGATCCTCGCCGCACTCGGAATTCACGACATGATCCTGCTGTCGAACACTCGCCACGCACCCGTCGGGCTCAGCGCTTACGGACTCGCGATCATCGAGGAACGCTGCATCGGGGCGGAGCAATAAATTGGCGAAATTATTGATCGTCGAAGCGCGCTTCTACGCCCACCTCAACGACTTGCTGATCAGCGGCGCGCGCGCGGCGATCGAAGCGGCCGGGCATGGCCATGAAACGCTCACCGTGCCCGGTGCACTTGAACTTCCTGGGGCCATTGCGCTTGCCGCCGAAAGCGGCACCTTCGACGCTTTCGTTGCGCTCGGCGTCGTCATTCGCGGCGAAACCTATCATTTTGAGATTGTCGCGGGCGAAAGCGCGCGCGGCCTGCTTGCCCTGACGCTCGACGGAATCGCGGTCGGCAACGGCATCCTTACCGTCGAAAACGAAGCCCAGGCGCTCGTCCGCGCGGACCCTGCGCAGGCTGACAAGGGCGGCGACGCGGCCCGCGCCGCGCTTGCACTTCTCGATCTGCGAACCCGCTTCTAACCCGACGGCTGCTTAACCAAGCGCCAGCCACACCTCATTGCGCCGCAGCGGTCCGGGGATCATTGGCGAATTATAAAAGGCATATTCAGGCTCGGCCTCGCTGGTTTCGCCGCGCCGCGCCAGCCAGCCGCGAAGCCGATCCTCCTGCGCCGCAAGATCGCGGTCGTCGGGGCGCCCTGCAAAACTTACCACCGCAACCTTGCGCGGCGGCAGTTCGACCAGTTCGACCCCCTCGGGCGGTTCGGGCAGCGCGTTCGGCCCGCGCCCGTCGGGCATCACGAACCGCGTCCGCCAGCCGCCTTCAAGTTCATCGTCGAACAATGGCGGATCGCTTGCCATTGGGTCACCCGCGTCCTGCATGACCGGAACGGTCATCGGCAATTGCCCGCCGTCGCGCGACTTGGCGAAGATGTAAGCGGCAAGCACTTTGAACCCCTCGCTGAGCGCAGGACCGCGCTGGCCCTCGACGACCGTCTCGGCCACGGTCATCGCCGGATAATCGCGGATCTGGTAGTCGCCGTCGGTCGCAAGCGTACGGTAATCGGGCTCCTCGGTCTGCTTCTCGCGCAGAAAATAGACTGCGGCCCCGCCAAGCAGCGCCGCGCCAACCGCCGCGGCCCCCGCCAATACATCCTTGCGCATCGCGATCCTCCCTGATTTCAGGGGGACGAACCGGTCAGGCGGCTTCCTGTTCCCTAAGCGTTGGATAGTCGGTGTAGCCCTCGCGTCCCTGGCTGTAGAGCGTCGGAACATCGGGCAAGTTGAGCGCCGCACCGCTACGAATGCGCTCGACCAGATCGGGGTTGGCGAGGAACGGCCGTCCGAAGCTGATCGCATCGGCCACGCCCTCCGCCAAACGCGCCGCGCCGCTGTCCGCGCCGTAATCGCTGTTGAGCACAATCTTGCCCGAATAGACCTTGCGCATTGCCGGGCTCACCGGAGGTTCGTCAGTCGCTCGAAAACTCGACTGCGGCCCCGGCTCGCGAAGTTCGATCCACGGCACTTCAAGTTCCTCCAATGTGGCCGCGGCGGCGGTGAAAAGCGCATGACCGTCGCTGTCATGGCAACCTTGGACGTCGCCGTTGGGCGAAAGGCGGATAGCGGTACGCGGCGCCCCCGCCTCGGCGATGACCGCGCCAACCGCCTCGCGCATGAAACGCAGGCGGTTTTCCATCGACCCGCCATATTCGTCCTCGCGCAAATTGGTGCCGTCGCGAAGAAATTGGTCGATCAGATAGCCGTTGGCGCCATGGACCTGAACCCCGTCGAAGCCCGCCGCGATCGCGTTGCGCGCTGCGTTCGCATAATCTTCGAGCGTTCGATCAATGTCTTCGGAAGTGGCCGCACGCGCCTCGGGATAGGGCTGCTTTCCGTCATAGGTATGCGCGAGCGCAGGGCCGGTCGTCGCCGATGCGCTGATCGATTGCGACCCGCTGACGCTCGGATGGACCAGCCGTCCCATATGCCACAATTGCGCGACGATCCGCCCACCGGCCTCGTGCACCGCAGCCACGACCGGCTTCCAGCCCTCGACCTGTGCCTCGTCCCACAATCCCGGTGCGAACGGCCAACCGAGCCCTTCGCGGCTGATCCCGGTCGCTTCGCTGATGATCAGCCCGGCGGCGGCGCGCTGCGCATAATATTCCCCCATGATCGCGGTCGGCACGCCCTCGCGGTTGGCTCGCCCGCGGGTCAGCGGAGCCATCAGGATGCGGTTGGGAAGCGTAAGCGCTCCCATCTCGACCGGGTTGAACAGCGTCGGCATAAGCATCCTTCACAAACGGGGGCCTCAAAGATAGTGGCGATTCGAAACCTGCCAAGACCCCATCGCTGGGCGTTCATCGCCCTGCTCATCGGCAATCTGGCCCTCGCTGGAGGCCCCTTCCTGGTCCGTCACAGCGGCGTCGGTCCTACAGCCGCGGGCTTCTGGCGGCTCGCTCTGGCGCTGCCCTTCCTATGGCTGGTTGCGCGATTGTTCAGGCAGCCGGTCCATCTCCCCCGCCCCGCGCTGACCATCGCTCTTGTCATAGCCGCCACCTTCTTCGCCGCTGACCTGGCAGCGTGGCATGCGGGCATCCTCCTCACCAAGCTCGGCAATGCGACCTTGTTCGGAAATCTCTCAAGTTTCCTCTTCGCCGCCTGGGGCCTGTGGCTTGCGCGCCGCTGGCCATCCGTCATCCAAGGCGCCGCTCTCGCCCTCGCGGCTGCGGGGTGCGCGCTGCTGATGTGGGGCAGCGCCGAATTGTCCGCGGCTCACCTCCGCGGCGACCTCCTCTCCGCATTGGCCGGGCTGCTCTACACCGGCTATCTAATCATCATCGAACGCACCCGCGGCGAGCTTCAACCCTTGCCCTTGCTCTTCCTCGCCAGCTTGTTCGGTTCAGCCATTCTGCTCCCGCTCGCACTCGCCTCGGGGGAAGTCATCGTCCCTGCCGACTGGAGTGCGGTGATCGCGCTTGCCCTGTGCAGCCAGCTCATCGGTCAGGGCCTGCTGGTCTACGCGCTTGGGCACGTCCCGCCATTGGTCGTCGGCATCGCCATGCTCACTCAGCCCGCTTTGTCAGCACTGCTCGGCTTCATCTATTATGACGAAGCATTTACCGCTCTCGACTGGGCAGGCGCGGCCGCAATCGTCGTCGCGCTCGTTCTCGTTCGCTTGCGAAGCGCAGACAGAGCGCTCACTTAGGGCGGATGTCCAATCCGACTCCGCTTGAAGCCCTTCGTCTCCGTCTAGCCCTCCCGGTCGGCGAAAATGCGGTGTTCGACGGTTGGACCGCGACAGCCATCAACTCCGCCGCTGCGCAACTCGGGATTGACCCGGCGCAGGCGCGGCTTGCCTTTCCCAAGGATCAGGCGGCAATGATCGAGGCGTGGATCGCAGGGGTCGATGCCGCGATGGAAGCCCACTTCACACCCGAAGTCATTGCCAAGATGAAGGTTCGTGACCGCATCCGCTCGATGATCTGGTTCCGCCTTGAGACGACCGGCAATGCACGCGAAGCGGTGCGCTCGGCGCTCGCCATCCTCGCCATGCCGCAGAATCTGCCACTCGGGCTGCGCACCGGCTGGCGCTCCGCCGACCTGATGTGGCGCCTCGCTGGTGACACTGCGACGGACCATAATCATTACACCAAGCGGCTCACCCTATCGGCGGTCTACACATCGACCCTGCTTGCCTGGCTCGATGACGACAGCGAGGGGTGGAACGACACATCCGCTTTCCTCGACCGCCGCCTTGCCGACGTCATGCGGTTCGAAAAATGGAAGAGCGAATGGCGCGGCAATGCCATTCGCCGGCCGAGCCTCGCCCGTTTCCTCGGACGGCTGCGCTACCCGGAACAATAGGGACTCGCTTTCGCTTTCCGTTATTGATAATCAATCGCAATGGCGAAGTTGACCTCTCTCGACGATCTAGCGCTCGGTACGCGAGCGCAGATTGATTCGGTCGATTGGGCGGCCCTCGCGGATGGAGACGCGTGTCGCCTCCGCCACTTCGGTTTTGACGAAGGCGTATCGGTCGAGCCGCTTCACCTCGGCCCGTTCGGGCGCGATCCGCTTGCTGTCCGCGTCGGGCGGATGACGGTCGCCATTCGCCGCCAGCATGCCCGCGCGGTTCGCGTCTCGCCCATCGCCGCATGACTCCGGCGCCATTGGTAGCGGTCGTCGGCAATCCCAATGCCGGCAAGAGCGCGCTGTTCAACGCGCTGACCGGCGCTCGCCAGAAAGTCGGCAATTATCCTGGAGTCACGGTTGAACGGCACGTCGGCAAGCTGACCCTGCCTGACGGCCGCCCAGTCGAATTGGTCGATCTGCCCGGATCGTACAGCCTTGAGGCAAGCAGCCCCGACGAAGAAGTTACTCGCGACGTGCTGCTCGGCAAGCAACGGGGAGAGCGGCTTCCGGACCTCCTGCTGGTAGTGGTCAATGCATCCAACCTCGACAATCATTTGCGCTTCACCTTGCAGGTGATCGATCTTGGTCTGCCGGTCGTGGTCGCACTCAACATGATCGACCTCGCCAGCCGCGACGGGCTCGAACTTGATACCGAGCGGTTATCCGCAGAGCTTGGAGTCCCGGTGATCGAAACCGTCGCGGTTCGCCGTCGCGGTATCGATCCGCTTCTTGCTGCGATCGAGCAAATGCTGCTCTCCCCCCGGCAGATTCGCGCAGGAGACGGCCGGACGTCGGAGCCGTTTCAATTGCAGCGCCGAGCGCGCGAGATCGCACTTGCAGCTATCGTTCGCGAGACCCCCGTGCGCCGCCTCACCCACCGGCTTGACGGACTGCTGCTCCACCCCCTTCTCGGTCCGTTGATCCTCGGCGCGATACTCTTCATCATGTTCCAGGCGGTGTTCGCCTGGTCGGCAATTCCAGCCGACGCGCTCGAGGCCGGAATATCGTGGCTCGGCGGCGCGGTCGGTGACGTGCTTCCTGAAGGGGTGCTGCGATCGCTGATCGTTGACGGCCTCTTCGCCGGCGTCGGCGCCGTGGTCGTGTTCCTTCCGCAAATCCTGATCCTGTTCCTGTTCATCCTGGTCCTCGAAAGCACGGGCTATATGGTCCGCGCGGCCTTCCTGATGGATCGGCTGATGAGCCACGCTGGCCTGTCAGGACGCGCGTTCATCCCCTTGCTCTCGAGTTTCGCTTGCGCCGTCCCGGGGATCATGGCGACGCGCACGATCGAAGACCCGAAGGACCGGCTGACGACGATCCTGGTTGCGCCCCTGATGACCTGTTCAGCGCGATTGCCGGTCTATACGTTGATAATCGGCGCCTTCATTCCGGCGCGCAGCCTCGCCCCGGGCATTGGCTTGCAGGGGCTGGTGATGTTCGGGCTGTACATCGCCGGGATCGTCGGCGCGCTGGTTGCCGCGGTGGTGCTTCGTCGAACCGTCGTCCGCGGCGGCGGCGGAGTTTTCATGATGGAGCTCCCAAAATATCAGCTGCCTAGCGTCACCGATGTGCTCATCGGCCTGTGGCAACGTGCCGAGATTTTTCTCAAGCGTGCTGGCACGATCATCCTTGTCACCACCATCATCCTATGGGCGCTCGCCAGCTTCCCAGTAGCCGGGCCGGGGCAGAAGCAGTCGGACGTGTCGATCGCGGGCCGGATCGGCGATGCGATCCATGTCGCGGTCGCGCCGATCGGGTTCAACAAGGATATCAGTCTCGCGCTCCTCCCGGCGATGGCCGCGCGCGAAGTCGCGGTTGCTGCGATCGCGACCGTTTATGCGCTCGATGCCGACGATGAGAGCGGCGTCCAGTCGCTCGCCGAGCGGATCAAAGGGCGGTGGAGCCTTGCCACCGCGCTCGCCTTCCTTGCCTGGTTCGTGTTCGCGCCGCAGTGCATTTCGACCATCGCCGTTACCCGGCGGGAAACGAATGGCTGGAAGTGGCCGATTTTCATGGTGACTTATTTGTTCGTGCTGGCCTATCTCGCGGCGGGCGCGACCTATTGGACCGCAATTGCTTTTGGGCTTGGGTAAGGGAGAATAAGATGGCCGGCGTGAACAAGGTAATTTTGGTCGGCAATCTTGGCGCCGACCCTGAGTCGCGCAGTTTCGCCAACGGCGGCGAGGTCGTCAATCTGCGGATCGCCACTTCCGAAACCTGGAAGGACCGCGACGGCAACCGCCAGGAAAAGACCGAATGGCACACGGTCGCCATCTTCAATGAAAATCTGGGGCGCGTCGCCAAAAGCTATTTGCGCAAGGGCAGCAAAGTTTATCTCGAGGGCCAGCTTCAAACCCGCAAATGGCAAGATCAGCAGGGCGCCGATCGCTATTCGACCGAGGTCGTTCTTCAAAAATTCCGTGGTGAGCTGGTCATGCTCGATGCGCGCGGCGAAGGTGGCAGCGGCGGATCGCGCTCATATGACGACACATCCGGCGATGGCGGCTTTGGTGGCTCGGCGTACGGCGGTGGTGGCGGGTCCAAGCCTCAATCGCGTCCGCAGCCGGCCGCGTTCGACACAGATCTCGACGACGACGTGCCCTTCTGATCGCTCAGCTTTCGCCCGGCAACTTCGCTTTCAGCGCAGCGAGCGCCGCAAACGGCCCCGCTTCCTCCTCGCTGATCACGCCCGCCTGCTGCAGCGCTGCTCCGGCGTCGGCACTGCGCGGATAGGGGTCGAGCGCCAGCGCTAGCGAATCTGCTATCGCCGCGCCAAGGTCGATCGACTGGCCATCGTGGAACAACAGGTCGAGTTCAGAGGCGTCGAGTTCGACCTCCTCGTCCCCTGCCGCAGGGGCAGGGACGAACCTAAGCTCGAACGCCTCGTCGACATGGACAGCCATGGGTTCGCTGGTTGCGACGCATCGTTGTTCGAGCGCCGCCTTGAGCCGGCCGCTTGCGCCAATTCGGTCAGCCTCGCGAGTTAACACCGCATGCGCGGCGAGCCGGTCTAGCGAGGATAGCCCAAGCCGCCCGCAAACTGCGGCACATTCTGCCTCGTCGGCAATCAAATCGATTCGGTCGCCGTCGCGAATCCGGTCCAGGGTCAGGCGGTGCCCGAAGTCGCTCATGCCAGGCTTCCCTTCATCAACGCTTCGTCTGACACCCCCGCCAGTCCCTCGTCGACCCGGCGCAGCGCCTCGGCCGAAAAGGTCAGCGCGCTTTCGAGCGGGGGCAAAATGTCGCGATAAATGCTGAAGCGAACTGCGTCGTCCCACTCGACATCGCCGCCATGAACATGGCGCCAACGATCGACTCGCGACGCCAGCGCCCCGACCATCGACCGAACCTGCTTGCCGATCGACGGGTCGCCAAAACCTTCCTCGCGCATCTGACTATCCATGTCGGCGATGAAACTTTCGGTCAGCGCCACCGACCCGCGCACCGCCTCCTCGCCGCCTTCCTCCAGCCGCAGGATCGCCAGCGCCACCAGGCTGGACAGAACCGCGAAGCGGCCGTCGATCGTGTCGGGCACCGCACCTTCGATATACCAGGCCGGGCGCCGCGCTTCTGCCACAAGTGCGCCGTAAAGCGGCTCGGCTTGCCCTTTCGGAGTGCGCCAGCGATTGAACAAGGATGGCATTAAGGCCTCGCTTCATGGTCCACGGACAAATGATCGTCCGC
This sequence comes from Sphingomicrobium sp., assembly GCA_035575595.1. GTDB lineage: Bacteria > Pseudomonadota > Alphaproteobacteria > Sphingomonadales > Sphingomonadaceae > Sphingomicrobium. The sequence continues at coordinate 7,797 of DATLXR010000033.1, forward strand.
TGTGGCTTGCGCCAATGCCCCCTCCTTGCATATTGAGCCAAATGGCGCACCTGACAATGGGCGCCCCCCATGGAGTCGAGTTTAATGACCAAGTGCGTAACAAGACTGACCGCCTTGCTTCTGGGGGCCTCGCTCCTTGGCGCCTGCGCCGGGATCCGCGAACACCGCGGGTTCGTCCTTGACGATCAGCTCGCAACCTCCGTTCAAGTCGGCGTCGACAACAAGACGTCGGTGACGAAAACTCTTGGGCGGCCGACTTTCGTTAGCCAGTTTGACGCCAATGACTGGTATTATTTGTCACAGAACACGAGCCAGTTCGCGTTCCGCAATCCCCGCGTAAAGGAACAGAAATTGCTTCGCGTGCGATTCGACAGTGCGGGCAATGTTGCCTCGGTCGGGCAGACCGGACCCGAATTGATCGCATCGGTCAGCCCGATGGGTGGCAAGACCCCGACACTCGGCCGCAAGCGCAGCTTCTTCGAAGAATTGTTCGGCAATATCGGCACAATTGCGCAACCCGGCCTACCAGGAAGCAATCCTTCGCAATAAGCGCCGCTTGATGCCTGGCGTGCGCTTCGCCTAAGCGGTCGGACATGACCGCGACCCCTTCGGGCATGACCTATGCCGATTATCTGAAGCTCGACAGCCTTTTGTCGGCGCAGGCACCGCTTAGCGGCCTGCACGATGAGATGCTGTTCATCATCATTCACCAAACCAAGGAACTGTGGCTCAAGCAGATGCTGCACGAGCTTGGTCTGGCAACCGAATTGCTGCGGTCGGATGAATTCGCACCGGCGTGCAAAGCGCTTGCCAGGATCGGTCGGATCCAGGCGGTGATGACTTTGTCTTGGGATGTTCTGGCGACGCTCACCCCGGTCGACTACAGCCGCTTTCGCGATGTCCTCGGAACGGCATCGGGATTCCAGTCGGCCCAATTTCGTGAGTTTGAGTTCCGCCTTGGGCTAAAGGATCCCAAATATCTCGACCTGCATGAGGGCGGCACGGCGGGGCACGCCCTCCTCACCGCGGCATTCGCCGATCCGAGTCTGTGGGATGAGGCCAATGCCGCACTCGCCCGCGCGGGGTTCGACCTCGGCACGGAAAATGCCGAAACCGGCGCCATCCGCGCCGCCTGGACCGCAGTCTATCGCGACAGTGGAAAATGGTTCGAGCTATACGCGCTCGCCGAAAAGCTGGTCGATGTCGATGATGCGCTCGCAAGCTGGCGGCACAAGCATGTCCTGACGGTCACGCGGATTATCGGCAACAAGATGGGGACCGGCGGGTCGGCCGGCGCCGCCTATCTCGAATCAACGCTTTCGAAGCGCGCCTTTCCCGAATTATGGGCTCTGCGAACCGACCTGTGAGCTTCAAGCATCTCTTCTCGAAAAGTCTGGCCGCGGCGCCGGGCCGATTGCACATGGCGGCGCACAGCCACCATTTGTGGCCCGACGCAAGTTTTGCGGGGCAAGTCGAATGCTGGGAAGATGCCGCGCGCCTCGCCGATTCAAAGTGGGATCGCGTGATGGGCAAAGTCTGGCCCCAGGCGCAGGCCCACGTCGCTGCGGAACTCGGCAGTGGCGATTCGTCCGCGGTCCTATTTGCAAACAATACGCACGATTTGCTGATCCGGATCGCTGCTGCGGTACAACGCGCCGATCCGCAGCGGCTGCGCCTATTAATGAGCGACGGAGAATTTCACAGCGCGCGGCGCCAGTTCGCGCGCTGGGCGGAAGACAATTGGCTGACGATCGATACCATCGCTGCGTCGCCCGGAGATGATTTTTCACGTCGCTTTCTCGATGCGGCGGGTTCGGGCGAGCACGACCTAATCCTCGTCAGCCAGATTCTTTTTGGAAGCGGCCAGATATTCGATGAGGTCGAAGCACTCGCCGTGCTCAGCCGGCCCTCGGGGCCGTGGGTGGTCATTGACGGCTATCACAGCTTCATGGCGCTTCCCGCACCGTTTCCAGCGACCGCCGCGAAGAGCGCCTTCTTCATCGCCGGTGGCTATAAATATGCCATGGCGGGCGAAGGCATGGGCCTGATGCACTGTCCACCCGGCTTCGGGAATCGCCCCCCACTGACCGGCTGGTTCGCCGAATTCGAAGACCTGACTCTTCCGCCTGACATGGTCGGCTACGCCACGGACGCAATGCGTTTTATGGGCGCAACTTTCGACCCATCAGCGTTGTACCGGTTCAACGCCATACGCCGGATGCTCGACGATCATGGACTGACCACGGATCGAATCTGTGCGCATGTCCAGGATTTGCAGACACGGTTATTGTCAGCGCTCGCCTCCCCCCCGCTCGCCGGCGCCGAACTCATCAATCCGATCGAAGTCGATCCACACGCGCGCTTTCTTGCTTTTCGATCGCCCGATGCTGCGCACTGGTGTGCCAGCCTCAAGGACAGGGGTTGCATCACCGACGTTCGCGGCGATGTGCTTAGGATTGGCCTTGGACTCTATCATGATTCCACCGATATTGATGCCTTCGCGCGCCTCGCTGCGCAGATTTAAGCAGAGAGTCCCTCACGCAGCAGCCGGTTTGCGTGCGCCGCGATCTTCGCCGGGTCTTCTTGGTTCCATACGCCGAACCGCAGCCCGAGGAAGACGTTCATCCCCATGATCGCCCACGAGCGAACCTCGGTTGCAAGGGCACCTTCATCACTCAACTCCCCGGCAACAGTCGCTGCGCCGATGCGCGATGCAATCCGAGCGGCAGTGGTCTCGTAATGCGCGCGAAAGCCGGCGGGATCGACGAACTCGGCCTCGTCGATGATCCGGTATACTTCCTTATGTCCTGCAACGAAGCGGAGATAAGCCGCTAGCGCGCGCTCCTCAGTGTCAAGCGCGTCGCACGCGCCCTCAAGCGCGGGGGCAACCGAATCGCGTACCCGCTGCGACATGTCGCGGACCAGCGCGGCGAACACCGCATCCTTGCTATCGAAATATGTGTAAAAAGTCCCGAGCGCGACCCGCGCGCGTCGAGTAATCCCAACGATCGAGCTTTCCGAAAAGCCCCGAGTTCCGAACTCGGCAAGCGCCGCGTCGAGAATTTTGCGTAAGGTCTTTTCACCTCGCGCGGTTCGCGGTGCCTTCCCATCGCTTGCGGGGCTTTCCTGTTGCACTGACGCACCAATCATCGAACTTTTCGTTGCCACTCGCCCCCCTATGCAGTCACCCCAATCGTGGCTGAGGCGTCCCGATCCTCAAATTTTCGGTGCTCTCATCACATCCAGGAGCAAGAGCGCCATAAACCAAGTTGAAACCTGGTTCAACTTTCATTACAGCTTTGTTTCGATAGGGCTATTGCACTGCGATCGCACTACAACAGGGGAGGATTTTCATGTCTCGTTCGATTTTGCGCGCCACATTGCGCGCTGCATTGCTCACTTCGGTAATCGGCGCCGGAGTCCCGTCGCTCGCGATGGCGCAGCAAGCCCGCCCATCGACTGCCGCCACTCAGCCTGCCGCCGTTCCGGAGGAGGACAGTGGCGAAGTAATCGTCACCGCGCGCCGCCGCAACGAAGCGCTTCAGGACGTCCCTATCGCGATTACGAGCTATTCAGGTGAGGCGCTGGAAAGACAGGGCGCGGTCGATATCACGGACATCGGCGATACCACTCCCAACGTCACGTTCGAGGTATCACGGGGTACCAATTCGACGCTGACCGCATTCATCCGTGGCGTCGGCCAGCAGGATCCGGTTGCCGGCTTCGAACAGGGCGTCGGCCTTTACCTCGACGACGTTTACCTCAACCGCCCGCAGGGCGCGGTGCTCGACATTTACGACGTCGAGCGGATTGAGGTTCTGCGTGGACCCCAGGGCACGCTTTACGGCCGCAACACCATTGGCGGTGCCATCAAATATGTGACCCGCCGCCTTGCCAACCGGCCTGTGCTCAACCTGCGCGGGACTGTGGGGACCTATGGCCAGCTCGATGCGATTGCGACGGCGTCCTATCCTGTCGCCGACATGCTCCGTATCGGGGCATCGTTCGCACGCCTCAAGCGTGATGGTTTCGGCAAGAATTTCACGACCGGCGACGAAAATTACAACAAGAACGTCCGCGCCGGACGCGTTTCGGCCGAGATCGGGCGCAATGACGATGCAATGCTCAGGGTGAGTGCCGACTACACCCGCGACACCAGCAATCCCCGTGGCGGCCACCGCCTGATTACCAGCCTGCTTACGAAGACACTCGTTCTCACCAAAGAGTATAATTCACGTGGCGGCCTCGACGACCCCGATCAGAAGGTCATCTCCAAGGGTGCTGCCGTCCACGGCCAGTTCCGCCTCGCTGACGGCCTTGTATTCAAGTCGATCACGGCGGTGCGTCGTGACACCAGTGGCACGCCAATCGATTTCGATGCCCTACCGACCATCGATCTGGACGTCGCGGCGGTCTATGAAAACAAGCAGTTCAGCCAGGAATTTCAACTCGTTTATGATCGCGGTCCGTTGTCAGGATTAGTCGGTGCTTACTACCTCAAGGCCGACGCACTGACCGCATTCGACGTTCGGGTCTACACCTTGGCACCGACGCTCCCCGGCCTGACCGCCTCTACAGAGAGCGATGTCGACACCAAAACCTGGGCATTCTTCGGTGATTTCACCTACGACTTTTCCGACCAATTGAGTGCCTCTGTTGGCGGCCGATACACGAACGACAAGCGAAGCGCCCGCGTCCTTCGACAGACGCGCGTCCGCGGGGGCACCTCGCGATTCGGTGGAGCGGCGGGCTTCGGCGAAGGCGCAGTGATCGCCACGACATCCGACTTCGAGGGCTCGCGCACCGACATCGCCTTTACGCCGCGCGCGTCAGTCAGCTTCAAGCCGAACGGCAACCATCATTTCTACGCAAGCTATTCGAAAGGGTTCAAGGGCGGGGGATTCGATCCCCGTGGCCAGACAACTCAAGCGCCTGATTTTAATCGGGACGGTGTCCGGGGTGCGGATGACATCTACGAATATATGGCTTTCGACCCGGAGGAGGTGGTCAGCACCGAGCTCGGCTGGAAAGGATCGATGCTCGACAAGCGCATTTTCGCTGGAGTCGCCTTGTTCAACGCAGATTACAAGGATGTCCAAATCCCAACTTCAATTGGCTGCGTGATCAACAATCTCCCGAATTTCTGTGGCCTAACCAGTAACGCGGGAAAGGCTCGCTTCCGCGGCGTTGAAGTGGAAGGCAACGCTCGGCTGTTCGGGAACCCCGGCGGATCGCGCATCAATTTCGGCTGGTCGCTCGGCTACCTGGACGCCAAATTCCAGGAATTTCTATCCTTCGTGAGCTTTGACGCTGCCACCGGTCGGCCCATCCCGCCAGTCGAAGTCGATGTCGCCGATTTCCGCAGAATCCAGAATACTCCCAAATGGACCGCCAGCGGAACACTCAGCTACGCAACTCCCCTCTATCAAGGCGATCTTAACCTATCCTCGACTCTCAGCTATCGAAGCGCGAGCCGGCAGTTTGAAGGGCGCTCTCCGCTGCTCGATCAAAAAGGTTTCAAGTTGCTCGACGCAAGCGCGACTTACGAATTGCCCGGCGGCCACTGGACATTCGGCCTGCATGGCAAAAACCTGACCGACACCCGCTACAAAACGTCCGGTTATAATTTCCTGACAGCCAACCCCTTCACTGGCGATTTCATCCTCCCCACCGGTGCTCCGGGCTTTTCTCCAGGCGCGGGCTTAGGTCGTGAGGGCGTCCTGACGGCCTATTACGGCAATCCGCGGCAGATATTGTTCACCGTCGGCTATAAATATTGAAAATTGGTATTGGGGCGCTTGGCAAGGCCGGGCGCCCCGTGCCATCGTAAATGTGGTCAGGGCGTCAGGAGTGCGCGGTAATGGTCGAGCATCGTCAAGCCGCTAACCCACGCGTCATCCTGACGTTCTTGCTCATCACCTACATCTTCAACTTCCTCGATCGGCAGATCCTCGGCATCCTCGCCGGCCCGATCATGAAGGATTTGAAACTCGACGATGCCCAGTTCGGGGCGATCGCCGGCATCGCTTTCGCGGTTCTTTACTCGGTCCTCGCGATTCCCCTGGCAATGCTCGCCGACCGCACGAGCCGCAGCAAGGTCATTGCCGGATCGCTCGCGGTGTGGAGCGGCTTCACCGCCTTGTGCGGAACCGCCACCAGCTTTGGCCAATTGTTCTTTTTCCGCTTAGGGGTCGGAGTTGGCGAAGCTGGCGGCGTCGCGCCGTCCTACGCGCTCATCGCCGATTATTTCCCGCCCGAACGCCGGGCGCGTGCGCTTGCCATTTTCTCGCTTGGCGTTCCGCTTGGTCTCGCCGGGGGAACGCTCATCGGCGCCTATCTCGCTGCGTGGATCGACTGGCGTGCGGCGTTCTTGGTCATGGGCGTCGCCGGAATACTGCTCGCCCCGGTGATGTATTTCGTCGTCCGCGATCCCCCGCGCAGCGAACCGCTTGGCGCCGAGCGCCCTCCGCTCCGCCAGACATTTTCGATCCTCGCGCGCAAGCCGAGTTTCTGGCTGATGGCCTTTGCCGCGGCGTGCAGCTCGCTCGCCGGCTACGGCCTCGCCTTGTGGACTCCTTCGGTCCTCGAACGCAGCTATGGGTTCGGCCTGATCGAGCGCGGACAATTCCTCGCTGCGATCTTCCTGATCGGCGGAACTGCGGGGGTCTTCGGGGGCGGCTGGCTGGCCGATCGCCTGGGCCAGTCGGACCGCCGCTGGTACGCGCGAATCCCGATGATCGCCTGGCTGATCACGACACCGACTTTGGTGGCCGGGCTACTCATGCCGAACCCCTGGTTTGCATGGCCGCTGCTGCTGATCCCTAATGCGCTCAATATCCTTTGGCTGGGGCCGGTTACGACCGCCGTTCAGCATCTGGTTCCGCGCCCTCTGCGAGCGACCGCTTCGGCCAGCTTTTTGCTGATCAACAATTTGATTGGCCTTGGCGTCGGGCCGACGCTGATCGGGGCTTTGTCGGTCCAGTTCAAGGATCGCTTCGGCGACGAGGCATTGCGCTATGCCGCGGTCAGCGTGGTCGGCTTCTATCTGATCGCCGCGCTGCTGATGTCCTTCGCAATCAAGCGCCTGCAGGGCGACTGGATCGAGGATTCCCCCGCCACCGCGTGAAAAAGGCGCGTCAAAGGGATACCTTCCACCGGCGGCAAGCGCCCTCCCGGAACGCTGTCGCATTCCGAGAGTTGGTAGCGCTTGAAGGAGAATTTAAATGTGCAAGTGGATCTTGGCTGCAGGTGCCGCGGCGCTCGCGATCGCCACGCCAGCTCTCGCTCAAAAAGAGGGCAAGGGCGGCGGTGGAAAGCCTGACAAGGCCGCCGATGGCAATCAGAGCGGAGTAGGCAAGCAAGCCGATCCCAAACATGACGGCGGCCACGCCGCTCATGCCAAGGGTGCCGACAAGTCGCGGGGAGACAAGGACTCGCGGCTTGCAAGTCGGTCGAACGGCAATGATCACGCAAAGATCAAGGCCAATGACGGTTCGGATCGTAAGCGTGATGATAATGACAATCGCTTCGATAAGAAGGACCGCGACGATTTCGATGGCCGCCGCGATGCTCGCGATGACGATGACCGTCGTTTCGGACGCTTCGGCGATTGCCCTCCCGGACTTGCGAAGAAGGACAATGACTGCATGCCCCCGGGCCAGCTGAAGAAAGTCGGCTCGGTCCTGCCTGCGGCCTTTGCCTCGCGAACGCTTCAAGGCGCGCTTGGTCAATGGTTCCGTGATGACGACCGGTTTACCTATCGCAATGACGGCGACTATGTTTTCCGAGTCAATCGCACCGACGGGCTGATCAATGCCTTGTTCCCGATGCTCGACCGCAATTTCAGCTATTATCCGGTTGGAATGAACTATCCGTCGGCCTTTGATCAGTACAATGTGCCGTCGCAGTTCCAGTCCTTCTATCCGGACGGCGGCAATTTCGACTATCGTTACGGCGATGGCGCGATCTATCAGGTGAATCCGTCGACCAACGCGATCCAGTCGATCGTCGCGCTGCTCGCGGGCGATCTTGGTGTCGGGCAGCAGCTGCCGTCCAGTTATAGCGCCTATAATGTCCCGCTCGCATATCGCGATCGCTATTACGACACACCCGATGCGACCTACCGTTACAACGACGGCTACATCTATCGGGCTGACCCGAAGACTCAGTTGATTACTGCGGTGATCGACGCGATCATCTAGACAAAATAGTGCAATCCCCGGCGCTGAAAAGCGTCGGGGATTTGTACGTCCGGGGCACTGCGAACAGGAGAATATTATGATCAAGCCATGGATCTTTGGCTGTGTTGCCGCACTCGCGCTCACCGCATGCGGGAAGCAAGGCGAGCCCACCGCCACCACCGATACCGCGGCCGAAAAGGCCGGCGACAAGACGCTTGCGACCGGCCTTGGCGACAACGCCAAGCTTGCGGCGGCGGTAAAGGCCGCTGGCCTCGAGGCAACACTTGCCGGCCCGGGCCCCTACACATTGCTCGCGCCAGGCGATGCGGCGTTCAGCAATCTTCCGGCTGGTACGCTCGATACGCTGATGAAGCCCGAAAGCCGTGCTGAACTTACCGCTTTGCTGACCCACCATATCCTTCCCGGGACCGTCCTTGCCGCCGACATCGGCAAGGCAATCGACGCAGGCAAGGGCAAGGCGATGATCGCCACCATTGGGGGCGGCACCCTGACCGCGACGCGCGAAGGCGACAAGATTGTCCTGGCTGATGCCAAAGGGACCAAGGCAGTCGTGGTCACGGCCGATCAGAACCGCTCGAACGGGGTCCTTCACCAGGTCGATTCGGTCCTGATGCCGACCGAATAGTCGCGAAGGTCGATTAGCGCCGCTTTCCCACTGGCACGGTCGCAACGCCTCGCTATAACGATCCCACGCACCGCGAAACAAAGCGGGATATTGGGGCAAGGACTGGCGATGAAGGCGACGATTGAACGGGCAACCCTCCTCAAGAGTCTGGGCCACGTCCAGTCGGTGGTCGAGCGGCGCAACACGATACCGATCCTCTCGAACGTGCTGATCGAGGCGCGCGACGATGGCTCGCTGCGGCTGATGGCGACCGATCTTGACCTTCAGGTCGATGAAAGCGTCCCCGCCCAGGTTGCACAGGCCGGCGCGACCACGGTTTCGGCGCACACCTTGTTCGACATTGTCCGCAAGCTTCCCGAGGGCAGCCAGGTCGAAATTTCCGCCGCCGAAGGCAAGATGCAGGTCATCGCCGGGCGCGCTCGCTTCAATCTCTCGACGCTTCCTCGCGACGATTTCCCGGTCATCGCCGAGGGCGAGCTTCCAACCCGGTTCGAACTTCCGGCCGCGACGCTTCGCCAGATCATCGACAAGACCCGCTTCGCGATTTCGAGTGAGGAAACCCGTTACTATCTGATGGGCATCTTCCTCCACGTCGCCGACGACAAGTTGAAGGCCGCGGCGACCGATGGTCATCGCCTTGCCCGGGTCACGGTCGACAAGCCCGAGGGCGCCGATGGTATGCCCGACGTGATCATTCCGAAGAAATGCGTGCTCGAATTGCGCAAGCTGCTCGACGAGGTCGAAGGCACCGCCGAAGTCTCGCTATCGCCAACCAAAGTCCGCTTCGGTCTGGGTAGCGCAGTCCTCACCAGCAAGCTGATCGACGGCACCTTCCCGGACTATAATCGCGTCATCCCGACCGGGAACGATAAATTGCTCAAGCTCGATCCGAAGAGCTTCATGGCCGGGGTCGATCGCGTGGCGACCATCGCCAGCGAAAAGACCCGCGCGGTCAAATTGGCGGTCGATCGCGACAAGGTGACCTTGTCGGTGACCAGCCCCGAAAACGGACTCGCGGTCGAGGAAATCGCCGCTGATTATGGTGGCGACGGGCTCGAGATCGGGTTTAACGCGCGTTATCTGATGGACATTCTCGCCCAAATCGAAGGCGACAGCGTCGAAGTCCACCTCGCCGACGCCGCCGCGCCGACCTTGCTTCGCGAAAACGACAAGAGCGCAGCGCTCTACGTCCTGATGCCGATGCGGGTGTGACCGACCAGTCGTGACAGGCCGGTCCAGATGACCGCGCTTGCCCGCCTGGTCCTGACCGACTTCCGCAACCACGCCGCCGCGACGATTGCTCCGGGGCGGGGGTTCGTGCTCCTCTCGGGTGACAATGGCGCGGGCAAGACCAATGTCCTCGAAGCCGTATCCCTTCTGACTCCGGGCCGCGGCCTCCGCGGCGCAGCGCTCAGCGAAATGGCGCGGAGCGGAGGGCAGGGCGGCTTCGGAGTAGCTGCGACGCTGGCCCCTCCCCTTGATGGGGAGGGGTTGGGGTGGGGTGACGCCTCCGGAGGTAATGCTGCAGTTCTGCCTTCCAACCCAACCTCATCAAGCGTGGGGCCAAGCATAGCCACCGGCACCCTCGCCGCCGCACCCGAACGCCGCCAAGTTCGCATCAACTCCGCCTCGGCATCGGTCAATTCCCTGTCCGAATGGCTGTCGGTACTGTGGCTCACGCCAGCAATGGACCGCCTGTTCGCCGACAGCGCGGGCAACCGACGCCGCTTCCTCGACCGCCTTACCCTCGCGCTGGAACCCGGTCACGCCAGCCATGCCGCGCGCTACGAAGCGGCGATGCGCGCACGCAACAAATTGCTCGCCGATCCCGACGCCGCCGATCCGTCCTGGCTCGCCGCGCTCGAAACCGGAATGGCCGAGCACGGTACCGAGCTCGCCGCTGCACGAGCGCGCACGGTTGCGGCGCTTGCCGAAACCGTCGCCGATCTCCCGGGCGACGATTTCCCGCGGGCCGGCTTCCTCCTCGACGGCTGGGCCGATGGCGACCTCGCCGCGCTGCTCCGTTCCAATCGCGGCCGCGACGCCGCCGCCGGACGCGCCACCGCCGGCCCGCACCGCCAAGATCTCGCGGTCACCCACCTCGCCAAAAATCAGCCCGCCGCACGCTCTTCGACCGGCGAGCAAAAAGCGCTGCTCCTTGGAATAATTCTCGCGCATGCCGAACTGGTGACGCAGCGCCGTGGCGCGCCGATCCTGTTGCTTGATGAGGTTGCCGCCCATCTCGACCCGGCGCGCCGGGCCGCCTTGTTCGCCCGCCTCGAGGGTCGCGGTCAGATATGGATGACCGCGACAGAACCCGCTCTGTTCAACGGCATCGCCGCGCCCGCGACCCGTTTCCATGTTGCCAATGGCGCCGTCCAGCCCGTGTGAATCACGCAAAACTGGACTTCTCCTCGAAAGCCTCTATATCGCACCGCAACACGAGACGCCTTGCAAGCGGCGTGATCGGCCTCCCTGGAGGATCCGGCCCGCGTCTCGATCCAGCAAAAACGCTCTCCTATTCACGCGGGGTGCACAAACCCAACCCCGGCGGGTCCGAGCCATTTGGCGCGGACGTTTGCCTTGCTTATTGGACTTATTTCTTGACCAAATTCACCGACCTCGGGCTCTCGAAGCCCCTTCTCGACGCGCTTGCCGCGAAAAACTACACGATCCCGACGCCGATTCAGGCGCAGGCGATCCCGACCGTGCTCACCGGGCGCGATCTGCTCGGCATCGCCCAGACCGGCACCGGCAAGACCGCGGCCTTCATGCTGCCCTCGCTCGATCGGCTCGCCAATCCGCGCGTGCATCCGATCGCGAAACGCATCCGCATGCTTGTTCTCGCCCCAACCCGCGAGCTTGCCTCGCAAATCGCCGAGAGCGCGCGCACCTACGCACGCAATATCAATCTCACCGTCGGCGTCGTCTTCGGCGGAACCGCGCCAAACAAAAGCGTCCGCGATGTCGCACGCGGTCTTGACGTTCTCGTCGCAACCCCCGGCCGCCTGCTCGACCTCGTCGACCAGCGCGCAATCGACTTGTCGCGCCTCGAAATCCTCGTCCTCGACGAGGCGGATCAGATGCTCGACCTGGGCTTCATCCATGCACTCAAGCGGATCGTCCAGCTCGTCCCGAAACAGCGTCAGACCCTGTTTTTCTCGGCGACGATGCCGAAAGCGATCAAGCAGCTCGCCGACGCTTATTTGACCAACCCCGCCGAAGTCTCGGTCACTCCCGCCGCGACCACGGTCGAGCGGATCGACCAGAGCATCACTTTCGTCAATCAGTCGGAAAAGTCCGCACTGCTGACCCTCTTCCTTCAGACTCACGAGATTGAGCGCGCGCTCGTCTTCAGCCGTACCAAGCATGGCGCCGACAAGATCGTCCGCCAGCTGGTCGCCGCCGGGATTGGCGCGAGCGCAATCCACGGCAACAAGTCGCAACCCCAACGCGAACGCGCACTCGCCGCATTCAAGTCGGGCGAGATGCCGGTCCTGATTGCGACAGATATCGCGGCGCGCGGGATCGACATTCCCGGTGTCAGCCACGTCGTCAATTTCGACCTGCCCGACGTTCCCGAACAATATGTCCACCGCATCGGGCGGACAGCGCGCGCTGGTGCCGACGGTATCGCGATCGCTTTCTGCTCACCCGATGAGCGCATCAATCTGCGCGATATCGAGCGGCTGACGCGCCTCAAGATCAATGTCTCCGCGCTACCCGAAGGCTTTAACGCGGCCGTCAATGCGCTGAAATCGCTCAAGCTTGCCCCATCGGCACGCGATGAGCGCGGCAACGGTGGCGGGCGCCGTGATGGCGGCCAGCGCCGTCCGCAGCGTCCGTCGGGCCCGCGCGTTGTCATCCAGCCGAGCGGAGAGCGCCGCGAGGGACAGCCGCAGCGTCATCCCCAACGGGCCGGCGCTCATCCCGCCCATCGCCCCGACGGCGGAGCAGCGAAGGGCCCGTTCCGTGGCCGTCGCGGCGGCGGCGGTCGTCCCCAGCGCGCCCAAGGCTGAAGCACAACGCTGGTACCCATCGTTCCGCCCCGCTCGCGACCTCATCGCGAGCGGGCGGAATCGCGTAAAAAGCTTGGATTTTGGGGTCCGGCCTGCCATGATGCGCGCATGATTTCTCGCGCCTTGCGGGCTGCAAATTTTCCAGCCCGAAATCCGCTCTGCCGCTAGGGCGCGTTACGCCGACCTTCCTCAACTTTTCCCCAGGGAAACATCCGAAAACTCATGGCCAGCGACCCAAACCAGAACGCCTACGGCGCCGACTCGATCAAGGTCCTCAAGGGGCTCGACGCGGTCCGCAAGCGCCCCGGAATGTACATCGGCGACACCGATGACGGATCGGGCCTTCACCACATGGTGTTCGAAGTTTCGGACAATGCCATCGACGAAGCGCTCGCCGGCCATTGCGATCGCATCCTGGTTCAGCTCAATCCCGACGGATCGGTGACGGTCGAGGACAATGGCCGGGGAATTCCGACCGGAATCCACGAAGGCGAGGGCGTCTCGGCGGCCGAAGTCATCATGACCCAGCTTCACGCGGGCGGTAAGTTCGAAAACACCTCCGACGATAATGCCTATAAGGTTTCGGGCGGACTCCACGGGGTCGGCGTTTCGGTCGTCAACGCACTTTCCGAATGGCTCGACCTGACGATCTGGCGCGATGGCGAGGAGCATAATATGCGCTTTGCCTTCGGCGACGCCGTGTCGCCGCTCAAGCTCGTCGGCCCCGCGCCTGAAGGCAAGAAGGGCACACGGGTGACCTTTTTGCCAAGCCCCGTGACCTTCAAGATCATCGAGTTCGACTTTGAATCACTCGAGCACCGTTACCGCGAGCTCGCCTTCCTCAATTCGGGCGTCCGCCTGATCCTCGCCGACGCGCGCCACGAAGAACGCGTCGAACATGAACTTTATTATGAGGGCGGGATCGCCGCCTTCGTCAAATATCTCGACCGCACCAAGACCCCGCTGTTCCCCGAGCCGATCGCGATCTCGGCGGTGCGCGACGGCATCGGCATCGACGTCGCGCTCGAATGGAACGACAGCTATTACGAGAACGTCCTGCCGTTCACGAACAACATCCCGCAGCGCGACGGCGGCACCCACATGGCCGCGTTCCGCGCCGCGCTGACCCGCACGCTCAACAATTACGCCGAAAAATCGGGAATGCTCAAAAAGGAAAAGGTCAGCCTTACGGGCGACGACATGCGTGAAGGCCTGACCGCGATTGTCTCGGTCAAGCTCGCCGATCCAAAATTCTCGTCGCAGACCAAGGATAAGCTCGTAAGCTCCGAAGTGCGCCAACCGCTCGAAAGTCTGATGAGCGACAAGATCACCGAATGGCTCGAGGAAAATCCCGCGAATGCGCGCTCGATCATCCAGAAGACGATCGACGCCGCCGCTGCCCGCGAAGCCGCCAAGCGCGCGCGCGAACTTACCCGCCGCAAGGGCGCGATGGACATCGCCTCCTTGCCGGGCAAGCTTGCCGACTGCCAGGAACGCGATCCGGCTCTGTCCGAACTGTTCCTGGTCGAGGGCGACAGCGCGGGCGGCTCGGCCAAACAGGGCCGCAACCGCAAGAATCAGGCGATTCTCCCGTTGCGCGGCAAATTGCTCAACGTCGAACGCGCTCGCTTCGACCGAATGCTGACCAGCCGCGAAATCGGGACAATTATCCAGGCGCTCGGCACCTCGATCGGGCGCGAGGAATTCAACCTCGAAAAATTGCGCTATCACAAGATCGTGATCATGACCGACGCCGATGTCGACGGCGCGCATATCCGCACCTTGCTGCTGACCTTTTTCTACCGCCAGATGCCCGATCTGATCAACGCCGGTCATCTCTACATCGCCCAGCCGCCGCTCTACAAAGTCGCGCGCGGACGATCCGAAGTCTACGTCAAGGACGATAGCGCGCTTGATCAATATCTGGTCGACGCCGGGCTTGAAGGACTATTGCTCGACACCGCCGAGGGCGCGCGATCGGGCGAGGATTTGCGCACCCTTGTCGATCACGCCCGCCGCGTTCGAACGCTGATGGCCTATGCGCCCAAAAAATATAATTACGCGCTGCTCGAAGCCCTTGCCTTGTCGGGCGCGCTCGACCCGGCGCTCAAGCTTCCCGACCGCCTGCCGCTGATCGAGCGGGTCGCGACCTGGCTTGGCCGCGGCGACGAGGAAGCCGCATGGTCGGGCGAGATCGCCGCCGAGGGCGGGTTCCTGCTCAAGCGCCGTTGGCGCGGAGTAACCGACGCCTTCATCATCGAACCGACCTTCCTCGCTTCCGCCGAAGCACGCAAACTCCACACGCTCGCGGCCGAGCAAGCCTCGACCTACTCGGAGCCTGCAGTGCTTCGGACCTTGAAGAAGGGCGGCACTGCTCCCGCCTCCGATACATCCGTAGAAACAGGCGAAGACGGTGACGAGCCAAGCACCGAAGCCGACGCGCGCAAGCCCGTCCCGGTCACTCGCCCGTCCGAGCTGCTCGACGCAGTGCTCGCCGCGGGCCGCCGCGGCCTCTCGATCCAGCGCTACAAGGGTCTCGGCGAAATGAATGCCGAGCAATTGTGGGAAACCACCCTCGACCCTGCCAACCGCTCCCTGCTCCGCGTCGAAGTCGCCCAGGCCGACGTCGCCGACGAAATCTTCACCCGTCTGATGGGCGACGTCGTCGAACCCCGCCGCGAATTCATCCAGGAAAATGCGCTGAGCGTGGCGAATCTCGACGTATAAGGAACCTGGCGCAATCGGGTCGGTTGGCACGGCAATGCCTTCCAATATTACCGTCGCTTCCTACAATATGCGCAAAGCCATCGGCACCGACCGCAAGCGTCGGCCCGATCGCGTGCTCCACGTCCTTCAGGAAATCGGCGCAGACATTGTCGCGCTTCAGGAAGCGGACAAGCGCTTCGGCACGCGCGCTTCGGCGGTGCCACATGAGCTGATCGACGATCACGGCCTCTACAAACCGGTCGAGTTCGGGGTCAGTCATTCGCGCTTCGCCCACGCCTTGCCGTTCGGCGAGAGGCTCGAAACATTGCTCGGCCTCCAGACGCGCAACATCGGCTGGCACGGCAATGCCCTGCTGGTGAAGCGGGACATCGACGTTCTCGATGTCGAGGCACTCGACTTCCCGACGCTCGAACCGCGCGGCGCTGTGATGGCAGAACTCGACGTTCGCGGGGTCGAGTTGCGCGTGATCGGAATGCACCTCGATTTGTCGGGCCTGTGGCGGCGGCGGCAAGTGCTCGCGCTGATCGATCACATCGCGCGCCGCCATCGGCCGATGCCGACGGTGCTGATGGGCGACACCAACGAATGGCGCGCGGCGGGCGGCTGCCTCGCCGAATTCGGCGACGATTATCGCGTCGCGCCCACCGGCCCAAGCTTCCACGCCCGCCGCCCGGTGGCGGCGCTCGATCGAATCCTTGTCGGGTCGGAGCTCAGAATCGAGGCCGCCGGCGTCCACGCCAGTCCCGAAGCGCGCAAGGCGAGCGATCACTTGCCCGTGTGGGCGCGGCTGGGGGTTTAGCCGCCTGCCATCTTGCGTTGCCGCCGCCGCTGAATCGACGACCCGATTCCAATCGCCTCGCGATATTTGGCGACCGTCCGCCGCGCAAGGTCGAATCCCTGACTCCGCAGCAGCTCGACCAAAGTGTCATCACTCAATATATCAGTTTCCGCAGCGATTAGCCGCCGGATTGCATCCTTGACCGCCTCGGCCGCCGCACCCTCGCCGCTGTCGCTTGCGACCCCAGAGCCGAAGAAATATTTGAGCTCGAACATGCCGCGGTCGCACGAAAGATATTTGTTCGACGTCACCCGGCTCACGGTGGACTCATGCATTTCGATCGCCTCGGCCACCTTGGCGAGCGTTAGCGGCCGCAACTCGGACACCCCCTTTTCGAAAAAATCCTGTTGCCGAGTGACAATCTCGCTCGCCACCTTGATGATCGTCCGCGCCCGCTGGTCGAGCGCCTTGGCCAGCCAGTTTGCGCTCGCGACGCAATCGTTGAGCCACAACTTCGCAGCTTTGTCCTTCGCTCCACTCTTCAGTTCGGCATGGTAACGGCGATTGAGCAATACGCGCGGCAAAGCGGCATTATTCAATTCGACCAACCAGCCGCCACCGGTCCGCCGAACGAATAGGTCAGCGACCATAACCTCGGGCTCGCTGGTCACGAACCGGCACCCCGGCTTGGGGTCATAGCCGCGCAGCTCGCGTACCATGTCCGCCAGATCCTCCTCGTCGACCGAGCAGATTCGCCGCAGATCGGCCATCCGCCCCTTGCCGAGCAGATCAAGATTGGCGATCAGCCGCGCCATCGCCGGGTCATAGCGGTCGGCGGCGCGCGCCTGCAGTGCAATGCACTCCTCCAGGCTTCGTGCCCCAATTCCCGGCGGGTCCAGCGATTGCACCAAGTCCAATGCTGTTGCCGCTTCCTTCGCGTCCGCCCCCACCGCCTCGGCAATTACCGCCAGGTCGGTAATCAGATAGCCGGTCTCTTCAAGCTCGCGCACGATCGCTTCGGCCGCCCGGCCGACGGTCCCGCCGACCCCGCGCAATTGCCCAAGCAAATGCTCGCTCAGCCCCTGCTCGCTCGCTTCGATCCGGTCGAAGTCGAACGCTTGATCGCCCGCGGTTCCGCTGCCCGCATCGGCGAAACTGTCGGTTTCGCGCGCCGCCTCACGCCAGTCGTAATCGAGCGGGCTGTCATCGGTCGCGCCCAGCCGGCCAATCATTTCGTCCGACCCGCTTGGGTCCGCCGCAACATCG
This sequence comes from Sphingomicrobium sp., assembly GCA_035575595.1. Lineage (GTDB taxonomy): Bacteria > Pseudomonadota > Alphaproteobacteria > Sphingomonadales > Sphingomonadaceae > Sphingomicrobium. The sequence goes on from DATLXR010000033.1 coordinate 25,413, forward strand.
CCGGTCTCGCGGTCCTCGCGAAGGATCACGCTTTCGCCCGCCACTCCTCCCTCGCTCGGACGCGCCTCGAGCAGCGGGTTCCTGGCCAATTCCTCGGCGATCACCGCTTCGATTTCGAGATTCGACAGCGCGAGCAGCTTGATCGCCGCCTGCAACTGCTGGCTCATTACCAGCGACTGCGAAACCCTGATGTCGAGACGCGGGCCAAGCCCCATGGATCACGCCCCCCGCGTTACAGCGCGAAGCTTTCGCCAAGGTAGAGCCGCCGCACCTGCTCGTCGGCGACGAGCGCCTGCGGAGTGCCCTCGAACAACACCTGCCCGTCATAGATTATGCAGGCGCGGTCGACGATTTCGAGCGTTTCTCGGACATTATGGTCGGTGATCAGCACGCCAATGTCGCGATCCCTGAGCTCGCGCACCAAGTCGCGAATGTCATTGATTGAAATAGGGTCGATTCCCGCGAACGGCTCATCGAGCAGCATGATCGTCGGATCGGCGGCAAGCGCGCGGGCAATCTCGCACCGCCGACGCTCGCCCCCCGACAGCGCCATCGCCGGTGCCGAGCGAAGCCCCGTCAGCCCGAATTCTCCCAATAACCGCTCGAGCCGAGCTTCGCGCGCACCCTTGTCGCACTCGCTGACTTCGAGCACCGCCATGATGTTCTGCTCGACAGTCAGCCCGCGAAAGATCGACGTCTCCTGCGGCAAATAACCAAGCCCAAGAATTGCACGCCGGTACATCGGCAGCTTGGTGATGTCGCGACCGTCTAGGTAAATCCGCCCGGCGTCGGGTTTAACCAGCCCCATCACCGAATAGAAACTGGTCGTCTTGCCTGCACCATTGGGACCAAGCAGCCCGACCACTTCCCCCCGCGACACACTTAGCGAAACATCGTGGAGTACCGCGCGCGTGTCGTAACTTTTGGCGATCGAGCGCACTTCGAGGCCGCGAACGACGCTCGCATCGTGCGAGGTCGCACGCTCGATGACCTGCGCCTCATTCATTAGCGCGAGCGCTGGGGAACGGTGAAGCGCCCGGTAACCCGCCCGCCCGACTGGCCGACGCCTGGGGCGCCGCCGTCAATCACCGCGCGCCCCGACTGCAAATCGATCAGCAGCCGCGATCCGTTGATCGTCGATCCCTCGCGCGCCAAACGGACGTCGCCGATCAACGTAATCTGTCGAGCGTCGAGGTCGTAAACCCCGAAATTGCCGCGCGCTTTCTCAGACGGGCTGGTGACCGTCACCCCACCAGCGGCGTCGAGCCGACGAATCTGAATTCCGCCGCCCGAAGAATAGGCCACCGTCAGCCGCTCGGTATCGAGGGTCAGCGTGCCCTGGCGAACCTTGACGTTGCCGGCGAACACCGCGCGGTCGGCGCGGTCCTGAACCTCAATCCGGTCGGCGGCGACGTCCACCGGAGCATTGCTGTCATGCCCTTTGAGCGCCGACACCGATCCACCCGACTGGGCGAGCGTCACGCCCGTGGTAAGTGCGGCCGCGCCGCCCGCAATCAGGAATAATTTGATCATCCCGCTCATCTGACCGCCCCTTGCACGATTTTCAAGCGAACTCCGCCCGTTAGGGTCACTTCGCGCGTGCCAAGGTCAGCGCTCAACCGGCCCGCCTCGAACTCGCCAAGCCGCATCGCTCCCGACACAGGCCCGCGGCTTGCAAGCCGGCGCGACTTTAGGTCGATCCCGACATTGCGCGTTTCGAGCCGATAGCCATCGGGCCCCGCGACCCGCACCGGACCGTCGATCGCGATCCGATGCTGGTCCAGATTATATCGTCCCCGCAGCGCGACAATCGACACCGGCCCGCGCGCAAGGTCGAGCCGCGCGCGCATTCCTTCGATCGCGACCACCGGTTGATCGCTGGTCGGCTGGATCGCACGGTCGGCCCCGATCGAGAATTTCTGCCCGGCATCGTCGGTCCCGGTATAACGCGCCGCTTCGACCCGCATCCGCTCCTGCGCTGCGTCGACCTTATTCTTGTCGAGGATGAAGCTGACATCGCCCCTCTTGTCGAATGGTGCGGTCAGCAACACTGCGCCAAGGGCAAGGACCGCGAGCGGCAAGGCGACCTTGGTAATGCGCACCACCCGGTCGTGACGGCTTCCCGGCTCGGCCCAATGACGCTTCTGCGCAAGCTCGCGCCTAGCCGCTTCGGACATGATCCGGTCCTTCAGCCATGCGCGAAAATATCCGTCTCGGCCCATCCGGCGAGATCGAGCAGCGCCCGCGCGGGCAAAAACTCAAAACAGGCCTCCGCCAATTCGACCCGATTTTCGCGCTCGAGCCGCTCGTCGAATTTTTCCTTTAGCCGATGCAGGTAACGAACATCGCTAGCGGCATAATCGCGCTGCGCATCATTGATCGTGGGCGCACCCCAATCGCTGGTCTGTTGCTGCTTCGACAAATCCTGGCCAAGCATTTCCTTGACCAATTCCTTCAACCCGTGGCGATCGGTGTAGGTTCGAACCAGCTTCGACGCGGTCCGGGTACAGAACAGTGGCGCCGCCATGATTCCAAGGTAAGCGCGCATGATCGCCAGGTCGAAGCGGGCGAAATGGTACAGCTTCAACCGCTCGGGATCGCCGAGCAGCGCCTTCAGATTGGGCGCGGAATAATTGCTGTCGGGGCCGAAGCGGACAAGATGTTCGTCCCCGTGGCCGTCGGCCAACTGGACCAGGCACAGCCGATCGCGTCCTGGGATCAGCCCCATTGCCTCGGTGTCGACCGCGATCGCCGCATCGGCCGCGAACATGTCGAGCGAGGGGAGGTCTTCTTCGTGAAAATGGATCGCCATGCTTGTCCCGTGAAGTATGAAGCCAGCGCTGAACCCAGGCTGACGATAGATGATCGGACCCACTCTAGTCCGGTTGGGCAAGGGGTAGCCACCCCCCGCCATCGAATCACTAGGATAGACCTTGTTTTTCCTGTAAGGCACGCCGCGTGCGCGCGGGTTTTTTCGTCGCGTTCGGCTGATTGCGCGATGCTCCCCGCGTAACGGTCTTTCGATTTCGGGGCACGAGAGAGTTTGATTTCATGGGGTTCGATCGAGGGCGTAAGGGCGAGCGCGGTGGACGCGGCCGGGATAAGCGCGACGGGTTTGGCGGCGAAGACAATTCAGGCGGTTCGGATCGCGGCGGTTTCGGCGGCGGGTTTAACGCGCCCTCGACCGGTGGCGGTTACAATGACCGTGGCGGCGGCGGCGGCAACTACGGTGGCGGCGGCGGTGGCGCCTATCGCGGCGGCGGTGGCGGCGGCTTTGGCGGCGGCCCCGGTGGCGGCGGCGGCGGTTTCCGTAGCGGCCCAGGTGGCGGCGGCGGCGGCGGTTTTCGCAGCGGCGGCGGTGGTGGTGGCGGCGGAATGCCTCCTCAGGTCGTTGGCGAAGGCAAGGGCATCGTCAAATTCTTCAATCCGCAAAAGGGGTTCGGCTTCATCGTTCGCGATGACGGCGGCGAGGATGTGTTCGTCCATATTTCGGCGGTCGAGCAGGCCAATCTGACCGATCTTGCCGACGGACAGCCGCTCGAATTCACGCTGGTCGATCGCGGCGGGCGCGTCTCTGCGACCAATTTGCGAATCGACGGTGAGCCGATGGAAGTCGTTCGCACTGGCGCCCCGGCGCCGCGCGAAGGCGGCGGCTTCGGCGGCGATCGCGATGCCGGCCCGCAGCGTCAGCTGACTGGCGAGAAGTCGCAGGGCACGGTCAAGTTCTTCAACGCGATGAAGGGCTTCGGCTTCATCAGTCGCGACGATGGTCAGCCCGACGCGTTCGTCCACATCTCGGCGGTCGAGCGCGCCGGATTGCCGACGATCAACGAGGGCGACCGCTTCGAGTTCGAAATCGAGGTCGACCGGCGTGGCAAATATGCGGCGGTCAATCTGTCTCCGCTTCAGGGCTAACCCCCTCGACACGGAAAACAGCCCGTCCGGAGCAATCCGGGCGGGCTTTTTCACGAGTGCGAATCACGTCGCCATCGCCAATAAGGTTTCGATGCGATCGGCCTCATGCGCAGGCTTGTCGGTGCGAATTCGGCTGATCCGCGGAAAGCGCATCGCTAGTCCCGACTTGTGCCGAGTCGATCGGTGGATCGAATCGAACGCGACTTCGAACACCAAAGTCTTCTCGACCTCGCGCACCGGCCCGAAGCGGCCCACCGTATGCCCGCGGACAAAGCGGTCGAGCATCTTCAACTCTTCGTCGGTGAATCCGAAATAGGCCTTGCCTACCGGAAGCAGTTCGCCATCTCCGGTCCAGCATCCGAACGTGTAATCGCTGTAAAAGCTCGACCGCTTCCCCGATCCGCGCTGCGCGTACATCATCACGCAATCGGCGGTCAGCGGATCGCGCTTCCATTTGTACCACATGCCGGCCTTGCGCCCGGCGACATAAGGCGAGTCGCGGCGCTTGAGCATCACCCCCTCGACCCCCTCGTCACGCACTC
>DATLXR010000034.1:0-1680 GCA_035575595.1 Sphingomicrobium sp.
ATGATCGAAAGGAAATTTATGTTCTCGAACATTACACCGGGCGAGTTAGGAGGAGTTGCCGGCAGGCGCCGGGCGACGCTTCTGCTTGTCGCGTTGCTGCTCCTGCTCTTCGGCGCGGCCGATGCGTTCGCGCACGGCGTAGCGGAGGGCGACCAGGGCTATATCGAGCAGACCAGCGGGCCGCAGATCGGCGCCTTCCTCTACCTCGGCGCCAAGCATATGGTCACCGGCTACGACCATCTCCTCTTCCTGTTCGGCGTGATCTTCTTCCTCTACCGGATGAAGCATGTCGCCGCCTACGTAACTTTGTTCGCGATCGGGCATAGCACGACCCTGCTCGCCGGCGTGTTGCTCGGGACGAATGTCAGTTCCTATGCCGTGGATGCCATCATCGGTCTGTCGGTCGTCTACAAGGCGCTCGACAATCTCGGCGCCTATCAGCGCTGGTTTGGATTTCAGCCAAACACCAAGGCCGCGGTGCTGATCTTCGGCTTCTTCCATGGCTTCGGCCTGGCCACCAAGCTCCAGCAATTCTCGATGTCGCCCGATGGCCTGGTCGCCAATCTTCTCGCCTTCAATGTCGGGGTCGAGATCGGGCAGCTGCTCGCGCTCGGCGCGATCCTGATCGCGATGGGCTATTGGCGCCGGACGTCCAGTTTCGCGCGCAACGCCTTCACCGCCAACGTCGTCCTGATGACCGCCGGTTTTGTGCTGTTCGGCTATCAGCTCACCGGCTATTTCGTCGCTTAAAAGGAATTGTTCATGACCAAGTTCAATCTGCCCGAAGGGGCTGAGCTTCCCACCAATCATCAGCTCAACCGCGCCACGCTGCTGGCGATCGGGGTGGCTGGCGCCATCCTCGTCACGACCATTCTTCCTGCAGAATATGGCATCGATCCGACCGGAATCGGCGGCGCTCTCGGGCTCACCCCGATGGGCGAGATGAAGCGCGCTGCAGCTGCGGCACCGAAAGCGGTGGCCGACAGCGGCGACATATTGATGGACGATGCGCCCTCGACGCCATCCGCCCCTTCGGCTGCCTCGGCCGCTTCGCAAACCGCCGGGGTGCGGCTCACGCTGCAGCCCGACGAGGGAACGGAAGTCAAGGCCACGATGAAGGCCGGCGACGAGTTCGATTATGTCTGGTCGACCAACGGCGCACAGGTGACTTTCGAGCTTCACGGGGAACCGTTCGGAGCCGCGAGCGACGAATATACGACCTATGAGAAAGGCACCTCCGCCGGCGCCGACGGCAAATTCCGCGCGCCATTCGATGGCACCCATGGCTGGTACTGGCGCAACCGCACCGGCGCGCCCTTGACGATCACCGTCAAGGCGACGGGTGTGTTTGAGAAATTCGTTCAACTTTAATGACTTAGTGTCATCACCTATTCATGCCGCAGGTGGCAAACCGATTGCCAGACAGATTTGAGAAACAGGAGATTGGACGATGCGCATGATATTTGCAGCGGTAGCTGCGGCGGCATTTTTCACCGTCCCGGCTGTGGCTCATCCGGACGGCCATGATCAGCAGTTCAGGGTCGAGCGCAAGCCGATCGGCCAGTCCGCGCAGGAGGCGGTGATCAAGCTGATCGCGCAGGCGAAGCTCGCGGCGAGCTGGAGCAATGCGAAGCCGCTCGACACAAAGATTCGCACCAAGGATGGCGCTCAGCAGTGGGT
>DATLXR010000035.1:0-4099 GCA_035575595.1 Sphingomicrobium sp.
CAGTCCATCAATGCCAACACCACGCTTCAGCAGTGCGTCGTCGGCAATGACGCTACCGCCTGCGCGCTCGTCAACCGCACCGCGTCGGGCGCGATCAGCAACATCGAAGGACTGCTCCAGAACATCGCCGCGATCGAGACCAAAGGGCTCGACGTAAACTTCGCTTATCGGACTGCCAAAATGGCGTGGGGGACGGTCGGGCTGACCTTTAACAATACCTTCCTGTTCAACTATGACGTGATCGTCCCAACCGCGACGGGTTCGCAGAGGATCAGCCGCGAAGGCACCGAACAGGGTAGCCCCGACCAGGCCTTCCCCAAGCACAAGGCAATCGCCATCCTCGACTGGAATGGCACCAACGTGGGGGCTTCGCTGACGGGCCGCTACATCAAGAGCGTCAAGGAAACCGAAGCCGACGACAACAAGCTGAACACGCGCTTTTATACCGACGTCCAGCTGCGCTTCTTCGCTCCGAGCTTTGCCGACAATTTAGGCTTCGCGCTTGGTGTCAACAATCTGTTCGACAAGGACCCGCCGGGCTGCATCAGCTGCGGCCTCAACAATTTCGACCCGACGACCTACGACGTTCCGGGCCGCTATTTCTACGCTCGCGCCTCGATCAAGCTTTGATCTGGCGCTAAGCAACTGAAAAAGAAAGGGGCGATCGGCGCGATGCCGGTCGCCCTTCTCAATTGTCGCGCGGTGATGGCTTGAACCTTTGGCGCTGCCGTCCGATGTAGGGCGCGACACACCCACGAAGGATCGCGCATTTTTATGGATCATCAAGACATCGTCGCCGGCCTCGTTCCGATCGTCATCGAACAATCGAACCGCGGCGAGCGCAGCTTCGACATTTATTCGCGCCTTCTTCGCGAACGCATCATTTTCGTTACCGGCGCGGTCGAGGACCACATGGCCGCGGTGATCACAGCGCAGTTGCTCTTCCTCGAGTCAGAGAACCCGAAGAAGGACATCTTCATGTACATCAACTCGCCTGGCGGCGTGGTCACGGCAGGGCTCGCGATCCACGACACGATGCAATATATCCGGCCCAAGATCGGCACCGTGTGCATCGGCCAGGCCGCCTCGATGGGCAGTTTCCTGCTTGCCGCGGGCGAACCGGGGATGCGCATCGCGCTCACCAATAGCCGGATCATGGTCCATCAGCCATCGGGTGGGGCGCAGGGCATGGCGTCGGATATTGAAATCCAGGCGCGCGAAATTTTGCGCATGCGCCACCGCCTCAACGAACTGTACGCCAAATATACCGGCCAGCCGATCGAGGCGATCGAGTTGGCGATGGACCGCGACAAGTTCCTCGAAGCCGACGAAGCCAAGACGTTCGGCATCATCGACCAAGTGTTCGATCGTCGCCCCGACGCCGCCGCGGGCGATACGACCGGCGCCGCGGATGTCACACCTTCGTAACAATTATGTCATCAACGCTTGCCCGTTGGTCAAGCGCGCTTTAGCCCCGTTGCAGCCCTGCGACGGGGCTTTTTCGTGCCGCCAGTGGAAGGGCCAATCATTCGTCAAGTCGCCGCCTTGCCTTATCGGATCGACGGACCGGCGAAAGACGATGTCTTGATTTTGCTGGTGACTTCGCGCGACACCGGGCGCTGGGTGTTGCCAAAGGGCAATTTGATGGTCGGCATTGCCCCCCACCGCGCCGCCGCGCGTGAGGCCGAGGAGGAAGCTGGCGTGCGCGGAACGATCGCGCGCAAGCCGCTCGGGCGCTTCCCCTACCGCAAGTGGCGTAGCGCCAAGCGTTTCGAATTGGCCAAGGTCGACGTCTTTGCCTTGAAGGTGCACAAGGAGATGTCGACTTGGAAGGAGCAGGGGCAGCGCCAACGCCGCTGGTTCACCCGGGACGAGGCCGCCGGGATGGTCGACGAGCCCGAGCTTCGTAAGCTTCTCCACGCCGCAAAGCTAGCTTAGGAACGCAATGAAGGCCCGCGCGTAACTCCTGCTCAAAGCCAGGAGCGCCTCATGACACAGACCGATGTTGCCGACGCTCATACCGCCAAACCGAGCCTGAAAGGCAAGCGCATCATCGTCAGTGGCGGGACGACCGGAATCGGACGCGCGACCGCAATCCTGCTGGCGAGCGAGGGAGCGAAAATATTTATCTGCGGGCGAGACGCCCAACATCTTGCCGACGCGTTGGCGCGAATCCGCGAAGTGGGCGAGGGCGATGGGGTGGCGCTCGACCTTGCAAAGGACGACGGCGTGAAGCGTTTTTTCGATGCCGGTGAGAAATATCTCGGCGGAATCGACATTGCGGTCGTCAATGCCGCAATCCCCGCTGAGGGCTTGTCGACGATGACGGCCGACGAAGTGCGCTACGCCATTGCCACCGATTTCACCGCTTATTTGATGAGTGCACACGCGGCGCAGGAGCGGATGCTGGCAGGCGATATCGTCCTCATCGGTTCGATGTCGGCGCATGTGCTCGGTCCGGATTCGACGGTGTACGCCGGCATCAAGGCCGGAATTGCGGGCTTTTCCGAAGCCCTGCGGCGCGAGCTTGGCCCCAAGGGAATCAAGGTCGCCTTGGTCGAGCCGGGCAAGACCGGGGCGGATTTTCAGTCGCCCGATATCCCTCCCGCCGAGCAGGCCGAGGAGATCAATCAGGAAAAGATGCTGCGTGCCGAAGACATTGCGGTCGGAGTTCACTTCCTCCTGACCCAGCCGAGTCGCACCGTGGTCCAGAGTCTCGTGATGGTGCCGCGGGCCGAGGACGAATAGCCGATCGCCCTTGCAGGGCATCGGCGTCCGCGCCATATTCGAGAAAGAAAAAATCGCGCTGGCGGGGAATGTTAACCCATCGCACAGTTTGATTGTGACACAAACGGGTCTAGCACGGCCGCTCGGTCGCTTGGCGGCGGAGCACAGACAAGGGACTTTATGACCAAGCTTTCCGGCGGCGGCGACAGCAAGAGCACGCTCTATTGCAGCTTCTGCGGCAAATCGCAGCACGAGGTGAGGAAGCTCATTGCGGGGCCGACCGTGTTCATTTGCGATGAATGCGTCGAGCTGTGCAATGACATCATCCGCGAGGAAACCAAGTCCGCGCTCGTCAAGACGCGCGACGGGGTGCCGACTCCCGGCGAAATCTACAAGGTGCTCGACGATTATGTGATTGGGCAAATGCGCGCCAAGCGTGTTCTCTCGGTTGCTGTGCACAATCATTACAAGCGCCTCAATCATGGTGCCAAGACCGGCAACGACGTCGAGCTCGCCAAGTCGAACATCCTCCTCATCGGCCCGACCGGGTGCGGCAAGACGTTGCTCGCGCAGACCCTCGCGCGGATTCTCGATGTGCCCTTCACCATGGCCGACGCGACCACGCTGACCGAGGCCGGCTATGTTGGCGAGGATGTCGAGAACATCATCCTGAAATTGCTCCAGGCGTCGGACTATAACGTCGAGAAGGCCCAGCGGGGAATCGTCTACATTGACGAGATCGACAAGATCAGCCGCAAGTCCGACAATCCCTCGATCACCCGCGACGTGTCGGGCGAAGGCGTCCAGCAGGCTTTGCTCAAGCTCATGGAAGGCACCACCGCGAGCGTTCCGCCGCAGGGCGGGCGCAAGCATCCGCAGCAGGAATTCCTTCAGGTCGATACGACCAACATCTTGTTCATCTGCGGCGGTGCCTTCGCCGGACTCGACAAGATCATCGGCGATCGTCTGCAAGGCAAGTCGATCGGTTTCGGCGCGCATGTTGCCGCGCCCGAGGATCGCCGCCAGGGTGAAACGCTCAAATCCACCGAGCCCGAGGATCTGCTCAAGTTCGGACTGATCCCCGAGTTCGTCGGCCGCTTGCCGGTCATCGCCACGCTCGAGGATCTCGACGAGACGGCGTTAGTCAAAATTTTGATCGAGCCCAAGAACGCCCTGGTGAAGCAATATCAGAAGCTGTTCGACATGGAGGATGACGAACTGGCCTTCTCCGAGGACGCGCTCCACCAGGTCGCCAAGCGCGCGATCGAGCGCAAGACCGGCGCGCGCGGGCTTCGCTCGATCATCGAAAGCATCCTGCTCGACACGATGTTCGACTTGCCGTCGATGGACGGGGTCGACGAAGTCCATGTCG
>DATLXR010000036.1:0-7923 GCA_035575595.1 Sphingomicrobium sp.
TCGATCAGCTGATCCTCGCGGCAGAAGATGTGCGCGTCGTCCTGAGTGAATTGCCGCACCCGCATGATTCCGTGGAGCGCGCCATGCGGTTCGTTGCGGTGGCAGCAGCCGAACTCGGCCATGCGGATCGGAAGCTCGCGATAGGAGGTGATCCCTTGCTTGAAGATCAGCACATGCGCGGGGCAATTCATCGGCTTGAGCGCCATCAGGTCGCCCTTGCCGCTGAGCACCGGTGCGCCTTCCTCGGCATTCGGAATTTCGTCGGGGACGACGAACATATTCTCGCGATATTTGCCCCAGTGGCCGCTCTTTTCCCACTGCACGGCGTCCATCAGCTGAGGCGTCTTGACCTCGTCATAGCCCGCCGCGTCGAGGCGGCGGCGCATATAGGCTTCGAGCTGGCGCCACAGGATGAAGCCCTTGGCGTGCCAGAAGACGCTGCCATGCGCTTCGGACTGGAGGTGGAACAGGTCCATGTCCTGCCCGATGCGGCGGTGGTCGCGCTTGGCGGCTTCCTCGATCCGGACGAGATGTTCGGCGAGCTGTTTTTTGTTGAGCCAGGCGGTTCCGTAGATGCGGCTGAGCATCGGATTATTTTGATCGCCGCGCCAATAAGCCCCCGACACGCGGGTCAGCTTGAACGCCTGCGGATCGAGCTTGCCGGTCGAGGCGAGGTGCGGCCCGCGGCACAGGTCCATCCAGGCCGAATCGCCCTTGCCGCTGCGATACATGGTGATCGCCTCGCCCTCGGGAAGCTCCATCACCCATTGCGCCTTGAAGCTTTCGCCCGATCTTTCGAAAAAGGCGCGGACATCCTCGCGGCGCCATTCCTCGCGGATCAAGGGCTCGTCGGCAGCAATCACGCGCCGCATCTCCTCCTCGATCAGCGGCAGTTCCTCGTCGGTGAACGGGCCGCGCCCGGGGGGCGGAGCAAAATCATAGTAGAAGCCGTCGTCGGTCGCGGGTCCGAACGTGATCTGGGTTCCGGGGAAAAGCTTCTGCACCGCCTCGGCAAGGACGTGGGCATAATCGTGGCGGAACAGTTCGAGCGCGTCCTTTTCGTCGCGCGACGTGACCAGCGCCAGCCTGGCGTCACCGTCGAACGGGCGGTTGAGATCGCGCAATTCGCCATCGACCCGCGCCGCAAGCGCGGCCTTGGCGAGGCCCGGACCGATTGCGGCGGCGACATCGGCCGGAGTGGAACCCTCGGCGACTTCGCGAACCGAGCCGTCTGGAAGCGAAATCTTGAACATCTTCGACATGGATGAGCCTCTAGCCGGGAGAGCGCCGCGCCTCAACCGCTGCATCGCCCTGAGGTTGATAGACGGCGAGGCGCCGCCTGTTCCCGCAGTTGCGGAACGCATGTCCCGGAAGCGGGTTAAATCCTCATTGCCGGAATGCCCGGCGCGCGAATTAATAGGGGAATATCATGATCGACCGCAGCCTGATCCGTCAGCATATGGACGTCATCGCTTCCGATGGGGAGCGGATCGGGAAGGTCGACGATGTCGACGCCACCGGGATCAAGCTGACCAAGGATGGGTCGCCCGACGGCCGTCATCACTATGTCGATCTTGCCGATGTCGCGCGGGTCGATGAGCATGTCCATCTGAGCCGGACGCGCGCGTCTTTGTTCGGAGCGGCGGCGACGCGTGGAGGCGCGGGAGCGGCCGCGGGGCGCTCCGGAACCGCACTGGCGGGGAATAAATTGCTGTGGCTGATCCTTGGCGGGCTGGCGCTGCTCGCGCTGATCATCGCGCTAAGCCAGTGCGACGGCGACCGGGACGAGCGCAGCGCGGTGCGTGAGGATGAGGCGACCACCGAAGTCGTTACGCCGCGCGTCGCGGGAGCGCCGCTCCGCGAAGGCAGCCTGGCGGAGGAACTCGACCGCTTCCTTTCGAGCAAGGACGGACTGCCGCGCACCTTCACCTTCGACCAGATCAATTTCGACAGCGGGACCGCCAATTTGCGCGAGGCCGATCGCGAGGATCTGGACGACATTGCGCGGGTGCTTGCGGCCTATCCCGAATCGCGCGCGGCGATTGTCGGCTATACCGATGCCGCCGGTCCAGCCGCGACCAATCGTGAGCTTGGCGGCGACCGGGCGCGCGCCGTCATCGCGGCGCTTGGACAGCGCGGGATTGGCGCCAAACGGCTGGAAGCGCGCACCGGCGGCGAGGAGCAGCCGGTGGCGACCAATGCGGACAACAGCGGCCGCTTCGAGAATCGACGCACCGAATTGGTCATCCTCAAGCGCTGACCTTACGCCGAATATTGTCCCGGCTGCTCACTTGCGAGTAAGGCCGGGACATGAATGTCGCTGTTGCCGTGCCCGACCTTTCCTTTCTTGACCCAGGTGATGGGCGGCGAATTGCGGTTCGCCTGCGCGCTGCGACAAAAGGGTCGCCAACGATCCTGTTCCTGCCCGGCTACAGGTCGGACATGGAGGGGGTGAAGGCGACCGCGATCGATCAATTTTGCGCCAGCCGCGGACTTGGCTGCTTGCGGATGGATTATTCGGGAACGGGCAGTTCGGCGGGCGACTTCGCCGAGGGGACGCTTGCGCGCTGGCTCGACGAAGTTGTGGCGGCGATCGACCTTGGGGTGCCCGAGGGGCGAATCATTCTTGTCGGATCGTCGATGGGCGGGTGGCTTGCGCTTCACGCAGCGATCAAGCGCAAGGAGCGGGTCGCGGGGCTGCTCGGGATCGCTGCCGCGCCCGACTTTACCGACTGGGGTTATCCGGCGGAGGACCGCGCGGTGCTGCTCGATCAGGGCAAGATTGAGCGCGCCAATCCCTACGGCGGCGATCCCTCGGTCACGTATCGCGACTTCTGGCTGTCGGGCGAGCAGATGCGATTGTTGTTCGCTCCTGTGGAAATCCTCGTGCCGGTGCGGTTGGTGGTCGGCGAAAAGGATGGAGTGGTGCCGATCGGGGTGACTCTGAAGCTACTCGAGCAATTGCGTTCAGCCGATGTCCACCTCAAAATCATCAAGAACAGCGGGCATAATTTGAGCGAGCCGCACGAGCTTCACGCGATTCTCGTCGAGCTTCATAATCTTGTGGAATTGGCCCAATGATCCTTCTTGCCTTGCTTGCCGCCGTGACCGCCGCGCCGGCCTGTCCGACCAGCGCCGATGCGCCCGCGTCGCTGTGCCGAGCCTTGGCGGCGTCCGAAGCGAAGGATTTCGCCAACGCTGCGAGCGAATTCGAGCGCGCCGCGGCCGCTTCGCCGGCGAGCGATCCGCGCACGCAGCGGATGCTCGCGGCGGCGGGGAATATGTGGATTGCGGCGGCGCAACCGGGGAAGGCCGCGTTCGCGCTCGACCGCGCGCTTGCGGGTGGCGGGCTTCAGGCGGATCAGCGTGGCTTGGCGCTGCTCGACCGAGCGCGCGCCGCCGAGGCGCAGGGCGAGCTCAAGATTGCGCGGCGGTTCGTTACCGAGGCGCAAACGAGTGCCGCCGAGGACCCGTTCCTGTGGTATTTTTCGGCTGCGCTGGCGATCCGTGAGGGCAATTTGCCGACCGCTCGCGGTGCGATCAACCGCGCTTTGGCGCTTGCCCCGGGCAGTGCCGACGTGCTGTTCGAGGCGGGGCATGTCGCCGATGCCGAGGGTAAGCGCGAGGAAGCGCGGAGTTACTGGAAGCGCGCGATCGCCGCCGATCCTGAAGGCGCTTCGGGACAGGCGGCTCGGCGCGCGCTGGCGTTGGTGACCCCGCCCGCCCAGCCTGCGGCGGCGAAGTGACGCAATTTCTTCATTCGATGCTTCGTGTGTCCGATCCCGAGGCGACGATTGCCTTTTTCAGGCTGATCGGGCTTGAGGAACGGCGACGAAGCGAGGTTCCTGACCATCGCTATACGCTGATTTTTCTCGGGGCCCCCGGAGATGTCGGCAGCGAAGTCGAGCTGACGCATAATTGGGACGAGAGCGGCTATTCCGGCGGGCGCAATTTCGGGCATCTCGCTTTCCGGGTCGACGATATTTACGCCACTTGCCAGGCGCTCGCCGAGGCCGGGGTGACGATCAATCGCCCGCCGCGCGACGGTCATATGGCGTTTGTCCGATCGCCCGACGGGATTTCGGTCGAATTGCTTCAGAAGGGGCGTCTTGAGCCCGCCGAGCCGTGGGCGTCGATGCCCAGTGTCGGGACATGGTGATGGCCGGCGCGCTGGAAATTGTCGCGGTCCCTGCATTCGCCGACAATTATCTGTGGCTGGTCCGCGATTCAGACAGCGGCGAAGTTGCGGTCGTCGATCCGGGGGATGCGGCGCCGGTGCTTGCCGAGGCGCGAAGACGCGAGTGGCGGATAAAGCAGGTGTGGAATACGCATTGGCACCCCGATCATGTCGGTGGCAATTCGGAGGTCGTCGCCGCGACTGGTGCCAGACTGTCGGCGCCGGCGGCCGAAGCGGATCGCATTGGCGGGGTCGACGTGCGGCTTGCCGAGGGCGACGCGGTCCGGCTTGGAGCGCAGGTCGGCGAAGTCTGGGAAATGCCCGGGCATACGCTCGGCCATATCGCTTTGGTTTTTCGCGGGGCGGGGGTGGCGTTCGTCGGCGACACCATGTTCGTCATGGGTTGCGGCCGGCTATTCGAGGGCACTGCCGAGCAGATGCAAGGCTCGCTTCAGCGGCTTGCGGAATTGCCTGGCGAAACTCTGATCTGTTGCGCGCACGAATATAGCCTTTCCAACGCCCGTTTTGCGGCGCATGTTCTCCCCGGCGATGCGGCAATTGCTGACCGGCTTGCGCGAATTACGAAGCAGCGCGAAGCGGGCGAGGCGACCGTGCCGACCAGCATAAAGCAGGAAATTGCGACCAACCCTTTTCTGCGCGCAGGGTCATTGGGCGAATTTGCGCAACTGCGGATGGCCAAGGATCGTTTCTGATGATGCCCGTTCAAGGAGATAAAAGATGTTGCACCGGAACGCGATGATCGCCGCTCTTGTCGTCACGCCTTTGCTGGCGTCCTGCGCCGGCCAGGAAATCGCTCCGCACCAAACCGTCAAGGGTGAAGCGCTGCTCGCTAAGCGCCTGGCCGGGACGACTGCTGGTCCCGCAGTCAATTGCCTTTCTCGCTACCGATCGGCCGATATGGAAGTTGTTGATTCGGATACCATTCTTTTCCATGACGGCCGGACGACCTATCGTCAGGACACGAACGGGAGCTGCTATCCCTACGGCCGGCAATCGGGCTATGCGCTGGTTACCCGCAATTTTGGTGGAGGTGGCGGCCTTTGCGACGGCGATATCGCGCAAGTCATCGATACCACCGGCGGCATTTACGCCGGAACCTGTTCGTTTAACGCCTTCGTTCCGTATCGCCGTCCCTAACGTTTGAAGAGAGCGTCGAGCCGTTCGCCATATGCGGCGGCGATGACGTGGCGGCGGATTTTCATCGACGGAGTCAATTGCTCGTTCTCGACACTGAACGGGGCGTCGGCGATGACGAAGCGGCGGATTCTTTCGACCACGCTGAGTTCAGCATTGATCCGATCGACCGCGCGCCCGATCGCTTTCGAAACCGCTGCGTCGTCGCCTTTATGCTCGGCGATCAGCTCGGGATCCGCAACGAGTAAGGCAATCAGGTAGGGGCGGCGGTCGCCGTAGACCATCGCCTGCGCAATCTCGGGCTGGAGCGTCAGCATCCCCTCGACGCGTTGGGGCGAGACATTCTCGCCCTTGTCGTTGACGATCAAATCCTTCTTGCGGTCGGTGATCAGGATCCGCCCCTTGGCGTCGAAATGACCGACATCGCCGGTCGCGAGCCAGATGCCGCCGCCGGATTCGATCAGCACTTTCGCGCTTTGTTCAGCGTTGTTCCAATAGCCCTTCATGACCTGCTCACCGCGGATCATGATTTCGCCGTCCTCGGCGATGCGCACTTCGCTGTTCCTGAGCGGCGGGCCGACCGTTTCCATTCGCACGCCCGCCTTGGGCCGGTTGCAGCTGACCACTGGCCCCGCCTCGGTCTGGCCATAGCCTTGAAGCACCGGAAGCCCCATTGCCTGAAAGAACAGGCCGACTTCGAGGTTGAGCGGCGCTCCGCCGGAAACCATCGCCTTGATCCGTCCGCCGAAGCGGCCCCGAACCTTTTTGCGCAAGGTCACGGAAAGCAGGCGGTCCATTGGCAGTTTCCACAATATTGACTGCCCCGCGTTGCGCCTGGCTTCGATCGCGAGCGCCTGCCCCATCAGATATTTGGCGAGGCCACCGTCCTTGTCGGCGGTGTTCAGGATTTTGGCGCGGAGCATTTCGAACAAGCGCGGCACGACGACCATCATCGTCGGTTTGACCTCCGCGATGTTGGCGGCGAGTTTTTCGAGGCTCTCGGCGTAGAAAATCTGCGCGCCGAGCCCGATCGGGAAATATTGGCCGCCCGAATGTTCATAGGCATGGCTTGCGGGAAGGAAGGACAAGAAGATTTCCTCGTCCCAGCCGAAGTCGTTGGCGATGATGTCGATACAGCCTTCGACATTGTGAAGGATCATTCCATGATGCTGCATCACTCCGCGCGGGGCTCCGCCGGTCCCGCTGGTATAGATCAGGCAGGCGAGATCGCCGCGGCCGACAGTGGCCATTCTTTTTTCGAGCGCAGCGACGTCGCCTTGGCCGTCGACGAGGTCGCGCCACAGATGGACCGTCGCGACGTCGGGCGATTGGCCGGTGATGATGTCGTCGATCGAGATGATGTGGCGGCAGTCCGACGCGAACAGAACCGCCGGGATCAGCATCTTGGCGAGCTTCTGGGTCGAGACGATCACCGCGCTTGCGCCCGAATTGGCGAGAATATGCTGGTGATCGCGTTCGGTGTTGGTGGTGTAGGTTGGAACCGTGACGCACCCCGCGGCCATGATCCCGAGGTCGGCGATCAGCCATTCGGGGCGGTTTTCGCTGACCAGCAATACCCGGTCGCCGGGCTTGAGCCCGATGCGCTTGAGGCTTTCGGCGAGGACCGCGACCTGGCGGGCGGTTTCGGCGAAGCTGATCGAGTGCCAACTGCCGTCGTGCTTGGCCCACAGAAAGGGCTTGTCGGCTTGCTCGCGGGCGCGGGTCAGGAACATGGTGACCAGATTGGGGAAATGTTCGACTTGCCGTTCCATTCGCTCTCCTGCCGGTTCGACCGGTTCTTTGCCTGCTCCTATGCCGATCGGGCTGCAATCGCCAGCGCGCGCCGCGTGGACTGCGAGGAATTGCTGCGATAGGCATATTGGCATGTTTTCAATCAAACGCCTGCTCATCCCCTTCCTTTCACTGTTCGCGCTGACTTCATGCGTCGCGCAGTCAGCCACGACGCGCGCCGCGGTTCACGCCGCCGGGCCGGAGGCGTTTGTCATTGCGGCGAACCCGCTTGCGGCTCGCGCCGGGCTCGATGTGCTGGCGCGCGGCGGAAGCGCGGTCGATGCCGCGATCGCGGTTCAGGCGATGCTGTCGCTGGTCGAGCCCCAAAGCTCGGGGCTCGGCGGCGGAGCGTTCCTGAATTATTACGACGCGCGGACCAAGCGCCTGACGATCTATGACGGGCGCGAGGTTGCACCGGCGCAGGCGAGCGAGGCGATGTTCCTTGGCCCTGACGGGAAAGCCTTGCCGACCGCTACCGCAATGTTGAGCGGGCGCGCGACCGGAGTGCCCGGCGCGGTCAAGATGCTTAGCGTCGCGCATGGCAAGCATGGCAAGCTTCCGTGGAGCAGCCTGTTCGGCGGTGCACAGCGGACCGCCAAGGACGGCTTTATCGTCAGTCCGCGGCTGGCCCGCCTAATCGGCACTGACGCGCCGCAAATGTCGGCGCCCGACGCGCGTGCCTATTTTTCGAAGGCCGATGGCTCGCTGCTCAAGGCCGGGGATCTGTTGCGCAATCGGGCTTATTCGGAATTTGTCGGGCGACTTGCCGCGCAGGGGCCAGCGGCGTTTTACTCGGGATC
>DATLXR010000037.1:0-44688 GCA_035575595.1 Sphingomicrobium sp.
ACGGTCTTGGCGTTGAGGAAGTAGAATTGCATGAACCGCTCGACCGCCGATTTTCCCGGCCGGTCGGCGTAGCGCATCGCGGTGGCGATGCTCCGCTGCATGTCGAAACCGAGCCGCTCCTCGGCGCGCCCGCTCGCAAAATGGAGGTGGCAGCGCACCGCCCAGAAAAAGCGTTCGGCGCGCTCGAAACGGCGATACTCCGCCGCACTGAACAGCCCCTTTCCGACCAGCTCGCCGGGATGCTCGACCCCGAACACATATTGCCCGATCCAATAGAGCGCATGAAGGTCGCGAAGCGCGCCCTTGCCATCCTTGACATTGGGCTCGACCACGTAGCGGCTGTCGCCCATCCGGCGATGGCGTTCGTCGCGCTCGGCGAGTTTTGCAGCGACAAAATCCTTCGCGCTGCCAGCGACGACTTCGCTTCGAAAGCGGCGGGCGGCTTCGGCCGCAAGCTCCTCGTCGCCCCAGATCCAGCGCTGCTCGAGCAGAGCGGTGCGCACGGTCATGTCCGAACGGCCGACCGCAATCGCCTCATCGACCGTGCGCATCGACTGCCCGACCTTCAGCTTCAGATCCCACAGCAGATAGAGCAGGGCTTCGGCGACCTGCTCACACCAGGGCGCGTGCCGGTCGCCGACCAACAGCATCAGGTCGATGTCGCTATAGGGCGCCATCTCGCCGCGCCCGGTCCCGCCAAGCCCGACCAGTGAGACCCGCTCGCCCTTGGTCGGGTTGGGATTGGGGTAAAGCCGAAGCGTGACAAGGTCGAACGCCAGGCGGATCAACTGATCGTGAAGAAACGCAGTCCCCGCCGCCACGCTTCGCCCGCGTCCCGGGTTCGCAGCCAGCCGCGCGGCAATTTCGGCGCGGCCCTTATCGAGCGCCTCGCGCAGCAGACCCGTCGCCGCCGGCGTCAGGTCGCGATCGGGCAGTGCCATCATTGCGTCGCGCACCGCCCGCCGATCGATGATCGCGCGCCGGTCTGCAATTAGGTCGAAGCGCGGTACGGGCATGGCGCAACCATAAGCGAGATCGAGGCAATGCGGAACGACACCGGACGCCTCGCGACGAAATGGCCACATGGCGGTTGCGCGACCCGATGATCGCGTTATTCCGGTCGCCATGACCGCCACGGCACTTGAGACAGGATATGCGGCGCTACAACGCGGCGACCTGAACGCGGCACGTGCGGCGCTTCAAGCAGCGACCGGCGCAGTGCCCAAGGATGCGCGCGCCTGGCTCCTACTCGCGCAATGTTGCGCGGCGCAGAAAGATCGCATCGCTGAGGAGCAAGCGCTGGACTGCGCGTTGATCGCCGAGCCTCGCAATCTCCTCGCTTTACTGGGCAAGGGCGAACGGGCGCAGGAGCGCGGCGACGATCGCGCGGCGGTGAGCTATTTTACCCTGGCGCTGAAAGTTGAAACCGGGGCGGTGTCCCCGGCTGTCGTCGATCGTATGCGACATGCGGCAGCGGCGGTGGAGGCGGCAGGCGGGCGATTTGAGCGCCACCTCGATCAAGCGCTGATGCGTGCTGGCATCACGTCCACGACGCGCCCGCGCCGCTTTGCCGAAGCGCTCGACATAATGGCCGGTCGCAAAACAATCCAGATTCAGCAACCCACCAGCTTCTTTTACCCCGGGCTGCCGCAAGTCTGCTTCTACGACCCGCACCAGTTCGACTGGGTCGCCGACCTGGAAGCGCAAGTCCCTGCGTTGCGCGCCGAAGTCGAGGAATTGCTGACCGGAGCGAGTAGTTTCCAACCCTATGTTGAAGGCGACCCGGGCCGCCCCAATCGCGGCCACGCCTTGCTCGGCGATGAGCGCTGGAGTGCGTTCCACCTGTGGCGCGGCGGGGTCGAGGTGGAGGATAATGCAATCCGATGCCCCGCGACGATGGCAGCACTACGCCCGGCCCCGATGCCGCGGATCGCCGGACGGTCGCCGATGGCGCTGTTCTCGCAATTACGACCCCGAACCCACATCCCGCCGCATTGGGGAATGCTCAATACCCGGTTAATCTGTCATATCCCGCTGATCGTCCCACCCCAGTGCCGCCTGCGCGTCGGAAATGAGGTGCGCGAGGTTGAAACCGGTAAGGCCCTGATATTCGACGACAGCATCGAGCATGAAGCCTGGAACGACAGCGACGCGACCCGTGTGGTTCTGCTGTTCGAGATATGGAGGCCCGAACTCGATGCGGCCGAGAGGGCCGCGCTGACGGCGATGTTCGAAGCCATTTCGGCCTATCAACCCATTCCTTCGGTCTAGAGCCGCTTGAGTGCGTAAAGCGCATCGAGCGCCTCACGCGGAGTGAGCGCATCGGGGTCGATTCCGGCGAGCGCCGAAGCAAGCGGGTCCGGCGCAGCCTCGGGAGCGGCAGCGGCGAACAAGGGCAGATTGTCGAGCCCGGCGGCGATCCCCCCGGTCGCATCGCGCCCCGCCTCGAGCTTGGCGAGCACCGATTTCGCGCGTGCGAGAACGTCGCGCGGAATGCCTGCCAACTTGGCGACGGCAATTCCGTAGCTGCGGTCGGCTGGCCCAGCGGCAAGTTCGTGGAGCAGCACCAGGTCGCCTTTCCATTCGCGCGCGCGGACATGGTGGAGCGACAAGGCATCGAGCCGAGCCGCAAGCCGCGTCAACTCATGGTAATGCGTCGCGAACAAAGTACGGGCGCGGACCATGTCATGTATTGCCTCGACCACCGCCCAGGCAATCGCCAGCCCATCATAGGTCGAAGTCCCGCGCCCGATCTCATCGAGGATGACCAGGCTGTTCGGGGTCGCCGCAGCGAGGATTGCGGCGGTCTCGACCATTTCGACCATGAAGGTCGATCGTCCCCGCGCGAGATTATCCGCCGCTCCGACGCGGCTGAACAAGCGATCGACGATCCCGATTTTTGCGCGCGAGGCCGGAACGTAGCTTCCCGCCTGGGCAAGCAGCACCGCAAGCGCGGCCTGGCGAAGAAAGGTCGATTTGCCGCCCATGTTGGGACCGGTAATCAGCCACAGCCGGTCATTCGGGCCAAGCGCCAAGTCATTGGCAACAAAGCGTTCTCCAGCCTGCCCAAGCGCCGCCTCGACCACCGGATGCCGCCCCGCCTCAAGCTCGAGGCATGGCTGATCGACCAAATTCGGCAGGCACCAACCATCCTGCGCCGCACGCTCGGCATGGCTCGCCGCGACATCGATCCGCGCGATCGCATCGGCGGTCGCGGCAATCCGCGGCGCGGCGGTTTTGGCATAGCCCGCAAGTTCTTCGAAATGCGCAGCCTCGGCGGCCAGAGCATGCGCCCCCGCCTCGACCACCTTGCTCGCCTCGGCATGAAGATCGACCGAGTTAAAGCGGACCACACCCGCCAATGTCTGCCGATGCGTAAATCCGCTCCCCTCGGCCATCAGCGCATCGGCATGCCGCGCGGCGACCTCGACATGATAACCAAGCACCGCATTGTGCCGGATCTTGAGCGCCGCAACTCCGGTCGCCTTACGATAGCGCGCTTCAAGCGCAGCAATCGCCCGCCGGCCATCGCTGCTCGCGCCCCGCAACGCATCGAGCGCGGAATCAAAACCTTCGGCGATGTAGCCGCCCTTGCTTGCATCGAGCGGCGGCGACTCGACCAATGCCGCCGATAAGGCATCGATCAGCGCCGCCTGCCCGCCAAGCTCGGGAAGCAAAACGGCCAGCAAATCGGGACGCTCGCCCTCCGCAGACAACTCCGCCTTAAGCGCCGAAGCTGCCGCAAGACCATCACGAAGCACAGCAAGATCGCGCGGCGAACCTCGTTCGGCGACCAGCCGTCCGACTGCCCGGCCAAGGTCAGGCAAGGCCTTCAACCCCTCGCGCACCCGTGCCCGCCGCAAAGGCTCATCGTGAAACCATTGCACCAAAGCCAGGCGCGCCTCGATCGCACGACGCTCGGTCAATGGCGCGGCAAGATCGGCGGCAAGCAAGCGCCGCCCGCACGCGGTAACGCAGCGATCGACACAGCTAAGCAGGCTCCCCGAAACCACCCCCGCCGCCGTCCGGCAAATTTCCAGACTTTCCCGGGTCGCCGGATCAATCGCCATCGCCGCCTCCCGAGCAATCCGGCGCGGTGCCGCTAGAAAAGCCGCCGCCTGCTTCTGGGTCGCATCCAGATAAGCCAGCAGCCCCCCGGCCGCCGCCAGTTCCGCCCTCCCCGGACTCCCAAACCCGTCCAGCGTGGCCACTCCGAATCGTGCCTTAAGCGCGCGCTCCCCCGCGACGCTGTCAAACCCGCCCTTGCCAACCGTGGTCGCAATCCCCGGCACCTTGTCGGCGGAAATAATCTCGGCCGGAGCAAGCCGCGCGAGTTCCGACTTCAATTCCCCGGGCCCGCACGCCACCAGGTCGAACCGTCCGGTGGAAATGTCGGCCGCGGCGATTGCCCAATCCTCACCGGCGCGGCCCACCGCCGCAAGCCAATTGGCAACCCCGCTGTCGAGCAGATTGTCCTCGGTCAGAGTCCCTGGAGTAACCAGCCGTACGATCGCCCGATCGACCAGTGCCTTGGCCCCGCGCGCCTTGCGCGCCTCAGCCGGACTTTCAATCTGCTCGGCAATCGCGACCCGATGCCCCGCGCGTATCAGCCGCGCGAGATAGGCTTCGGCGGCATGCACCGGAACGCCGCACATCGGCACCGGTGCCCCACTGTCACTGCCGCGCTTGGTCAGCGCGATATCGAGCGTCGCCGCGGCCGCTTTGGCATCGTCGAAGAACAGCTCGAAAAAATCGCCCATCCGGTAAAACAGCAAGGCGTCCCCCGCCTCAGCCTTCAGGCGATGATATTGCGCCATCATTGGTGTCGGGGAAGTTTCGTCGCGGGCCATGCCAAGGGTTGTAGTGGGAGTAACCGCGAAAATCCCCCCTGCTTTTGCATCAACGCGGTTCAAACAGGTGACTTGCGCCCCCGCTTGCCGTTAGACAGCCGCCGACAGGAGTGATGATGAACGAGAGCAACATCAAATTCACCGAGGCTGAAGCCCTCGATTTCCATTCGCGCGGGCGCCCGGGAAAGATCGAGATTATTGCCTCGAAGCCGATGGCGACTCAGCGCGACCTCAGCCTCGCTTACTCGCCGGGCGTCGCAGTGCCGGTGCTCGCGATCGCCGCCGACCCGTCGCGTGCCTATGAGCTTACCGCGAAAGGCAATCTCGTCGCGGTGATCTCGAACGGCACCGCGATCCTCGGCCTCGGCAATCTCGGCGCGCTTGCCTCGAAGCCGGTGATGGAGGGCAAGGCGGTTCTGTTCAAACGCTTTGCCGACGTCGATTCGATCGATTTGGAGGTCGACACCACCGACGCCGATGCCTTCATCAATGCGGTCGCCTTGCTCGGGCCGAGCTTCGGCGGAATCAACCTCGAGGATATCGCCGCCCCCGACTGTTTCATCATCGAAGCGGCGCTCAAGGAGCGGATGAACATCCCGGTGTTCCACGACGATCAGCATGGCACTGCGATCATCACGGCCGCCGGCCTGATCAACGCCTGTCACCTGACCAAGCGCGAGCTCAAGGACATTAAGGTCGTGGTTAACGGCGCGGGTGCGGCAGCAATCGCCTGCACCGAATTGATCAAGGCGATGGGCGTGCAAGGCGGCAACGTCATCATGTGCGACCGCAAGGGTGTCATCTACAAGGGTCGCGACGGCCTCGACCAGTGGAAGTCGGCGCACGCGGTCGAAACCGACCGCCGAACCCTGAAGGACGCGCTCGCCGGTGCAGACGTGTTCCTCGGCCTGTCGGCTGCGGGCGCTCTCAAGCCCGACATGGTGATGGACATGGCGCCAAGCCCGATCATTTTCGCAATGGCCAATCCGGACCCGGAGATTACCCCGCCCGAGGCCAAGGCGGCACGCCCCGACGCGATCGTTGCCACCGGCCGTTCGGATTATCCCAACCAGGTCAATAATGTACTTGGCTTCCCCTTCATCTTCCGCGGCGCGCTCGACGTTCGCGCAACCACAATCAACGAGGAAATGAAGATCGCCGCCGCCCACGCGCTTGCCGAATTGGCGCGCGACGCGGTGCCGGAGGAGGTCGCCGCGGCCTATGGCGGGACCCTTCATCACTTCGGCCCCGAATATATCATTCCCGCGCCGTTCGATCCGCGCTTGATCGAAATCGTCCCCTGCGCCGTTGCTCAGGCGGCGATGGACAGCGGGGTCGCACAAAAGCCGATCGCCGACATGCGCCTGTACCGCCAGCAGCTGCGCGCGCGGCTCAATCCGACCGCGTCGGTGCTCAGCCTTGCTTATGAAGCGGCGCGAGCGAACCCCAAACGGGTATTGTTCGCCGAAGGCGAGGAGCCCAACGTCCTGCGCGCCGCGATCGCATTCCGGGACGGCGGTTACGGCACGCCGGTGCTGGTCGGGCGCGACAATGTCTATGAACTTCTTGCCGAGCTGGGCGTCGACGACCCGCGCAGCTTCGAAGTGCTCAACAGCCGCAATTCGCCGCTGGTCGGACGCGCGGTCGATTATGTCTACGCCAAGCGCCAGCGCCACGGAATGCTTCGGCGCGAGGTCGAGCGCTTGGTTAACCAGGACCGCAATATTTTCGCTTCGGCGATGCTCGCGCTGGGCGAGGGCGATGCGATGATCACCGGGACGACGCGCCCGTTCAGCCAGTCGCTTCGCCAGGTGCGTAGCGTGATCGACGAAGACGATGCCGGCACTCCGTTCGGGATCAACATCGTCGCCGCGCGCAACCAGACGGTGCTCATCGCCGATACTGCGGTGACCGAGCGCCCCACGGCCGAGCAATTGGCCGCAATCGCAATTCGCGCCGCGGCATTCGGAAGGCGCATGGGCCAGGAGCCGCGCGTCGCCTTCGTCAGTTACACCACCTTCGGCAATCCTCCGGGGCGCCACATCGACGAGCTGCGCGATGCCGTCAAACTGCTCGATTCGCTTCAGACGGATTTCGAATATGAAGGCGAAATGGGTCCCGATGTGGCCCTCAACCACGACATGCAGCAGAAATATTACCCGTTCAGCAGGCTTTCGGATGCTGCCAACATCCTGATCATGCCGGGTCTTCAGTCGGCCAATATCTCGGCCAAGCTGCTACGGGCCCTGGGCGGCGAAAGCATGCTTGGCCCCTATCTACTTGGTATGGCGCTCCCGGTTCAGATCGCGCCGATGACCGCGAGCACGTCCGACCTCGTCACGCTCGCCGTGCTCGCAGCGGGCGGCGCCGACGCGATCCGCAAAGCGCCGCCACGGGGAAGTTGAGCGGATTGATGGTCAGGCGTCAGAGGCGCTCGACCTGACTAACTCCGTCAGCGGCTCTCAGTGCCGCGACCAGCGCGTGCAAATGGGCGAGGTCGTGCACCTCGGCATCGACGTGAAAGGTATGGAAACTGCCGTCACGGTGGGCGAGGCCGAGATTGACGATATTGGCGCCCTTCTGCCCGAGGATTCCGGCCATTTCGCCAAGCGCACCGGCCACGTCGCGCAATATGACCGATAGGCGTGCGGTACCGCCGTCCGACCCGTCGCCCCAGGCGAGGTCAAGCCAGTCGGCATCGACCCCGCTGGCAAGCTGGTCGCAACCAATCACATGAACCTCGATTCCCTCATCCTCTCGGCGCAGTCCGACGATCCGGTCGCCGGGGATCGGGTGGCAGCAGGGTGCCAGGTCGAACGCGACCCCGGGGGTCAGCCCCTTGATCGAAATTGCGGTGCGCTGTCCAAGGGGACGCGGCGCAACATCGCCGCCCGCCGAGCCGGGCATTACCGCCTCCATCAGCTCGATGTCGCTCACGGTGCGCCGAGCGATCCGGATCATCAGCGCGTCGACATCATCGACCTTAAGGCTCTTCACCGCACGCTTGAGCGCATTGGGGCCGAGCGGCGCGGGCAAGCGCGCGACAATCTCGTCGTAAATCTTGCGGCCAAGTTCGATCGTCTCGTCGCGCTCCTTGTGGCGAACGAAGCGACGAATCCCAGCGCGCGCCTTGCCGGTGACGACGAATCGCAGCCATGACGGCTGCGGATGCTGTGCGCCCGAAGCGAGGATTTCGACCTGGTCGCCATTGTCCAATATCGTTCGAAGTGGAACGACGCGCCCGTTGACCTTGGCGCCGACGGTCTGATCACCAAGGTCGGTGTGAACCGCATAAGCAAAATCGATCGAAGTCGCGCCCTTGGGCAATTGGATCAGCTCGCCCTTGGGAGTGAAAGCGAAGATGCGGTCCTGGTACATCGCCATCCGCGTATGCTCGAGCAATTCCTCGGGTGAGGCGGCATGATCGAGAATTTCGACCAGATCGTCGATCCACGGCACTTTGATGTCATCGACCGGCCCGCCCTTTTTATAGGCCCAATGCGCTGCCAGTCCGCGCTCGGCCTGAGCGTGCATGGCCTTGTCGCGAATTTGGATTTCAATGCGGGTCTTGCTGTCGTGAATGATCGAGCTGTGAAGCGACCGGTAACCGTTGCGCTTGGGGGTCGATACATAATCCTTGAACCGTCCCGGGACCATCGGCCAACGCTGATGGATCAGCCCTAGCGCGCGATAACAATCGTCGGCCCCCTCGACGATCACCCGGAACGCCATCACGTCGGACAATTGCTCGAAATTGATATGGCGCTCGGCCATCTTCTTCCAGATCGAAAAAGGATGCTTTTCACGGCCCATGACATCAGCCTCGAGCCCGTGGTCGGCGAGGTGAAGCTGGAGCCCCAATCCGATTCGGCTGACCAGATCGCCCCCCGCCTCGTGAAGTTGTTTCAAACGGCGCGTGATTGAGGCGAATGCGTCGGGTTCGAGCTCCTTGAAGGCGAGCCCCTGCATTTCGTCCATGATTTCGTACATTCCGATTCGCTCGGCGAGCGGGGCGTAAATATCCATCGTCTCCTTGGCGATGCGCCGTCTTTTGTCTTCCGAATCAACATGGTGGAGCGTCCGCATATTGTGAAGGCGGTCGGCAAGCTTGACCAAAAGCACGCGAATGTCGTCGGACAATGCCAGCAGGAACTTGCGAAGGTTTTCCGCCGCGCGCTCATTCTCCGACTGCGCCTCGATCTTGCTGAGCTTGGTCACCCCATCGACCAGCCGCGCGACATTGGCGCCGAACAATTTCTCAATCTGTTCGGGGGTCGCAACCGTATCCTCGATCGTGTCGTGAAGGATCGCCGTAACAATCGTCTCGTCGTCGAGCTTCAAATCGGTGAGGATTCCGGCGACTTCGATTGGGTGGCTGAAATAGGGGTCACCCGAGGCACGCACCTGCGCTCCATGCGCCTTCATCGAGAAGACGTAGGCGCGGTTAATCAGCCCTTCATCCGCATCGGGATCATAGGCGCGGATCTTCTCGAGGAGTTCATATTGTCTGAGCACTTTGCCAATGTGGCCTTTGTGCCCTTCTTCGCAAGCGCAAAAAGTGGCAGGCCGGCGTCCTGAAGCGCGTTGCAAAATGCAATTGTTGTTATTCGCCGATTTGTGTCACAACCTCCCCGCCGAAGTGGAGCGCCCATGAGTTCTTCCCCAGCGGACACCGCCGCGTTCAGAGCCAATGCCTTACGCTGCCCGCTTCCGCCGGCGATCGAGCTGATCGGTGAAAAATGGGCATTCCTGATTCTACGCGGCGCGCTCAACGGGCTTCGCCATTTCGAACAGTTTCAGGCCTGTCTGGGGATCGCGCGCAATATTCTCTCGAACCGGCTGGCGCGGATGGTGGAGGGCGGAATATTGGCACGCACCCCCGATCCGGACGACCGGCGCAAGGTGATCTACTCGCTCACCGAAAAGGGAGAGGCTCTGCTCCCGGTGGTGCTCGCGCTTCGCCAGTGGGGCGAGGATTGGGGCCACGGCTACCAGGACATCATCCTTGCCGACCAGCGCGACGGACGCCCGGTGCGGCGGATAAAAGTTACCGCCGAGGACGGACGCGAGCTGGAGCTTCACGACTTGATGTGGGTCGTCCTGCCGAGCGGAGCGACGTTCCGGCACAAAGCGCAATAATTCCGACCCCTAAACGGGACGGGAAGACTTATTCGTAGTCGCCGCCGCTCGGGCTCGGGCGCGGCGGCGCGGCTGCGGTCAGGCGAAGCGCCTCGGCCGATTCGCTCAGCGAGGCCAATTCGTCGGTCTCGTCTTCCTCGTCGACGCGCACCTTCTGCAGGTTCGACACGATCGCTTCGGCAAGATGTTTGGGCTTGACCGTCTGCTCGGCGATTTCGCGCAAGGCGACCACCGGATTCTTGTCGCGGTCGCGATCGATGGTCAGGTCCGCTCCACCCGAGATCTGGCGGGCGCGCTGCGCCGCTGCCAGAACCAGGTCGAACCGGTTTGGAATCTTGTCGACACAATCTTCGACCGTCACGCGCGCCATGAGTCGCTCCGCATTGAAATCCGCCAGGAAGGGTGGAAGGTTCGCGAGATAGGGATGGTGCCCGCTTTAGTCAATCCGCCCACTCGGCTTGCCAGCCGCGCCGCACGCGGCCACATCACCACCATGGATGCCGCACCCAATAGTGTCACTGTCGACGGCAACAGCCTCACTCTCATCACCGCCGGCCCCGATCGGCTCGCCGCACTGCTCGAACTGATCGACGGCGCCAAACGCTCGCTGCGCCTGCTCTACTACATCTATCGTGGCGACCGCAGCGGCGGACTCGTTCGCGACGCTCTGAATCGCGCGCTCGACCGTGGAGTCACCGTCGCCCTGCTCGTCGATGGTTTCGGTTTCGCGGCGCCGGACAAATATTTCCACGCACTCGTCGCCAAGGGGATGCGCTTCTGCCGCTTCCACCCGACGCTCGGCCGCCGATACCTCATCCGCAATCATCAAAAGCTCGCGCTTGCCGATGAGGAGCGCGTGCTGATTGGCGGCTTCAACATCGAGGACAGCTATTTCGGGACCGCGGCCGACGGTGCCTGGCGCGATCTCGGGCTGATGCTCGAAGGCCCGGCAGCGGCACGGCTGGCTCCCTATTTCGATGAATTGCTCGATTGGGCGATGACCAAGGGCGGGCGGATCCGCGCTCTCAACCGGATCATTACCGCTTACAGCGAGACGCAGGGAATTTTGCAATGGACCTATGGCGGCCCGACCCGCGGCCTCTCGCCCTGGGCCAGCGCCACCTGCCGCGATTTGCTGGTGAGCAAGGACGTCGAGATGATCGCGGCCTATTTTTCGCCGACCGGAGCGATGCTCCGACGAATCGCCCGTGCCGGCAGGAAGGGCCGGGCGCAGCTCATCACCGCCGCCAGATCCGACAATCACGCGACCGTCGCCGCCGCCCGCCACACCTACCGGCGCCTGCTCGGGGAGGGCGTCGAGATATATGAATTTGCCCCCGCCAAGCTTCACACGAAGCTGGTCGTACTCGACGATGTCGTTCACATCGGCTCGTCGAATTTCGACATCCGCAGCCTCTACCTGAACCTTGAAATGATGCTTCGCGTCGATGATCCGGCATTCGCCAAGATGATGCGCCACTATTTCGCCACGGAGCGCGCCGCGAGCGTCCAGATCACGCGAGACCTTCACAAGCGGCGATCGAGCTGGTTCAATCAATTGCGCTGGGCGTTGAGCTTCTATCTCGTCACCAGCGCCGATTACACCGTCACGCGGCGGCTCAACCTCGGCATCGGCTAGCCGCTTATTCGGCCGCCTGAAACTCGCGATAGGCCCAGAACAAGGTCGCGGGCGGCACGTTGCGCCATTCGAATCCGCGTTCGATCCGTTCGAAGAAGGGCGCGATATAGTCGCGCACCTTGGGGCTGAACTGATAGACCATGAACGCCCCGCCCGATCGAATCACGCGCGAAGTCGCGGCGCCGATCTTGTCGCCGACCCCTTCGGGAAGAGTCGAAAACGGCAGCCCCGACAGCACATAATCGGCGTGGTCGAAGCCGTGCGCGGCAACGATCTTTTCGACCTCGGCCGCCGAACCCGTGACCGCGATGAACCGCGGATCGTCGATATCGGACTTCAGGAAATCGATGAACTCGGCGCTGGTGTCGATCGCGATCAGCTTGGCGTCGGGGCCAAGCCGGTCGAGGATCGGCCGGGTGAAAGTGCCGACACCCGGTCCATATTCGACGAACAGCCGGGTTTGATCCCAATCGACCGGGTCGAGCATCTTGTCGATCAGCATCTTGCTCGACGGAATGACCGACCCGACCATCACCGGATTTTTCAAAAAGCCGCGCAAAAACTGCCAGCGAGGGTTGGCCGGGCGGCGATCGCGGCGGCGCTGACCCTTTAGGTGACTGGCTCTGGTGGCGTTCAAAACGGGCTCCGGGGAAAAGTCTTGGGGGGTGCGTTCGCAAAAGAAGCATGGCTTGGCAAGGCGTTCCGGTGGCTATCGCTAATCGCCCGCCGGAGTTAGGAGGCGCGATGGCCACTCAGTCCCGCCAGCGCGTCGCCGGAAGCGCGCTGACCACCACCCACTTTCTGCTCCTGTTCGCGGCGATGCTGGTCGCTGCTGCGGGCAATACCGCGCTGCAATCGGTGATGCCGGCGATCGGGCGGGAGATCGGACTCAACGATTTGTGGGTCGCCTTGGCCTATACCTCATCGGCGGTGCTGTGGGTGACGCTTGCGCCCTATTGGGCGCGGATGAGCGACCGGCGCGGACGCAAAGCGCTGACTTTGCTCGGGGTCGGCGGGTTCATCGTGTCGATGATCCTGTGCGGCATTACTTTATTGTTCGGGCTCAAAGGCGCGATCTCGGGAACGCTTACACTCGTCCTGTTCGCCGGGGCGAGGGCCATCTACGGCTTGCTCGGCTGTGCCACGCCAAGTGCGACCCAGGCCTATCTCGCCTCGCGCACGCGGCGCGCCGCGCGCGTCGCTGCGCTGTCGGCCTTGTCGTCAAGTTTCGGTCTCGGCACGATCGTCGGCCCCGCGCTTGCCCCCTTGTTCGTGCTTCCGTTGATCGGACTGACCGGGCCATTATTCGCCTTCGCGGCAATCGGCGTCGTGGTTTTCGCGGCAATCCTCCTGTGGCTGCCCGACGACAGCAAGCCGCGCCACGGGCGCCACCGCGGTCATGGCGCGGCGATGAGCTACCCGTCGCTCGCTTCCTCCCCGACCGGCGCCAGTGTCCTCGCCTCGACCGCGCCACGCGTCGATCGGCTCAAATGGCGCGACCCGCGAATTCGCCACTGGATCATTGCCGGCGTTATTTCGGGCCACGCCCACGCCGCCGTGCTCACCTGTCTCGGCTTTTTCGTGATCGACCGGCTCGGGCTGGTCCCGCGCGGGTCCGAACAGTCGATCGCGATCGTGATGATGGCTGGGGCGGCGGCGACGCTCGCGGCGCAATGGGGGATCATTCCGCGCTTGGCGCTGAGCCCGCGCGCACTCGTTCTTTGGGGCGCGCCGATCGCTGCGGCGGGAACGCTGGCAACAATGGTCGCTGACGATCTGTACGGGCTGGTGCTCGGCTTCGGGCTCGCCTCACTGGGCTTCGGCTTCATCCGACCTGGTTTTACTGGCGGAGCGAGCCTCGCGGTTCCGCTCTCGGAGCAAGGCGGCGTTGCCGGCCTGATCACCTCGGCCAACGGAATCTCGTTCGTTGCCGCGCCGACGATTGGAATGGCGCTCTACGCGGTCGACCCCCGCTGGCCCTTCGCGGTATCGGCGGCGCTGCTCATCGCAATGGTCCCATGGGGTCGCCGCCGTTTGCTTGAAAAGCCGCCGGGCTAGGGCTTCGGTGCCGGGACCGGCGCTCCCTTGATCGGCGTTCGCGGCTGAAGCATTCCCGGGGTGACGAACCCGATCCCGCCCAGCGGACGCACCGCGTCGGACTTGAGCGTGTCCTGGATGCGCTCATAATCGGCAAGCATGTCGTCGGTGACCGAGGCGCGGGTCTCGACCAGCGCCGCTTCGAAATCCGCCATCGTCACTTCGGCGCTGTCGAGCCCGCGGCGAAGCGCGGTTAGCCCGGCGCGGCGGGTCAGATCCTCAAGGTCCGCCCCGGTGAAACGCTCGGCGCGCTTGGCGATCGAATCGAGATCGACGTCCTTTGCCAGCGGCATCTCGCCGGTATGGATCGCAAGGATCCGCCGCCGTCCCGCAACGTCGGGAACCCCGACATAGATCAACTCGTCGAACCGTCCCGGGCGGAGCAATGCCGGATCGATCAGATTGGGGCGATTGGTCGCTCCGATCAGAACGACATTGTTGAGCTCCTCAAGCCCGTCCATCTCGGACAGGATCGTATTGACCACCCGCTCGGTGACTTGCGGCTCGCCCATTCCGCCGCCGCGCGCCGGAACCAGGCTGTCGAGCTCGTCGATGAAGATCACCGTCGGTGCGACCTGACGCGCCCGGGCAAACAATCGCGCGATCTGCTGTTCGCTCTCGCCATACCATTTGCTCAGCAAATCGCTCGACTTGGTGGCGATGAAATTGGCCTCGCTCTCGCGCGCGGTCGCCTTGGCGAGCATGGTCTTGCCGGTTCCGGGCGGACCATAGAGCAGGAATCCCTTGGCCGGACGAATTCCAAGCCGCCGGAACGCCTCGGGATGCTTCAGCGGAAGCTCGACCCCCTCGCGCAACTTGTCACGCGCCACATCCAGCCCACCGACATCATCCCAGGTGACGTTGGGCACCTGGACCATCACTTCGCGCATCGCCGACGGCTGGACGCGCTTCAGCGCATTTTCGAAATCGGCGCTGTCGACCGACAAATCGTCGAGCACTTCGGGCGGGATGGTCTGCTCGGCAAGGTCGATTCTCGGCATGATTCGCCGCACCGCCTCGAGCGCCGCCTCGCGGGTCAAAGCGGCAAGATCGGCTCCGACGAATCCGTAGGTGCGGCGCGACAGCTCATCGAGGTTGACTCCCTCGGCCAGCGGCATCCCGCGCGTATGAATTCCAAGGATCTCGCGCCGCCCGGTCTCGTCGGGAACTCCGACTACGATCTCGCGGTCGAAGCGGCCAGGGCGGCGAAGCGCTTCGTCGATCGCTTCGGGCCGGTTGGTCGCGGCGATCACCACCAGATTCTGCCGCGGCTCGATCCCGTCCATCAGCGTCAATAATTGCGCGACCAGCCGTTTTTCGGCCTCGCCAGACACCTGCCCGCGCTTGGGAGCGATCGAATCGATCTCATCGATGAAGATGATCGACGGCGCAGACTTGGCCGCTTCCTCGAACAAGTCGCGAAGCTTCTTTTCGGACTCGCCATAGGCCGACCCCATGACCTCGGGTCCGGCGATATGGAAAAAACGCGCCTCGCTCTCATTGGCGACCGCGCGCGCAAGGCGGGTCTTGCCGGTTCCGGGCGGGCCGTGAAGCAGCACCCCCTTGGGCGGATCGACTCCCAGTCGCTGGAACAATTCGGGGTGGCGGAGCGGAAGCTCGACCATCTCGCGCAATGCATCGATGGTGTCCTTCATCCCGCCAAGATCGTCATAGGTCACGTCGGCGCGGCGCTCACCGATTTGCTCATTATATTCGGGAAGAAGCTCGACCACCGTCTTTGCGTCGATATGGACGATCCCGCGCGGCGACGCCGAAATCACCATCAGCCGCACTTCCTGAAGCGCGAAGGCGGGGGCGTTGAGCAATTGCCGGATATGGTCGGGCATGTCGGCATTGACTCGCTGGTGCCCGGCGGTTGCAACGGTATCGCCCTCGGTGAACGGCCGCCCTTCGAAGCTTCGCTTGAGCGCTTCGGCCGAACCCTGAAGCCGCACATTGTTCTGCGCCGGCGCGAAGGTAACGCGCGTCGCAGGCTTCGAAGTCGCCTTGTTCACTTCGACGAAATCGCCCGATCCGACCCCGGCATTGGCGCGCTGAAGCCCGTCGAGGCGGATGATGTCGAGCCCTTCGTCGTCGCCATAGGGAGGGATGGCGCGTGCGGCGGTCGATCTTTTGCCGATGATCTCGATCACGTCGCCTTCGGCGAGGCCCATTTCATTCATCAATTTGACCGGCAGGGTCGCCACCCCGCGCCCGCTGTCGGCAGGCGGCAAATTGGCAACTTGCACCTTGCGCGTCATGATCTCGGCATCGGCCATCAAAATTCCTTTTGCAGTTCACCGGACCAACGCCGTCCCCGCGGATGTGGCATCAAGCAAGGTCCAAAAAAAGGCCCCTCCGCACCCCGGTTTCGCTAAGACGCTGTCATTCCAGCATTATTCCTGAACCCGATAAGGATTTTGCCATATCCCCCAACCTCTTCGAATCCTGCCCAAGTCGCGCAATGTCTAATCATCCGATTTTCGGCTAAGGCAAAGCGGGGCAAGGGGGGAAATCATGGCCGGACAAGCAATTACTGCGCCAATCGGCACAGGCGAACG
This sequence comes from Sphingomicrobium sp., assembly GCA_035575595.1. Taxonomy (GTDB): domain Bacteria; phylum Pseudomonadota; class Alphaproteobacteria; order Sphingomonadales; family Sphingomonadaceae; genus Sphingomicrobium. The sequence goes on from DATLXR010000037.1 coordinate 16,287, forward strand.
CTCGACAATTCTCGATGCCCTGCGCGGCTATGCGCTGCTCGGAATCCTGATCGCCAATATGGCGGGCTTCATCGGCTATTATTTCATCGACGACGCCGCACGCGCCGCCCTCCCGCTGGCACAGCTTAGCGACCCAACCGAATTCCTCATGGAATGGCTCGTCGTCGGCAAATTCTATTCGATTTTCTCGCTGCTGTTCGGGATCGGCTTTGCAATCCAGATGGGCAGGCTCGAACAGCGCGGCGAAGGCACACCGCGCTACTTGCGGCGGCTCGCGATCCTGTTCCTGATCGGCCTCGCGCATATCCTGTTGCTCTGGTTCGGAGACATCGGCGCGCTCTATGCGCTGATCGGTGCGGTGCTGCTTCTGTTCCGTAAGGCCAGCGACCGCGTCCTGCTATGGGGAGCGCTGATCTGCTGGTCGATCCCGATCCTCTGGTCCGCGGCAATTCACTTTGGTGGCTTCCAGCCTGCGGAGCCGCTTTTCAAACTCGCCTTCTCGATGCTCGCTGCAGTCGGAGTGAGCGAGCAGAGCGCCCTTCCGATTTTCCGAAGCGCCGACTTCCTGTTCCACCTGCGCACGCACCCTGCCGACCTCCTTTTCCGCATCGGCGATCTCGTTTATCAGATGCGCTTCACCAAGGTATTGGGAATGTTCCTAATCGGGCTGTGGGTCGGGCGCCGCGCCCTCTACGCCAACCTTGACCAATACCGTCCGCTGTTGCGCCGAACCGCGTTGATCGGGTTAGGAATCGGATTGCCATTGTCCGCGGGCAAGGCGGCGCTGACGATGTTGGCGGGGGATAATCCTCAGCTCGAATTCGCAGCCGAATTCCTTTATGTGCTCAGCACACCGACACTGGCGCTGGGCTATGCCGCTGGCTTCGCCTTGCTATGGCGCGCGGGGCGGCGCGGATTGCTCGAATGGGCGGCGCCGGCAGGGCGAATGGCGCTGACCAATTATCTTACGCAAACCATCGTTCAGAGCGCGATTTTCTACGGCTGGGGCCTTGGGCTGATCGGCAAGTTCGGACTGGTGTTTATCCTGCCCTTTTCACTCGCGATTTTCGCACTGCAGGTTACCTACAGCAGCATCTGGCTGAATCACTTCCGCTTCGGGCCGGTCGAGTGGCTCTGGCGCTCGCTTACTTACGGAAAATGGCAGCCGATGCGGCGCACGGCCACAGCGGCTGCCGTTGCCGCTTAGGCTACGCTCGCCTTGACGATCGTGCCGGGCTCACGCGGGGGTTCGCCGACGGGAAGCTTGTCGACAAACTCCATTCCGCTCTCGACATTGCCCCACACCGTATATTGACGGTCAAGGAAGCTCGCATTGTCGAAGCAGATGAAGAATTGGCTATTGGCGCTGTCGGGGTTGGCGGTGCGCGCCATCGAACAGGTGCCGCGGACATGCGGCTCGGCATTGAACTCGGCCTTCAGGTCGGGCTGCTTGCTTCCGCCGCTTCCGGTTCCGGTCGGATCGCCGCCCTGTGCCATGAAGCCCGGGATCACCCGGTGGAATTTGACCCCGTCGTAAAATCCGTCGCGTGCCAGTCCGGCGATCCGCTCGACATGCCCCGGGGCGAGGTCGGAGCGAAGTTTGATGACGACATCGCCACCGCTCGAAAGGGTCAGGGTCAAGGTATTCGCGTCGGCCATAGTCTAATCTCCAATCGGTATTTTGCTGATGCGATGTAGGGACGCCGCGCGGGTTGCGCCAGTCCGGTCGCGGGCATAGGAGGGCGCCGGGCAGCAAAGGGGACAAGGCCATGAGCGACGACATCGCCACCCAGCCGCGCGAGCCCGATCAGCAGCCGCTCGCCGACCATGTCCTCGACAATGAGAACCGCCTGCGCCCAAGCTTCGTCCGCGCGGTGTTCGACGCGGTTGCAGACGGCAATGACGAGGCTGCGCGCGCTCTCGTCGAAACGCTTCACCCGGCCGACATCGCCGATCTGATCGAGCTTGCGCCAAGCGACGAGCGTGCCGACCTGATTACCGCTCTCGCCGGAATCGTCGATGCCGACGTGTTCGCCGAGCTCAACGAGCATGTCCGCGAGGACATGATCGACGAGATGGATCCCCAGCAGGTCGCCGATCTCGCGGCCCAGCTCGACACCGACGATGCGGTCGCCTTGCTCGAGGATCTCGAGGAGGATGAGCAGCGCGCGGTGCTTCGCGCGATGGAGCCCGACGATCGCGCCGCGGTCGAGGAGGCATTATCCTATCCCGAGGAATCGGCCGGGCGGTTGATGCAGCGCGACCTGATCGCCGTGCCTGAACATTGGAACGTCGGGCAGGTGATCGATTATCTGCGCTTTTCGGACAATCTCGCGACCGACTTCTGGGAAGTGTTCGTGGTCTCGCCGACCCACCATCCGGTCGGCACGTGCAAATTATCGACGATATTGCGCTCGCCGCGCGAGATCGCGGTATCGTCGATCATGCTTGCCAAGCAGACGCTGATCCCGGTCGATCTCGATCAGGAAGAGGTTGCGCTCAAATTTCAGAAATATTCGCTAATCTCGGCCGCGGTGATCGACCCCGCTGGCCGATTGGTCGGAATGATCACGGTCGATGACGTCGTCCACATCATCCAGGAAGAAGCTGGTGAGGACGCCTTGCTGCTCTCGGGCGCGGGCGACGGTGACATCAATGAGCCTATCTTCGATACCTATAAGGAACGCGTGCGCTGGCTCGCGGCCAATCTGATGACCGCGCTCGTCGCCTCGTCGGTGATCCGCTTCTTCGAAGGCTCGATCGAACGCCTCGCGATCCTCGCGGTGCTGATGCCGATCGTTGCCGGGGTCGGTGGCAATGCGGGCACCCAGACGCTGGCGGTGACGGTCCGTGCGATCGCTACCAATCAGCTAACCGGAACCAACCGCCACCGCGCGGTGTGGCGCGAGATCAGGGTTGCTCTGATGAACGGGCTGACGATCGCTTTGCTGATCGGGATTGGCGTGTCACTGGTGCTTGGATCGCCACAATTGGGCGCGGTGATCGCTGCTGCTATGCTTACGAATATCGTCATCGCGGGACTTGCGGGGGTGCTCGTTCCGCTTGCGCTCGAACGTGCCGGCGCCGACCCAGCGGTGGCGTCGTCGATCTTCGTAACGATGGTCACCGATTCAATGGGCTTCCTCGTCTTCCTCGGACTTGCCACCGCTTCGGGTCTGGTCGGCTAGCGGCTTGAACAGGCGAGCCTATTTCGCCATCTGACCGGCGTGGCGCTTCATCTCACAAAGGTCGCGGTCGGAATTGCGAGCGTCGAAGCGCTCGAAAACCGGCTCGCCCGCCGCGGAAGCAAGGGTGAAGTCCGGATCGCAACCCAAATGCGGCCAAAGCGCATGGACGAACTCGTCGGGGGATCACTGCACTGGATCGTTAAGCATCGCATCGTCGCTCGTCAGACCATCCTGCGCTTCGACGATCGAAGCGACGGACGGATCGATATCGTCTGCAGCGACAAATTATGCGCGATCCCGCCACGGCCCAAGCGCGCCCACCAGGGCTGGCGCTACCTTGAGGAGGAAGATGCGCCCGACGACAATGCAGACAGTGACGGCATGGGCGCGCTTCCGCCCGGCCTATACGGACGGCTGATCGCGCTTAAACTGGTGTAGCCGGATGCGAGCCTCGCCTCAGCGAAGCGCAGCAACCCGCGACTGCGTACCCCGGTCGAGCCCGTAAACGTCCTTGTTGATCGTCAACTCGCCATTGCCCGGAAGCGCAGTTAGATAAGTGACGAAGACCGGAACGCCACTGCCCAATTGGACATGTTGCTCGGGCGCCTTTGATGTTAGCGCCGCCGGCTCCTGCCGGAACAGCCAACGCGCCAAACGTGGGGCGTCCTCGACCCGGATACAGCCATTGCTGAGGTCGCGTTGCGACTTGGCGAACAATTCCTTGTTCGGTGTGTCGTGCAGGTAAATGCCCTCGCCGTTCGCGAATGGGAATTTCATCTTGCCCATCGAATTGGCGCCGCCGGGCAGCTGGCGAACCTTGACCTCGGCAGTCCCTGCAACGACGCCTTTCCAGTCCACGTCCGACGCCGGGATGATTGCGGCGGAATTGCTCCATTCGGAAACCACTTCGTAGCCGCGCGATTTCAGATAGGCTGCGCCCTGCTTGATCACATTGGGGGCAACGGTCTTGCGCACCAGATGATCGGGGACATGCCAATAAGGGTTGAACGTCGTGTAATGGATCATGCTTGCGATCATCGGGGTCGGATAGGCCGGCATCCCGACGATAACCTTCATCGTGTCAACCGGGCTGCCATTCTCATACATCGTCAGCCGCGCGGACGGGACGTCGACGACCAGAAAGCGGCCCTTGGCCGGTATTGCACGCGCACGCTCGAGATTGCTGATCAATTTGTCGCTCATCCCGCCGCCTGGAAGCGCAGCTTCACGAACCGCTGCCTCGCGCAGCGCCGCATATAGCGGATTGACGCTTGCGACGCCGTTGAGGTGATCGGCCAATGACGGAGCGATCGACGCGAGCCCAAGGATCTGGTCGGGCCGCTGGACATTGGGTCGAACCATCGGGTCGCCATAGATCATCCCCTTGGTCGGGGTCTGAATCGTCTGGACATAGGTCACCCACGCATTCGACAAGACGCGCTCGGCCGCGGCGATCGCGGCGGGGGTGCCCGTGCGCCCGGAAAGAATTGCGGCTTCAACTTGCCCGGCAAGACGGGGACCGTCGGCCAGTCCCTCGAGCGGGGCGCGGCGAAGAATAGTCGGTAATGCGGCCGCCGCCTCGATCGTTCGCGCGTCACGAAACCATAATTTGGCCTCCGCACGGCGCACATAGAAGGCTTCGACGGCAGCATTGGCCGACGCGGCGGTCAGCGGACCACTGACTGACTGAACAGCGGACAAAGCAGGGGAGGGCGCGAAAGCGCTGGTCATCATCGCTGCCGCGATAATAGCGCTATGGAATAAAGGCTTGTGGTTCATGGCTCTCCCTTACCCGTCGATTGACAACGCTGCCTGAACGAATCCGTCAATATATTATCGTTAACGGGCCGCTCGGCGAGAGGGTAATGCAAGTGCGCTGTGGCCATGCGGCAACAGAACGGCTCGTGCGCGGAGTTTTCAGCAGCCGGTCACGTCCGCCGATCCGCTAATTTTGAGCGTGCAAGCCGCGCCCCCTTCGATCGCGATGCTCGCGGTCCCGCTGGCATTGATCTTCGCGCTATTGCTCGCACTCGCGCGGATTGTCGCCGGCCCGTGCGCCGACAAGGTCGCATCCTTGACCGACAAGCCGGAGGAATCGACCCCGCCAACGCCGCGCACCAGCGCAGTGAATTGCTTGGCGCGCCCAGACAGCTTGGCCTGGCCCGAACCTGCGACCGAGACGCGCAACTCGTCGATATCGACATCGGCAATCGCGGCCGAACCAGATCCGCTGACGATCAGCGAAAACGACAGCCCACGAACGCGACTGATCGCAAGGCTGCCCGCACCGTTCAGCGAAGCCTGCGCCAGTCCATAAGTGCCAAGGCTGATTGTCACCGGCCCGACGGGCTTGTCGGGATTGTCACCCCACGCCGAGCGATCGGTGCGAACGTAAAGCGTGCGCCCTTCCACCCGCAGCGAAACACCTTCAAGCGCACGCGCCGAGCCACTGGCGCGCGCGAACGGCGACCGGTTAGTAACCAGATTAACGGCGTAAGGCCCCTCCACCCGGATTCGGTCGAAACTTGTGAGAGTATAACTTCGCTCGGCAGCGGCCGAAGGGGCGGCGGCGAGCAACGAACAGGCGAGGATGATGCGCATGGCGCCACCCTCGCTGCACATGGTTACCAAAAGCCTAATGCGAAGCCATCAGGAGCAGGTGACGTTGCCCGACCCATTCTTCGACACGCTGCACTTGGCCCCGCCGCTGATCGCGACATCGCCCGAGCCCATGATCGAAACGTCTGCAGTGCTGGTTGCGCGCGCAGTGACATTGCCCGATCCCGCGATCGAGACGTCGGCCGTTTCCGCGGCCAGCTCAGCGAGATCGACATCGCCCGACCCCGCGATATTCACTTCGACCCGTTTTGCCCTGCCCGCCGCGCGGACGTTGCCCGAACCCGCGATCGAGAAACCGACAGCTCCGGCGTCGACCGCGGCAATTGCGAGGTCGCCCGATCCCGCCACTTTGCCAGTGAAGTCGCCGGCGATGCGGTCGATCGCGACATCGCCCGACCCGGCGATCTCGGCCCCGCGAAGCGCGGCCGCGCTCACCGCGAACCGGACCTTGCCGTTCTTGCCCCAGTTCCAGCGGACGCCGTTCTTCTTCAGCGGCCTGATCTTGAGCACGCCGCCCTCGACGACGACCTCGGTTTCGGCGAGTATTGCCTGCCCGCCCTGAGCCGTGACACCCGGCTGGCCGCCGCTGGTCACCGTCACTTCATAAGGGCCGGCCACGGATATGCGATCGAAAGCACCGACTTCGAAGCGTCGCTCAGCCGCCGGACCCGGTTCGCGCGATTCGTCACCGCCACCGAATTGGCAAGCACTGGCGAGCAAGGCGATCATGAGGGTCGGGACAATGCGTGTCATGGAATACTCCTTGGCGTTTTAGACATATAATACAGCAAGGCAGTGGTTTGGCAAGTCAAAAAAGGGCGCCTCCCGCGAAGAGAAGCGCCCAATGCTCGTCTCGAGTCTCGCAGATTAGGCTGCGTCGGCCTTGGCCTTGTTATGAATTGCCGCCGCCTTGTTCAGGATTTCGAGGATCTTGACCAGCGCTGTCGGCTCGTCGACCTGCTCCATCGCCGCAAGCTCACGCGCCAGCCGCGACGAGGCCGCCTCGAAGATCTGCCGCTCCGAATAGCTCTGCTCGGGCTGGTCGTCGGCACGGAACAGATCGCGGGTTACTTCGGCGATCGAGGTAAGATCGCCCGAATTGATCTTCGCTTCATATTCCTGAGCGCGACGCGACCACATCGTCCGCTTGACGCGCGGTTTGCCGGTGAGCGTCTCGAGCGCATCCTGCATCGTCTTGTCCGACGACAATTTGCGCATTCCGACCGAATCCGCCTTGCCGACGGGCACGCGAAGAGTCATGCGCTCCTTCTCGAAGCGGAGAACATATAGGTCGAGCTGGGTACCGGCGATTTCGGTGCTCTGAAGTTCGACCACGCGGCCAACTCCATGCTTGGGGTACACCACAAAATCACCGACATCGAAGCTAAGGGCTTTCGCCGCCATTCACTGCACCTTTCAAATGAGCCCGAACGCTGCTGCTGTTACACACCGAGATCGCCCCCCAACGGTGACCAGATGGTCACGGCGATCAGCTCCGAGCAAAGATCCTGCATGGTGGCCGACGCAAACCGCGGCGGCCTGTATTTATTTTATAGCAGCTTTTTCGTTAAATCGCCAGACCAAGTTGCTTTGGCCGGTCGATTTCCTCCTCGGCGATCGAATGGATGCCAAGCCCAAGCAACCTGACGCCCTTTGCAACCGGCAACAGCGCCGCGAGCAATGCACCGCCTGCCTCCGCGAAACTGGCTTCGCCCGCAATCGGGTCGCGAAAACTGCGCGACCGGGTAATTAAGGTAAAGTCGGCGAACTTGACCTTTAATGTCACGGTCCGTCCGCGTACTCCGGCCCGCTCGATCCGCACCCAGGCCAGCCCCGCGACCCGCTCGAGTTCGGTCATCAGCGCGCCTGGCTCGAAAATATCCTCGTTGAAGGTACGCTCGGCGCTGACCGATTTATGACGCCGCTTGCTTCGCACCGGGCGTTCATCCACTCCGCGCGCGATCCGCCAATACCACCCGCCCGAGGTTCCGAAATGCGCCTCGAGCTCGACCAGCGGCCAGGCGGCAAGGTCCGCACCGGTAAGGATTCCAAGCCGCTCCATTCGTGCCGCGGTCACCGGTCCAACGCCATGAAAGCGCTTGACGGGAAGCGTCGCCACGAACGCCGCGCCCTTCCCCGGCGGGATCACGCACATCCCATCGGGCTTGTTCTGGTCGGAAGCGAGCTTGGCGATGAACTTGCAGTAAGACACGCCCGCAGACGCGGTTAGGCCGGTTTCCTGCCGAATCCGGTCACGGATCTGCGCGGCAATGGCGCGCGCGCTTCCGAGCGAATGCCGGTCGTCGCTGACATCGAGATAGGCTTCGTCGAGGCTCAGCGGCTCGATCAGATCGGTATAATCGGCGAAGATCGCGCGGACCTGCTCGCTGACCGCCTTGTAAACATCGAACCGTGGTTTGACGAAGATCAGCCCGGGGCAGCGGCGCCTCGCGGTCACCGCCGGCATCGCCGATCGCACCCCATATTTTCGCGCCTCATAACTCGCTGCGGCAACGACTCCGCGATGGCCGCCCCCGACCGCGACCGGCTTTCCGCGAAGTGAGGGATCGTCGCGCTGCTCGACGCTCGCATAGAAGGCGTCCATGTCGACATGAATGATCTTGCGCGGCGGCGATGCGTTCACGCCTCGTTCCTAGCTTGGCTTCACGTCCGAGTCATGCTTTAGGACGCGGCAATTCATTCACAGGAATCATCGATGAACATTCACGAATATCAAGCCAAGGAACTGCTCGTAAAATACGGCATTCCGGTGCCCGCGGGCTTTGCCGCGATGAGCGCCGACGAAGCCGTTGCGGCGGCCAAGCAGCTTCCCGGGCCGTTGTGGGTGGTAAAAGCGCAGATTCACGCCGGCGGCCGCGGCAAGGGCAAATTTACCGAGCTTGGCCCCGACGCCAAGGGCGGCGTGCGGCTAGCGCACAGCCATGACGAGGTCCGCGCCGCGGCGGAGGAAATGCTCGGCAATACGCTGGTGACGATCCAGACCGGGGCTGAGGGCAAGCAGGTCCAGCGGCTCTACATCACCGATGGCGTCGACATTGCCGAGGAATATTATCTCGCGCTGCTGGTCGATCGTGACAGCGGGCGGATCGCGATGGTCGTCTCGACCGAGGGCGGGATGGATATCGAAGCGGTTGCCCACGACACTCCGGAGAAGATCGAAACGCTGACGATCGACCCGGCGACCGGCTTCATGCCGCACCACGGCCGTGCGGTCGCTGGCGCGCTCGGTCTGACCGGCGAACTCGCCAAGCAGGCGGCGGGCATCGCGTCGAAGCTTTACGATGCCTTTCTCGGCAGCGACGCCGCGCAGATTGAGATCAACCCGCTTGCGGTGACCAATGACGGCTGCCTGGTCGTGCTCGACGCCAAGGTCGGGTTCGATTCGAACGCCATGTTCCGCCACAAGGATCTCGCCGAGCTTCGCGACCTCACCGAAGAGGATCCGATGGAGATTGAGGCTTCGAAATATGACCTCGCTTACATCAAGCTCGACGGCGACATCGGCTGCATGGTCAATGGTGCCGGCCTCGCCATGGCGACGATGGACATTATCAAATTGAACGGCGCCTTCCCCGCCAATTTCCTCGACGTCGGCGGCGGCGCCAATAAGGAAAAGGTCACTGCCGCGTTCAAGATCATCCTCGCCGATCCCGCGGTGAAGGGCATTTTGGTTAATATTTTCGGCGGAATCATGAAGTGCGACATCATCGCCGACGGAATCGTCGCCGCCGCGCGCGAAGTCGATTTGAAAGTGCCGCTTGTGGTCCGCCTCGAAGGCACCAATGTCGCCGAAGGCAAGGCGATCCTCGCCGGCTCGGGCCTCCCCATCGTCGCCGCCAACGATCTCGGCGACGCGGCGCGCAAGATTGTCGCGGAGGTTAAGGCGGTCGCTTGAAGGCTTTGGCTCGTCCTTTTCGATACGCCGCAGCGCGGCCATTCAGGATGAGCGCTGTTTACTATCCGCTCATCCTGAGTAGGGACTGAGCGAGCGAAGCGAGCCGAAGGCCCGTATCGAAGGAAGGCTCGTAACGAAGGACGGGTCGCGGAATGAAGGGCGTCACGAATGAAACTTCTCGTCGCGGTCAAGCGCGTGATCGATTACAACGTCAAGCCGCGGGTCAAGATGGATGGTTCGGGGGTCGACCTCTCCAACGTCAAGATGAGTATGAACCCGTTCGATGAGATCGCAGTCGAGGAAGCGATCCGGCTGCGCGAAAAGGGCGCCGCGACCGAAGTCGTGGTCTGCTCGATCGGTCCAGCCAAGGCAACCGAGACACTTCGCACCGCTTTGGCGATGGGCGCCGACCGCGCGATATTGGTCCAGACTGACGACGCGGTCGAACCGCTTGCCGTCGCCAAAATCTTGAAGGGCGTCGTCGCTGAGGAACAGCCCGGGCTCGTCATTCTCGGCAAGCAGGCGATCGACGATGACAGCAACCAGGTCGGCCAGATGCTCGCCGCCTTACTCGACTGGCCCCAGGGCACTTTCGCAAGCAAGGTCGAGCTCGCGGCGGACAGCGTCAGTGTCACTCGCGAAGTCGATGGTGGCCTCGAGACAGTCAAGCTCGTCACGCCTGCGATCGTCACTACCGACCTTCGCCTGAACGAGCCGCGCTATGCCTCCTTGCCCAACATCATGAAGGCCAAGTCGAAGCCGCTCGATACCAAGAGCCCCGCCGACTTCGGCGTCGATACCGCACCCAGGCTCGAAACGCTCAAGGTGGTCGAACCGTCCAAGCGCCAGGCCGGGATCAAGGTCGGTTCGGTCGATGAACTGGTCGAAAAAATGAAAGCGCTGGGAGTCGCCAAATGAAGACGCTCGTATTGGTCGAACATGACGGCGGCGCGATCAAGGACGCGACGCTGGCCACTGTCACCGCCGCGGCGCAGCTTGGCGAAGTCCATCTGCTCGTTGCCGGATCGGGAATAAGCGCAATTGCCGAAGCCGCGACCAAGATTGCCGGCGCGGGCAAGGTTCATGTCGCCGACGGCGCACATCTCGAGCACCAACTCGCCGAAGACGTCGCACCGGTCGCGGTGGCGCTGATGGCCAGCCATGACGCTTTCCTCGCCTCCTCGACCACCACAGGCAAGAATGTCGCACCGCGCGTCGCCGCTTTGCTCGATGTGATGCAAATTTCCGATATTTTGTCGGTTGAGGACGAAAATACGTTCACCCGCCCGATCTACGCCGGCAATGCCATTGCCACCGTGCGCTCGAGCGATGCCAAGAAGGTCATCACCGTCCGCGGCACCGCCTTCGAAAAGGCTGCGCGCGACGGTGGAAGCGGCAGCGTCGAAGCGGTCGAGGCCGGTGCCGCCTCGGGCAAGGCGCAATTCGTCTCGGCCGAAGTGTCCAAGTCCGAACGTCCCGAACTGACCAGCGCCAAGATCATCGTTTCCGGCGGGCGCGCTCTGGGATCTTCCGAGCAATTTCATGCGCTTATCGACCCGCTCGCCGACAAGCTCGGAGCCGCGGTCGGCGCGAGTCGCGCCGCGGTAGACGCGGGCTATGCTCCAAATGACTACCAGGTCGGCCAGACCGGCAAGATCGTCGCTCCCGCCGCTTACGTCGCGATCGGAATTTCCGGGGCAATTCAGCATCTTGCAGGAATGAAGGACAGCAAGATCATCATCGCCATCAACAAGGACGAAGATGCCCCGATCTTTCAGGTGGCCGATATTGGCATAGTCGGCGACCTCTTCAAACTTATCCCCGAACTCACCGAAAAACTCTAATCCTCACACTCTACTGCCGGCGCAAAACGAAGCACCGCCCATCCGCCGACCGCCGATAATAGAGAACCCGCCAGCGTGCCGACCTTGGCGGCGTCGATACTCTCGGCGTCACCCGGAAAGGCAAGCGCGCCGATGAACAGGCTCATTGTAAAACCGATCCCGCACAGCATCGCGGCCCCGTAGATATGCCGCCAATTGGCCCCACGGGGCAGTGGCGCAAGCCCCGCTCGCACCGTCCCCCAGACCGCGGCGAACACTCCAATCTGCTTGCCAAGAAAAAGCCCAAACACGATCGCCAACGGTAGCGGCGCGACCAAGGTATCAAGACCCCCGCGCAAAGAAGCCCCTGCGGAGACGAACCCAAACAGCGGGACGATTGCAAACATCACCCAGGGATGAACCGCATGTTCGAGACGCTTGAGCGGAGAGTGGTGCTCACCCTTTGCCAGCGGGATCGTCATCGCCGCCAGAACTCCAGCAATCGTCGGATGAATACCGCTCGCCAGTACGAGCAGCCACAGCAATACGAATCCGACAAGAAAGGGCCACAACTGCCGCACCCCGAATTGCCCCATCGCCGCCATTGCTCCAGTCAATGCAAGCGCCCCCGCGAGCGCCGTGCCGTCGATGTCCGCGGTGTAAGCAAGCGCAATAATCACCACCGCGCCGACGTCGTCGACAATCGCGATCGTTACGAGCAACAGCTTGACCGACGCGGGCGCATGACGTCCGAGGATCGCAAGCACTCCGATCGCGAAAGCGATGTCCGTGGCGGCCGGAATTGCCCAGCCGCTGATCAGCGCCGGATCAAAACCGGTAACTCCGAGATAGACGATCGCCGGGACCGCCATTCCGGCCAGCGCTGCAAGGATTGGCAGTCGCCGCTGCGCCGCGCTGGAGAGTTGACCATCGAGCCACTCACGCTTCACTTCGAGTCCGACCAGCAGGAAAAAGATCGCCATTAGCCCATCGGCAACCCATTGATGAAAACTCGGCGCTCCCAACCGGGGTAGCTGCGGACCTAAGCGAAACTCGAGCAGGTGATGGTACGTCGCCGCCCACGGCGAGTTGGCGGCGACTAGGGCAGCTGCCGCAGCAGCAAGCAGGATTAATCCCGCGCGCCTCTCCGAAGTCTGCAAGTCGATGTTTTGCGCGGTCACCGGCTACGTTTAGCGGGACATTACGAAACCGCCAGCGCGGATATCACGCCGATCAAGAGCGGCTGACCGCGCCGTGATCACTCCTCGTTATGTCCATTCCCCGCTCAGCTTCGTCAATGGCGCGAAGCAGGTCATCGAAGCATGGAGCCGGATCGACAGGAAAGGCCCGATCAAAGCCCCGACCCAACAAATAGAGGTCATGTTGGGTAAGCAGGCCGATGGCGACAATTTGTGACGAATGGGTCATGGGTCTCGATAAGAACGCCTAGTGACGCGAGGCGTGCCAATCGTTTCGTTCGCGCAATTCTCTCGCGATCATCGTTCAAGTTCAACCCATACTGGGGCATGGTCGCTGGTTTTGGGAAGCGCTCGCGCAGCGCGATCAACCCCCGCGGATTTCAACCGTCTTGCCGCGTGGGGATTAAGCAGCAAATGATCTATCCGCAGACCCGCGTCGCGCGCAAAGCTGTTGCGGAAATAATCCCAGAAAGTGAAAATCGTCTGGCTAGGGTAAATCGTTCTCAGCGCGTCGGTCCAACCTTGGTCAATCAGCTTCGAGAAGGCGGCCCGTACCTCGGCGGTGAACAGCGCGTCTTCGGTCCATCGCTCGGGCTTATAGACGTCCCGTTCCGTCGGAATGATGTTGAAATCACCCGCGAGTACCACCGGCGCTTCGGTCTTCACTAATTGTTGGGCCAGCCGCAACAGCCGTTCAATCCATCGTAGTTTATAGTCGTACTTAGGCCCGGGCCTGGGATTGCCGTTGGGCAAATAGAGGCAGCCGACAACGACGCCGCTGATTGCCGACTCGATGTACCGACTTTGCACGTCGTCAGGTTCGCCCGCGAGGCCGCGCCGCGTTTCGATCGGCTGGCAGTTGCGCGCAAGGATTGCGACACCGTTCCAACTCTTTTGGCCGTGCCAGATAGCGCCATAGCCTGCAGCCCTAAGCGTGGCCGCCGGAAACTTTTCGTCCGGCGCCTTGAGCTCCTGCAGACAGACGACGTCGGGCTGGGCCGCGGCGAGCCATTTGAGAAGTACCGGAAGGCGGCCGTTGACGCCGTTCACATTGTAAGTGGCGATCCTCATCAAACCGCGAACCGGGGCGCGTGACCAAAGTTCCCAGCAATTTAGATTAAGTTTGGTGAATTTGGGTTTGGCTGTGGTGTTCTGACGCCCCGCCTGAAAGAGAACGTTCCCATTCGAGAGCATGACGCACGATGGTTTCCAGATCGTCGTAACGAGCCTGCCAGCCGAGCCGCGATTTGATTAGCGCCGGGTCGGCGACGAGCATTGCCGGGTCGCCCGCGCGGCGATCAACCATTTCCGCGATGAGGGGTTGGCCCGCGACGCGCTCGGTCACGCGCAATACTTCCTTGACCGAAAAGCCGTGCCCATATCCGCAATTCGCGATCAGCGATTCGCCGCCATCCATTAAATAATCGAGTGCTCGAACATGGACGTCCGCCAGGTCGGACACATGGATGTAATCCCGCACGCCAGTGCCGTCGGGGGTCGCAAAATCGCTTCCGAAAATCTGTACCGATGGCCGCCGGCCAACAACATGCTCGGCCGCTACCTTGATCAAATGGGTCGCGCCGGCAGTCGACTGGCCTGCACGGCCAGATGAGTCGGCGCCCGCAACGTTAAAGTAGCGCAGCGCTGCGAACCGAAGCGGATGAACCGCGGCAACATCGCGCAGCATCCATTCTATGATTAGCTTCGAACTACCATAGGGATTGATAGGCCGGGTCGGCGCCGATTCGGAGATCGGAACCGTGTCGGGCGTGCCGTAAACCGCGGCGGTTGAGGAAAAGACGAAATGCTCAATCCCGGCTGTGAGGCTGGCGCCAATTAGCCCGTGGGTTTTGCAGCTGTTATTGTGATAATATTTAAGCGGATGGGTAACGGACTCAGGGACGATCAGCGATCCTGCGAAATGCATGATCGCGTCGATTTTCTCCGAACCGAACACTTCTTCGATGAAGGCCAGGTCGCCGATGTCGCCCTGATGGAAACGAACGTGCGCGGGAACTGCTGAGCGGAAGCCAGTAGAAAGGTCATCGACGACCGAGACACGATACCCCGCACCTTTGAGCGCAAGGACCGCGTGGCTCCCGATATATCCGGCGCCGCCAAGCACGAGGACGTGGCGGGCCGGAGTACTCGTCGTAGCGATCATTCCGCCGCGACAGTCTCAAACGCGGCCGTTTCGACTTTTTTCTGCCGGGCATGGCGCCGGTAGGTGGCAAGCGCCTGCCCGACCACTTGGTCCATGTTATAATAGCGATAAGTCGCGAGGCGGCCCACGAAGGTCACGTCCGACCGCGCATCGGCAAGCGCCTCGTAGCGCTTGAACAAGGCTTCGTTCTCAGGGCGGGGGACTGGGTAATATGGATCTCCCTCGGCGCGCGGATATTCATAAGTTATGCTCGTGGTTGAAGCCTTCTGCCCCGTCAAATATTTATATTCCGTGATGCGTGTGTAGGGTACGTCCTCGGCCGGATAATTGACCGTGGCGACCGGCTGAAACCGCTCTTGATCGAGATTTTCGTGACGGAATTCTAGAGAGCGATACGGAAGCTTTCCGAAGCGATGATCGAAAAACTCGTCGATCGGACCAGTAAAGACGAGATGGCCGAAACTGACTTGCTTGACCACGTCGCGATAATCGACTCCCAACCGGATCGTGATTCCAGGATGGTCGAGCATCCGTTCGAACATCGCGGTGTAACCCGCCGCGGGCATCGCCTGAAATGTGTCGGTAAAATAGCGATCATCGGTGTTGGTCCGCGTCGGGACGCGCGAGGTAACCGACTTGTCGAGCTCCGACGGGTCGATACCCCATTGCTTGCGCGTATAGCCCCGAAAAAAGGTCTCATATAATTTGCGTCCGACCTTCGACACCACGACGTCTTCCGACGTGCGAATTTCCGCTACAGGTTCGGCTAGCGAAGCCAGATAGCGATCCGCTTCTGCATCGGTCTTGAGGTTGAGGTTATCGAGCAGATTAAGGGTGGTCCGGTTGATCGGCATCGGCACCAACCTGCCATCGACATCGCACAATACGCGATGCTCATACGCTCGCCATTTGGTAAAGCGCGAAAGATAGTCGACGATTTCCTGCGAATTGGTGTGAAAGATGTGCGGACCATATTTGTGAATCATCACGCCCGACTCATCGAGATGATCGAACGCATTGCCGCCGATGTGCGGGCGCCGGTCGATGATCAGCACTTTCGACCCGCCACTTGCAAGTCGCTCGGCCATGACCGACGCCGCAAAGCCCGCGCCGACCACCAGATAGTCAAAGTGGTCCCTGACAGGCGTCGCTAATTTGGCGGCGCGATGCTGATCGATGTGTGCGAGCATTTCGCCGACCGTCTTGTCCCATGACAAGTCCGCCAGCAGGTGATCCGCTTCAACCATCCACGGACTCGACTGCGAACGTCCAAGACCAAGCAATTGATCGCAGGCGGCGACGAATTCATCGGGGGTCGTCGCGATTTTTACTCCCTCGAGCTCGCCATAATGCCGGACCACATCGGTGATCGTCGTCGAGACCACCGGGAGCCCGGCGGCGAGATATTCGGGAGTCTTGGTTGGGCTAATGAATTGGGTCGCGGCATTGATCGCGAACGGCATCAGCGCAACGTCCCACCCGGCGGCGTAAAGCGGAAGCTCGTCATAGGTTTTCGAACCCAGGAAATGAATATTCTCGCGCTTCGGCAGCGTTGCGGGATCAATCTTCGCCACCGGACCAACCATGACGATAGTCCAATTAGGCCGCGCATCGGCGACCGCCGCAAGCAGAGCGAGGTCGATCCGCTCATCTATGACCCCGTAAAAGCCGAGCCGGTTCGCAGGCAACGATGCTTGGTCAAGCGGTTCGTCGCCAATTTCCCGCGCGCTTTTGAAATGCGCTACATCGACGCTCGACGGAAAAGCATGGACCGAGGGATGGACCGAGCGCTTCGCCTCGTACAGGCTGACTCCGCCGGTGAAGACAACGTCGGCGTTGTGCAGAAGTTCGCACTCCAGCCCGGGCAATTCGGGTGGTGCGAAATCGAAGTTGGCGAGTTCGTCCATGCAGTCGTAAACCGTGCACTCCGCACGTAGGTGCCGCGAAAAGGGCAACATCATCGGCGTGTAGTACCAACGGACGAGCGGCCCAGTGCGTGAGGCCAGGGTTTCGTCAAGCAAGATTTGCAATTGATCGTTGACGAGTTCCGGCGCGGTGCCTTCGACCAGATGCGGGGTGATCACCTCTACGCCGTCGACGGGATAGGCGCGTTCGAGCCAACTCGCACCCTGTGCATCAAAGTGGGGTTCTTCCCAGAACAATACCTGCATAGTATCCGCAAGACGAGACATGATGTGTTGGGGACGCTGAAATACAAAATTCCAACGCAAATGAGAAAAGCAAAGTAAAATCGGCTTATTACGCGTTAAAAACCCCTGTTTAATGTCCACTGCGCCCTCAAATTGAAAATGATCGGTTGGACCAAGTTAACACGCCAAACCGCGTCTTTGTTCCGAACGGAACTGGCACAGCGTTTCGGGAAAAAAGAGAATTTTCAAATCCTTGGGCCCTTTTTTGCTGCAAGCTCGTCAAGCCGGTCGCGCGTTCTCGACGATTGCCTCCATCAACCCGGCGGCATGAGCGGTCATGTTCGCTAAGTTATTGTACCGTTGGTCAATTGCAACCGGGCAGGCGGACCAAGATAGAGGCGTGACAGGAGCGCCAAAAGCGCGTTTACGTTTGGCGATCCGGCGCTTCGAATGGCCGGCCGCGAAGGGGCGAAGGACCGTGGACGACAAGAGTGACCATGTTGAGGTCGAGCAATTGCTTGCCACGCCCGCTCTGGCCGATGCGCTCGAAAGCGACCGATTCAGACAATTTCTGGATCATGTGCCAGTGGCGATCGCCGTAGCTGAACTCCAGCCGTCGGAAGCGATCACTTATTGCAACTTCGAGTTCGAGCGTATCATCGGCCAGAGCGCCGCAGACGTTGAAGGGAAGGATTGGACAGTCCTGCCCGGGATCGCGGCAGCACCCGGAGATGACACGTCACTCGTCGAGGCGGTTCTGAATAACGACGAATATATCGGCACCTTCACGGTAATTCGTGATGGCGAGAGGCGGGATTTTGACGCTTGGTCGAACTCGATCGAAAGCGACGAGGGCATGCCCATGTTTCGCCTGGTGGCACTGGCGGAGACTGGGCTGCGGCGTCGTGTCGCCGGCGAGCAGGACGATCAATTAGTGCGCGACAAGGACATTGCGCTGCGCGAGCTGCAGCATCGCGTAAAGAATAATTTGCAGATGATTACTGCGCTGATCAGGATGGAAGCGCGCAATGTGCTTGACGGAGATACCGGCGAGCGGTTCGACCGGCTTGCCGGCCGGATCAATTCCCTCGCGTTGCTGTATGACCTGCTGTCGGGCGAGGGTGCGGGCGATGCGGTCGACCTTGGCGTCTACCTCAGCAAAATAGCCTCCTCCGTAATGGAAGCTCATGCGGTCGAAGGCATTCGCCTGGACCTTAAGGTCGATAGCTGGCCATGTTCGATCAACGTCGTCATGCCGACCGGTCTGGTAGTTAACGAACTCATGACCAACGCTCTTAAACACGCTTTCGTCGGACGTGATGGCGGCACGATCAAGATCTCAAGTCTGGTCGATGAGACCGGTTGCACCGTCGTAATCGCCGATGACGGGGTTGGATTGCCGGATGGCGCGGTCTGGCCGCAGTCCGGGAAACTCGGAGCCGTGATCGCCCAGTCGCTAAAACAGAATGCCAAGGCACAACTCGAAGTGTTCTCGGGCCGCGATGAGGGCTTGCGAGTCGTCATCTTCTTCGCCCGCGAAGCTGCTCAACCAAAGATAAATTAGGCAGGAAAGGGAAAATCGGAACGTCTTCAGTTGGAAACCACTCTGCGGCCAGCGAGGTTCGACTCCACCGGAGGAATTTCGTCCTGAAAGTGCCTGCGAACATGCAACTTCCGCAGCGTGAAGGTCATAATTTTGCGACTTCGCCACGGCGAGTTTGGTAGCTGACAGCCCGCCAGAGAGTGGGTGATATTAGGGAGGGCCCAATAAGATCAGCCAGCGACTGACTTGGCATAAAGCTTGTCGGCCAGCGCGGTGAGGCCAAGGATCACGATCCTCAAGTTTGCGCCATTGCACTCATTCGTTGAACAGCCGGGGGCTTAAGTTTGGAAAGTAGCCGTGCCGCCAAGCCGTAAATGACCGAGACGCGGAGTCGCGCCCAATCGACGCGCGATCGTAAAGCCAAAGTAATAGCGCGCCACAGATTAAAGAGGAACGAGAAACTCATTAAACTCTAGATAACGCCTGCCTGCATGGAACGTCTCAACGAGGCCGCGAACCCAAGAGGCGGTGGATGGCTAACGTCTTGAATACACGGTGGTTGCAGCCACTCGGCAAAAGCCGATCATTGAAAGCCAGCCTGCATTCTGGACGAAGGCGCTAAGGCCGAAGGTCCTGCTGCTGGGTCGCCATCACGCGTTCGAATGCCGAAAGCGTCTTTAATGCGCAAGGTCGAATGTTCTTCACATTTTCTTTGTCCCGTCCGCCTTCGAAATCAGGACGGTCATTGTCAAAGTGCGAGTCAACGATAAGTGTATTTTGCGAGCCATTCGTGGAATGCCGTAAATCGTGAGCCCCCCCAAAATGCGTGAGGCCGGGAAGCACATTTGGTTGGAGGGACAGTGGGCATAACTTGGTCATTTGCGATCGACCGCGGCGGCACTTTTACCGATTTGGTCGCGCAAAGTTCGGATGGGCGTGTACGGGTCGAGAAGCTGCTTTCAGAAAGCCCTGACGCTTATGAAGATGCCGCGCTTGAAGGCATCCGGCGTATTCTCGTGGCGGAGGGCGGTTCTCACGGTGAGGTCCGCATGGGCACAACGGTTGCGACCAACGCCCTGCTGGAGCGAAAGGGTGAACACACTGCTCTGGCGATAACTCGCGGATTTAAGGACGCTTTGAGAATCGGATATCAAGCGCGCCCCCATATCTTCGCGCGCAAGATCGATCTGCCGTCAATGCTGTATGACCGTGTCGTCGAGATCGACGAACGAGTCGGGGTCGATGGTAAGATCATCGTACCTCTCGAAGAAGCGGCCGCGCGCGTATCGTTCGGGCAGTTGCGCGAGGAGGGCTACAGAGCGCTGGCGATTGTGCTGATGCACGGCTGGCACTTTGCCGATCATGAGTCGCGACTGGCGGTGATTGCGCGCGAGCTTGGTTTTTCGCAGGTGTCGGTAAGCCATGAGGTTGCGCCGCTGATCAAATTGGTCGGACGCGGCGATACGACCGTTGTCGACGCCTATCTCTCGCCGATCCTGAGCCGTTACGTTGATCGGCTCGCGGCAGGCCTGGCTGACGATACCCGATTGCAATTCATCCAGTCGAACGGCGGTCTCACCGACGCGCGGCTCTTTCGCGGCAAGGACGCGGTCCTGTCGGGCCCGGCGGGGGGGGTCGTCGGGATGGTCGCGGCAAGCGCGCGCCACCGTGCCCAGCGGCTGATCGGGTTCGACATGGGCGGCACGTCGACCGACGTGTCGCATTACGCGGGCCGGTATGAGCTGGGCGACGAGAATGTCGTCGCCGGGGTCCGCATCCGGGCGCCGATGATGCAGATTCAAACCATTGCCGCCGGAGGTGGGTCGGTCTGCCGTTTCGATGGTATGCGCTTCCGGGTCGGACCCGAGTCGGCCGGGGCGCGGCCGGGGCCAGCGAGCTATTGTGGTGGGGGACCGTTAACGGTGACCGATTGCAACGTCTTCCTTGGCCGGATCAGCGCCGAGCATTTCCCCGCGGTGTTCGGCCCTGATGGCAACAAACAGCTCGATCCCGGGCCAAGCCGGATCCGCCTGGAGGAAATCGCGGAGGACATCGAGCGCGCGACCGGCAAGAGCTTGCCACTCGATCAGATTGCTGAGGGGTTTCTCGACATTGCAGTCGAGAATATGGCTGCCGCGATTCGAAAGATTTCAATTGCCCGCGGGCATGACGTCACACGTTACACGCTCGCCTGCTTCGGCGGAGCCGGGGGGCAACACGCTTGCCGCGTGGCCGATGCGCTCGGCATGGAGCGAATCCTAATCCACCCCCTTGCGGGGGTGCTGTCGGCCTATGGGATCGGCCTCGCCGACGTGAAGTCACTCCGGCAAGTAAGCTGGCTGCGAGCGCTTGGCGATGACTTTTCCGGCCGGCTGGCAGAGCTGGAACACGCCGCGCGACAGGATCTTGTCGCGCAAGGTTTTAAGCTGGCACATATCGTCCTTCACCGCCACGCCCGCCTACGCGCGTTCGGGAGCGACACCACAATCGAGGTGGACTTGGCCACGCCCGAAGCGATGCGTATCGCATTCGACGAACTTCATCGTAAGCGGTTCGGCTTTGTTGATGCGGCCGAGCCCGTCATCGACATGCTGAGCGTCGAGGCGGTTGCCAGCGGCGCACGGTCGGAGGCCGCAATGCCGCTTCCCGGGCACGGTGCCGAGCCGATCAATACGGGCAAGTGGAATGCCTTTCAGCGCAGCGAGCTTGCCGCCAGCCAGTTGATCGACGGCCCCGCGCTGATCCTCGAAGCTTCTTCGGCGACAGTCGTAGAGCCCGACTGGAGAGCTGTCCGCGCCGACGACGGGACGCTAATCCTGACGCGAATTATTCCGCTTGAACGCAGCTACGCGATCGGGACAGAGGTCGACCCGGTGAGGCTCGAGATTTTCAACAATCTCTTCATGGCCATTGCTGAGGAAATGGGCGTCGCGCTTCAGTCAACCGCAGTATCGGTCAACATCAAGGAACGGCTCGATTTCTCATGCGCGTTGTTCAACGCGGAGGGCGAACTCATTGCCAACGCACCGCATATACCGGTCCACCTGGGATCGATGGGCGAAAGCATTCGTAACATCATCGAAGCGCGTGGAAACGGGCGTGATGGCCGCGGCATTCGGCGCGGTGACGCTTATGCCCTTAACGACCCGTATCGCGGCGGAACGCATTTGCCCGACATCACGGTCATCGCTCCGGTCTTCTACGGCGATGATGACGGGCCGTCGGCGTTCGTCGCGGCGCGCGGCCACCATGCCGACATCGGCGGTATCGCACCGGGTTCGATGCCCCCCGACAGCCGAACCATCGCCGACGAGGGGGTGCTGATCGACAATTTCCTACTCCTCGACGAGGGGCATTTTCGCGAAGCCGAAATGTGCGCATTGCTCGCCGGCGGCGCCCATCCAGCCCGCAATCCCAACCGTAATATTTCGGACCTGCGTGCGCAGATTGCGGCCTGCGCTCGCGGCGCAGATTCGCTCGTTGCGGTGGCAAAGGACTACGGCGCCGATGTCGTTGCCGCCTACATGGTCCATGTAATGGCCAATGCTGAGGAGGCGGTCCGCCGCCTCATCTGCCGACTTGACGACGGCCAGTTTGAATATGCCATGGATAACGGCGCCAGGGTCGCAGTGTCGATCCGCGTCGATCAAGCGAACCGCTCTGCGGTCTTCGATTTCACCGGGACGAGCGCGCAGCTGCCGAACAATTTCAACGCGCCGCATGCAATCGTCCGCGCCGCGTCGCTTTACGTCGTTCGAACATTGATCGACGACATGATCCCGATGAATGATGGCTGTTTGCGACCAATTCAAATTATCATTCCCGAAGGCTCGATGCTCAATCCAACCTTTCCCGCGGCTGTGGTCGCGGGGAATGTAGAAACGAGCCAGGTCATCACTGACGCCTTGTTCGCTGCGACCGGGCGCCTCGCACCATCGCAGGGGACGATGAACAATTTCACTTTCGGCAATGCGCGCTACCAATATTATGAGACCATCGCCGGGGGATCGGGTGCGGGCGTGGATCATGACGGGACCGACGCCGTCCAGACGCACATGACCAACAGCCGCTTGACCGATCCCGAAATACTCGAGAGTCGGCTCCCCGTTCGGCTCGATGAGTTCGCTATCCGCCGCGGCTCTGGAGGGCGCGGCGCGCATCGTGGCGGCGACGGAGTCGTCCGACACCTGACTTTCCTCGAGCCAATGCGCGCCAACATTCTTGCGAACCGGCGTGAGGTGGCGCCACGAGGGCTTGCTGGTGGTGGGGACGCGCTCCCTGGCCGAAATTGGGTCGAGCGCGCCGACGGAAGTATTGAAATGTTGTCGGGGAGCCAATCAGCCGACATGAGGCCGGGTGACCGCTTTGTCATCGAAACACCCGGTGGCGGCGGATTTGGCGAGGAACTAGCATGATCAATTATTGGCCGCTGATCGGAATCGCACTGGTCGTCGCAGGCTTTGCACTGAAATTGAACCCGATGCTGGTGGTGACCGCATCGGCTATCGCCACCGGGCTGATTGCGGGGATGGCTCCGGTCGAGGTGGTTGAAACCTTTGGCAAGGCGTTCAACGACAATCGTATCATTGCGATCGTGTGGATCGTGCTGCCGGTGGTTGGCCTTCTCGAACGATTCGGGCTGCAGCAGCGCGCCGCCGCGGTGATCCGGTCGTTGAGGAACGCGACAACGGGCCGGCTGCTCATTCTATACCTGCTCTACCGCCAGCTGACCGCCGCTATCGGCCTTCACTCGACTGCGGGTCACCCCCAAACAGTGCGGCCACTCGTCGCGCCGATGGCACTGGCGGCAGCCGAAAAGCAGCACGGCGAATTGAGTGAAACCAATGCCGAGGAGGTCAAGGCCTTTGCCGCCGCGACTGACAATGTCGGGCTGTTCTTTGGCGAGGACATCTTTTTCGCAATTGGGTCGATAGTTTTAATCCAGCAGACTCTAGTTACCTACGGTTACAATCTGGCCCCGCTCGAACTGGCGCTGTGGGCGATCCCAACCGCAGTCGCCGCGTTCGTCATTCACAGCTTCCGCTTGATGCTGCTCGACCGCCGATTGGCAAGGGCCGGCCAGTGATCGGTTTACATGCGCTCTACCTCCTTGCCGGAGCAATGTTCGCGGCGTTCGCCTTGCTGTCCGCGCTTGACCGGTCGCATTCTAAGCGGCTCGGCAATGCCGCGTTCTGGGGGTTGATGGCGCTGAGCCTGCTTGCTGGCGATGCGATCGGCGACCTCGGCAATGGACTCTTGGTGCTCGGCCTGGCTGGGCTTGCGGGCTGCGGCGTCATCGGTCGCAGCAATCCCGCGACCACGACCCTGGCCGAGCGAGAAACGTCGTCGGAGCAGCTCGGCAACCGACTATTCCTGCCCGCCCTGATCATCCCGGTCACCGCCTTGCTTGGCACGCTGGCCTATAATTACACTCCGCTCGATGGCACGGGCTGGATCGAGGCCAAGCGCGAAACCTATGTCTTCCTCGGGCTTGGCGTGGCGCTCGCGATCAGCGCGATATTCGTGTGGCTGCGCCCCCCCGCGTCCGCGCCTCTGCAGGAAGGGCGACGGCTAATCGACGCGATCGGCTGGGCAGCGGTGCTGCCGCAAATGCTCGCCTCGCTCGGCGTGCTGTTCGCCACCGCGGGAGTGGGCGACGCAATCGGCTCGCTGGCGCGGATGGTGATCCCCGACGGCAGCATCTTCCTCACTGTTGCGGTGTTCGGATTCGGGATGGCGATTTTCACGATGGTCATGGGCAATGCATTCGCCGCTTTCCCGGTCATGATCGCGGCGATCGGAGTGCCTTTACTGATCAAACAGTATGGCGGCGATCCTGCGGTCGTTGGCGCAATCGGAATGCTTGCTGGCTTCTGCGGGACGCTGATGACCCCCATGGCGGCTAATTTTAATCTCGTGCCCGCCGCGTTGCTTGAGCTCAAGGATCAATATGGAGTCATTCGCGCGCAGGTTGCAACGGCCTTGCCGTTGCTCGCGATCAACATCTTCCTGATTTACGTGGCGGCATTCCGATGAATTTCGACGCTCATCTCGCCAGGCGCTTTGCCGAAATCGCGTTGGGTCATGTGAATAAGGAATATCCACACAAGCTCGATCATGTCTTGCTTGGAGATGAGGACACATTGCCCCCGCATGTCCTTCACCCGATCTTCTTCGGCAGCTTCGATTGGCACAGTTGCGTGCACGGCTGGTGGACCCTGCTCACATTGCGCCGCCTGTTTCCACAGATAAAAGCAGCGAGCGCGATTTCCGATCGGGCGGATGGAATGTTCGAAGCAAGTAAGGTCGCGGCGGAACTAGCCTATCTCGATCGTCCGCAATCGGCGGGGTTCGAGCGACCCTACGGTTGGGCGTGGCTGCTATACCTTCACCTAGAAGCATCGCGGCACGATGACCGCGCGTGGGCGAGCGAGCTAGAACCTCTGGCGCGCGCTCTTGTCGAGCGATGGAAGATTTATCTTGCCAAGCTGACTTACCCGATTCGCGTCGGCACCCATTTCAATACCGCCTTCGCACTTACCCTTTCGATGGAATGGGCCCAGCGCTTCGACGAGGGACTTGCCGCGACGATCTGCGCTTGGGGGATCGAAAAATATGGCTCGGACTTAAATTGCCAAGCATGGGAGCCGGGAGGCGACGAATTCTTATCGCCGACTCTGATCGAGGCGCTTTGCATGGCGCGCATTCTGCCAAGCGCCGAGTTCGCCACCTGGTTCGGAGACTTTTTGCCGGACCTTGCGCAGGGCGAACCCGCGACCTTGTTCACACCGGTCACGGTGAGCGACCGCAGCGACGGCAAGATTGCCCACCTCGACGGATTGAATTTCAGTCGCGCCTGGTGCTGGAAGGCCATAGCGCCGCTTCTCGATGCGCAAGCTGCAGAGCGCGTCCAAGCCGCTGCGCAGCGCCATTTCGATGCCGCGCTGCCCCACATTGCAAGCGACTATGCCGGTGAGCATTGGCTCGCGAGCTTCGCGCTCCTCGCCGCGCAGGACTGAGAGCGCGTTCATTTTATCGAAAGCGCAAGAAACCTTTGGCGGCGACTATCTCGTCAAGCAGTTCACGGCGGTGGGGCTACAGTCCGGCGGCGAGAATGGTGGCTGGACGCAGATTGCTGATGATCCGCACCAAGCTCGTGGTGCGGGACGCAGTCGAGGGCGAACCTCTCTCCGCCGAGTGCAGCCTGTTAGTGGGACGATTTACAAGTGATTTTGACCTTTAACATGCGTCCGGATGGCTGCCAGAGCCGGTAAGTAGTTCAGCGACATTGAACGCGGAGCGAGGAACCCCACCATAACGGTGGTGGAGAAGCTGGCGTTGGCGCTGGGCGTCAAGATGGGTCAGCTGTTAGATTAGGCCGCAGACACTTAAAAAGCGGTCGGGAATATCGCGATTAATAGCGCTCATTCTAGC
The DNA here is from genome assembly GCA_035575595.1 of Sphingomicrobium sp. Taxonomy (GTDB): domain Bacteria; phylum Pseudomonadota; class Alphaproteobacteria; order Sphingomonadales; family Sphingomonadaceae; genus Sphingomicrobium. Next base: position 42,323 of record DATLXR010000037.1, read on the forward strand.
ATCGCGGCCTGCTGTCAGCAAAGCGCCTCTAGCGGTCATTTGTTGGCAGCCAATTGCTAACCGGAGCCGGCATTCGACAGTCGGTAGTTTGACGCGTTTTAGACAAAAGTCGCGAGCGCGGTGCCTTCGTCAATTTCCGGCCGTATTCCACCGCACCAAAAATGAACAAACCCAGCAACGGCTGGCTTAGTATCAGCCAGCGAAGCCATTTCGTGTCGCTTGGCTCGCAGCAGGAGCGCGAAAGCCACTCGGCACCTGGGTCCGCTGGTCCTTCGCACTCAGGAATCAAAACCTCTTTCATCCGCTAGCTTTTCGGACGGGATGGATACCCTGCGTTGGTCGTTGCCTTGACCAAGGCAGCCACCGTTGTGGCCTTATCGCTGTGAATGGGATTGTCGCAATCCTAGAAGGGTAGCGCCTCCATCTTATAGGATCAGCGACATTGCCGTCGCTACCGCATCCTCACACGAATTCCGATGCGGTACGCGCGCCCGAGCAGGTCGCTGTAAGTAGTATTGGCGGCGAGGCCTGTCTCCGGCAGCACAATCGGGTCCGCATCAAACAGGTTCGTGATGTTCAGGAAAAGCTCCCCATCCCCATCGCCAATTGCGTCGAATTTGACCGTCGTGTTGAGGTCGACGTACATCGCGCCATCGATGCTGTTATCCTCATAGGTAGGGAACTGGTTGGTCGAAATCGGGCAGTTGGATTGGCACTCGATGCCGGTGGCGTCATACCTTCCAGAGCTGACCCCGCGAGCGACGGCGGTCAGCGAGTAGGCGCCCGTATCGTAGCCTGCGCTGAACCGGTAGATCCACTTCGGAGTGATCGATTGCGAGCCGGTGCCGACGCCCAGCGTTCCGACGGAGTTGACCGGCACGAACCCCGGTACGCCCGTAGTGAGGATATTGTCGATGTAGCGAGTGCCCAAGCCACGCAGCGTGAAATTGCCCTGCGCGATAGGCGCCCGATAGGCTGCTTCCAAATCCACGCCGCGGAGCAACATCTTGGAGAAATTGACCGGTTGGCGGCTGATAAGAACGCGCGAGGGATTGGCCGGGTCCGGAGTGATGGCCGCGCAAAAGTCGGCTAGCCCCTCGAAACAGCGATTGACGATATCATCGGCACTGAGGCTGTCGATTGCGTCCGCCAATTTAATCCGGAAGTAATCGGCCGAAGCGGTGAAGCCGCGCAGGAAACGGGATCAAAATCGTTGATCCAGTGGGACGGGGGAAACGCCTAGTGTCCGCTTTGGGTCGAAAGCAGACATCAAAGCCGAACGTCTGCATTGGTGAAAAGCGACATTGCGCACTCCGTTCCTAAAAAGTATCCTTTGGGGATGAAGCCCCAAATTGCCTGCCTCGCCCTGGTCCTTGCCGCCTGCGGAACCCGCGACGCGGCAGGCACTGAGAGTTCAGCGGTTAACCAACACGCACAGCGAGAGGTGAAAATGGCGCGTTTGAACTATGTCGAATTGCCTGTCAGCAATCTTCCCAAGACGCGGAGCTTCTATGAACAGGCATTCGGATGGGAGATGACCGAATTCGCGCCGACATATGCGGCAACGGTGACCGGGGACACCGACATAGGGCTCCAGGCCGACACCGCGGAAGCGCCGCAGGCGCCGCTCGCGGTGATTGAGGTCCAAAATCTAGAGACGGCGCTGAATGCCGTAGAGGCTGCCGGTGGCGTGATAACCCGCCCAATCTTCGCCTTCCCTGGAGGTCGGCGGTTCCACTTTCGCGACCCAAGCGGCAACGAACTTGCCGCGGTGAAGGGAGAGGGCTCCGCGGTTGAAAATACGACTCGCTAATGAGGTGGAGGCACTGAAGCGAATGTGATCCCGCGCCGGAGACGAATGTCCGCTTTGGGTCGAAAGCGAACGCTCCGCTAAGGGTGGCATACAGAATGTCGGCCATGGGTGGAAAGCGGACAATCCGCCGATGCCCAAAATGATGGCCGGCGGAAATTACCCAAGCCCCGGAGACGTGCATTAGGCGATTGACCGGCAAGTTGTTAGCGTTTAGGCTAATGACTAATGAATGCCTTGTTCGAAGCCTTAGCGCACCCGACGCGGCGTGAGATCCTGGCGATGCTCAAGCATGGCAGCGCGTCCGCGGGTGACATCGCCGCGCGGTTCGACGTGTCCAAACCGACAATGTCTGGCCATTTCGCCAAGCTAAAGGATGCCGGGCTGATCCACGCGGACAAGGATGGCACCAGCAGATTTATTTCGAAACCAGACTTCTGATGCGAATATCCGCTTCGGGTAGAAAGCAGACATTCTATCCGTCTTGGGGATCGGCCAGCCGCGTCCAAACGGCGATATGTGGAAATTGTTGAACCGAAAGGCCCTCAGTTCGTTT
>DATLXR010000038.1:0-5064 GCA_035575595.1 Sphingomicrobium sp.
TCGCGAGCTTCCGATCCGCATGGCCGAGTTCGGCTGCTGCCACCGCAACGAACCGCATGGCGCGCTCCACGGAATCATGCGGGTGCGGCAATTCACTCAGGACGACGCGCACATCTTCTGCCGCGAGGATCAGCTGATCGACGAGGTCCGCATATTCTGCGACCTGCTCGACAGCATCTACAAGGATCTCGGTTTCGACAGCTATGCGATCAAGCTCGCGCTTCGCCCCGACCAGCGTTTCGGAACCGACGCGATGTGGGACTGGTCGGAACAGAGCCTTCGTGATGCGGTCAAGGCAAGCGGGCGCGACACAACCGAATATGGCTGGGAAGAATTGCCCGGCGAAGGCGCCTTCTACGCGCCCAAGCTCGAATTCCATCTGACCGACGCGATCGGCCGAACATGGCAGGTCGGAACGATCCAGACCGATACGGTGCTGCCCGAGCGGCTCGACGCGAGCTACGTTGGCGAGGACGGCGAGCGCCATCGCCCGGTGATGCTCCACCGCGCCATCCTCGGCACGTTCGAACGCTTCATCGGCATTTTGATCGAACATCATGCGGGCCGCTTCCCGCTGTGGCTTTCACCAGTGCAGGCGGTGGTCGCGACGATCGTCAGCGATGCCGACGATTATGCCAGCGAGGTGGTCGCAAAACTCAAGGCCTCCGGAATCCGCGCCGATGCCGACCTCCGCAATGAAAAGATCAATTATAAGGTGCGCGAGCATAGCCTTGCCAAGGTCCCGCTGCTGATCGTCGTCGGCAAGCGCGAAGCCGAGCAGAACAGTGTCGCGATCCGCAGGCTTGGCAGCGACGATCACCAAAAAATGATGGGGCTCGACGAGGCCGTCGCGATGATTGCCGCCGAATCCGTGCCTCCCGATCGGGCGCGAAGCTGACACCAGGCCGCAACAGGCCGCGGTGAAAATGGAACCTTGCCCCCGCACAGCCTTTTCAAGCGCAGGCGAAGCGACTAACCCCGCGCGCTGCAACAACGAATCTATTGGAGACCATTCATACCACCGCCCACTCAGCGCCGTTCGATGACGCCGCCCGCGTTCACCGGCCCCCGTTATAATCAGTTCATCAGCGTGCCGAAGGTGCGGGTGATCGACGAAAATGGCGAAAATCTGGGCGTGATGTATACTAAGGAGGCGATCGAACAGGCCGCCGGTGTCGGACTCGACCTGGTCGAGATCAGCCCTGGTGCCGATCCTCCCGTTGCCAAATTCCTCGACATCGGCCGCTTCAAATATGAAGCGCAGAAAAAGGCCAATGAGCAGCGCAAGCGCCAGAAGACGCAGGAGATCAAGGAGATCAAAATGCGTCCGAACATCGACGATCACGACTATGACGTGAAGATGCGAAAAGTGTTCGAATTCCTCGAGGAAGGCGACAAGGTCAAGCTGACCCTGCGCTTCCGCGGGCGCGAAATGGCGCATAACCAACTCGGCATGGCGGTGCTCCAACGTGTCGCCGAGGGCACGGCTTCGGTCGCGAAAATCGAGCAGCACCCGCGCATGGAAGGCCGCCAGATGCTGATGGTCATCGCTCCGAAGTAGCTTCCAACCTATCCGGTTAAATCGGGCGCCCCCTTCCGCTACGGAATAGGGCGCCCTTCTCTTTTGCGCTGCAGCATGTAACATTTTTGCCGCAAGCATCGTGATTCGCCTTGGGAAAAGCGGTCATCCGCTTCCCCGCACCCCCTGCATGGATTAATTCTTCTCCCAGAAAACAAGACGTTCATCTGGGGAGAATGATCATGGCGAAGTCCATTTGGCTGCTTTCAGCCGGCCTGTTCGCACTTTCGACACCGGCCTTCGCTCAAGGCACCGCGCCCGATCAGCCGACCACTCCCTCGGAGGCAGCTACCCCCCCAACCGAGTCGCCGGTCGAGCCCGGAGCCGTCGACGATCCCGATGTCATCGTCATCACCGCCCAGGGCCGTACCCAGGTGCTTCAAGACGTGCCGATCGCTGTCACCGCGGTTGGCGGCGAGCAGATGCAGAATTCGGGCGCGACCGATATCCGCCAGCTCAACCAGCTTGCCCCATCGCTGCTCGTTTCCTCGACCGGCTCCGAAGCCAATGGCTCGGCGCGAATTCGCGGCATCGGCACGGTCGGCGACAACCCCGGCCTTGAAAGCTCGGTCGCGGTGTTCATCGATGGCGTCTACCGCTCGCGCTCGGGCATCGGCCTCAACGAATTGGGCGAGATCGACCGCATCGAAGTTCTTCGCGGACCGCAGGGCACTTTGTTCGGGCGCAACGCTTCAGCGGGCCTGATCAACATCATCTCGAAAAAGCCGTCGTTCGTGTTTGGCGGCCATGGCGAGTTGACCGTCGGCAATTATGATCTGCGCCGCCTCGCCGGTGGGATCACCGGCCCAATCACCGACACGTTGGCGTTCCGTCTCGACGCGGTCGGCGTCAAGCGCGACGGCTTCTACTACGACGCCAACAACGACACCGACGTCAATGATCGCAAGCGCTTCTTTACCCGCGCCCAATTGCTTTACGAGCCCTACGAAGCACTCAGCCTGCGCCTGATCGGCGATTATTCGAAGCGCAACGAAAAGTGCTGCGGCGCGGTTTACGTCAATAATGAGATCAACAATAATATCCGCAATTTGATCAATCCGGTCTCGCCATTCCGGATTGGTGCCAACCCCAACCCCGACGGCAATAACATCATCAATGTGTTGCGCGATCTCGGGCAGAATTTGAACGCATTCAACGACCCCTTCAGCCGGAATATTTCGGTGAGCCGCGGCCGCGGTTACGGCGGTAAGACCACTGACGGCGGGCTTTCGCTTGAGGCCAAGTACGATTTTGGCAACGTCAAGATGACCTCGATCACGGGTTATCGCGGCTATAAGGCGAGCCAGGGCGGCGACATTGACTATAGCACGGTCGATATCCTCTACCGGGCCGACAACGACCAGGCGTTCCGCCGCTTCAAGACCTTCAGCCAGGAGTTGCGATTCCAGGGCTCGTTGTTCAATGACAAGCTCGACTGGCTGGTCGGCGGCTATTTCGCCAACGAGAATTTGCTGGTCACCGACAATCTTCGCTTCGGCAGCCAATATGGCCGCTTCGCAACCTGTAGGCTGATCAGCGGCACCACACTTGCCGGATTGTACAACCCCGCAGCGCCCGGCTGCCTTCTCGCCCGTCCTGCATTATTCGGCCCTACTGCATCGCCGCTGATCTTCGCCGCGTTTGACCGCCTCGACTCGCTCAACGACCTTGGCAGTACGCAAGATCGCTACAAGCAGAACAGCCGCAATTACGCGCTGTTCACGCACAATATCTTCCACGTTACTGATCAGTTCGATGTCACCGTCGGTCTGCGTTACACGAACGAGCGCAAGCGCTTCGATGCCCGCTTCGGCAATGACAATACCGTCTGCACCGCGAACCAGACGGCATTGACGCCCTTCCTCACCAGTCCGGCCCTGGCCGCTCTTGCTGGGGGCATCATCACGCTGAGTTGCCAGGGTAATTCGACCGCCGAGCTCAACGGCGTCGAAATCAATGACAAGCGCAAGGAAAACAAGCTCACCGGAACCGGCGTTCTTTCCTACAAGCCTAACGACGACCTCTTGTTGTACGCCAGCTATTCGCGCGGCTACAAAGCGGGCGGCTTCAATCTCGATCGCTCGGCGCTCAAGGGACCAGTTTCGATCGTTAACGGCGTGCCGACTACTACCTTCGCCGCCTTAGGCGGAGCGCAGGCGCTGGTCGGCAGGCTTCAGTTCGATCCCGAAACCGTCGATGCTTTCGAACTGGGCGGCAAATTCTCAATGCGCGGGGTGACCTTCAACGTCTCGCTGTTCCGTCAGCAGTTTAAAAATTTCCAGCTCAACACCTTCGACGGCTCAGTGTTCATTGTTCAGAACGTCAACGGATGCACCTCAAGCCTTAATGGCGGCGACCGCGACCAGTCGAAGTTTGTCACGGCTCCCAATTTCAACCCCGCGGCCGCGACCACCGGTGCCTGCGACAAGGACGACGTCGGCTATGGCGTCCGCTCACAAGGCATTGAGCTCGAAGCCTCTGTACGTCCAATGCCCGACCTGCGGCTTAATGCCGGAGTGACCTTGTCGAGCACCAAATACCGCAGAAATCTGGTTGGGACCGATGACGGAGCTCCGCTTAACCAGGCGCTTCGCGAGCTTCCGGGAGAGCGTCTGTCGAACGCGCCGAAGACGGTCGCTACCGGTGCCTTGGCCTACACCCCCGCGATCGGTGGAACTGGCCTGTCCGGTCTATTCTATGTCGATGCACGTTACACGGCCGCCTTCAACAGCGGGTCGGACCTGTTTCCCCAGAAGAGTCAGAGGGCTTTCACTGTCGTCAATGGCCGTATCGGGCTTCGTGGGCCCGACGAACGCTGGGCGGTCGAACTGTGGGCGCAGAATCTGTTCGACAAGAAATATTCGCAGGTCGCGTTCAACTCGCCGTTCCAGGAAGGCGCGGTAGGACCGGGCTTCACCGATCCGGCCTATCCCGGCGGCCGTCAGATCTTCTCGGCCTTCCTTGCCGAGCCGCGCACGTACGGCCTGACCCTCCGTGGCAAATTCGCCGCGCCGCGCCCGGTCACGGTGGCCTATGTCGCGCCCCCGGCACCGCCCCCGCCACCGGCAATGCAAACCTGCCCCGATGGGACGATGATCGAGGTCACCGCAATGTGCCCGGCGCCCCCGCCGCCACCGCCTCCGCCACCACCGCCGCTCCCCGCGCCCGAGCGCGGCTAAGCCCGGCGAAACTCAAGAAGGGGCCTCGCCGGCAACGGCGGGGCCCTTTTTTATTCCGCGACCGCCGCAAGCATCGCTGCTCGAAGCTCGGCGATCTGCCCAGCGCCGAGTTTGCGGCCATCGCTGCCGGTGACATAGAAAACGTCTACCGCGCGCTTGCCGTAAGTGGCGATATGCGCCGAATGAAGCATATGCCCCGCGGCGTGGATCGCTTTGGCCAGGCTCGCCAGCAGCCCCGGACGGTCGCGCGCATTAACCTCGATCACGGTCATCCGGCTCGACGCATATTCGGCAATCAGCACCGAC
>DATLXR010000039.1:0-3084 GCA_035575595.1 Sphingomicrobium sp.
GCAAGTTGACACGCAGGGCCGCCGCTAGTCGCTCTGCGCGTTCGGGATCGGGATTTGCCATGAATGGGGGCTAAGCTGCATCGAGGTTGCGGGCAAGCCGGGTTGACGCCGTGGGGTCCAAGCGCCATACGCCCGCCGTCCCCGGACATGCTGCCGTAGCTCAGTGGTAGAGCGCATCCTTGGTAAGGCTGAGGTCAAGGGTTCGATCCCCTTCGGCAGCACCATCCCTCCATTATGACGGGGGAAATTTCCGCTGGTCATTTTCATCCCCTGTTTACCAATTGGGCGCATCGTCCTCTGACGGCACTGCAAGGGGACTGACCATGACGAAGTTTTTCAAATTGCTTCGCGATTCGCGCGGCGCCACTGCGATTGAATATGGACTGATTGCCGCGCTTATTGCCGTTGCGGCGATCACGGCGATGACGGCCTTGGGTTCGAAGCTCGGCACGACCTTCAATAATACCGCGTCCAGCCTCTAGACTTCATTTCCAGCTATCGAGGCGCGCCGTCGGGAGGCGGCGTGACCTTGGTCAATTGGAGCGTTGACGGGTAAGGGCAAGCGCCGCATTGCGATCCGTGATGCGCTTTTTTTCCGATAATGCCGCGGCGGTATGTCCAGCAGTGATGGCAGCGCTGAGCGACGCAAACCGGCTGGATACCGCTTATGACGGCGATGCCTGGTCGCAGCGGCTCGACGGCGCATTTTCCGCTCTGTTCGAGCGCGAGGTTCGCGCGTTGTGGGTCCCGACCGGGACCGCCGCCAATTGCCTTGGCCTTGCCGCTTTGTGCCCGCCGACGGGTGCGATCCTTTGCCACGAGCAGGCGCATATCGAGCAGGACGAGGCGGGCGCGCCGGGGTTTTTCACGCATGGCGCCAAGTTGACCTTGCTCCCCGGGGCAGGTGCCAAACTGTCGCCGCAAGCGGTCGAAGATGCCTGCGCGCGTGTGCGCTACGATGTTCATCAGGTGCCGCCAGCCGCACTGTCGATCACCAATGCCACCGAATATGGGTTGAGCTACAGCGGCGCGGAGGTGGCGGCGCTTGGCGAAGTGGCGAAGCGGCGCGGGCTGGGGTTTCACGTCGATGGCGCGCGGTTCGCCAATGCCGCCGCTTTTACCAATGAGAGCCCGGCCGATCTGACGTGGCGCGCGGGGGTCGACGTGCTGTCGTTCGGCTTCGTCAAGAATGGCGGAATGAACGCCGAGGCGCTGATATTCTTCGACCCCGCGCGCGCCGAAGCCGTGCCCCGGCTGCGCAAGAGGTCGGGACATTTGCTGTCGAAAGGCCGCTTTCTTGCCGCACAATTGCTGGCGATGCTCGACGGCGGCGTATGGCTCGCCAATGCCCGAGCGGCAAACGCTGCGGCGCGTGCGCTGGCCGAGGCGGCGGGCCCGGAGCGACTGGTGTTTCCGGTCGAGGCCAATGAATTGTTCGTTCGGATGAGCGCTGAAGAGGCCGCGAAGCTTCGCGCGCTGGGCTTCGATTTTTACGATTGGGCGCACGGCGAGGTTCGGCTGGTGACCAGTTGGGATCAGGACATGGCGGCGGTCGAGCGACTTGCCGCGGCGATCGCCTCACTGTGAGTCCATCGTCCCGGTTCGACGCGACGATCGCGGTCCCGTTCATCATCTTCACTTTGATCTGGGGATCGACCTGGATCGTCATTCGCGACCAGCTTGGCGTGGTTCCGGCGCAATGGTCGGTAACCTATCGTTTCGCGCTGGCGGGGGTGGCGATGGTCGCGGTTGCCAAGTGGAAGGGGCATGATCTGGCGCTGGACCGCGGGGGGATGATCGCTGCTGCGGTCATCGGGGTCATGCAATTCTGCGTCAATTTCAACGCGGTCTATCTTGCCGAGCGTTATGTCACGTCGGGACTGGTGGCGACGGTATTCGCGCTGCTTTTGATACCGAACAGCCTGCTTGCCTGGGGCTTCCTTGGGCAAAAACCGTCGAAGCGCTTTTTCTGTGCGGCCTTGGTCGCGACCGCCGGGATCGGCTTGCTGTTCGTGCACGAAGTCCGCGCCAATCCGGCACGGGGCGAGGATATCGCGATCGGGCTTGGGTTGACGCTCATCGGGCTGCTCGGAGCGTCGGTGGCGAACGTTTACCAGGCGGGACGCGAGGCGCGGCGGCATCCCTTGTTCGCACTGCTCGCCTGGGCGATGCTCTTTGGCGCGCTGGTCGACGCGGCGATTGCGTTCGCGGTGGCGGGGCCGCCAATATTCGACCCGCGCCCCGCTTACTGGCTCGGGCTTGCCTGGCTTTCGCTGGCAGCGACCGTGCTGTGTTTCAGTCTTTATATTCCTGTGGTGCGGAAGATTGGACCAGGAAAAGCCGCTTATTCATCGGTGATCGTACCGATCATCGCGATGGCGCTATCGACCATGTTCGAAGGCTATGTCTGGGCGCCGATCGCGGTGGCGGGGGCGGTGCTTGCACTCGGCGGGATGTTGCTTGCGCTCGCCGGACGGCAGCGACCGCTGCTTGTCGCCGCGCCCGACGCCGGATAAGCCCGGGCATGTTTGACGCCCGCCTCAACCCCGAAGCTCCGCCCACCCCGACCCACGTCGCGATCCACCGCAAGGATTATCGGCCACCCGATTTTTGGGTGAGCGAGGTCGCGCTGGACTTTGCGCTCGATCCGGAGCGCACGCGGGTGAAGGCGGTGCTCAAGGTCGAGCGAAACGGGGATCACGACCGGCCGTTGCGGTTGGCTGGCGATGAACTGGTGCCGCTAAGTGTGAGTGTCGAGGGCACCGATGCGCGTTGGAAAATGGACGGGCCGGTGTTGGTCATCGACCTTGACCGCGATGCCGCGACGATCGCGACCGAAGTCGAGCTTGAGCCCGCTGCCAACAGCAAGCTGATGGGGCTTTACGCATCGGGCGGAAATCTGTGCACCCAATGTGAAAGCGAGGGGTTTCGCCGAATCACCTTCCACCCCGATCGTCCCGACGTTCTGTCGCGCTATCGGGTGCGGATGAGTGCCGATAAGGCGCGTTTTCCGATCCTGCTTGCCAATGGCAATCTGGTCGCGAGTGGCGACGGTGCGGACGGAAGCCATTGGGCCGAGTGGGA
>DATLXR010000040.1:0-51173 GCA_035575595.1 Sphingomicrobium sp.
GAAAATCTGCGCGACCTCGTTCATGAAGGCGATGTTGATGTCGCGCTGGGCGTTCTCGATGACCTTGGCGGCTTCGGCCGCTTTGATCGATGCGGCTCGAAACACACCGCCGCTGGTCATTGCGCCATAGAGTGTCGCAAGTTGTTCGACGACTTCCGAATCCTCGCCGGAAATGACCTTGATGATGGTCTCTACGCGGTGGGTACGGTCGCCCGGATTAATCCGCTCGGGACTGTAGCCCAGCCGGAAGTCGCGCCCGCGTACAAGCCCGCTGACCCGCTCGATCTCAGGGCCGCAGACATCTTCGGTGACGCCGGGATAAACGGTGCTTTCGAATATGATCGTTGGCCGCCGGACGGGATCGATCCAGCCCGCGATCAGCCCCGATGCCGCCAATAACGGCGCAAGGTCGGGGCGGTTTGCGGAATCAATCGGCGTCGGCACCGTGACGATGTAAATGTCCGCCCCGGCACAGCGGGCGGGGTCGCTGGTCAATAGCAGGCTGGTTGATTTGAGCCGCTCGCGATCGACTTCGCGCGTCCGGTCGATCCCGTTTCCAAGCTCGGCGAGACGGCGCGCGTCGATATCGAAGCCGACGACCGAGCCGTGCTCCGCGAGCGCGATCGCGAGCGGCAGGCCGACATATCCAAGGCCCACGACCACTATTTCCGGTGCTTGCTCGATCACGCCCAAACATTCCTTGGCATTGGGCAAATCCGGAATGGTCAGTCCCCCGGTTTTGACGCCTCGCCCCGACCTACCCCGAAATGGCGCAAACCTGCTCTCGCAGACTCTAATTGATCGTAAATATTACGCAAGTCGATCAAGCTATTACCGCGCATTCGGCGCGCAATATCGCGCAGGTCGAGCGCTCGAAATTCATCCCATTCGGTAACCACGACCAAAGCGTCAGCGTCGTCGGCGGCGCCTTCGGCCGTTTCGGCATAGATGATCTTGGGCAGCAAAGGTTCGGCCTGCGCGCGACCCACGGGATCGAAAGCGATCACGTCTGCGCCGCGTTCGACCAGCGCGGTGATCAATGGGATCGACGGGGCGTCACGCATGTCGTCGGTGTTGGGCTTGAATGTCAGCCCGAGCACGGCGACGCGCTTGCCCGACAACTCGCCGCCAAGCGCCGCCGCGACCCTCTCGACCATTGCCTGCTTCCGCTCTTCGTTGACAGCGACGACGGTGCCGATGATGCGCTGGGCAACACCTGCCTCCTCGGCCGCGCGGAGCAAGGCGAGCGTGTCCTTTGGAAAGCAGCTTCCGCCATAGCCCGGCCCCGCGTGGAGGAACTTCGGACCGATGCGATTGTCGAGTCCGATCCCGCGAGCGAGGTCCTGGACATCAGCGCCGACCGCTTCGCACAGATCGGCAATCTCATTGATGAAGCTGATCTTCATCGCGAGAAAGGCGTTCGCCGCATATTTGGTGAGTTCAGCGGTCCTGCGCCCGGTGAAGAGCAATGGCGCCTTGTTAAGGAACAAAGGACGGTAGATTTCGGCAAGAACGGCACGGCTCCGCTCGTCCTCGGCGCCAACCAATATTCGGTCGGGATGCTTGAAGTCGGCGATTGCCGCACCCTCGCGCAAAAATTCGGGATTGGAAGCAACCGTGCAGCCTTCGGGCGCTCCATGCTCGGCCAGAAGCTCGACGATGCGGTCGCCGGTGCCTACCGGAACGGTCGACTTGGTGACCACTACCACGGCATGATCGAGCGCCTTGGCAAGCTCCTCAACCGCGGCGAAGACGAAGCTCAAGTCGGCATGGCCATCGCCGCGCCGGGAGGGAGTTCCAACGGCGATGAACACCGCTTCAGCATCTTTGAGCGCATCGCCAAGTTCGGTCGTGAATTTGAGGCGGCCGCGCGCGACATTTGCTGCGACGAGTCCCTGCAGGCCCGGCTCCCAGATCGGTATCTTGCCGCCGAGCAGGGCGTCGATCTTTCCCTGGTCCTTGTCGACGCAAATGACATGGTGCCCGAAATCGGCAAAGCAGGTGCCCGAGACCAGCCCGACATACCCCGTTCCGATCATCGCGATCCGCATCATTACATCCCGAGATTGCTAATAAGGCGGGTCTAGCCGCCCGGCGCAAACATGGCCACCCGCGCGCCATCGGCAATCCGGCACGGTGGACCTTCAGAATTTGGTGCGGATCGACGCAACCAAGCGGCGCTTGAATGCGTAACCAAGCTTGCTTGAATCGGTGTCGTAGACGCGCAGGTCGGCCGACAATTGCGGGAAAATGTCCTGCGTTATTCCGAAATTATACGCCGTGTAGTCGGGCGCGCGGACGCGTTCGCGGCGCCCCGAGGCGCGCGCCGATGCGCGTCCCCTTGCGGACCTCCCAAGCGAGACCGCCTTCGAAAAAGGCGGCGCTTCCGGTCGAGCCTGTGTCGTCCGGGGAATAGAGCACAGTTGCGATTGCGCGCACGGCGCCGAACTTGCGCCCCGCCTCGACCCGCATCTCAAGCGCATGGCGGTCAACCTGCGCGGTGATGCCGTGGACCGTCTTCAGTCCAGCACGCGCCGATAGATCGAACCCGGCCGCCTTGGTCGCCACCCCCGCCGAGAAGAAGGATTCAATCCCCGCATCGCGCCTTCCGTCGATATTCTTGCCGCTTGCTTCGAGCGAGAATTTGCCGAACCCCAGTCCAGCGCGAGCGACCACCTGCGGCCCGCGAGTCTGCGCGAGACCTTTCGAAATGCCGATCGAGGCAAGCTCGAACTGGATGCTCGGATCGGGCGGTGGCAGGTCGAACATCGGGTCTTGGCTTTCCGGTGGGGGGAATGCCGCGCGCTAAGCGTCGTCCGGTCGAAACTGTCAAGGGCAGAACGTGCCTTTCGATGTTGGCCTCGCTTTTGCCGCGAAAGGGGGTTAGGGGCGGCGGCTTCCCATGGCCACCCAACTCCCCTCCCCGCCGCGCGTCGGCATGGTCTCGCTCGGCTGTCCCAAGGCACTGGTCGACAGCGAGCGGATACTGACCAAGCTGCGCGCCGACGGCTATCAAATGTCGCCCGATTATGCGGGCGCCGATGTCGTGTTGGTCAATACCTGCGGCTTCCTCGACAGCGCCAAGGCGGAAAGCCTCGAGGCGATTGGCGAAGCGATTGCCGAAAATGGCCGCGTCGTTGTCACCGGCTGCATGGGCAATGACGCCGATTTGATCCGCGCGCGCTTCCCTGCGGTGCTCGCGATCACCGGCCCGCAGCAATATGAAGCGGTGGTTGCCGCGGTGCACGAGGCAGCGCCGCCGGTCCCGAACGCTTACCTCGACCTTGTGCCCCAGGCGAACATCGGGCCGGGTATCAAGCTCACTCCGCGCCATTACAGCTATTTGAAGATCTCGGAGGGCTGCAATCACCGCTGCGCCTTCTGCATCATCCCGTCGATTCGCGGCGACCTCGTCTCGCGCCGGCCGGACGCGATCCTGCGCGAGGCGGAAAAGCTCGTTGCCGCGGGGACGCGCGAGCTGCTGGTGATCAGCCAGGACACCAGCGCCTACGGGCTCGACCTCAAGCATGGCGAATGGCCGTGGAAAGGGGAGCCCGTTCGCGCCCATATGACCGATCTGGCCCGCGAGCTTGGCAAATTGGGGGCGTGGGTGCGGCTCCATTATGTCTACCCCTATCCGCACGTCGATCGCGTTATTCCGCTGATGGCCGAAGGGCTTGTCCTGCCTTACCTCGACATTCCCTTTCAGCACGCCAGTCCCAAGATCCTGCGGTCGATGAAGCGCCCCGCCAATGAGGCGCGGGTGCTCGAACGTATCGCCTCGTGGCGCGAAATCTGCCCCGACATCGCGATCCGGTCGTCGTTCGTGGTTGGTTTTCCCGGCGAGACCGAAGAGGACTTTCAGTATCTGCTCGACTGGCTGGGCGAAGCGCGGCTCGACCGTGTTGGCGCCTTCCGATTCGAGCCGGTCGAGGGCGCGGCCGCCAATGCGCTTCCGGATCAAGTGCCAGAGACACTCAAGGAAGAGCGCTATGCGCGGATCATGGAGCTTACCGCGCGCATTTCGGCCGAGAAGCTCGAGGCCAAAATTGGCCGGACGATCGACGTGCTGATCGACGCGGTCGAGGGTGAAGGTGCTACCGGCCGGTCGAAGGCCGATGCTCCGGAAATCGACGGCGAGGTTCATTTGCGCGACGCCGGGCACCTTTTTCCGGGGGACGTCGTCCGGGTGATGGTCGAGGATGCCGACGAGCATGATTTGTTCGGGGTACCGCTGAGCGCCTGAGCGGGAACCCCGGCGCAATGGCGACCGTTGGTCGGGCTTCTAGCAATGGAGATTCCGACATGAGACGCACGACTTTTGCACTTTCGCTCGCCGCATCCGCAGCGCTCGTCGCCGGCTCGGCGATTGCCTCCGACGGTGGCCGCAAGCTGCAGACCAGCCTTACCGGCGCTGCCGAAGCTCCGGGTCCGGGCGATCCCGATGGACGCGGCACCGCGGCCGTGACGGTCAATTCGGGCAAGCGGCAGATTTGCTACACGCTGAGCGTGCGCAACATTACGCCGGCTACTGCAGCGCATATCCACGAAGCGGCGCCGGGCGTTGCTGGTCCGGTCAAGGTCACGCTTCGTGCGCCGACCAACGGTCGCAGCTCGGGCTGTGTCACAGTCACACGCGAACTCGCGCTGGATATCCTCAAGGATCCGGGCGACTATTACGTCAACGTGCACAATGCCGCCTTTCCCAAGGGCGCAGTGCGCGGCCAGCTTGCCAAATAGACTCGTCTGTTGCCCGCCCTTGGCCTCGGCTAAGGGCGGGTAATGACAGATTTCGCACCACTGCTGAGGCCCGACCGCGGCGAGACCGCGCGCACTATTCACCTTGTCGACAAGACAAATTTCGAGCTTTGGTCGAAAAAGCAGTCGCCCGCACGCCGCGCTTTGCTCGAGGCGATGCGCTTCGACGGCAAGACCGGATACCAGTTCGCGCTGCTCCCGACGGCCGACGGCGCGCACGATGTCGTCACCACCGTTGCCGACGTCGACAAGCTTTCGCCATGGTGCCTCGCGCGGCTCGGCGAAGTGCTTCCGCTGGGGGTTTACCGGCTCGCCGAGGGCAATCCGGGAATTGCCGCGCTCGGCTGGCTGCTCGGCCAGCATCGCTTCGATCGCTACAAGTCCAAGCCCGCGCCCGACCGCGGGGAGCGGGTGCTGCTGACCAGCGAGGCGGCGAGCGTCGGCCTGACCATCGCCCTCGCCGAAGCGACCACAATGGTCCGCGATCTGGTCGACACCCCCGCTGCCGACCTTGGGCCTGCCGAAGTCGAAAGTGCGGCGCGCGCGCTCGCCAAGAAATATGGCGCGAAGGTCGTAGTCACGCAGGGTGACGCTTTGGACAGCGGTTACCCGATGATCGCGGCGGTTGGGCGCGGGGCCGCGCGCGAGCGTGCCCCTCGCCTGATCGAACTGCGCTGGGGCCGCGACGATGCGCCGCGCGTGGCGATCATCGGCAAGGGCGTCTGCTTCGACAGCGGCGGGCTCGACATCAAATCGGCAAGCGGAATGCGCCTGATGAAAAAAGACATGGGCGGCGCGGCACATGCGCTTGCGCTGGCGCGGCTGGTGATGGGCGAACGATTGCCGGTGCGGCTCCATCTGCTGATCCCCGCGGTCGAGAACAGCGTGTCGGCGACCGCTTTTCGCCCTGGCGACGTCATCACCTCTCGCCGAGGCCTGATGGTCGAGATCGACAATACCGACGCCGAGGGGCGGCTTGTCCTCGGCGATGCGCTGACGCGTGCGGGGGAGGAAAAGCCCGGGCTGATCCTTGACTTTGCAACGCTGACCGGGGCGGCGCGGGTCGCGCTTGGTCCCGACTTGCCGGCCATGTTTGCCAATGACGATGGTCTTGCCGAGCAATTGCTCGCGGCCGCTGCCGATCGGAGCGACCCGATCTGGCGAATGCCATTGTGGGACAATTATGATGAAATGCTCAAATCCGACCTCGCCGATTTGGCCAATTCGGCGGACTCGCCGATGGCAGGCGCGGTTACAGCGGCTTTGTTTCTAAGGCGCTTCGTCCCCGATGGCGTTCCGTGGGCGCATTTCGATACCTTTGCCTGGCGGCCATCGGCCAAGCCTGGCCGGCCCAAGGGAGGCGAGGCACTGGGACTCCGTGCCGCTTTCGCCGCTTTGGATGCACGATTCGGCGGATAATCGGCGCGTTTTGCCCGGCCATGTCGCGAAATCTTGATGGAAATTGGTTGAAGCAACGAAACTAAAACGCTTCTGCTCGGTTAATCTCCCACTACGCGACGAAGGGAGTTCTGGGACCAATGGGCGAAGTTTCGCTATCTGGCTGGATGCGCACGCTGATCGGATATGTCCGTTCCGGAGCTCCCGACCTGACCAATCGCCAGATGGCGCTATTGATGCTGGTCTATCTGACGCCGGGTCCACATACGGTGCGCGGGCTCGCCCGGATTCTCGGAGTTTCAAAGCCGGTGGTCACGCGCGCCTTGAATACGCTCGGTGGCCTCGGCTATCTGCGCCGCGAACGCGATCAGGACGACCGCCGCAACGTGTTCGTCGTCCGAACCAACGATGGGACCAGTTTTCTTGAGGGATTCAAGCGCTTTCTCCGCGTCGAAGACGGGGGCAACGGCAGCCGCCCGGCGATCGGCGGACAGCGCACCGGCTCGCGCGAACCCGCCTTCGCCCATCGCTGACGGGTTCGCGCTGACCGGAGTGTCGGCGCTGCCCGATCCCGCGACACACGCATTTCGCAAGGACCTAGCCGACGTCGCTCTGGCGGGTCGGGTCATCGCATCGCATTATGCGGAGCCTTTGCTGCGCCACATTGGATTTGAAACTGCACTGCGTGATGCGCCGTCCCCAACTGCGTCCGTCATTGTCACGATCAGTGCTAGTGATACTTTCCGGATGCTCGATTGTTCGTTGGGCTGGGGCTGGGGCTATGCCGGCGGTCTGGTCGGCTACGTCGAGGTTGAATCGATCGGCGCCTGACTACATCTCGCCGCGCGCGCGGCGGATCGCGAACCATTTGGAGACATTGGCATTATGCTCGGCCAGCGTGTCCGCGAAGACATGCCCGCCAGTGCCATCGGCGACGAAGTAGAGCGCCTTGGTCGGCGCAGGGTCGAGCACCGCGGCGATGCTCAACCGGCCCGGGTTGGCGATCGGACCCGCCGGAAGGCCCGTTTCGCGATAAGTATTATAGCCGGTGATCGCGTTCAATTCGCTGCGAAGGATTCGGCGCCCGAGCGGCTTACCCTTGGTGATCGGGTAGATCACGGTCGGGTCGGCATCGAGCTTCATTCCGATCCGGAGGCGGTTAGAATAGACTCCGGCGACGGTGCGACGCTCGGCCGCCTTGGCGGTTTCCTTTTCGACGATCGAGGCGAGGATGATCGCTTCGGCGGGCGTCTTTACGACGCTGGTCGGCTTGCGCTTCGCCCACAAGGAAGCAAGCTGCTTGTCCATCGCGACCGTCATCCGCTTGAGCACCGCCGCGCGAGTCTCTCCGCGCTGATAGCTGTAGCTGTCGGGAAGAATTGCGCCTTCGGGTGCGGCCGGCACCGCCCCGATGAGCTCCTTCACAGCGGCGAGCTTTTCCTGGACGATGATCGAGGGCGTCCCTTCGGCGATGGTCAAAAGGCGCTGAATTGGCTGGCCGTGCTGGAGGAGATCGAGCACCGCTGCGCCCCCGGTTCCGCGCGGAATCGAAAACTCTCCCGCCTGCACCGGGTCACCCGATCCGAACAGCTTTGCCATTGCGCGATACGTAGTCACGCTCCCCGGCACAGCGCCCGCCGCGACGAGATCGTCTGCGACCTTTGCCAGGCTCGATCCTTCCTGAACGATGATCGTGTGCGGGCCGTCCTTTGGGCCGGGACTTGCCCACAGCAGCCAATAGCTGCCCACAGCGAAGGCAAGGCCAAGCAGCGCGACGATCAGAAACAGGCGGCGAAGCACCGGCTAGTCGACCGCTTTCATCACCAGGCTGGCGTTGGTCCCGCCAAAGCCGAAGCTGTTGTTGAGCACCGCACGAACCTTGCGCTTCTTGGCAGTGTGCGGAACGAGATCGACGCCTTCGGTGCCGTCATCGGGATCGTCCAGGTTTAGCGTCGGCGGCACAATCTGGTCGCGGATCGCCAGGATGCAGAAGATGCTTTCGACCGCCCCTGCGCCGCCGAGCAGATGCCCGATCGCTGACTTGGTGCTGCTCATCGAGGCTCCGCTCAAATCCTTGCCGAACACCCGCATGGCCGCTGCGAGTTCGATCGTGTCGGCCATCGTCGACGTGCCATGGGCATTTATGTAATCAATATCAGACGGCTGAAGGCTTGCCTTCTTAAGGGCCATCCGCATCGCCAGCTCGGCCCCCAAGCCCTCCGGATGCGGTGCCGTGACATGATAGGCGTCGCCCGATAGGCCATAGCCGACGATTTCGGCATAGATTTTTGCGCCACGGGCCTTGGCATGCTCATATTCCTCGAGCACGACCACCCCAGCGCCTTCGCCCATTACGAAACCGTCGCGGCCTTTGTCATACGGGCGGCTTGCCTGCTCCGGGCGGTCGTTACAGCTCATGTTGAGCGCGCGGGCCTGGGCGAAACCGGCGACCCCGATCGGGCAGATCGTCGCTTCGGCACCGCCTGCGAGCATGATGTCGGCGTCGTCATCCTTGATCATCCGCGCGGCATCGCCGATCGAATGCGCTCCGGTCGAGCAGGCGGTGACCACTGCGTGATTGGGGCCCATCAGGCCATATTTGATGCTGACCTGGCCCGAAATGAGATTGATCAGGCGCCCGTGGACGAAGTGCGGCGAGACACGGCCCGGCCCCTTTTCGGCGAGCACGCGCGATTCGCTTTCGATCCCCGGCAATCCGCCGATGCCCGACCCGATCGAACAGCCGGCGCGCAGCCGCATCGTTTCGGACATGTCGGTCAGGCCTGCGTCCTCGATCGCCTGCCCGGCGGCGTCGATTCCAAAGACGATGAACGGGTCGACCTGGCGCTGGACCTTGTGATCGACGCGCTTGCTCGGGTCGAAACCATATTCGTGATCGGCCGGCTTGACCTCGCAAGCAATGCGGCACTTCTGGTCCGACGCGTCGAAATGGGTGATCGGCCCGGCGCCGCTCTTGCCCGCCAAGATGTTCGCCCACGTCGTTTCAACGTCGGCTCCCAGGGGTGTCACGAGCCCCATTCCAGTCACTACCACACGCCGCATGATTTCATCCCTCCGTGCCGCGATACGCAAACGGCCTCCCGTTATTAGCGGGAAGCCGTTCGTGCCGCCATCGATTCACGAGGCGGGCGGCAGCCAAATCGCTTCCGATTAGCTCTTGTTCGTATCGATGAAGTCGATCGCGTCCTTGACGGTGGCGATCTTCTCGGCCGCGTCGTCGGGAATTTCGACGCCGAACTCTTCCTCGAAAGCCATGACGAGCTCGACGATGTCGAGACTGTCGGCGCCGAGGTCGTCGATGAAGCTGGCTTCCTCGGTGACCTTCTCGGCGTCAACACCGAGATGTTCGACGACGATCTTCTTAACCCGATCGGCGGTCTCGCTCATGTGGATATTCCTTCCAGTTTGATTTGGCGCTGCACTAGCGCCCGCCGAAGCGGCGGGCAAGGGCCGCGCGCAGCCTGTCCGGGGGACAGGCGAGCACGGCCCTCCGCCCGGCTAGCGATTTCAATGGATTGCTTCGACACTCCGTTGCTCGCAAGGACCAAGCGATGAACGATGCCCGCCCCCTCACGCCCGGCGAAATCGCACTCGCGAGGACGATGTTCGCCGATACGATCGACTACGGCCGCGTGAACATTGTCCGCCGCAAATGGTGGTGGTTGCAGCCGCGTGGCGTGGTCATGGCGCCAACCGGCAACCTCCACTTCCACCCAAAGAGCCCGCACTGGTCGGAAGATTTCAGTGCCGAGCCGCTCGCGCTGCAGGGCCTGTTCATTCACGAGATGACTCATGTCTGGCAAACGCAGACTCGGGGGCGCTTTTATTTGCCGCTGATGCGCCATCCTTTTTGCCGCTACGGCTATATTCCTGTGCTTGGCCGCGCCTTCGATCGCTATGGGCTCGAACAACAGGCCGAGATCGTTCGTCACGCCTTTCTGGCGGGGCACGGCTTTCCAATTACGAACCTGGCCAATTTGCCCCGGCTTCCATTCGCTTGAGAATCCTAATGTAACGATTCTGCCACACCGCGCGCCGAATGGGACAATTGCCACCGATCCCCCTTCCCGTCGCTGAACATCCGGTTAATGTCGGCTCAACGACTTGCACGAAAAGGGGGGAATTTCATGCGCCGTTCCACAATAATCCTGCGTTCTTTTTTGCTTGGCTCGACGGTCTTTTTGGCGGCGCCAGCCTTGGCACAGACTCAAAGCGAAACGCAGGCGCAAGCCGCGAACACGCCACCGGACAGCAGCGCGGGCGATGTCATCATCGTCACCGCGACCAAGCGTGCTTCGACGGTCCAGGACGTGCCCTTCTCGATTAATGCGCAGACCCAGGAAGACATTCAGCGCGCCAATGCCTCGACGATCGAGGATATCAGCCGCAACGTCGCGGGCCTGACCGTCCAGAACCTCGGGCCGGGGCAAAGCCAGGTGTCGGTCCGCGGCGTTTCCGCAGGTCAGATCGTTCGCGACCAGCCTGGGGTCAAGGAACAGGTCGGCGTCTATCTCGACGAGTCGGTGATTTCGCTATCCTTGTTCACGCCCGACTTCGACCTGTTCGACCTCAACCGCGTCGAGACCCTGCGCGGTCCGCAAGGAACATTGTTCGGGTCCGGCTCGGTCGGCGGCACGATCCGCTACATCACCAACCAGCCCAAGCTGGGGCGGACCGAAGGCTTGATCGAAGCCAATATCAACGCGGTCGAAGAAGACGCCCTTGGCGGTCATGTCAAAGCCGCGATCAACCTGCCCCTCGGCGAAACCGCAGCGATCCGCATCGTCGGTTATGGGCAGCAATTTGGGGGCTTCATCGACGCCGTCGGTCCCGCTGGCGGCAAGAATATCAACGATGGCAGCCGCGCGGGCGCCCGCGTCTCCATGCTGTGGCAGCCGACGCCGGAGCTTCGACTGACGCCGCGTGTGGTCTACCAGCAAATCCGCGCCGGTGGCTTTAACCGAGAGGAGGAATTCAACCTCTACGCCAACCCGCTGACCACTACCCGCCAGGCCTTCACCTTCGACGATCGCGAGCAATATTTGCAGCTGCGCGAGCGGTTCAAGGACAATACGCTGCTCGCCGATTTGACCGGCTCTTATGACTTCGGCGGCGTCGAGCTGACGTCGGTGACGAGCTACATCAATCGCGACATCCTCGTCTCGCGCGATGCCTCGGCGCTGACCGGCTCGGTGTCGGACGACCTCGACTTCCCTGACCGTGGCGTGCTCTTGCCCTCCAACTTGCGCGACACGACCGACCTAAAGCAATGGACTCAGGAGTTGCGACTGGGTTCGACCGGCCCGGGGCCATTCCAATGGGTATTCGGCGGCTTCTACTCCGACGTCGAGCGCGTCTATGCCCAGCGCTTGCCGACCCCGGGGTATGACGCCTTCACCGATGCCGCCCTCGGGGCGGGGGTTTCGGCGGCAACGGCCAACGGCTTTTCGGCCAATTCGCCTTACAATGCGGACCTGCCCTACGACATCAAGCAGAAGGCCGTGTTCGGCGAGGTGAGCTACGATTTCGGCCAATTCGCGCTGACCGCGGGCGGCCGCTACTTCGACTTTAACGAAACGCGCGACTTCATATCGGGCGGACTCTTTTCGAATGGCGATCGGCTGATCGGCGACAAGACGTCGTCGAAGGGCTTCAGCCCGAGGGTGATCGCCACCTTCGAACCGAACAATAATCTCAAGTTCAATGTCCAGGCCGCCAAGGGATTCCGTCTTGGTGGCGTCAACGATCCGCTCAACCTCCCCTTGTGCAGCGACGCGGACGAAGCCTTGTTCGGTCCGTTCGCGGGCGCGTTCGACGATGAGACATTGTGGAATTACGAGGCCGGGGCGAAATATTCGCGCGGTCCGATTACGTTCAATGCCGCAGTGTTCCATACCAGGATCAAGGATCTCCAGGTCACGCTCGACGCCGGCACCTGCTCATCGCGCATCGTGTTCAACGTTCCCAAGGCCCACACCACGGGTGTCGAAATGGAATTCGGTGCATCACCGTTTGAAGGCTTGGATCTCTCGGTCGCTGGTAGCTACATTCAGGCGGAATTCGACTCGACCCTGCCAGGAGCGCTCGCGGCGACGACCGGAATCCGCGATGGCAATCGCCTGCCAAGCGTGCCCAAATTCCAGATTGCCGCCACGGCGACCTATGGGCAGCGGTTCAATGACCGCAGCGACTGGTATGTATCGGGAAGCATCCAGCATGTCGGCAGCCGTTACACCCAGCCGGCGGATCAGGAAAACAATCCGCGGACCTTCCGCTATGGCAATAATTTCGGCGGTATTCCTACGGGGGCCGGAACCACGCTCGACCTGAAGCTGCCCTCCTACAATCTGGTCAATCTTTCGGCCGGGCTGGAGATGGATAGCGGGCTCGACCTGATCCTCTACGCCAACAACATCTTCGACGAATCGCCACGGCTGTCGTTCGACCGCGAACGCGGCGGTCGCGCGCGGCTTGGCTTCAATGTCGGTCAGCCGAGGACGATTGGTTTGACGGTGCGCAGGGCCTTCTGATCAAGCGGGGAGCGGCGAGCCTTTGGCTGTGCCGTTCCCTCGCCCCTCGCGGTTCGCCCCCATCGGCCAGCTACGACCGGCGGATGCCGATCACCTCGACCGCCGGACCCCGCGCGCATTCGGCTGGCACGTCGACGCCAAGCATTGCGGCGGGCGGAAGCGACGCAAGTTCACCGCCTTTGCCCTTTACAGAGGCGCCGTGGCGAAGCCGGTCCTGGCCTATTAGCCAGAACCAACCCATCGAATCGCGTTTCAAGGTGGAGCCCCACGCGGTGATAAGGATTTTCATCGCTCCGCCGCGATCCTGAAGGCGGATGCAGCGGCCGGTGAAATCGAGAACTCCGGAAAGCGGTGTCGGGCGCTCGACGGCCGTCACCGCTCCGGCGCGCCGATAGCTGATCAGGACCGGCTTCGGGCTTCGTTCACGGATATATTCATTGGCCTTCTCATCGATGATCGAACCCGGCGGGGGCTCCTGGGGAAGCGCCTCGCGACAGCCCGCCGTGAGCAGGATCAAGGCGATCGCGAGCTTCACCCGGCCTTGGCGACCCCGACCAACGCCGGACGCAGCAGGCGGTCCTTGAGCATATAGCCCGCCTGCATCTCCTCGACGATCGTCCCGGGCTCGGCGTCGCTTGGCATTTCGATCATCGCCTGATGCTTGTTGGGGTCGAGCGGCAGACCCTTCGCGGCAATCCGCTCGATTCCATTGCGAGCGAAAATCGTGTCGAGTTCGCGCAACGTCGCAGCGATGCCATCGAGAAAGCTCTTCTGGCTGTCATCGGCTCGTGCCGTCTCGGGCACGTGGCTAAGCGCCCGGTCGAGGTGATCGCGCACCGCGAGCATGTCGCGGGCAAAGCCGGTCACCGCATAGGCCGAGGCCTGCGCTTTCTCCGCTTCGAGCCGGCGGCGGACATTTTGCGTGTCGGCGGCGGCATAGAGCGCCTTCGACTTCGCTTCCTCGAGCTCACGCTCGAGTTCGGCGACTCGGTCATGTTCGGCAAGTTCAGGAGCGTCGGCCGCGGTTTCCGCGCGGATGGCTTCGGCTTCGTCGTGCAGGTCTTCGTCTTCGATCATTTCATATATCTCGTGAGGGCTTGAGCAGTGAAATCCACCATGGGTACGACGCGCGCATAGTTCAATCGGGTCGGTCCGATAACCCCGACAACGCCAACCACCTGGCCATCGCTCCCGCGATAGGGCGCGGCGATCACCGACGATCCCGACAGAGCGAACATCCGATTCTCGCTGCCGATGAAGATTCGGCACCCCTGCCCCTCGCGCGCGCCTTCGAGCAACCGGGCAATATCCTGCCGGTCCTCAAGCTCGTCGAGCAGGCGGCGGACGCGTTCGAGGTCGGCGGCGGCGGCCTCGTCGATCAGATTGGCCTGTCCGCGAACGATCAGCACCGGACGCTGCGCCTGATCCACGCTCCAGTCGGCAAGCCCCGAAGCGACCAATTCGGCGGAGGCGCTGTCGAGAGCCTCATGACGCTCGATAATTTCGGCTCGAAGTCGCGCCTCGGCTTCACTCAGCGTCAGCCCGGACAAGCGCTGGCTGACGTAATTGCCCACTTCGGCAAGCCCGAGCGCGCTGGTCCCGGCGGGCAGCAGGACGACTCGATTCTCGACGCTGCCATCGAGCCCGACCAGTACCGCCAGCGCGCGATCGGGACCGAGCGGCACGAAATTGAGCTGACGCAGGCGAAGCTCGCTTTTGGGTGCGAGCACCACCCCGGCGCAGGCCGACAGGCCCGACAGTGTCGCAGTCGCAGCGGCGAGCGCTTCCTCGATCGGGCGATCCTTCAGCCCCGCCTCGATCGCGGCGCGCTCGCGGGCGCGAGGAAGACTGTTGTGCATGATCCCGTCGACGAACAGCCGAAGCCCATGCTCGGTCGGGATTCGCCCCGCCGAAGTGTGCGGGTGGGTCAGCAGCCCGCGTTCCTCCAATTCCTGCATCACGCCACGGATCGAGGCGGGGGACAGGCTCAGGCTCCCGCTGAGCATCTTCGATCCGACCGGCTGCCCGCGCTCGAGATAGGCCTCGACCACCAGCCGGAAGATGTCGCACATGCGGTTGGAAAGATCGCCGATCGGCTCGCTCATGGTGGCGATGTAGTCGGCACGGTATGAAAACCCAATTTGAATCGACGCAAGCGAGCGTCTAGGGCCAGCGAAACGCTTTCAGGAGACCTCCATGCGCCCCAGCGGCCGCGCCCCCGACCAATTGCGCGAACTGATCTTCGAACCCGGCTTTACCAAGCATGCCGAGGGGGCGTGCCTGGTCAGTTTTGGCGAAACAAGGGTGCTCGTCACCGCCTCGGTCGAGGATAAGATCCCGCCCTTCCTTCGCGGCAAGGGCCAGGGCTGGGTTACCGCCGAATATGGAATGCTCCCGCGCGCAACCCACACTCGCGGCAATCGCGAGGCAGCCAAGGGCAAGCAATCGGGCCGCACGCAGGAGATCCAGCGGCTGATCGGGCGCTCGCTGCGCGCCGTGGTCGATTTGAAAAAGCTCGGCGAACGCCAGATCGTCGTGGATTGCGACGTCATCCAGGCCGACGGCGGCACGCGCACTGCATCGATTTCGGGCGCGTGGGTCGCGTTGCGGATCGCGATCGACAAATTGCTCGCCTCGGGCGCGCTGACCGTCGACCCGATCATCACCCAGGTCGCGGCCGTGTCGTGCGGAATCTATCAGGGCACGCCGGTGCTCGACCTCGATTATATCGAGGATTCGAACGCCCATTCGGACGGTAATTTCGTGCTCACCGGCGACGGGGCGATGGTCGAGGCGCAATTGACCGCCGAGGGCGCGACCTTCGACGAGGAAGGGCTGCTCCGCCTGCTCCGCCTCGCCAAGATCGGCTGCGCCGAGATTTTCAAGGCGCAATTGCTGGCAGCGGGCAAGTGAAGGGTATCGGCCCCAAGCTGGTCATCGCCACGCACAATGAAGGCAAGCTGCGCGAAATGCGCGAGCTGCTCGCCCCGTTCGGGATCGAGTGCGTCGGGGCGGCCGACCTCGACCTTCCCGAGCCCGAGGAAACCGGGGTCACCTTCGTCGACAATGCCGAATTGAAAGCGCGCGCATCGGCCGATTTGAGCGGCTTGCCTGCGCTCGCCGATGACAGCGGGCTCAGCGTCGATTCGCTCCACGGCCGCCCGGGTATCCACTCCGCACGCTGGGCCGAGGACCAAACCGGCAACCGCGACTTCGGTCGAGCGATGGAGCGCGTGTGGCGCGAGGTCGAGGCCGCCGGACCCGACGCCGGGCATGACGCGCATTTCGACTGCGCATTGTCGCTCGCCTGGCCCGACGGCGCCATCGAAAGCTTCGAAGGCAAGGTTCACGGCACTTTGGTCTGGCCGCCACGCGGACCCAACGGCTTCGGCTACGACCCGATGTTCGTCGCCAATGGCGACACCCGCACCTTCGGCGAGATCGAACCCGCCGCCAAACATGCCGTCAGCCATCGCGCGGTGGCCTTCGCCAAGCTGGTGGCGGCATTGCAGCAGGAATGACCCGGGAGGCAGGCCAGAACCTCGCGCTCTACGTCCATTGGCCGTTCTGCGTTTCGAAATGCCCTTACTGCGACTTCAACAGCCATGCCCGCGACTCGGTCGATCAGGCCGATTGGCGCAAGGCCTTGCTCGCCGACCTCGCGCACGAGGCGGCGCTTCTCCCATCACACCGCCTGACCTCGATTTTTTTCGGAGGCGGGACCCCGTCACTGATGGACCCGGCCACGGTCGAGGCGATCATCGCCGCTGCCCGAAATTATTGGCCGGTTGCCGACGACGTCGAGATCACGCTCGAGGCCAACCCCAATAGCGCGGAGGCGGCGCGGTTCGCCGACCTCGCCCGAGCCGGGGTCAACCGCATCAGCCTCGGGTTGCAAAGCTTCGACGATGAGTCGCTGGCTTTCCTTGGCCGAGCGCATTCGGCGACCGAAGGGCTGAACGCGCTCGACGCGGCGCAATCGGCGGTCCGGCGGGTCAGCTTCGACCTCATCTACGCCCTCCCCGGCGATGACGAAGCGCGCTGGTCGGCGAATCTCGATCGAGCACTCGGGCTCGGCACCGAGCATCTCTCGCTTTACCAATTGACGATCGAGCCGGGCACCCGCTTCGCGTCGATGGTCGCCAAGCGCGCCTTTGAGCCCCTCGATTCAGAAGTCGCGGCAAGCCTGTTCGAACTCACTCAGGCCCGCACTGCCGCCGCGGGAATGCCCGCCTATGAAATCTCCAACCATGCGCGGCCGGGCGCCGAGAGCCGCCACAATCTCGCTTACTGGCGCTACCTCGATTACGCCGGGGTCGGCCCCGGTGCGCACGGCCGTCGCGGCGGACTTCGAACGGTGCGCCACAAAAAGCCCGAAAATTTTTTGTCGGCCGTCACACGCAACAACAACGGACTGGTCGAGGAGGAAGCGCTGACCCGGGAAGAGGCCGGGCACGAAGCGCTGGTAATGGGATTGCGCCTCGCCGAAGGGATTTCGCCCGCCGGGCTTGCCGAGCGGCTCGGACTCGACCGCCTCGTCGATGACGCAGCGGTCGATCGCCTCGCCGGACACGGCCTGCTCGAACGAAAGGGCGATCGCCTGCGAACCACTTTGGCTGGTCGCCTCCTGCTCGACTCGATCCTCGCCGAAATCGCCGCCTAGAAGCCCTTGGTTGCAGGAGCGACGACGCTCGTCCCCGTCGCGTTGACCTGCCGCACCTCAAGCAAGCGCTCGGCGATCCCGTCGCGCCCGAAGCGGAAATTGCCGTCCACTCCGGAAAATCCCGTCTTCTCGGTAAGCCGGGCAGCCGGGAAGGCACGCCCCACCGGCCAATCCTTCGAACTGCGCACCGCCAGAAGCACCGCATCATAGCCAAGGCTCGCAAGCCGGAAAGGCGCTTTGCCATGCCGCGAGCGATAGCGGCTCGTAAGCTGGTTGAAGCGGAAATCGGGCGCCGCCGCGAACCAGGCGCCTCGCATCGCGGCCGTCGCTCCCAATGTCTTGTCACTTGCCCATAATTCGGTGCCGAGAAATTTTGCAGCCTGCGGAAGCGCTGGCGCCGCGATGGCGGCAATCCGCCCCGAATCACCGATCAGAACCGCGTCAAAAATCCCCTTATCCCTCAGCCGGGACGCGGCGATCTTCACCGCCATCGGGGAGCGGTCATAGTGTTCGACCACGGTGATCCGCCCGCCAGACTTGCGCACCGCTGCAAGCATCGCCCTGCTTGCCCGCTGGCCGTACACTCCGGTCGGGACCAAAGCGGCAAAGCGCGCCATGCCCTTGCTGCGCGCGTGAGCCACGACCCGGTCGATCGACTGATCGGGAGTGAAGCCCATGATGTAGACGCCCTGTCCGGCAACGCTTTCGTCGTTCGAAAAAGCGACTATCGGCACCCCCGCCCGCCGTGCGACCGGAGCGGCGGCGCGCACTTCCCCGGCGAGCAATGGACCAAGGATCAGGCGGTTGCCCTGCGCAATCGCGCGCCGCGCGGCCCCCGCCGCGCCGCCGACCCCAGCACTGTCGTAGATGGTGATCCGGATGCTCTTGTCACCGCTGTCGATCAAGGCGAGGTTGGCGGCATTGGCAATCGACTGTCCGATCGCGCCATCCTCGCCGCTGGTCGGAACGATCACCGCGACCAGATTGCGCTGCGTGTCGATCGGCACGACCGGTGGCAGCACAACCCCAGTATCAGGCAGGCGCGGCGCGCTTGGCGTGGTGCGGCACCCCGCTAGCGCCAAAACGCTCAACCCAGCAGTGATGAAGCCGCGCCGCGCTTGCCGCGAGCCCGTGGAAAATGCCATGCCGTTCGTCTCCGATGAATCAACCGCTTCCTCCCGGCCTCTACATCGTGGCGACGCCGATCGGCAATCTCGGCGACCTGACCGCGCGCGCCGCCGCGACCCTGTGCGGAGTCGATCGCATCCTTGCCGAGGACAAGCGCGTCACCGCCAAATTGCTCGCGCACATCGGGGCGACCGCGCCGATGACCGCCTATCACGATCATAGCGACGACGCCCTGTGCGAACGCATCCTTGCCGAATTGCCGGTCAAGTCCGTGGCGCTGGTCAGCGACGCCGGAACTCCGCTTATTTCCGACCCCGGCTATAAATTGGTCCGCGCTGCCAGAGCCGCTGGGGCAGCCGTCCACACCTTGCCCGGCCCCTGCGCAGCGATCGCGGCGCTGACCCTTGCCGGGCTCCCCACCGACCGCTTCCTGTTCCTGGGGTTCCTTTCCGCAAAGACCCGCGCCCGCGCCGAAGCGATCGCCGAAGTCGCGTCCGTCCGCGCGAGCCTGATCCTCTATGAAAGCGGGCCGCGCCTTGGTGATACGCTCGCCACGCTGGCCGAGCAGCTCGGGCCGCGCGACGCGGCAGTCATTCGCGAAATTTCCAAGCTGCACGAGGAATGCGCGACCGGCTCGCTCGTGGCGCTGGCCGAACGCTACGCCGACGCTGCGCCCAAGGGCGAAATCGTGATCGTCATCGCACCGCCGCCCGCCAAGGCCGATGCCACCGACGACGACATCGACCGCGCGCTCGACGAAGCGCTAGCCCGCCTCTCCCCCTCGCGCGCTGCGGCCGAGGTCGCGTCCTCGCTCCGCATCTCGCGCAAACGCGCCTATGCCCGGGCGCTCGATCGGGACCAAAGCTGAACCGTCATTCCGCCGAGCAGCGCGGCCGACGCGCCGAGACGCTCGCCGCATGGTGGCTTCGGCTTCACGGCTGGCGAATTCTAGCGGTTCGGGCACGGGTCGCGGGTGGCAAAGTCGATCTGGTCGCCCGGCGCGGCTCGACGCTTGCGTTCGTCGAGGTCAAGCAGCGCCGCAGTGCGGAGGCCGCAGCCTGGTCGCTCGACCACTACCGCCTGCGTCGGGTCGCGGCCGCCGCCGAGCGCCTGGCGGCACGCTACGCCCGTCCTGGCGACATCGTCCGGATCGATGCCATCTTCATCGTCCCGCGCCGCCTGCCGCGCCATCTCGTCAACGTGTGGCACGGGTGACAAAGCCGCCGCACTTGCCTAGGCGAATGACCCAATGACCCTGACCGTCGCCATTCAGATGGACCCGCTCGAATCGATCGGCATCGCCGGCGATTCCTCCTTCGCGTTGATGCTCAAAGCGCAGGAACGCGGGCACCGCCTGTTCCATTATCTCGCCGAAGATCTGGGCTATGAGGACGGCCGCGTACGGGCACTCGCACGCCCGGTTGGCGTGAAACATGTCGAGGGCGACCATTTTACAGCTGGCGATGCGGTCACGCTCGACCTCGGCGCGCAGGTCGATGTCGTTCTGATGCGGCAGGATCCCCCGTTCGACATCGGCTACATCACCGCGACCTATCTGCTCGAGCGGATCGCGGGCGAGACATTGGTCGTCAACGACCCGCGTTCGGTTCGCGACGCGCCCGAAAAATTGTTCGTGCTCGATTTCGCTCGGTTCATGCCGCCAACGCTGATCACGCGCTCAATGGCCGATCTTAAAGCATTCCATGCCAGGCATGGCGAGATCGTGATCAAGCCGTTGCATGGCAATGCGGGGGCGGCGGTGTTCCGGATCGGCCGCGAGGGCGCCAATATGGCTGCGCTTGCCGAATTGTTCGGGCAGGTTTGGCGCGAGCCTTTTATCGCGCAGGCGTTCCTGCCCGCAGTGGCCGAAGGCGACAAAAGGATCGTCCTGGTCGACGGCGAAGTCGCGGGCGCGATCAATCGCAAACCTGGCGCCGGGGAAATCCGCTCCAATCTCGCCGCTGGCGGAACCGCGCACGCGACCCAATTGACCGACCGTGAACGCGAGATCTGCGCCGCGCTCGGCCCTGAATTGAAGGCTCGCGGACTGTTGTTCGTCGGGATCGACGTGATTGGCGGTCATCTGACCGAGATCAATGTCACCTCGCCGACCGGGATCAACGCGATCGACGCGTTCAATGGCAGCGATACTCCAGCGCTCATCTGGGACGCGATCGAAGCCAAGGTCGCCGCGCGATGAGCGACTGGATCGTCCGTCTGATCGAGCAGTCGGGCTATCTCGGGGTCGCCTTCCTGATGTTCCTCGAAACGGTGTTTCCCCCGATCCCGTCCGAAGTCATCATGTCGATCGCCGGGGTCACCGCGGGCCAGGGCAAATTGAGCCTGGGATGGGTAATCGTCGCTGGAACCGGCGGCGCGATGCTCGGCAATATCCTGTGGTATCTCGCCGCGCGTGCGCTCGGAATCGTCAGGCTGAAGCCGATCATCCATCGCTGGGGCCGCTGGATCACGATGAGCTGGGCCGAGGTCCAGCGTGCCGAACGCTGGTTCGCGACGCACGGCACCTTCTTCGTCTTTCTGGGGCGGATGCTGCCGACCGTGCGCAGCCTCGTCTCGGTGCCAGCCGGGCTGCTCAGGATGCGCTTTCGCACTTTCCTCATCGCCTCGACCATCGGCACTGCGGGATGGACCGCGATGCTCGCCTTCGCCGGCTATAAGCTCGGCGAGCGTTACACCGACATCGATGTCCTTCTCGGACCCGCGTCAAATGCGATATTGGTCGTGCTGGCCGGGGGGTATCTCTACCGCGTCTGGACACACCGCGACATCGACCCCGACGAAAGCGAACCCGACCTCAAGCTGCCCTAGCTGTCCGACCATATTCATGCTCGCGGGTGGGCGTGGCGATAGACGTCGAGCAAACGCGCGGCATCGACCTCGGTATAGATTTGGGTCGACGACAGGCTCGCATGGCCGAGCAATTCCTGGAGCGAGCGGAGGTCGGCCCCGCCCGCTAGCAAATGAGTCGCAAAACTATGGCGAAGCGCGTGCGGGGTGAGGCTGTCGGCCAGCCCCAGACGCGTCCGCGCAGTCCGCACCGCGCGCCGGATCACATCCGCGTTCAGCGCGCCGCCTTTGGCCCCTACGAACAAGGGCGAGTCCCCGATCAGCGGCCACGGGCACTCGGCGACATAGGCCGAGATTGCGTCCTTGACCGCAGGCAGGACCGGCACAACGCGAGTCTTGCCGCGCTTGCCGGTAACCCGCAGCGCCGCGCCCAGTGGAAAGACGCGCGCCCGAAGCGACAACGCCTCGCCGACACGAAGCCCCGATCCATACAACAACAGCAGGATCGCAAGGTCGCGCGCGCCAACCCAGGGCAGTGCCGCACCCTCACTGGCTTCTTCGGCAAGCGCAACTGCGTCGGCAGGGCTTGCCGGGCGCGGCAGCGTGCGAGGACGCTTGGGACTGCGGGTGCGCGGCAGTTGCGGCAAATTGCCTTCCTCTTCCGCGGCGAACCTCAGGAACGCGCGCACCGCGGACATTTCGCGCGCCGCCGATGACGGCCCGAGTCCGTCGCCCCGCCGGTCGGCGAGGAATGCGCGCAATTCGACGGCCTGAAGGTTGAGAAGCCCGAAGCGCCCGACAATTTCGCCGCGATAACGACTCAAAAAGTCGATGAAGCGATGCGCTGTGGCGACATAGGCGCGAACCGTGTGCAGCGAGCGGCGGCGATCGAACTGAAGGTGGCGAGACCAGCGCGCGGCGAGCGCAGTCGCCGGGTCGCCCTGATCCTGCTCTAGCTGGTCCTCGCCCACCGCCGCAGCATAGCGCCGAGTGCGGTCCCGAGGAACTGCAACAATTGCGACCCCTCGTCGGACCCGGTCGGCTGGCTTGTCGACTGGCCGAGCAGCAGAATTCCGCGTGGAAACGGGGATTCGGCGGCAATCCCGATCAGCGCCTCGGCAGTGATGTTTTTCGCGCTCTCCCCGAATAAGGGATGACCACGCCCGACCCCACGCAGCGCCACGCTTCCGATCGAACCGAGCGCGTGCTGGACGATCCTTGGCTCAATCGCCTCGATCGCTTGTGCGTCGATGCGAAAGCCCTGTTCGCCGACAATCAGCGCAAGCGCGGCCGCTTCCAACCCAAGCAAAGCGGGCCAATCGCGCGTGACGACCGCGATCAAATCATCGAAACCATCGGCCTCAAGCGCGGCGACGACCGCCTCATGGATCGTCGCAACGGCGCCAGAATGACCGCGTGCAAATGCGAGCAAATCGGCTCTAGCGGTCTCCGCCGCACCAAGCCGATCCTGCAGCGCGGCGACTGCGGTCGCTTCGAACGGAATAAGGCTGCCCATGACGCCAACACTGCCACGGCGGGGTTAATTTAAGGTTTTACCCTAGCCAATCTTCTGCCCGGTCGCTTCCCAATCCTTGAGGAACGCCGCGACTCCATTGTCGGTCAGCGGATGCTTGAACAACTGCCAGATCACCGATGGCGGCGCGGTCATTACGTCGGCGCCGATCTTGGCGGCGTCATGGACATGGATCGGGCTACGCACGCTAGCGACGAGGATCTGCGTCGGGAAATCATAATTGTCGTAAATCAGCCGGATGTCGGCGATCAACTCCATCCCCGGATAGCCGATGTCGTCATGGCGCCCTACGAAAGGCGAGATGAAACTTGCGCCCGCCTTGGCCGCGAGAAGCGCCTGGTTGGCCGAAAAGCATAAGGTGACATTGACCATCGTCCCGTCGTCGGACAGCGCCTTGCACGTCTTAAGCCCGTCGATCGTCAGCGGCACCTTGATCGCGATATTGTCGCCAATTTTGCGAAGCACTTCCGCTTCGCGCATCATTTCCGCATGGTCGGTCGCGACCACTTCGGCCGAGATCGGTCCGGTGCAGACCGTGGCGATTTCGCGCACCGTCTCGACGAAATCGCGCCCCGCTTTCTTGATCAGCGACGGATTGGTCGTCACCCCATCTAGCAGCCCGCTTTCGTGAAGCTGGCGGATGTCGGCGATGTCGGCAGTGTCGGCGAAGAATTTCATGCTGTTCGGTCCCTACGGCTCTCGGCGAATTTGCCTCGCGATAGCCGCTGCGCCCATGAAGGTCACTCGATTCGAACGATTGAGGCCA
This sequence comes from Sphingomicrobium sp., assembly GCA_035575595.1. GTDB lineage: Bacteria > Pseudomonadota > Alphaproteobacteria > Sphingomonadales > Sphingomonadaceae > Sphingomicrobium. The sequence continues at coordinate 23,607 of DATLXR010000040.1, forward strand.
AGATGAGCGAACAAATGCTGGTCGAGCGGCGTGGCGAAGTGATGGCGCTGACCCTTGCGCGGCCCGAGCGCCGCAACGCGATCACGGTCGCGATGTACGCCACGCTTGCCGACGCGATCGAGACCGCCGCGGCGGACCGCTCGATCCGTCTGATCACGATCGAGGGCCAGGGCGAGGATTTCACCGGGGGCAACGACCTTGCCGACTTCATGCAGGAAATGCCCACGCCCAGATCGGCCGATATTCCGGTCTGGCGCCTGCTCCGCGCGCTGGCCAACAACGAAGTCCCGATCATCGCCGCGGTGCAGGGCAATGCGGTCGGCATCGGGACTACCTTACTATTCCACTGCGATTTCGTGATTGCCGAGGAGGGCTGCCGCTTCGTCATGCCGTTCGTCGATCTCGGTTTGGTTCCCGAAGCCGCGAGTTCGCTGATCATGCCGCGGCTCGCCGGGCGCCGCGCCGCCGCGCGCCACTTGCTGCTCGGCGAACCGTTCGGGGCGCACGAGGCGCTGGCGATGGGACTCGCGGGTCACGTGGCCGCGAAGGGCGAACTCGGCGCCGCGCTCGACCGGCTTGTAACCGCCCTTCTCGCAAAACCAGCCGAAGCGCTGCACCTCACCCAAGCCCTGCTGCGCCGCGCCGACCGCTCCGAAGTCATCGAGCGGATGGAACTGGAAAACGGCCACTTTACCGAGCGGCTGACTTCCACCGAAGTGCGCGACGCAATCACCGCCTTCTTCGCGGCACGCACAAAACGCTGATTAGGTGGCCAGATAGACCCGTTTTTGCCGCGTTAGGGTAATTGGCGAGCTTTCGAAGAAGAGGAAATTGGGCGTCATCGTGAAGGTCACTGACAAGAGCCGGCAGCTGGTGCAGTCAGTCACCGGGGGCGTGGTCACACTTGGTTCCGAAAACGTCCCGTAGCCGGTTCCGATTGCCTTATCGCGAATACGTTGCTTGATTTCGTCGTCCGTGGCGGCGCTACAGACTCCGTCGCTCGTCGGTCTCAAACAAATCGTCGCATAGCGCGCGCCCTCGCCAAGCGCGTGCTGCATTCCAGCGCTTGCCTGAAATGCTATCCCGATTTGAAAAATGCCCCACAGGAAAAGCACGAGCACGGGAAGCGCCACTGCCATCTCGATGGCGGCAACGCCCTGCTCATCGCGGAGTGTGGAGCGAAGCTTTCTCACTGAACGCGGATTCCGGACTTGCCGACCAAAGTGAAGGTGCCGTCCGCGTTCGACCCAAGCATTTTGACCCTGAACATCGGTTCGTAGGCCTTCGTGATCTGGACGCTCACGTAGCGCGCATAAGCAACGCCATTATCGCACTTCTTTTCGTAATCGGCATCCATCGTCGACGGGTTCGTATTCTGTGAAACGCCGTTGCACTCAAGCCAGTAGCGAACCTGCACCGCACTCGCCTCAACCTCGGCAGCGCTTGCAGCCTCCGCCCGCAGCGTCTGGTACATAGTCGTGTCTTTTTCATTATTCATCGCTTTCTCGATCGCACGCTGGGCAGCCTGCTCGAGTTGCAACTTTGCCGAATAGCCACGGCTGACATCGATCATACCGATCACCATGCTCGTCAGAAATGGCACCAGCAGCGCCATTTCAATCAGCGAAGTGCCGCGATCGTCGCGAATGAGATTGAAGGTCCGCCGCATCATGCCACCAACCGTACGTGGCGGCCCATAAAGTCGGGGTCGGGATTGGCGATGCAAGCTGCGTCTCTCTGGTTTGTAAGGGTGCCGTCGCCCGCAAATTCAACGACGTACGATACGAATCTCGCGCAGCTTATTTTAAGTCCCGCATTCCCGTTGATCTGAAGCTGCTGATTTGGAAAGTAGAACGCGCCGCCGAGCAATGAAGTCGCGTTACCGTTTATCTTGTTAACAATATTCTCGCCTTTTGGGGCACGACGGTCCTGGTAGAACAGCAGTCCTTCATACAGACCGCTGGTCGGCGCGGTCATGTTTACCTTCGCGGTGCCCGCGATGTCGACGCCGCCGATAGTCGGGGAAGGGTCGGAATCGCTATTGGTCAACATAATGGTGCAACCGGTGCAGCTTATATTGGCCTGTGCTTTGGCGGCAAAGCTCCCGCCATCGATGACATAGGTGGCGCTGCCGAGCTTGAGCCTCCCGTTGACGTCGATGTCACTCACGCACTGCACGCCGGTGTCGCTTTCGCGATCGACCGTGTCATTCTGATTGGGAATGAAAATCTTGTTTCCATTTCCCTTGCACGCGGTGAAGTCTGGCACTTCGACATCCTTGAATGGGTCGGGCTGTTTGACAGTGAATGGCAGCAGGTCGGCGCTGCCCCAATTGCCGTCCCCAATGCCCCCCACCGCGGCTACAGGCGAGGCTGTGATGCTCGAACTCCCGCCCGCTATAGCGGCCGACAAGGAGGTTGAGTTGGTAATCATCCCGCAGCCCAGCTTGATGGTTGCGCTACCCGTAGCCTTTATCCCAGTCGCTCCGGTGTCAATCAGGCTAACGACACAATAAGCACCGGTCCGAACCGTCGCGGCGGTCGCCTCCGCTGCAATGATGGGCGGTGTCGACATGAAAAAGGATGAAAAGCCCAATCGCTCCTGGATATTCAGGGTGACCTTTACCGGATTGGTCCAGTTGGGGCCCGCGGGATGATCGATCACAGGCGCTCCGAGCAGGGCAGCCTTGGCGTGATTGTGCCGGCGCATGTCGTCGGCAACCGCCGCCGACACATTGGTCGTCGCCCCGTCCCGGGCAATGCGGTCGTAAACGCCGGCAAGCGCGGCGGAGTCGGCGGCGCGTTGCAGCTGGCGCTTCCACAAGGCCCATTGGATCGTGTCGCTTGCAAGGCCCGCGGAGCCGACGACCATCGGCAGCGCTGCACCGGCAAGGATCAGTGCATTTCCGCGTTTATCGTTCCAAAGCCGCTTGAATGCCCGTCCGATCATGCTGCGCCCCGTCAAATGTTCACGTCCTTCTACCAGCGTCAAGGTAAGCAAGGCGTGCATTGGTCTGGTTAACGCAGTGCTAAGGCGCGCGGTCTGCGCCCTTGAAGCGCAGCGTCTTAGCTCTATAATACAGCAAAGGCTCTTGCGCGACGCTTGGGCATTGTCCACCTGTTCGCGGAACAAGTGTTGAAGGGGAATGACCATGGCGAGCGAGCCGACGACCAAGATCAAGCTCGAGGCGCCCGACGCGCTGCAGCCGCTGACCGCGTCCGAAGCATCGGGTCTGGTGCCGCTCAAGACCGAGGAGACGACCGAACTCGACTCCAAGGTCGCCAGATTCGTCGACGAGCTTGCGGCGCTTGACGCCAACAGCCCCGAATTCGGCAAGAAGGTCGATCAGCTGACCGCAATGGGCCGCAAGGAAATTTCCGAAGCCGCTGGCGCTTCGAACCGATTTCTAGACCGCCCGGTCAAGGCGATCGATTCCGACACCGGGATCGGCGCCGATTTGACCGAGCTTCGCCGTACCGTCGAAAAGCTCGATCCCTCCGCCAACGGCAAGATGCTGACCAAGCGCAAGTTTCTCGGCATCATTCCGTTCGGCAATCGCATCAACAATTATTTCGACAGCTATCGTAGCAGCCAGACCCACATCTCAGCGATCCTCTCACGCCTCGGCGCGGGCAAGGACGAACTGTTGATGGACAATGCGGCGATCGATACCGAGCGTTCCGGGCTGTGGAAGACGATGCACCGGCTCGAGCAGATGATCCACATCTCCAAGCAGCTCGACCGCACGCTCGAGGACAAGGCCAATGAGCTCGACGCGACCGAGCCCGCCAAGGCCAAGGCGATCCGCGAGACAGCCCTCTTCTACACGCGCCAGCGGACGACCGATCTGCTCACGCAGATGGCGGTGACGGTCCAGGGCTATCTGGCGCTCGATCTGGTCAAGAAAAACAATGTCGAGCTGGTCAAGGGCGTCGACCGCGCCTCGACGACTACCGTCGCCGCCTTGCGCACCGCGGTCACCGTCGCTCAGGCGATGACCAACCAAAGGCTCGTTCTCGAGCAAGTCACCGCTCTCAACACCACCACCGCCTCGATGATCGATTCGACCGGCGAATTGTTGCGTACTCAGACCGGGGCGATCCACGAACAGGCCGCATCGTCGACCATTCCGCTCGAAACGCTCCAACGCGCGTTTCAGAACATCTATGAGACGATGGATCAGATCGACACGTTCAAGCTTCAGGCGCTGACCAACATGAAGCAGACCGTCGAAACGCTCGGTTCGGAGGTCGAAAAGTCGAAGGGCTATATCGCCCGCGCCGAGGGCGTTTCGCAGAACAAGCTCAGCGGTGAAAGTTCGCCCTTCACTCCGATCGAGAAACAATGACGACCGACAAGTTCGACCTTGTGCTCGCGCGCGCCGACCGGGTGATGCGTCAGGTCGATGAGCGCGACGGGGCGGTGCGCGGCGCCGCCAAACGCGAGCGCCAGCGGCTCAACGCGGGGCTGGGCCGAACCGCCAAACACATCGCGATCGCAATCGGAATAATCAGCCTCGTCACGATCGCGGTGGGCATGATCCTGCCGATCGGAATGTTCGGTTTCCTCGCCGCTATCGGGCTGGCAGTCGCCATTGCCGCAGTGCTGGCCTTCGCCGGAACCCGCGAGATCGCCGCACCGAACGTCTCGCCGCAGCTTCCAAACGGCGAAATGGTCCAGCGCTTTGACAGTTACATTTTTCGTGCCCGCCGTGCGCTTCCGGCCCCGGCGCAGGCCGAAGTCGATTTATTGTCAGGCCAGCTTACGCCGCTGCGACAGACGCTCGAGCGGGTCGACCAGAACAATCCCGACGCACAGGACGCACGTCGCCTTATGTCCACCCATCTCCCCGGGCTGATCGACCGTTACCTTCATGTTCCAAGCAGCTATCGCGGGACGGAGGATGGCGAGGGGGTTAGCGTCGATCAGCGGCTGGTCGACGCCCTTGCCGCCGGCCGTCAGGCGCTTGGCGAAATCTCGGAAAAGCTCGCCCGCGCCGACGTCGCTGCTTTCGAAACGCAGGGCCGTTTCATCCAGTCGCGCTACAAGGAGGAGAGGCTCGATTAGGAGCCGACGACTCCCGCCGCCTGAAGCCGCTTCAGTTCATCGGGACTTAGCCATTCGTTGAGCAAGTCGCGATGTTCTCCCAGGCCAGGCGGTGGAAGCGGCGCATCCTGACGTTCGCCGTCGATCCGCATCGGCGAGCCTACCATCCGTACCTCCCCCAGCACGCCCCCACCCGCGCTGATGACCGCACTGCGGTGAACCGCCTGCGGATCGGCGAGTGCTTGGCTAACGCTGTTGATCGGCCCCGCCGGAATTCCCGCCGCTTCGCATTGTGCAAGCCAGTGGGACGCCTCGCGCGTTGCAATGATCACCCCGATCTGCGGGATCAACCGGTCACGAGCCGCGACCCGCGCGGGATTGGTCGAATAATCCTCATCCACCGCCCATTCGTCATGTCCGAGGATCGCCGCGAGCCGCGCGAACTGCCGATCATTGCCAACCGCGATGATGATCGGCTGGTCGGCCGCCGCAAAGGGTTGATAAGGAACGATATTCGGATGCCCCGCCCCCTGCCGGACCGGATCGCGCCCACTCACCAGCGTATTTGAGGCCTGATTGGCAAGCATCGCCAATTGCGTATCGAACAAGGAAAGGTCGATCGTCGCCCCCTCCCCAGTCGCCTGCCGCCGATACAAGGCGGCAAGGATCGCATTGGCGGCGTACATCCCCGTGAACAGATCGGCGACCGCCACCCCCGCCCGCATCGGCTCGCCGTCGGGAAGGCCGGTAAGGCTCATCAATCCGCCCATCCCCTGGATGATATAGTCATAGCCCGCACGTTCTTCATATGGGCCGTCCTGCCCAAAGCCTGTTATCGAAGCGTAGATCAACCGCGGATTGCCCGAGCGCAGAGTCGCCGCATCGAGCCCGAACTTGGCCAACCCGCCAACTTTGAAATTCTCGACCACCACATCCGCGCTCGCCGCCATCCGGCGGACCAGCGAGGCACCCTCCTCATTCGCGAAATCCACCGCAACAGAGCGCTTGCCCCGATTGGCGGCCAGGAAATAGGCGGCGACTTTTTCGCCGTCATGCTCATGCCACGGCGGTCCCCAGTGGCGCGTGTCGTCGCCCGACCCCGGCTGCTCGACCTTGATCACTTCCGCCCCCAGATCGGCCAGCAACTGCGTCGCCCACGGCCCCGCCAGCACGCGGCTGAGATCGAGCACTCGAATGCCGACCAGCGGTTTCATACGCGGCGCTTCCAAAATCGCGGCCGGACATCGGCAAGGATCGCCTGCGCCGCATTATGTCCCGGCGCGCCGGTCACTCCGCCGCCGGGATGCGCACCCGATCCGCACAGATAGAGACCGGGCAACGGCATTCGGTAATCGGCCGCACCGATCATCGGTCGCGCGCTGAACAATTGATCGAGCCCCATCTTGCCATGAAATATGTCGCCACCGATCAACCCGAAGCGGCGCTCGAGGTCCAGCGGCGAGTGGATCTGGCGGGTGATCACGGATTTAGCGAAGCCGGGTGCCTGGGCATCCACTGTCGCGATGATAGTATCGGCCGCAACCTCACGCTCATCGTCCCAACTGCGTCCGTCGGGAAGGTTGAACCGAAAATGCTGACAGAACAGGGATGCTACATGCTTGCCCCTTGGCGCGAGTGCGGGATCGAGCGTTGTCGGAATCAGCATTTCGACCACTGGCTGCGAAGACCAGCCGTTCAGTGCCGCGTCGGAATGCGCGCGATGCATATAGTCCATCGACGGCGCGAAGATGATCCCGCCAGTAAGGTGATCGCCGCGCCCGGGAAGTGCCGGGAAATTCGGCAATTTGTCGAGCGCGACATTCATCCGGAAAGTCGCGCTTTCACAGCTCCACTGGGTCATGTGATGCTCGACCTGTCGACCGACCGCGCCCTTTGGAACCAAGCGGTCGAACAACAGCTTTGGATTGACGCCGGCGGCGATCCGCGCACTTCGCCATGTCTTGCCTTTGGCGACTACGCCAGCTGCAGCGCCCTTATTGACGACCACCTCGCTCACCGGCGCATTCAGGACGATGTCCACGCCAGCCTCCCGGCACGCCTTGGCCATCGCCTGCGTAATTGATCCCATCCCGCCGATCGCATGCCCCCAGGCGCCCGGCACACCGGCGGCTTCACCGAAGAGATGGTGCAGCAAGATATAAGCCGTCCCCGGGGTGTAGGGCGACGCGAAATTCCCGACGATGCCATCGAATGCAAACAGTGCCTTGGTCATTTCTCCGTCGAAGAAGCCATCAAGGATGTCGCCCGCACTGCGGGTCGCAAATTGGTGGACGATGCGCACCTCGTCGGTGGACAGGCCGACAAGGTCGCGGCCTAGGCCTGCAAGGGCGGCCAGCCCTCGAAGTCCCGCCCCCGCCTGCGGCGGTGCTTTCAAGATCCATTTCCGGATCAGCGGCACCACCGTCGCAAGCTCGGCAGTGTAGCGGTCATATGCGGCGCCATCCGCCGGAACGTGCCGCGCTATCTCAGCGCGGGTCAGTCCGTCGCGTCCAGACAACAGATAGCTACGCTTCGGCCCTGGAAGGAAGTTGTCGGTCTTGCGGAGCACCACCTTCAGCCCGTGCCGTTCCAGCCCCATCTCGCGGATGATCTTGGGCTGAAGCAACGATACAGTGTAGCTCGCCGCCGAATTGCGGAAACCGGGATGGAACTCATCGGTGACAGCTGCGCCGCCAACCTTGTCTGCGGCCTCGAGAATAACGACCTTAAGCCCCTTGCGCGCTAAATAATAAGCGCAGGTTAGCCCGTTGTGCCCGGCGCCAATGACTAGGACATCGTGCATCAGCGCATCAGCACCAATTCTTCCGACATTGTCGGGTGAAGTGCGACCGTATTGTCAAAATCGGACTTTTTCAGACCCGCTTTGACCGCGACTGCTGCCGCTTGAAGGATTTCCGGCGCGTCCGGACCGATCATGTGAATGCCAATGACTCGATCGGTCGCGGAATCGACTATTAATTTGTACAGGGAGCGCTCGTTGCGGCCGGCAAGAACATTCTTCATTGGCCTGAAATCGCTGGTAAAAACCTTGACTTGGCCAAATGTATTGCGCGCCTCACTTTCGGTCAGGCCCACTCCCGCAATAGGCGGATGTGAGAACACCGCATTGGGGACATTGTCATAATCGACCGTCCATGGTGTATCGCCGAACTCGCGATCGGCGAACGCGTGGCCCTCGCGGATAGCGACCGGTGTCAGCTGAATCCGATCGGTGACGTCACCAACTGCGAAAATTGTCGGAAGGTTTGTGCAGTTGCGATCGTCGACGATTATCTCATTTCGCTCGCCAACCTCGACCCCGAACGCCTCGAGCCCAAGACCTTCGACATTGGGGATGCGGCCGGTCGCGAACAGCAATTCATCGCATTCGATATCGTCGCATCCGGTCATCTTCAGACAAAGCGAGCCGTCCTCGCGCCGCTCGATCTGATCGAAGGTCGAATTGAATCGAAACTCGATTCCCTTGGTGATCGAAATCTGCAGGAGCCGGTCGCGCATCTGCTCGTCATAGCCGCGAAGGATCGCATCCGAACGATTGACCAGCGTAACCTGAGCACCGAACTGATGAAAAATTCCGGCGAATTCATTGGCTATGTAACCGCCCCCCGCGATCACGATCCGATCGGGCATTCGTTCGAGGTGAAACACTTCATTCGAACTGATCGCATGCTCAATGCCTTCAATCTCCGGCATGAAGGGGCGAGCTCCGGTAGCGATGAGTATCTTGCCCGCGGTGACCGTGCGTCCGCTCACCAAACGCACCTGGTTAGGACCGGCAAGCATTGCGCGCTCACGGAAGATCTCGACCTTGTTAGTGCCGAGTGTCTGTTCATAAAGTCCTTCGAGTCGTCCGACCTCGGCAAGCACATTGTCGCGAAGCACCGGCCAGTCGAAGCGCTTGCTCGGCACATCCCATCCGAACATTGCGGCGTCGTCGAGGTCTTCGGCAAAGTGTGCGCCATAGACCAGCAACTTCTTGGGGACGCATCCGCGGATGACGCATGTCCCACCAACCTTATGCTCCTCGGCAATGGCCACCGTCGCGCCGTGCCCCGCCGCAATCCGAGCTGCGCGCACACCGCCGGAGCCGGCGCCAATCACGAACAGATCGACTTCGTACGCGCTCACAGTCCGGCCCTTTCAATCAGTGCCTGAGTGGACAAGTCGAGGCTCCGCCGCCCGTCTTCGTGGTCAAGTTTGCGTGCCATCTCCTTGCCCAGCTCTACCCCGAACTGGTCGAACGGATTGACCCCGATAAGAACTGCATTTGCAAAGGTGCGATGCTCGTAGAACGCCAGCAGTACGCCAAGCGTCCGTGCATCGAGTCTATCCAGCAAGATCGTGATCGACGGCCGGTCGCCGGAATATGCCCGCGCCGCGTCGGCGTGCTCCTTGCCCGCCATCAGCGCCGCACCCTGCGCAAAGCAATTGCCAAGCAGCAACTGATGGTGGCGCGGGTCCATGCTATCCTCATTCTCGATTACCGCGACGAACTCGACCGGGATGAGGTGAGTGCCTTGGTGGAGCAGTTGGAACACGGCATGCTGGCCATCCGTCCCAACCCCGCCCCAGGTAATCGGCGCGGAGGGCCGGACGAGCAGTCGACCATCGGCGCTCACCGACTTGCCGTTCGATTCCATTTCGAGCTGTTGAAGATAATCGGGCAGTAATCGGAGTCGCTCGTCATAAGCGAACACGGCCCGTGTCTGGCAGCCAAGCAACTGCGCATAAATTAAATCTGCAAAGGCCCCGATCAGCGCCAGATTGTCGGAATCGTCAGCCAATTGGACATGACGGTCCATCTCCGCCGCGCCTTCTAGCAATTCCTCGAACGCCGCCCAGCCGAGCGCGAGCGCGATTGAAAGCCCCACCGATGACCATAATGAATAACGCCCGCCGACCCCTTCGGCAAACGGGAGGACTCGAGTCTCGTCGATCCCATATTCGACCGCCTGGGCTGGGGCGGCCGTCACCGCAACCAATTGCCCATGGGGATCGTCGACCCCGCCTTCCTTCAACCAGTCGACGGCCGCATCCAGATTAGTCAGTGTCTCGATGGTGGTGAAAGTCTTGGATACTGCGACCACCAACGTACGTGCCGGGTCGAGTCCGCTCACCGCCTCGTCAAACGCTTCGCCATCGATATTGGAAAGGACGCGCACGTCATAGCGGTCGGCCTCGCGACTGAGTGCGTCGATTACTAAGTCCGGGCCGAGAGCCGAACCACCAATACCGATATGCAGAACCGCCTCGATCTCGCCAAACGCACCGCCCTCGATTGCATCTACCAGGCTTCGCATGCGGCGATGACGCTGGCACGCAAGCTCGTTATCCTCTGGGCTGCCCTGACCGCGCTCAGCAACATGGGTCGCGGGACGGTTCTCAGTCAAATTGACCGGCTCGCCCGCGAACAAGGAGTCGCGGCGATCGCGATAGCTGGCGGCCTCTGCCAAGCTCGCGAACCCCTTTGCAATATCCTCGTCAAGATGGGTTTTCGACCAGTCGAAGTGGATGCCACAGACCGTTCGCGACCAGCGTTGAACCCGGGCTGGATCGTCGGCGAACATGGTCTGGAGGCGGTTGATCTGGAGCGCTTGAAGCGCTTTCCAGGCGTCGTCGAGCCGAGGATTCGTCATTCGCAGCGTGATAGAGCGCTGGCTCTCAAAAGCCATCCCCGCTTGACGCTGGAGGGGCGCATCGCCCAAGGCGCGCAGCAATGGACGACCCCGCCATCGATCAGGCTCACTCCAAGCCGAATGCGTTCGCGACTTTGAGATCGCTGGCAATTTTCGCGATTGCCGCGTGGGCGCTGCGTAGCCTGGTCGTGGCACCGTTCAGCATCCCGTCGGGGTCGATGTTGCCGACCTTGTACATCGGCGACTATCTGTTCGTGCACAAATGGGCCTTCGGCTATTCACGCTTCAGCTTTCCGCTCCAGATTCCTTCGTTCGAAGGGAGACTTTTTTCGTCTTTGCCCAAGCGCGGTGACATCGTCGTCTTCCGCCCACCGGGGCAGGAAGGTAGCGATTTTATCAAGCGGGTGATCGGGCTTCCCGGCGACACAGTAGGGGTCAGCGGCGGGACGGTCATTCTTAACCAGCGCCCCCTGCAGCGCGAAGCCGCCGGTCCGGTTGCGATCAGGATCAGTCCGAACAGCCCGTGCCGGGTAGTACCCGGCGCGAGCCCGATGATACGCCCAGGTTTAGAGGACTCGAACGAGTGCGTCCTGCCCGCCTATCGCGAAACCCTGCCGGGCGGTCCCAGCTACCTCACCATTGACCAAGTTGACACTCCACGATCCGACGAGGTCGCCGCTGTTACCGTCCCTGTCGGGCATGTGTTTCTGATGGGAGACAATCGCGACGACAGCCTCGACAGTCGCTATTCGCCCTATGAGGGCGGGGTCGGCCTCGTCCCAACCGAAAACCTCGTCGGGCGCGCTTCGGCTCGGTTTTGGTCCACCGATGGCTCATCTGAATGGCTTAAGCCCTGGACCTGGTTTATCGCGCTCCGCGCGGATCGGATTGGCGGCTTTACGTCACCATGAATCAAAGCGCACTTGCCGGAATAATCGACCACCGCCCAAGCGATCCGAAATTGTTCGAGCGCGCACTGACCCATGGCAGCCACGGCGGCGAGACCTATGAGCGCCTCGAGTTCCTGGGCGATCGCGTTCTCGGGCTGACCATTGCCGCCTGGCTCTACGAGCGATTCCCCGCTGAGCCCGAAGGCCAGATGAGCCGTCGCTACAACGTCCTCGTCGCACGAGAAACCTGCGCTGCAATCGGCCGCGAAATCGGCCTCCCCCATTTTATCCGCCTCGGCAAGCAGGCACGCGCCGACAATAGTGGGCTGACCGACAATGTCATCGGCGACGTGGTCGAAGCTTTGCTCGGCGCACTCTATCTCGACGGTGGAATGGAGGCTGCGCAACGCTTCGTCCGAACGCACTGGGCCCGCTTCCTTGACGACCAGCAACGCGCGCCCATGCATCCAAAGTCCGGGCTTCAAGAACTTGCCGCGGCCCGCAACCTTGGTGTTCCGTCATATGAATTGCTCGGCCGCTCCGGGCCCCACCACGCTCCTAATTTTAAGGTCAAGGTCAGTCTCGGCCGCCACGGCGAGGCCGAAGCCGAGGGTGCATCCAAACAGGAAGCCGAAACCGCTGCCGCCGCCGCCCTCCTCGAAAGCCTCTCGAAATGACCCAACGCTGCGGCCTTGTCGCCGTGCTCGGCGCCCCCAACGCCGGCAAATCGACCCTCGTCAACGCACTTGTCGGACAGAAGGTCGCGATTGTCAGCCCTAAAGCCCAAACCACCCGCGCCCGCCTGATGGGCATCGCGATCGAGGGCGATACTCAGATGCTTCTGGTCGACACGCCGGGCATTTTTACCCCTAATCGCCGGCTCGACCGCGCAATGGTCAAAGCAGCTTGGGAAGGCGCGACCGACGCCGACCGGCTCGTGCTGGTGGTGGATTCCGCCGCCAAGGTGGGCCCGCGGGTCGAACAGGTCCTGGAGGGGCTCGAACAACGCAGCGAGCCACTGATCCTCGTCCTTAACAAGGCCGATATCGCCAAGAAGGAAGATCTGCTCCTGTTCGCGACCAAGCTTAGCGAGCGGCTCAAGCCCGAACAAATCTTCATGGTTTCCGCGACCACTTGTGACGGCATGGGCGACCTCAAGACTGCGCTTGCGGCAGCAATGCCGGAGAGCCCATGGCGCTTTCCCGATGACCAGCTTTCCGACGCAACCGACCGCATGGTCGCGGCCGAGTTGACCCGTGAGCAGCTTTACCTCCAGCTTCATGCCGAATTGCCCTATGCTTCAGCGGTCGAGACCGAAAAATGGGAGGATCGCAAAGACGGTTCCGCCCTCATTCACCAGCAGATTTTGATTGAACGCGACAGCCAGAAGGCGATCATCCTCGGCAAGGGCGGCGTTCGGCTCAAAGCGATCGGCCAGGCTGCGCGCGAAGCCATCTCCGAGCACCTCGGACGCAAGGTCCACCTGTTCCTTCACGTCAAGGTCAACCCTCGCTGGGACGAGGACCGTGCCCTTTACAAGGACATCGGACTCGACTGGTCGGAATAACCCAGCATCTCATCAACCCACTTCGGTACTTCTCCCCCCGCAGGACCGTACCTCCGTTCAGCGAAGAAAATGCTCCCCTGGCTGGGTTCAAGATTTATCTCGAGTGTCTGAGCCCCGCGATAGGTCGCGGTCTGGACGAAGCCGGCGGCAGGATAGACTGCTCCTGACGTCCCAACTGACACAAACATATCGGCGTTCATTAGCGCTGCGTCGATCCGCTCCATTTCGTACGGCATCTCGCCAAACCAGACGATGTCGGGCCGAACGCTATCCGTCTCGAAACAGCTTGGGCAAATATTTCGCCCGGACATCGGACCTGACCATCCGAACCGCGCATCGCACGCAAGGCACCAGCCACTCGTCAGTTCGCCATGCATGTGCAGCAGCCGCTTCGCTCCCGCGCGCTTATGCAGATCGTCGACATTCTGGGTGATCACGAGCAGTTCACCGGGCCATTCGGCATCAAGCCGCGCCAAAGCAATATGCGCGGCATTGGGAGCGACCTCTCCGAGCCGAGCCCGTCGCGCGTCGTAAAATTGATGCACCAGCGCCGCATTGCGAGCGAATGCTTCGGGGGTTGCAACATCCTCGACGCGATGCCCCTCCCACAGACCGTCGGCGGCGCGGAAGGTTTGCAGGCCGCTTTCGGCGGAAATGCCTGCGCCGGTAAGGACTACAATGTTGCTAATCGCCATAAGGTACACCTAGACATCGTATCGGCATGAGCGAACCAAAAACCTTCATCGGGGTCGGCGGCTGGTCCTATCCGCCTTGGCGAGGCACATTCTATCCGGCGGGCCTGGCACAGCGACGCGAACTCGAATTTGCTGCTCGGCAATTTGGGGCGATTGAAATCAACGCCACTTTCTACGGCCGCCAAAGTGCCAAGAGTTGGGCGGCATGGGCGGAAGCGGTGCCCGAAGGCTTCCAATTCGCCGTGAAAGGGTCACGTTATTGCGTCACTCGGCCCCGGCTTGCCGACGCCGGTGAAGGGGTTGGCAATTTTCTTAACCAGGGACTGACGGCACTCGGTCCCAGGCTCGGACCAATTCTGTGGACGCTCGCCGCGCATCGCGCCTTCGATCCCGAAGACATCGCCGCGTTCTTCACTCTGCTTCCGCGCGAGCATGAGGGTCTTGCGCTCCGCCACGCACTCGAACCGCGCAATGACAGCTTTCGCGATGAGCAATATTTCGACCTTGCACGCCGCCATGACGTTGCAACCGTATTCGGTGACGATGATGATTTTCCTTGCATCGATGCAGATACCGCCAGCTTCACTTACGCCAGGCTTCAGCGAATGCATGAGGATGTGCCAACCGGCTATGACGAGCCGACCCTGGACACATTTGCTGCCAGGATCCGCGGGGCATCGGAGCGGGGACGCGATAACTACATGTTTATGATCAACGGTGCGAAACTCCGTGCTCCGGCCGCTGCGACAGCCCTGCAGCAGCGGCTGGGCATTGCACACGATTGAGCGCTGCGCCATCACCGCTCGATGCGAACCGACCGCCAGCCCATCCGTATTGCCTTGTTTGCGCCATCGGGCCGAATGGGCCGCGCCATTGCCCAGGCGATCGCGGGAGACCCCACCTTTGAATTGGCGCGCGATCATGCGGATGTGTTAATTGATTTCTCGAGTGCTGCGGCGCTTGCCGCGAGCCTCGACCGCGCGGTGTCCGCAGGAATTCCCATCCTGGTTGGCACTACCGGGCTTGACGATTTCGCGCAGCGGAGGATCGATGAGGCAGCAGTCCACATTGCAGTTCTTCGCGCCGCTAATACCTCAGTAGGGGCGGCCTTGCTCGACGATCTCGTGGAGCGCGCGGCGCGCGTGCTTGGACCCGACTGGGACATTGAAATCCTAGAGGCGCATCATAATCAGAAGAAAGACGCCCCCTCTGGGACCGCGCTCCTGCTCGGCGAAGCAGCAAGGCGCGGACGAGGCGGTGAGGTGCCTGAGGAGCGGCGTCGCGATGGGACCGGTCTCGAACGTCAGCGCGGTGCGATCGGTTTTTCGGCGATCCGCGGCGGAACGGTCATGGGTGACCATGATGTAATGTTCCTTGGGGCCGATGAGCGGATCATTCTTTCGCACCGCGCCGAAAGCCGCGCGATCTTCGCCCGTGGCGCACTCGCCGCCGCGCGCTTCCTCCACGACAAGCCTGCTGGACTTTATTCGATGCGCGATGTGATCAACGCGGGATGAAACGCAGTGATGTGTTCGAATTCTATCGGCGCCTGGCCGAGGCCAATCCGGCCCCGCGTCCCGAACTGGAATATAGTAATCCTTATACTCTGCTCATCGCGGTCGCATTGTCTGCGCAGTCGACCGACGTCGGGGTAAATAAGGCGACGCGCGGGCTGTTCGCCGACGTCTGGACTCCGCGGCAGATGCTCGACCTTGGCGAGGAGGCGCTTCGCGAGCGGATCAGGACGATCGGGCTGTTCAATACCAAGGCCAAGAACATCATCGCCGCGGCGCGGATTTTGGTGGATGAGCATGGTGGCGAAATCCCGCGTGACCGGGCCGCGCTGGAGAGGCTTCCGGGAGTGGGGCGCAAGACGGCGAACGTCGTGCTCAACGCGGCGTTTGGTCATGCGGTGATTGCGGTCGATACGCATATTTTTCGAGTGGCCAACCGTACCCGAATTGCTCGCGGGAAGACGGTGCTTGAGGTCGAGCTCAAGCTGGAGAAGGCGACGCCGGAGCCATTCCTGGTCAATGCGCATCAGTGGCTGATTTTGCACGGCCGCTACATCTGCAAGGCGCGCACTCCGGAGTGCTGGCGTTGCCCGGTGATCGACCTTTGTCCCTATCAACCCAAGACCGTCAAAGCTTAGATTTGAGGAGGTGGGGGCTATGACAAAAACCCACCTGGCTGGCGTTTAAATCCAAATGCGCTCGAAGCGGTTGCTCAGGCCCGTAAGTAACTCATATTGCGACATTTTCGAAGCGTGCGCCGCTGCGGGAAGGTCATAGTCGATCGTCACCCAATCGCCTTCCCCGAGCGAGGGTGCCGCGGTCGAGTCGATCGCTATCAGGTCCATGGAAATCCTGCCAATTAATGGCAGTTGGGCTTCGTCGAAGCTGGCGGTTCCCGAGGTGGCAAAGGAGCGCAGATAGCCGTCGGCATATCCAACATTGAGGATCGCTACTTCCATGTCCTCATTAGCGACGAAGGCGGCGCCGTAGCCGATGCTTTCCCCGGCGCGGATCACGCGACGCTGGACGATTTGGCATTCGGGAAAGACGACTTGCCTGATGTGTCCGGCTGCTTCTTCGCGGGCAATCCCGCCATAAAGCGCCAGCCCTGGCCGTACGAGATCGAACGCATAATCCTTGCCGAGGCAAATCCCCGCCGAATTGGCGAGGCTGTAGCGCCGTGCGGGCACCGCCGCCGCGACCGCGGCAAAGCGATCGCGCTGGACCGAGTTCATCGCACAGTCCTCGTCCGCGCAGGCGAGGTGGCTCATCAATGTTTCGATCCGAAGCCCGTCGAGAAGCTGCACCTCCTCTGTCCGCAACCCGAGCCGGTTCATTCCCGTGTCGACCATCACGTCGCACGGACGCTCGGATGCAACTTGCTTCCAGCGCGCGACCTGCTGCGGCGTATTGAGCACCGGCCGCGCGGAACTGGCCAGCGCCGCCACGACATCGTCGGGTCCGACCCCATGGAGCACGCTCAATGACGCGCTGGCCCGAAGCGGCCCGAGCGCTTCGGCCTCGGCCCAGGTCGAGACGAAGAAGTCCCGGCATCCGGCTTCGCCGAGCCGCGCGACCACTTCGCGCGCGCCGAGCCCATAACCGTCGGCCTTGACCGCCGCCCCGGTCGCCACACAAGCGACCCGCTGAAGCCAGCGCCAATTGTCAACGAGTGCGCCGGAATCGAGGCGAAGGCGAAGTGGGCGGTGAATCATGGAAAGCTAATAAGCGCGGCGCGGGGGATCAGTCGAGGGCGGCCCTGGCCCGCTCCCAATCGCGGCCGTCGAAGCGCTCGACCGCAAGTTCGACCGGATCGTCGAGGCAGTTGGCGTTGACACTCCACGCTTCGGGATGACTTCGCGGCTGATAATAGCTTTTTACCCCGCAGCGCGAACAGAAGAGATGTTCAGCGGCACCGGTGCCGAAGCGATATCCGGTGAGCGCATCGCTGCCGCTGAGCAATTTGAAATCCTTATGCGAGACGATAATGTGCTTGAACCCGGTCATCGTGCAGACCGAACAATTGCATTCGAGCGCAGGGACCGGCGGATCGGCCAGCCGCGCTTCGAACCGCACCGTCAGGCAATGGCAGCCGCCCTTCACGTCGATCATTCGACCGTCACGCTCTTCGCCAGATTGCGCGGCTGATCGACGTCGGTGCCCTTGAGCACGGCGACATGGTAAGCGAGGAGTTGCACGGCGATGGCATAGACCAAAGGTGCGATCAGCGGGTGCACCCCTGGCATTTCAATCAGGCCGATACACCCCTCGCCCGCCTCGGCGAGCCCCTTGGTATCGGAGATGAGGATGATCCGCCCGCCGCGCGCGCGCACTTCCTGCATGTTGCTCACGGTCTTTTCGAACAAAGGCCCCGACGGCGCGAGCACGATCACCGGGACATGTTCGTCGATCAACGCGATCGGACCGTGCTTCATCTCGCCGGCGGCATAGCCTTCGGCGTGAATGTAGCTGATTTCCTTGAGTTTCAGCGCACCTTCCATCGCCATCGGATAATCGGGGCCGCGCCCGAGATAGAGCACGTCGCGCGCTGGGGCGACGAGCGGCGCAAGGCTTGCGATATGATCGTCATGGCCAAGCGCCTGGCTCATCGCTTCGGGCGCTTTGCGCAGATGTTCGACGATGTCGCGCTCGTCCCCCTCCGACAATTTGCCCTTGGCGCGCGCAAGATTGGCGGCAAGCGCGGCGAGCACCGCCAATTGACACGTAAAGGCCTTGGTCGAGGCGACGCCGATTTCCGGGCCGGCGTGAGTGGGAAGCAACAAATCGGCCTCACGCGCCATCGAGCTTGTCGGTACGTTGACGACCACCGCGATGACCTGTTCTTCCGAACGTGCGTGGCGGAGCGCGGCAAGCGTGTCGGCGGTTTCGCCCGACTGACTGATAAACAGGGCCAGCCCGCCCGGTTCGAGCACCGGCTCTCGATAGCGGAATTCGGACGCGACATCGATATCGACCGGCACGCGCGCGAATTGTTCGAACCAATATTTGGCGACCATCCCGGCGTAGAAGGAGGTCCCGCAGGCGACGATGGTGACGCGCTTGACCTCGCTCAAATCGAAGTCGATGTCGGGAAGCGCAACGCGGCCTTCGAGCGTTCGAATATAGCTTCGGAGCGTCTGCGCGACGACCAGCGGCTGCTCGAAAATCTCCTTCTGCATGTAATGGCGGTGATTGCCCTTTTCGATCCGCGCCGATGACGCGCCGGAAGTCACGATGTCGCGCGTGACCGGCCGGTTGCCACGGTCGAAGATCTGCACCTGGTCGCGTTCGACCACGACCCAATCGCCTTCGTCGAGATAGGCGATGCGTTGGGTCAGCGGTGCAAGCGCAAGCGCGTCCGAACCCAGATAATTTTCGCTTGTCCCATAGCCAACGGTCAGCGGCGCACCCATCCGAGCGCCGATGATCATTTCGGGAAAATCTTCGAACAAAAAGGCGATTGCGAACGCACCGTGGAGCCGTGGCAGCACCGCCGCCACGGCTTCCTTCGGTTCCGCGCCGCGCTCGATTTCGCGCGCGACGAGATGCGCGACGACTTCGCTGTCGGTTTGCGACTTGAACTCGCGCCCTTCGGCCACAAGCTCGTCGCGCAGGCCGCGGAAATTCTCGATAATTCCGTTGTGGACCAGCGCGACCTTTCCCGCGATGTGCGGATGGGCATTGTCGACCGTCGGCGCGCCGTGGGTGGCCCAGCGCGTGTGCGCGATTCCGACGTCGCCGCCGAGCGGGGATTCTTTAAGTTCGCGCCCCAGATTGTCGAGCTTTCCCTCGGCGCGGCGGCGATCGAAATGGCCGGTGCCGACGGTGCAGATGCCTGCCGAATCATAGCCGCGATATTCGAGGCGGCGAAGCCCTTCGAACAGGCGCTGCGCGACCGCTTCGCGACCGACGATTCCGACAATTCCGCACATCTATTTCGATTCCTTCCGAGCCTGCTGGCTGACGCGAAAGCGTGCTGCCCAATCGGCGAAACCGCGCTGCCGTCCGCGCGCAATGGTCAGTTCATTATCGGCAACATCCTTGGTCACCACCGACCCCGCGCCGACGATTGCGCCCGCACCGATATTTACCGGCGCGACCAATGCGCTGTTCGATCCGATGAATGCGCCAGCGCCGATATTGGTGCGATATTTGAAGAAGCCGTCATAATTGCAGGTAATCGTGCCCGCGCCGATATTGGCCTTTGCGCCGACCGAAGCGTCGCCGACATAGCTTAAATGATTGGCCTTGGCGCCCGCGCCGAGCGTCGCGTTCTTGACCTCGACAAAATTGCCGACCCTCGATCCCTGCTCAAGCACCGTTCCCGGGCGAAGCCGGGCAAACGGGCCGACCGAGCAGCCGCGAGCGATCGTCGCTCCGGCGATATGGCAAAAGGCGTGAATCACCGCGCCATCCTCGATCGTCACTCCGGGTCCAAACACGACGTGGGGTTCGATCGTGCAATCGCGGCCAAGCCTGGTGTCTGCCGAGAACCAAACGCTTTCGGGATCGATCAGGGTCGCGCCGTCCTCAAGCGCCTGTTCGCGCCGGCGCCGCTGCCAATCGAGTTCGAGATGCGCGAGCTCGGCGCGGCTGTTGACGCCCGCGGTCTCGAACGGCTCGCCTTCGATCGCGACCGGGTGACGCCCTTCGCGCTTTGCAACCATCACCACGTCGGGCAGATAATATTCGCGCCCGGCATTGTCGTTGCCGATCTGGTCGAGCCAGCCGAACAGCGCCGCGCCGTCGACCGCCATCATCCCGCTGTTGCAGAGCCGAACCGCGCGCTCATCGGGGCTGGCGTCCTTATATTCGACCATCTTGGCAATGCGGTCGCCTTCGCCGAGGATCACGCGTCCATAGGTCTTGCCGTCGTCGGGCGCGCTTGCAAGCACGACCACGCCCGGATCGTCGCTCGCGGCGAGGCGATCGAGCATCCGCCGAAGCGTCGCTTCGGTCACGAACGGCGTGTCGCCATAAAGGATCAGCACCGGGCCGTCGCATCCGGCAAGCGCGGCGGCGGCGGTCTGGACCGCGTGGCCGGTACCCTTCTGTTCGGCCTGATAGCTGGTCGCGATCCCGCTTCCGTCAAGCGCCGCCTCGATCTGCTCGCGACCCTTTCCGACGACGATCACGCGCTTGTCGGCGCCCAGCGCCGCGACGGTGTCGAGCAGATGGAGCAGCATTGGTTTGTCGGCGATCGGGTGGAGCACCTTGTGACGGTCGGAGCGCATCCGCGTGCCCTGCCCCGCCGCGAGGACAATCACCGAGAAATTGGCTTGATTCATGATGGCGCCATCGCACGCACTCGCCGGGGTTTCCATAGGCGAAGGGCCCCGGCGCATTGCCGAGGCCCCTTTTCTTTCGATCGGTTTAGCTGGCGGGCGTTTCGCTCTTCGGCCGGCCCTGCGAACGCTTGCGCGCGGCTGCGCTCGAACGGCGCTTGGTCGTGCCCGCCTTGCGCGTTGCGGGCTTCGCGCTTGCGGCCTTGGTCGAGGGTGCCTTGCGGGTCGCGCCTGCCTTGCGCGGAGCGGCGGGCTTGGGCTTGGCGCTCGACGCCGAACGTGTCGAGCTCGAACCACGCTTGTCGTCATCGTCGGACCAATTTCCCGACAAGACGCGCTGCGCCGCGTCGGCGACCGCATCGGCGATCAGCGCGCCGAGCTTCGATGCACTCGACATGACAGTGTTGGCGGCCTGGCTCGCGCTGTCGGCTGCGTCCATACCGGCGTCGCGAATTGCGCGGCGCGCCTTGGGGCTTGCGGCGATTGCTGCGGCGGCGGCGGTAAGCCCGGCGGCCATCATTTCGCGGCTCATCGCGGCCTTGGCAAGCTTGTCGAAACTGCTCTTGCTCGAGCTTGATTTGCTGCTGCTCGACGCAGGTTTTTTTCTACTGCTCGCCGGAGCTTTTTTAGTGCTGCTTTTTGGTGATTTGGCCATGATTGCCTCCCTGTTGGTTCATGCGCTTACCGCAAAGACGGTTCAGCGCCGAAACGGTTCCGAAAATGCACATGGTGCATGGAACGCACAAAGGTAAAAGGGAGCCGTTGCACCACGCAACAGCTCCCTTCGACATGGTCAGCGACCGGGGTTCGAGCCCGGGAGACACGGGCAGGCTGGTTAGGCCGCCATCTCCCAAGCGAACGGATCCGACCTCTTTGCTGAACCATGAGACATCGGATCACCTCCTTTCGCTGCGTTATTGCCTGATCAACATGGCATTAATTTTTGCAAGAACAAGTCTTGAAATGCGTTTCAGTTTCGGCAATCCTGGATGCTTCGCGCCGCTTCCGGAAAAGTCGGAACGACCAGGCGCTCACCGCCCCCGCCGGACATGATGAAGCGCCCGCGGCTGAACGCGATTGCGTCGAGCAGTGGGTCGCGCGCGTCGAGCCAGCCGTCGAGGGCGATTTCCGCTTCGATGGTGTCGGTGGCAATCTTAATCGGTGAGGCCGGTGCGGCAGGCGCGATCCGGCGGAGCTGGACGCGGCGCATGGCGCGGTCGCAGCGCAGTTCGACCGCATTTGCGAACAGCGCCTGACTGCCGGTTGCGGTGGTCAGGTAGCGCCATTCGCCGGGGGTGACGGCCGCGCCCCGGTCAGACTCGAAACCCGGAACCACGGGCTGAGCCGTGGCTGGGGCGGCGATCAGTGTAAGCATTAGCACGCACTTGCGGATCACAGTTTGGCGACCTTTGCCTGAAGCGCGGCAAGCTCGGCCTTTAGCTTGGCGATTTCATCGGCGGCCTCGCTGTTCGCATCGGCCGCGCCCGTGGCGGCGAAGATTTGCGCAGGATCGCCGAACATCGCCATGTTCCGCTTGGCAAGGTCGGCGAACATGTTGGTGCCGAGCGCGCCCGCGACGGCGGACTGCTGCTTCTGGAATGCGTCCATCGCTGCCTCCAGAAAGGGCGGCACCATCCCTTGAGTCTTGCCGCCGTACATTCCGATGAGCTGGCGCAGGAAATTGGCCGGAAGCATCGTCGTTCCGCGCGCTTCTTCGTCAACGATGATCTGGGTCAGGATCTGGTGGGTGATGTCCTCGCCCGACTTGGCGTCAACCACTTTGAAGTCGCGTCCCTCGCGGATCATCGCCGCCAGCCGGTCAAGCGTGATGTAGCTTGAGCTGCCGGTGTCGTAGAGCCTCCGATTGGCGTATTTCTTGATCGTAACCTTGTCCGCCGCGGGCTTGGCCATCGTGCTGCTCCTGCTTTGCTGAAGCCAGCCTAGACCCGCCATTGCCGCGCCGCAACATGGCCTCCAAGCGTGTTGCCTGCCACGCCCGTCGCGGCTAGACGAACCGCAACGCACCCATAGCTCAGCTGGATAGAGCGCTGCCCTCCGAAGGCAGAGGCCAGAGGTTCGAATCCTCTTGGGTGCGCCACCCAGTCCCAAGTCTCTGGAGATTCTCGACGTCGTCCCGGCAAGCGTGAACCATCGCCGCAATTCCGAGGCTTTGCAGGGTCCGACGTGCAAGGCGTGGCCGGAGACCACGGATCGGGAATCGATCGGGGCCGCAAACAGGCCCGAGTCTCGAATGGCGAAAGTCGTGGCCACGAAATAACAAAGCCCGCCTTTCGGGCGGGCTGCTGAAGCGGCTTCGTTTATGACCTCATCAGCGAAACCCGAGCACCTCTCGCTGAGCCTGCCAGCAGAGCGGTAGTTTACCTCGCTCGATCTTCCGAGATCGAAGCGAGCCGGGCTGCGTCCCTTCGAATATGGCAGTGATAATGTCCGGTGCAAGGTAGCTGGCGCGAGCAACGCGAGCGAGTTCGCGGCGGACGTCCCGCGGCGCGGCGATTTCCAGCGTGGCCAGCTGTTCCCGCGCGGCGAAAGCGCGGACTACAAGTGCAACAAGTCTAGGGTCGCGCATGCTTGTTGCGCCAGTCGGGTCGACGCGCAGTTTCTGCTCATTCCCACGGCGCTGCAATGAAGCAGGCACTTCAAAGGTGATACGGCTCGATGGTGTCCCCCAGGTTGCTTGCGGGTCTATTGCACCAAGAAGCCGCTCCTTGCAGCAGCTCGCGGAGATATGGTCTGCATGCACGGTAATGCGCACGTCCAGCGCCATAAGCAGCGGCCGCAAAATCGAAACACGAGTTTGTGCAAGTTGGTCAGCCAGCTTTCGCTGTCCCTGGCGGAGCCGCGAAATGTCATTCGCAGAGATTCTTTTCGCACCCTCGATAAGTGCGGGCGTGTCGCCGATCGCGCCACGGAGCGAGGCCAGGAGAGAGGCTTCGAGGGTGGTGGCAGGAAGGCGCATCGGGATGGCGCTCCGTTCAGTGCCCGCTTCGTTCGAGACATAGTACAGGTATCGCTTGCCAGTCTTGAGGGTGTGGCTTGGGGACATGGGGCGGTTCAACCCGTCGCGGATCATACCCGCAAGGAGGCTTGGACTGCGGCAGTGCTTGCCGTTTCGACGATCGCCGATGTTGGAAGCAAGAAGCTCCTGGACTGCGTCAAACAACGCGGCGGTAACGACTGGCTGATGCTCCCCGGCACAAACTTTGTCGTGATGCACGATCTCGCCGCGATAGATCCGGTTCTTCAGAAAGTAGTAGAGCGCGCCTCGGGCGAACGGCTTTCCTCCACGTATGCTTCCGTCCCGCATGGCTTGGCGCTTCGTAACGACGCCGGTTTCCCGCAGGTCGTCGAGCAGTAAAGCAACACTTCCGAGCGCCAGATAGCGCTCGAAGATGTGGCGCACAGTAACCGCTTCGGTGGGTTCGATGATCAGTTTGCGGGCTTCCACCCGGTAGCCAAGCGGAACGCAGCCGCCCATCCACATGCCCTTCGCCTTCGAGGCCGCGACCTTGTCCCGGACGCGCTCTGAGATTACTTCTCGCTCGAACTGTGCGAATGAGAGCAGCACGTTGAGGGTCAGGCGTCCCATGCTGGTCGTGGTGTTGAACGCCTGGGTGATCGATACGAAGCTCGCCTCGGCTTCATCGAGAATGTCCACGATCTTGGCGAAGTCAGACAGAGCGCGGGTTAGTCGATCGACCTTGTAAACGACGATGACATCGACCTTGCCCAAGCGAACTTGCTCGAGCAGTCGCCTCAGCCCGGGTCGATCCATGGTGCCGCCAGAGAACCCACCATCGTCATAATGGTCGGGAACAAGCAGCCAGCCTTCGTGGCGCTGACTAACGATGTACGCCGCGCAGGCCTCCCGCTGGGCATCAAGGCTGTTGAACTCCTGATCGAGGCCTTCTTCCGTCGACTTGCGGGTATAGATGGCACATCGAAGCGAGCCAGTGCGCTTCTCTGTAGGTTTTGCCCTTCCCTTTGCCATGGTCAGGCCCTTTCCCTTCCCGCCAGTCCGAAGAAGCGTGGTCCAGACCAGCGGGCCCCAGTGATCTTGCGAGCGATCGCCGTGAGTGACCGGTAGTGCTGGTCCTGATAATCGAACCCTCCCTCGACCACATGCACATGATGTGTGTCACCGTGCCACTCCCGCGTCAGACGTGTTCCAGTTCGAAGCGGCGGGGGACGGTTCAGTGAGACCGATGTGACGGCAAGCTGCGCCACGCCACGCTGGATCTCGCGCACGACTTTGCGGGGAAGCCCACCCGCCACCTTCTCTTGCAGCGAGTAGGCCAAGGCGCGGCTGAGAAGGTCCGGCCCGAAGCTCACGGGACGGGGAACACGTTGTGCCCGCTCCCACTCCTCTCTCAGGGCCTTGGGGTTCATCGCGCCTATCGCGGCAATTTGCTCGGCGACGCCCACCGTCAGCCCTTGATGCTATATGCGGTCACGCCTTCACGGCTCAGCTTGTCAATGGTGTGGCCCTTCTTCCGCAGTCCCGTGAGCGCTGCCCGGATCGTGTGCGGGAGCCAGCCCGTGTTCTCAACAAGTTCAGCCAGGCTGGCACCGTCCGAACGCTGGAGTAGGGCAATCACTCCGGCGATCTTCGATGGGGAAGCGGACGTTGTAGCGGTCGGCGGGAGCTCAGCCTTCGTCGCAGCGTTGTTGGAACCTGCAGAGGCCTTGCGGGTACGTGCCATGGTGATTGTCCTTCTCAGGCAAGCAGCATGATTGCTGCTCCCACCGCCGATAGCCCGCCGTTTACCGGCCGGGTATGATCACGACACTCGGCGCGACTCGCCTGACCACCAATGCTCCGTTCGCCACGCAAGTCGAATGGAATGTCACGAGGTCCAGAGAACTTTGACGATGGCGTCGCACATCACGGTCAATCGTTGCGCATTCGCAGGAGCGCTTGCCGCCAACGAACCGAGGTCGGCTGCGATTTGGGCCAAGCGACTGACCACTCTCGTCTTCCATAAGCATGCCAGCACGGACGAGAAGCTCACCAATTAAGTCGCGGTCACGAGTGCTGTCCTCCATGCCTGCGACACATGCTTGAAAATAGCTCGAAGTCGAGACGCAGCTTTCAATGTCGGGAAAGCGCCCATCTCAGTCGTCGGCAGGCGCCCTGCTTAAGACTCAAAGCGGACGCTCGGTCGACTAGCCCTTCAAGCCGTCGCGCAGCAAGTTGTTGGCGTGACGCGCAACGGTATGCGGATCCTCTCGCCCCCATACTCCGAAGCGAAGCCCGAGGAAGACATTCATCCCCATCACTGCCCAGGCGCGGACTTCGCTGGCGAGCGGATCGGCGGCGCTCACTTCGCCGCGCGCGGTGCCCGCTGCAAGCCGCGCGGCGATCCGCTTGGCGGTGGTCATATAATGAATGCGAAAACCTTCGGGATCGACAAATTCTGCCTCGTTGATGATTCGATACACTTCTTCGTGTTCAGCAACGAAGCCCAAATACGCGGCCAGCGCTCGCGCCTCCGTATTGAGCGCGTCGCTCCCGCCTTCAATCGCCGGCGCGACGGCATCCCGGACCCGCCCTGACATGTCGCGCACTAGCGCCGCGAACACGGCGTCTTTGCTGTCGAAATAAGTATAGAACGTGCCCAGCGCGACCTCTGCGCGGGTCGTGATCCCGACGATCGAGCTGTCGGAAAAACCGCGCGCCCCGAATTCGGTAACTGCGGCGTCGAGGATCTTCCGCAAAGTCTTCTCGCCGCGCTGAGTGCGCGGGGCTTTACCCTCGCTGGCCGCGCTTGGTGATGCGAGCGTCGATGCTCCAAGATCAAATAGAGGCTCTTTGCCCTGTGCCGGCGCCCCCGCCGCACGCTTCGTAACCATTTTGTCACACCCCCAGTCGACCCACCGATAAACTAAGTTGAAAGTAGTTTCAACTTTCATTATAACTTGTGACAAGCGGGGGTGAGATATCGATACGTACTCTCACCGCGCAGGGGAGATATTACATGATCCGGACAAATTTGGTTGCGCGCGCGGCGCTTCTGGGCGGCACCGCCATGATCTTGATGGCGACACCAGCGTTCGCTCAGCAATCGGGCCAAGCGTCGGCTGAGGAAGTCGCCGCTGCGGCTAACGCGCAGACCGAAACCACTCCGGCGGCGGACACTGGCGAAATCATCGTCACCGCCCGACGTCGCGCAGAGTCGCTTCAAGAAGTGCCGATCGCCATAACAACTTACTCGGGCGAACAACTTGAAAGTCAGGGCGCTCTCGACATCACCGACATCGCCGACACTACGCCCAACGTCACGCTGGAGTCCTCGCGCGCAACCAACTCGACGCTTACCGCCTTTATCCGCGGAGTCGGTCAACAGGATCCCGTCGCGGGTTTCGAACAAGGCGTCGGGATTTATCTCGACGACGTTGTACTCAACCGTCCCCAGGCGGCGGTGCTCGATATTTACGACGTCGAGCGGATCGAAGTTCTGCGCGGGCCACAGGGGACCCTGTACGGTCGCAACACCATTGGCGGCGCGATCAAATCTGTTACCCGGCGGCTGGGCACGGAGCCCGAACTACGAGTGCGCGGCAACCTCGGCACTTACAAGCAGGCCGACCTCGTGGTCAGTGGCAATACCTCCATCGCATCGGGTTTGGTTCGGTTCGGCGCGGCGGCGGCGCGCCTCACTCGCGGCGGCTTTGGAAAGAACCTCACGACCGGCGAAGATAATTACAATAAGGACGTGTGGGGGGCCCGTGCAGCGATCGAGGTCAACAACGACGACAATATTTTTGTCCGGCTCTCGGGAGATTATATCAAGGACAACAGCAATGCGCGCGGCGGTCACCGGCTAATCCCGAGCTTGTTCAGCAATGCGCCCGTATTAGACGATGTGTTTGACACGCGCGGCGGCCTTAATGA
>DATLXR010000041.1:0-3332 GCA_035575595.1 Sphingomicrobium sp.
ACCCTATTTGTTCGATAAGCCTATCCTGCTTGGCGGTGAGATTTATCGGCGCGACGCCAACAGTTTCAATTTCGTCGGTGGTGAGCGCGAGAGGACCTACTCGCAAAAATCAAACGGGCTGGGCCTTCGTCTGGGCTTTCCGGTCACAGAATTTTTGACGTTTGGAACGCGCTATTCGCTAGTGCACGACAAGATTACTCTTAGCCGCAGTAATTTCTATACTGATCCCGACGGCGTGGGTCCGCTCGAAGCCCAGTGCGACCCGGTTAAGGCCGGGCGCTATTTGTGTGACGAGCTCGGCGGCCGATTAACATCTTCCCTAGGTTACACCGCAGCGTTCGATGACACCAACGGAATACGCGCGACCCGCGGTCAGCGGCTGATATTGAGCCAAGACTTTGCTGGGCTTGGTGGCGACGTTAAATATCTACGTACCCGGCTGGACGGCACCAAATATGTTGCTCTTCCAAAGGGCTTTGTGCTCTCCGCGCATGCTGAAGGCGGCTACATCCACCCCCTCGCATCGACCGAAGGGGATCGCGACCCGATTCGCATCACGGACCGTTTTTTTGGAACGCAATTGCGTGGTTTTGACGTTCGCGGTATTGGGCCGCGAATCCAGCGCCAGCGTTATGATTCAAAAGGCGTACTTGATGAAGACCAGAAGCTTGAGGCTGACTCGCTTGGCGGGCGAGCCTATTACATGGGCCGGATCGAGGTCGAGTTTCCATTGAGCGCTGGCCTGCGTAGCGTAGGCCTGCGCCCCTCGGCCTATGTTGATGTTGGCTCAGTGTGGAAGGTAAGGAGCCCAGAACTTATCAATGTACTTGCCTTTTGCACCCCTGCCACGACGAACACGAGCGGCAGGGCCTACGAAATACAGACTCCGGGTGAGGAGTGCGCTACCGACTTTAATCGTACGAACGGGGTCAAGGAAACTCTGCTTGGCAATTCGCCAAAGCCCCGTCTTTCGGTCGGGATTGGCGTCAATTGGATTTCGCCTTTCGGCCCGCTTCGGCTCGATCTCGCCAAGGCCCTGCTCAAGCAGGAAGGGGATGAGACCAAGCTGTTTTCCTTCAACGTAGGAACCCAATTTTAATGACGAAATATATCCTTTCGGCGTCGGCCGCACTCTTGGCGATCCCGTCAATGGCCTCAGCCCAGGCGCTGCCGGCGCCCGTTATCGCGGTGGTCGATGTCCAGCAGGCGACGACGACATGTAATGCTTGTCGCACGGCGCTTACCCAGCTTGAGGGGCAGGCAAATGGGATTCGCAATCTGCAACGGACGCTCCAGGCGTCGCTTCAGTCGGAAGCCGCGTCGATTCAGGCCGCCGTCAATGCGCTCGCGGGCAGGCAGCCGGATGCCGCGCTAACGGCACGCGCCACCGCGTTTGAACGCAAACAGCAGGATGCCCAACGTCAGCTGCAGTCGCGCGAGCAGGCGTTCCAGCGCAATCGGGCGTTTGTTCTCCAGCAGATCGGGCAGAAGTTTGAGCCAGCGGTAGCAAGCGTGCAGACTCGCCGCGGTGCAACGATCGTATTGGATGCCGCGAACGTCGTTCGTTTTGCGCCTTCGATCGAAGTTACCAATGACGTCATCGCGGCGCTCAACGCCAGCCTGACGACGATTTCGACGACCGCCCCGGCACAGGCCCAGCCAGCCGCTCCAACGGGCCGGTGATCGAAAGCACTGATAGCGCCGCCATCGGTCCGCTTGATATCAAGCGGGTGATGGCGGCGCTGCCGCATCGCTACCCGATGCTGTTGGTCGATCGGGTGGAGACGCTGATCCCCGACCGTTCGATCAGGGCGATCAAGGCAGTTTCGATGAATGAGGGGTTCTTCCAGGGGCATTTCCCTGGGAGGCCGATCATGCCGGGCGTTCTGATCGTCGAAGCGATGGCGCAGGCCGCGGGCGTGCTTGCGGTCGAGAGCCTCGGGCTCGCCGAGACTGGGAAGCTGGTCTATTTCATGGCGATCGAGGGCGCAAAGTTTAGGGCGCCGGTCGAGCCTGGATGCCTGCTCATGCTCGACGTTGAATTTGTTCAGAAGCGGGCGAGCGTGTGCAAATTTGCCGGTCGTGCATCGGTTGATGGCAAGCTTGTCGCGGAGGCCAATTTCACCGCGATGATCGCCGATCCCCCTAGCGCCTGATCGCCCAGCCTCCGGATTTTGCGCGGAGGCGGAAGATTTCTCCGAATATTGGGCTTGCCACCAGCGTGGTGGGAGGCTGATCCAAGTGGACGCGGCCACTGGCGATGAGCAAGGCGCGATCGAATTGATCGAGCTTGGCTAAGGCGTGAAGCGCGACAAGCACTGCTCCTCCCGCCAGAGCAAATGCGCGCAATATTTCGATCAGGCGGAGTACCCAATAGGGCTCCAGGTTCGAGAGGGGCTCGTCGAGCAGTAGAAGCTTCGGCGACGAGGCGAGCGATCGTGCGAGCAGGACGCGGGTTCGCTCTCCGGTCGAGAGGCGGTCGATTGTGCGGTCCGCCAACGCGGTGAGTTCGAACAGGTCGATGAGTTCGTCGATGCGGCCCGAGTCGCGAGTCGCTAGGGCGATGATGTCGCGGGTGGTGATTGGCCACGCTACGTCTCGCGATGCGGGCATGAAGGCGAGCAATTTGGCTCGGCGGGATTCGCTTAAGGCGTCGAGATCCTCGCCGTCGATATGGACTTGGCCGGTGGCGTGTTCAACTCGGGCGAGGGCGCGGAGCAGGCTGGTCTTGCCGCCGCCGTTGGGGCCGATGAGGGCGAGCATTTCACCGGAAGCGACATCGAGGTCGGTTTCGGAGAGGCGGGCGGATATGGCAAGATTGGTTGCGCGGAGTAGCGTCATGACGTCACCCCGCGGCGCATCGTGACGATGAGGTGTAGGAATAAGGGCGTGCCGAACAGAGCGGTGACGACCCCGATCGGGATCGGGCGGTCGAGCGCGATTGCGCGGACGGCGAGGTCGGCGAGGGTCAGCAGGGCCGCGCCGATCAGTGCGGCGGGGATCATCGCCTGTCCGGGGTGACCGCGCGTAATGCGGCGGGCAAGGACTGGAGCGACGAGGCCGACGAAGCCGATTGCGCCAGCTACCGCGACGCAGGCGCCGACCGCGATGGCCGACAAAATGATGACTTCGAGACCGAGGCGGCGGGGGCGATGGCCGAGCGAGGCGGCGACGTCTTCGCCGAGCGCGAGCAGGTCGAGCGCCCGGGCGCGGCGGAGGAGGAAGAAGCAGGCCATTGAGGCGGGAATCAGTGCTGCCAGAGCTTGTGGCAGGCTGCGGTCGACGACGCTTCCCATCAGCCAGTCGAACGCGTCGTAGAAGGCGAAGGGGGA
>DATLXR010000042.1:0-69184 GCA_035575595.1 Sphingomicrobium sp.
GAAGAAGGCTATTTGCGCCCGCACTGGATGACCTTGGAGCTTGAAGGCGTGAATGCTCATTCGCAACTGAAGCGCAATAAGGATTGGGTTGTCGATCAAGCCAAAAGCGTTGCTGTGGAGCCTGAACTCCCCCCCATCACCGCCAGTTTCCGTCGGCGCGTTCGCGACGCGACGCGGCATTATGCCGCGGTGGCTTTGGGGCGGTTTGCCTATCCGCATTACCGCAGTCATCGCCCCGGCTGGGCGCTAGTTGCAGCGCTCGGCTGGACGTGGAAATTTTTTACTGGCCGGTACCGTGCTGCGCAGGCCGAGCGTATAGTTGAGCAGGTGAAACGCCACCGCTTCTTCCTGATGCCGTTGCAATTGTCGGGCGATTATCAGATCCGCGCGCACTCGCCATTTCCCGACATGCCGGGCGCTGCTGCCTACGTGCTCGAAAGCTTCGCAAGTCATGCGCCCGCCGACGCGCATCTATTGATGAAGGCCCACCCGCTCGATAGCTCATTCTTCGACTGGGCGGGCTTCATCAGGGGGCGCGCTGCGAAGCTCGGGATGGCCGAGCGCGTGCATTATATCGACGGTGGTGACCTTGATGAGCTTGCGGCGCAGGCTGCAGGAATGGTCTGCGTTAACAGCACTTCGGCAACGCTCGCCTTGCAGGCGGGCACGTCGGTCTGCGCGCTGGGTGAAGCTATCTACAAGTTTCCGGGTCTGACCTTTTCCGGCCACGTTGACGAATTCTGGTCGAATCCGACCCCGCCCGACCCCGGGCTCTACGAAGCGTTTCGCCGAGTGCTCGTTGACCAGTGCCTTGTACGCGGCGGACTAGCGAGCGAGTCGGCGGTCACGACCTTGGTGGAAAACCTCGCCGAGAAGCTTTGCGCGGGGTCAGTGGCTCACAGTGTGGCAAGCCAGGCAGTGATGCTCAAAAAATGATTGTCCCACGTCGGCGCTCGAAAATTGGCAAGCCGGGCTAGCTGAGCGTCACGAGCAGCGCTTGGGTTGGGCGAATAGGACTCAATCGCGGCTTGCCACGCGGGCCCATCGAGCGGGTCGATGAAGTCTGGAACTTCCTGGCCGATTTCATGGAAAACAGGCAGGTCGCTTGCAATGACCGGCGTGCCGGAGGCAAGCGCTTCGATCAGCGGCAAGCCATAGCCTTCGACCAGGGTGGGAAACAGCAGCGCGCGCGCGCCGCGCAGGTGCCGGTCGAGTTCCGCATCGCCACACCGTCCCACTTCCACGACCGCCCGGCGCAGGATCTCACTGCGGTCGAGCAGGTCAAATACTTGCTCGCTCTCCCACCCGCGCTGCCCGATTACCAGCAGGCGAGGCGCGTCAGCACCATGGGCGCGGACCAGGCGTGCCCAAATCTGGAGCAGCAACAAATGGTTCTTGCGCGCCTCGATCGTGCCGAGCATCACGAATGTAGGACGCTCGGGCCTCGACTGATCAAGGCCTGAGCGCCGAAGGTCGGTTCCAAGGGGAGCCGCGATCATTCCCGGGGTGACGCGACCTTCTTGTGCTGCGAACGCCGCGAGGCTGTCGAGAGTCGCCTGACTGTTGCCAATGATCCCGACCGCGCTGGCAAGCATATTCCGCACCCGCTCGACGTGACGCTCGGCCTCACCCGCGCGGCAGAACTCGGGATGGGTGATCGGGATCAGGTCGTGGATCATGTAAACCGGGCGCACGTCCGCTGCGCTCGTCCATCCGAGGTAACTTTGCTCCTGGAGCGCGGTATGCCCGACGTTGAGGTACAGCCGCCCCCGCCCAAGTGGACTCTTGCCGCTGCGCAATCGCTCTCGCCCGAGGAACCGCGCTAATTGGCGACGGATGTTGCGCGGTGGGTTGAGGAGAAGGTCGAACAGCCTATCCGATGATGTTTCGGGGAGTATGCGGCGGAGCCCGCGATGCTGAATTACCGCCTGCGCTACATCGCGATGAAAATCTAGGTACGCGAGGCACACACGATCGATTCCGGTCGGTAATCGGCCGACCCAGCGCCGCCAGATCAGTCGTGTAACATCCAGCAGTAACGGTCGCTCATTCGCCACCAATTGGTCTCACTGCGCACGAACGGTGGACGTGACCGTGAGCGCGGGGAGTACAGTCGAGGTGAGTAGGCTTACGAAGCGCTGGAAGTCCGAGGCGGGCGAGTTCGAAATGAAGATCACGTCGCCATTTTTCATCGCGAAATTCTGGGCCGCGAAGATGGTCTCGGGTTGTTTCAAATTGACCTGGAAAATCACCGGGACCCGCCCGTTGGCCGGGAGCGGAAGCTGGGGGTTCACGAAGCCGCGGACACGCTCCGCCGTTTCCCAGCGGAATAGGAACACGCCTTTCGGATCGGCGCGCATGTCCTGGAGCCCGCCGAGGCGGCCGAGCGCCTGCGACAGGCTCAGCCCTACTCCCTCGAACCGGACCTCCTCATTCTTGCCTGCTGCACCAAGCACGACGAAGCTGTTGGGCTGGAACAAGGCCGTGACGATATCATCGCGTTGGAGAACGATATTGTGCCGGGCATCGCGCACCACCTGCTGGAGCGGCATCGTCAGGGTCATACTTCCGCGCGTGACCTGGACGGTCATCCGGTCGACCGGCTGCCTGGTGCCGCCAGCCTGGGCGATAAGGTCGAGCAGTCGTTCGCCGCGCGGCGTCAGCGGAAATCGACCGGCCGTCGCGACTTCACCGACAACCGATACGTTGGCCGTGGCATTGCGAGCAATCCGCACGATGACCTGCGGCTGATTGGCCTTGCCGCGAAGCCGGGTGACGATGCCCTGTTCGATCTGGCGCAGGCTTCGTCCGGCGGCGGGAACCTGTCCGGCGAACGGAATGGTGATAGTTCCCGACGGCCCGACCACCGTCTCTGGGAAAGTGCCGGGTCGACTGACTTGGATCGGCGCCTGGATACGCGTATCCAGAGCCGCGGCACCGAACAGTACGGCCGGAGGCGCTTCCCAGATGGTGATTTCGAGACTGTCACCGACCCCGACGATCGTCCCAATGGGCTGGGCGTCGCCGATGACCTCGGCAAAGCCCGCGACCGGGGCGGCCGTCGAAAGTTGCTCCGCGACTGTATTGGTCAGTGGAATGATCCTCATGCCATCGATCTGCGGAGCGTTCGCGGACTTGAGGATTGCACCGCGCGAGGGACCGACAGCAGTCGTCAGCCCACTTGCCGCGCAACCGCTGACCAGAAACAAGGCCAGGCCGGCAAGCGCCGTGCGCGCTGCCCGGCTGCATGCGCCTTGCGAAAAGGTCGCAGCGGGTGCGAAATCAGCATTGATTGAAGTCATTTAAAGAATTTCCACCAAATCAGGCAAGAAGTACGTGTCCTGGCCGCTTTAGGGCGTCTAACATGAACCAACAAGGTCTGGGACGTCGCGCAGGCCCATCCATGGTCAGGCGAGATCCTTGATCAAGCTAAGCAACTTACTGTGAACCAAGGAATTATGCGCAAGCAGCAGACCGGATTGCCGCGATGCGGGACGGTAGTTGGTGCCATCGAGATGGGAAACGGTTCCGCCGGCTTCGGTTAGAAACAGTGCGCCGGGCAAGTGATCCCAGGCAAGCGTCCGCCAATAAAGTGCGAACTGACGCGCGCCGCTCGCTACCAGCGGGTATTCATGGCCGGCGCAGCGCGCGGTCTTGTCGGCCCGGCCGACGGCCCTTCGCACTTTGTCGATCAGCCGCTGTCCGCCGGCCGGCACGAAAGATTCACTGAGTATCCCGTGGAGGCTAGCGAGGTCTGTCAAAGCAGTGCTTGTCTGGACCCGCTCACTCACAATCCAAGCGCCGCTACCCAGTTCAGCCACGCAAAGCCGTCCGCTGAGGGGATCGAGGATCCACGATCCGATGGTTTCGCCATTCGATATCAGGGCGACCATCAGAGCGAATGGCGCCCGTCCCGCAGCAAAGTTCGCGGTCCCGTCGATCGGATCGATGATCCAGACATAGCCCTTGTCCAAATTCTCGATCAGCGAAGGGTCGGTCGCACACGCTTCCTCACCAACAATGCGGGCCTGGGGCAACAGATGTAGTAGCGCGCGGCCGATCATCGCTTCCGCCTCACGATCGGCGATCGTCACCGGCTCGCCGACGGACTTAAACTCAGTGTCGTCCGGCTGAAGTTTGGCGAAACGCGGCATGACGACCGTGTCGGCCGTTAGCCTGAGTAAAGCTCCGACGCTTTCCATCATTGCGTCGTTCAGTGACAAATCCCTACTCGCTTCTATACCTGTGCCTTGCGCCTCAACGGTGCAGCAGCAGGCGCCTTAGGATATTTTGATGGCTCAGGCTGCGGCCTGCTCGAGCTGTTCGCTATACTCCAACCAACGCGCTTCGGCCGCTGCAAGTTCGGTCGCGACGGCTGCCCGCCGCCGCGCAAGCTCGCTCATCGGCAGCGACGCAAGCTGCGGCTCGGCGGCGCCAGGATCGAACATCGCGCGGTCGAGCGCCGAACATTGCGCCGCCAGCCTAGCGCTGACGGCTTCGGCCTCGGCCGCTTTTTTCTTCAACGCCCGCGAATCCTCCCGCGCTTTCGCCGCCGCCTTGCGGTCGGTCTTGGGAAGCTTCGGCTTGGCTTCGGTCTTGGGCTGGTTCCGGCCGAGCACCAGATCGATATAATCGTCTATACTTCCGACATAGTCGGTCGCTCCGCCATCCTCGACCAGCACCAGCCGGTCGGCAGTCAGTTCGACCATGTGACGATCATGGCTGACCAGGATTACCGCGCCGTCATAGCCGTTCAATGCCTGGACCAGCGCTTCGCGCGAATCGACGTCGAGGTGGTTGGTCGGCTCGTCGAGGATCAGCAGGTGGGGTGCATCGCGGGTGATCAACGCCAGCGCGAGCCGCGCGCGCTCGCCGCCCGACAATTTGTCGACCTGGGTCATCGCCTTGTCGCCCGAAAAGCCGAACCGCCCAAGCTGCGCGCGCACCGCGCCCGGGGTCTTGCCGGCCATTGCCCGGCTCATATGCTGCAACGGCGTGTCGTCGCCGTGAAGCTCCTCGACCTGATATTGGGTGAAATAACCGACGCGCATCTTGCCCGACGAATGCACTTCACCCGCCATCGGCGAAAGCTGCGCCGCAAGCAGGCGCGCAAGCGTGGTCTTGCCATTGCCGTTGCGGCCAAGCAGCGCGATCCGGTCGTCGGGATCGATCCGCAGATTAAGACGGCTCAACACCGGAGTGCCGGCGGCATAGCCGACCGAGGCCATGTCGAGCGTGATCAGCGGCGGCTTAAGCTCGCTCGGCGAGGGAAAGTCGAAGCTCAGGCTCGGATCGTCGGCAAGCGCCGCGATCGGCTGCATCTTGGCAAGCATCTTGGCGCGCGACTGCGCCTGTTTGGCGGTCGATGCCCGCGCGCTGTTGCGTGCGATATAATCCTGCAGCCGCGCACGCTGAGCGTCCTGCGATGCCCTCGCCGCGCTCAATTGCGCGGCGCGTTCGGCGCGCTGCTTTTCGAAACTGTCATATTCGCCGCTGTAAAGCGTCACCTTGCCACCTTCGAGGTGCAAGATGGTATCGACGACATTGTTGAGCAGGTCGCGCTCATGGCTGATCACGACCAATGTTCCGGGGTAGTTCTTTAGAAAATTCTCGAGCCACAAGGTCGCTTCGAGATCGAGATGGTTCGACGGCTCGTCGAGCAGAAGCACGTCGGGCTCGGAAAATAACAAAGCCGCAAGCGCGACCCGCATTTTCCAGCCTCCCGAATAACTGTCGAGCGGCTGCCCCTGCATCGCTTCGTCGAAGCCCAGACCAAGCAGGATCCGCGCTGCGCGCGCCGGTGCGCTATAGGCATCGATCGCCAGCAGGCGATCGTGGAGATCGCCCAGCCGGTGCGGATCGACGCAATGCTCGGCCTCGTCGATCAGCTTCGCCCGCTCGGTGTCGGCGGCAAGTACGGTCTCGAACGGAGTGGACGACCCGCTCGGCGCTTCCTGCGCGATATAGCCCAGCCGCGTGCGGCGCGGCATCTCCACCTCGCCCCCATCGGGGTCGAGCTCGCCGATCATCACCTTCATCAGCGTCGACTTGCCAGCGCCATTACGGCCGATCAGGCCGACGCGGCTTTGCGGCGGGATCGCCGCAGTGGCTTGGTCGAGGATCATGCGCCCGCCAAGGCGCACCGTGATTCCGTTGATGTTGAGCATGACCGCGCCCCTAGCAGCAGATCATGGCAAACCCAAGACGCCCGCTCAGCCGTTTTCGACCGAGACGACCTCGATCGCTTCATCCGCGCCAGCGAAGTCGGCAAAATCGCCCGCTTTTGCGCCGAGCAACGCCCGCGCCAGTGGAGCCGAAAAGGCGATCCGATTCTCCCCAGGATCGGCCTCGTCATAGCCGCAGATCAGGACTTCAAGCGACTTTCCGCTGTGGATGAAGCGAACCCGCGATCCGATCCCCACCTTGCCCTCGCGCGGCGCCGGCGCAGGCTGAGCGGTCGCAAACCGGCTGCGCCAATAGCGAAGGTCGCGAAGCACGCGCTTGCGCTCCTCGTCCTCGCTTGCCGCCTCCAGCACCTGCTCGAGCCCGGCCACCCGCTCCTCGATCTGGGCCAGGCCAGCCGGAGTAACAAAATTGGGACCCGGCGGGATCGGCAATTCGAACTTGGGCTCGAGATGCTCCTCGTCGCTCTCACGGCGGAACGCTACGCTCATATCCGCTCATCCTTACGCATACCGATCGGCCTGCGCCCCTGGCGAAGCTGACCCAAGGCGATTCCGGCGAGGTTCTGGCTGCGCTTGACGTAGCGAAGCCGCACCCGGTCGAACGCGCGTACCGCCTCTCCAAACCGCTCGCGGCAGTCGCGCAAGGCGCTCGAACCGCATTTCGCACCGTTCACCGCTTGATTGATCACGCCCATCGCATCGCCCAATAAAATAATATCGCGTTCGCCCATCGCCTGCGCCACATCGAGTGCATGGAGCAACGCCATCCACTCAGCCTGTTCACTGGTTCCAAATCCCGCATCGGCGCAGCGATAAAGGTGCCCACCGGCGATCGCGGCGACTTCCATTCTTCCCGGATTGGGCCGGCATCCGCCGTCGAAGTATATCTTCATCGGGAACCAATTCTCAAAAATGACGCTATCGCAGGTGGGGGGAGACTGGCTAATGGCTCCCTATACTCATGTGTTGCGTATTCGTCGTACCCAGGAGCCGTTCTTTGAACAAACATACCCCCGACACCGGCGGCTCCCTCAATCGCCGCCGCCTGGTCAGCGCGCTCCGGAGCCTCCGCCGCGGCGACTTCTCCGTTCGCCTCGACGAGGATGGGATCGGCGAGGACAGCGAGATCGCGGTACTGTTCAACGAAGTCGTCAGCCTCAACGAACAATTGACCGGCGAACTCGAACGCCTCTCGACCGTCGTCGGCAAGGAAGGCAAGATTGGCCAGCGCGGCCGGGTAAAAACCGCCACCGGCGGCTGGGAAGTCGCCCTGCGCTCGGTCAACGACCTGATCGAGGACATGGTCCAGCCGACCACCGAAGTCGCGCGCGTCATCGGCGCGGTTGCCAAGGGTGACCTTTCGCAATCGATGATCGTCGAGATTGACGGCCGGCCGCTGCGCGGCGAATTTCTGCGGATCGGCAAGGTCGTCAACACGATGGTCGATCAGCTCAACGGCTTCGCGTCCGAAGTCACCCGCGTTGCGCGCGAAGTCGGCACCGAAGGCAAGCTCGGCGGTCAGGCGGCGGTCAAGGGCGTCGCGGGCACGTGGAAGGATCTCACCGACAACGTCAACGCGATGGCGACCAACCTCACCGGCCAGGTGCGCAATATCGCCGAAGTGACCACCGCGGTCGCCTCGGGCGATTTGTCCAAGAAGATCACGGTCGAGGTCAAAGGCGAAATCCTCGAGCTCAAGAATACGATCAACACGATGGTCGATCAGCTCAACAGCTTCGCCTCCGAAGTTACCCGCGTTGCGCGCGAAGTCGGCACCGAAGGCAAATTGGGCGGTCAGGCCCGCGTCGAAGGGGTCGCAGGAACGTGGAAGGATCTGACCGACAATGTGAACTCGATGGCCGAAAATCTGACCGGCCAGGTCCGCAACATCGCCGAGGTCACCACCGCGGTCGCGCTCGGCGATCTGTCGAAAAAGATCACCGTCGATGTGAAGGGCGAAATTCTCGAGCTCAAGAATACCGTCAACACGATGGTCGATCAGCTCAACGCCTTCGCTTCCGAAGTCACCCGCGTTGCTCGCGAGGTCGGCACCGAAGGAAAACTCGGCGGCCAGGCGCAGGTCGAGGGCGTCGCCGGAACGTGGAAGGATCTTACCGAAAACGTCAATCTCATGGCCGATAATCTCACCGGCCAGGTCCGCAACATCGCCGAAGTCACTACGGCGGTCGCATCGGGCGATCTGTCGAAGAAGATCACCGTCGATGTGAAGGGCGAAATCCTCGAGCTCAAGAATACGATCAACGTCATGGTCGATCAGCTCAACGGCTTCGCGTCCGAAGTCACCCGCGTTGCGCGCGAAGTCGGTACCGAGGGCAAGCTCGGCGGGCAGGCGCAGGTGCCGGGAGTCGCCGGAACCTGGGCCGACCTTACCGACAACGTCAATCTGATGGCCGCCAACCTCACCGGCCAGGTCCGCAACATCGCCGAAGTGACCACCGCAGTCGCGCGCGGCGATCTGTCGAAGAAGATCACCGTCGAAGTGAAAGGCGAAATCCTTGAGCTCAAGGACACGATCAACGTCATGGTCGACCAGCTCAACAGCTTCGCTTCCGAAGTCACCCGCGTCGCTCGCGAAGTCGGCACCGAAGGCCGCCTCGGCGGTCAGGCGCAGGTCGAAGGCGTCGGCGGGACGTGGAAGGATCTTACCGACAACGTCAATGCCATGGCCGGGAACCTCACCGGCCAGGTCCGCAACATTGCCGAAGTGACCACCGCCGTCGCCCGCGGCGATCTGTCGAAAAAGATCACCGTCGAGGTGAAGGGCGAAATCCTCGAGCTCAAGAACACGATCAACGTCATGGTCGATCAGCTCAACAGCTTCGCCTCCGAAGTCACCCGCGTCGCGCGCGAAGTCGGTACCGAAGGCCGACTGGGGGGTCAGGCGCAGGTCGAAGGCGTCGGCGGGACGTGGCAGGACTTGACCGACAACGTCAACGCGATGGCCGCCAACCTCACCGGCCAGGTCCGCAACATCGCCGACGTCACCACCGCGGTCGCCCGCGGCGATTTGTCCAAAAAGATCACCGTCGACGTGAAGGGCGAGATTCTCGAGCTCAAGAACACGATCAACACGATGGTCGATCAATTGAATGGCTTTGCGTCCGAAGTGACTCGCGTCGCCCGCGAAGTCGGCACCGAAGGAAAGCTTGGCGGCCAGGCGCAAGTGCGCGGTGTCGCTGGAACGTGGAAGGATTTGACCGACAACGTCAATCTGATGGCCGACAACCTCACCGGCCAGGTCCGCAACATCGCCGACGTCACCACCGCTGTTGCGCGCGGCGATCTGTCGAAGAAGATCACCGTCGACGTGAAGGGCGAAATCCTCGAGCTCAAGAACACGATCAACACGATGGTCGATCAGCTCAACGGCTTCGCGTCCGAAGTGACTCGCGTTGCCCGCGAAGTCGGCACCGAAGGCAAATTGGGCGGCCAGGCCAAGGTGCCCGGCGTCGGCGGAACCTGGAAGGATCTGACCGACAACGTCAATCTGATGGCGACCAACCTCACCAATCAGGTGCGCGGGATTGCCGATGTCGTCACCGCGGTTGCCCAGGGTAATCTCAAGCGCAAGCTGACCTTCGACGCCAAGGGCGAAATCGCCGCGCTCGCCGAAACCATCAACGGGATGATCGAAACGCTTTCAACCTTCGGCGATCAGGTCACCAACATGGCCCGCGAAGTCGGCGTCGAAGGCCGGCTCGGCGGCCAGGCGCGCGTCCCCGGCGCCGCGGGCCTGTGGCGCGACCTTACCGACAACGTCAATCAGCTCGCCGCCAACCTGACCAATCAGGTCCGCTCGATCGCCGAAGTGTCGACCGCGGTGACTAAGGGCGATCTTACCCGATCGATCGCGGTCGAAGCGTCGGGCGAAATGGCGGCGCTCAAAGACAATATCAACGAGATGATTCGCAATCTGAAGGAGCAGACTCTCAAGAATGCGGAGCAGGATTGGCTCAAGACGAACCTCGCGCGGTTCAGCCGGATGCTTCAGGGCGAGCGCGATCTTGCGACCATTTCGAATTTGATCATGTCCGAACTCGCGCCATTGGTGAACGCGCAATATGGCGTCTTCTACGTCACCAATCGCGAGGAGGAGGAAACCAAGCTCGAATTGGTCGCGAGCTATGGCGCCGACCGGCACGAGGAGCTCAAGAAGCAATTCGCCTTCCGCGAGGGACTGATCGGACAGGCGGCTGCCGACAAGCGCCCGATGCTGATGAAGAACGTCCCCGGCGACTTCCTCCGGATCGGCTCGGGCCTCGGCCAGGGCCGCCCTGCCAACATCAATATTCTTCCCGCCTTGTTCGAGGATGAGGTCCAGGCGGTGATCGAGCTCGCCTCGTTCGAAGAGTTTAACGAGACTCACCAGAGTTTTCTCAACCAGTTGATGGAAACCGTCGGCATCGTGCTTACGACCATCGCCTCGACGATGCGTACCGAGGATTTGCTCAAGCAATCGCAGCTTCTGACGACCGAGCTTCAGGCACGCCAGACCGAGCTCACCACCAAGCAGGAAGAACTTCACGAAACCAATGAGGAGCTTCAGGAAAAGGCGCAACTGCTCGAAAATGAGAAGCGCCAGGTCGAGGCCAAGAATTTCGAAATCGAAATGGCCCGCCGAGCGGTCGAGGAAAAGGCCGAACAGCTCGCGCTGACCTCGAAGTACAAGTCCGAATTCCTCGCCAATATGAGCCACGAGCTGCGCACACCGCTCAACTCACTGCTCATTCTGTCAAAATTGCTCGCCGACAATCAGCAGGGCAATCTCAATCCCAAGCAGACCGAATTTGCGCGCACCATCCATTCCGCGGGCACCGATCTGCTTAGCCTGATCAATGACATCCTCGATCTGTCGAAGGTCGAATCGGGGACGGTGTCGATCGAGGTCGGTAACATGCCGATGGCTGCACTCAAGCAGCATATGGAGCGCACCTTCCGTCAGCTCGCTTCCGAAAAGGGGCTGGTCTTCGAAGTCGACTTTTCGGAAGAGCTTCCGGAGACCATCCGCACCGACGACAAGCGGCTTCAGCAAGTCGTTCTCAATTTGCTTTCGAACGCGTTCAAATTCACCGCCGATGGCGGGGTTACGCTCGCCGTGCGGCCCGCAACCAGCGGCTGGAGCGCGAACCACCCGGTCCTTAGGGATGGCGAAGCGGCGATCCAAATCGCGGTCAGCGATACTGG
The DNA here is from genome assembly GCA_035575595.1 of Sphingomicrobium sp. Taxonomy (GTDB): domain Bacteria; phylum Pseudomonadota; class Alphaproteobacteria; order Sphingomonadales; family Sphingomonadaceae; genus Sphingomicrobium. Next base: position 11,391 of record DATLXR010000042.1, read on the forward strand.
CATCGGCATCCCGCTCAACAAGCAGAAACTGATCTTCGAAGCGTTCCAGCAGGCCGATGGAACGACCAGCCGTAAATATGGCGGAACCGGCCTTGGCCTGTCGATCAGCCGCGAAATCGCGCGCCTGCTCGGCGGCGAACTGCAAGTCCGCTCGACCCCCGGCGAAGGCTCGACCTTCACGCTCTACGTGCCGATGCATATCGTGCCGGAAGAGCTTGGCGCGACCGCGCCTGGCAAGGACGAACCAGCGATGCTTCCGGCGAGCAATTTGGGCGCAAGCCCATTTCCGCTCGCCGACGACCGCGACGATCTTGATGGCAAACCCTTTGTCCTGATCGTCGAGGACGATCCGACCTTCGCAACGATCCTCCTCGACCTCGCGCGCGACGCCGGGCTTAAGGGCGTAATCTCTTCGGCCGGGTCGGGAACCGTCGCATTGGTGCGGAAGCTTCGACCCGACGCGATTACTTTGGACCTGGGCCTGTCGGACATTGACGGCTTCGTCCTCCTCGACCTGCTCAATCACGATCCGGAAACCTCAAACATTCCGGTCCATGTCATTTCCGGGGCTGAGCAGGCCGAGCATGCACTCACGATCGGCGCCGCCGCCGTAATCGAGAAGCCTGCCGCCCACGACGACCTGGCCGCGGTCTTCGCGACGATCCTCGAAGCGGCGCAGCGCGGCCGCAAGAAGGGCAAAGGCGTGTCCAAGCGGACTGTTGCTTCTGCCCCGACGCGCGGCGCGGTGCCCGAACTGGCCGGGCGTCGAATTCTCATCATCGACGACGACATCCGCAACATCTACTCGCTCACCAGCGTGCTCGAAGCGCATGATGTCACCGTGCTCCATGCCGAAAGCGGCGCGGACGGCATTCAGATATTGAAAAGCTCGCCCGCGTTCGACGTCGCCTTGGTCGACATCATGATGCCCGACATGGACGGCTATGAAACGATGCGGCGAATCCGCTCTAAATCGACCGGTGATGGTCTGCCGTTGATCGCGGTGACGGCCAAAGCGATGAAGGGCGACCGGCAAAAATGCCTCGACGCGGGCGCTTCGGATTATATTTCGAAACCGGTCGATACCGATTTGCTGCTCGCTCTGTTGCGGGTGTGGATCGGCCGATCCGAAGCTGCCACCAAAACGGTCCGGGCAGCCTAGGCGCGTGATGGCTTCGAAGAGCGCCGAGCGAGCAGTAAAGTCCGGGCCACGATCGGCGCGCGCGCGAATTCTTCTCGTCGACGACGACGAACGCAATCTGTTGGCGCTTTCCGAAGTGCTCGGCGGAGTTGCCGAGATCGTTACCGCAACCTCGGGCCGCGAAGCCTTGCGCCATCTGCTCAAGACCGAGTTCGCGGTAATCCTGCTCGACGTGTTCATGCCTGGAATGGACGGCTACGAAACCGCCCAGCTGATCCGCTCGCGCGAACAGACGCGTTTCATCCCGATCATCTTCGTTTCCGCGGTCAATAAGGAAACCGAACATCTGATGCGCGGCTATGCGATGGGCGCGGTCGATTATGTGTTCAAGCCGGTCGATCCGGTGATGCTCAAGTCGAAGGTCAGCGTGTTCGTCGAACTTTACGCGATGCGTCGCCAGGTCGAAGACCGCGCCCGCCGCGAGCAGAAACTGCTCGACGACACGATGCGCGCCAACCTCGCCAAGTTCGAAGCCGAAAACGCCCTCCGCTCCGCCGAAATGCGGCATTCGCTGGTGATCCGCTCGCTCCCGATCATCCTCTTCGCCCGTGACCTCGCGCGCGAAATGACCGTCCCGCGGATCGTCGGCGGCGACCTCGCCACGATGACCGGGTTCGCCAATCCGCCATCGCTCGACGAATGGCGCGACAGCGTCCACCCCGAGGACCGCGACCGCACCGCCGAAAGCTATCGCCGTCTGCCCGACGCGGGCAATCTGGCGATCGAATATCGCTGGCGCCGCTCCGACGGCGAATATCGCTACTTCCTCGAACAGACCATGCTGCTCGAAGAAGACGGCAAGACCACCGAGATCGTCGGCACCATCCTCGACATCACCGAGCAGAAGAACCTCGAGAGTCAGCTGCTCCACAGCGGCAAGATGGAAGCGGTCGGCCAGCTCACCGGCGGCGTCGCGCACGACTTCAACAATCTCCTCGCCGCAGTGCTTGGCGGCGTCGGCCTGATCGAGCGCCGCGCCGATCTCAACGAAAGCAACCGCAGGATCCTCGATCAGGTCAAGCACGCCGCCGAGCAGGGCGCGGAGCTGGTCCGGCGAATGATGGCCTTCTCGCGCAAGCAGGACCTCAAGCCCGGCAGCATCGAGATCGCATCATTATGCAAGTCAGTCGGCGGCCTCGTCGAACATGCGCTCGCCGGCACCATCGCCATCGACTGGGCCTGCCCATCGCAGGTCCGCGACGTGTTCGTTGACCGCGGCCAGCTCGAGCTCGCAATCCTCAACCTCGTCCTCAACGCCCGCGACGCAATGCCGGGCGGAGGCACTATCCGCGTCGCATTCGAGAACCGCGACGTCGCCGCGGGCGACCCCGGCGGTCTTGAACCCGGACAATATGTCTGCCTGCGAGTCACCGACGAAGGCCCTGGCATCCCCAGCGACATCCTGTCGCGGGTCACCGAACCCTTCTTCACCACCAAGGAAACCGGCAAGGGCACGGGGCTTGGCTTGTCGATGGTGTTCGGCTTCGTCCGCCAGTCGGGCGGCCGCCTCAACATCGACAATCAGGCCGGCGTCGGCGCAGTCGTCGAACTGATCCTCCCCGCAAGCAAGGAAGGCGAGGCGCGCGTCGAACCCGCCAAGGCCGACGCCCAGCCCGAAGGTTTCGCGGTCCGCTCGGTGCTGCTCGTCGACGACGATGACATGGTCCGCACGATCGTGCAGGAACAATTGACCGACATGGGCCTGAGCGTCTGCGCCCTGTCCGGCGGTGCCGAGGCGCTGGCCAAGCTCAGCGCGACCCCTGACGACTTCGATCTGCTGCTCACCGATTTCGCAATGCCAGGGATGAACGGCGCCGAGACAATCGGCCAGGCGGCGTTGATCAAGCCGAGCCTGCGCTGCCTGCTGATGACCGGCTTCGCCGACGCCGAAACGCTCGCTTCGCTCCCCTCGCACATCGAGGTGATCCCCAAGCCGATCGACTATCTCCGCCTCGCCAAGGCGTTCGTTTAGCTCTGGATCGACCAGGCCAGCACAAAGCGTCCGTCCGACCGCAGCGATTGCGCCGCGTCCGCCTCGATCAGCCCGCACTCGCCCGGTCCAACCCCTTCGACCGCTTCGTCGATCGGCAATAATTGCACGTCACGCATTGTTGCGGGCAGCAACGGTGGTCTTCCGACACACCAGGCCGCACCGAAAAACGGCCCATCGACCAGCACCACGCTCTCCTCGCTAACCCCCCGGTCAAGCGGATGAAAATGAGGTCGCGCCACAACCACAGCCGCAGACTCATCGAGGTGAAGCTCGCGCGGCCGCCCATAATCGTACAGCCGATAGGTGAGATCGACCGCCTGCTGAATCTCGAGCACCGTCAATCCTGGCCCAAGCGCATGGATCGTCCCCGCCGGATTATAGATGAAATCGCCGCGCTCGGGCTTCCGCCAGTCAACCAAATCGACGATCGACCCGTCGCGCGCCGCGGCCAGCACTTCGGCCGGCTCCGCCTCGCGCACGGTCCCGATGCCCAGCTCGGCATCCTCGGCGACATCGAGCACGAGCCAGCATTCGTCTTTGCCCCGCGCATATCCGCGAGCCTGCGCCGTCGCATCGTCGGGATGCACCTGAATCGACAATCGCTCGGTGGTGAACAAATATTTGGCCATCACGTCGAGCGGACGCTCCGCGGGCAGCTCGAACCATATCTCCCCGACCTGGCGCTCGGAATCGACCCCGAAGCGCTCGTCGATCCCGCGCCGCCCCCACGGCTTTTCGACTATTTTCGTATCGAGCTTCAAAATTGAACCGGGTTTTTCCATCGCCGCTTTCTTACGGGGCCACCCTCTAACTATCAACTCAACCCAAAACGCGACTTAGATCACTTCTCCGGCGGCAACCCCGCTCGCCCATGCCCATTGAAAATTATACCCCCCAAGCCAACCCGTCACATCGACTGCTTCGCCAATCATATGCAGCCCCGGCACCTTCGCCACTTCCATCGTCCGCGAATTGAGCTCGGCGGTCGAGACTCCACCAACGGTCACTTCGGCCTTGGCAAAGCCCTCGCTCCCATTGGGCCGAAATCGCCACCCGCGAAGCTGCTTCTCGGCCCTTCCAAGCGCAACGTCGGTCAAACCCCCGATCTGGCCATCGACACCAAGCCGCTCCGCAAGCGTCTCCGCCAGTCGCGCAGGCAGATGCTGCTCGATCAACCGCCGCACAGGCACTCGCGGATCAGCGCGCTTTGCAGCGACCAGCCAGTTCGCCCCCGCATCGGGAAGGAAATCGACCGCAATCTCCTCACCATTGCGCCAATAGCTCGAAACCTGGAGGATCGCTGGCCCCGACAATCCGCGATGCGTGAACAAGGCCGCCTCGCGAAATGCCGGTCCCCTTGCGGCAGAAGCGACAATTGGCGCCGCAACTCCCGACAATTCCCGGAACAGCAAATCCTCCCCCGCAAGCGTCAGCGGAACCAGCGCCGGGCGAGGCTCGATCAGCTTGACCCCGAACGTCCTTGCAAGATCATAGGCAAAATCGCTCGCCCCCATTTTCGGAATCGACGGTCCACCCGTTGCAACCACCAGCCGCTCGGCCTGAGCCGCGCGAGTTCCGCAGCGAATGGCAAAGCCATCGTCCCTGCGCTCGACCTCCGCGGGGTGGCCAAGCCACAATTCGACCCCCGCGGCACTGCATTCATCCCACAGCATCGCGACGATCTGCTTTGCCGAACCGTCGCAGAACAATTGCCCAAGCGTCTTCTCATGCCAGGCGATTCCATGACGTTCGACCATGCCAACAAAATCACTCGGCGAGTAACGCGCAAGTGCCGACTTGGCGAAGTGCGGATTGGCCGAGATGAAGCGCTCGGGCGCGGTGTGGAGGTTGGTGAAATTGCATCGCCCGCCCCCCGAAATCAGGATTTTGCGGCCAGGCGAGTCGGCATGATCGATCAACAGCACCCGGCGCCCACGCTGCCCGGCGACCATTGCCGCCATCAGCCCGGCCGCGCCCGCTCCAAGGATGATTGCGTCGAACTTTTCCACCCATTGCCCGAAGAGGTTGAGGCCCCCTTCGTCAAGTGGCGCCTGGCCAACAGTCGGCAATCGAAACGTCTTCGGCTTGACAGCGCGCTTCCCGCGGGGGAGAGACGCGGGATGGAACTTGCCGCTTATCCTTCTTTAATCGCTGCCAATTCTGGCTGGTGGCCGGGTTGCACGCTTGGCGCGGCGCGATGGCGCGGCTGGTGAACTGAAAGCACCAACCGACCCGATCGAGCCCGCCACTGGCGGGTTTTTTATTGCCCCGATGCACCCGAGGACAATTTCATGTTCAATTCCACACAAAATGCCCCCGCGCCCACGCCGTCCCCGATCGCCGACCACGGCCCGGTTCCCAATCCCTTGCCCAAATTGCTCGTTGGGGAAGATCTGCTCAGCGAGGAGTCCGAACATCTGTTCGAACGGCTCGTGCTCGGCAAGCTTGAGCCCGCAGAGATTGCCGGAATGCTGATCGCGCTCCGGATGAAAGGCGAAACCGCGGAGGAAATGGTCGGAGCGGCGCGCGCTCTGTCCGCCGCCGCGCTCCCTTTCGATCGTCCCGATTATCTGTTCGCCGATTGCTGCGGGACCGGAGGGGACGGCTCGGGACTGATCAATGTCTCGACCGCGGCGGCGTTCGTTGCGGCGGCGTGCGGCCTTCCGATCGCCAAGCATGGCAATCGCAGCGTCAGCTCGCGCTGCGGCTCGGCCGACGTGCTCGAGGCGCTTGGCGCAAACATCGACGTCGCGCCCGGCCCGGCGCGCAAAATTCTCGACCAAACCGGCTTCTGTTTCCTGTTCGCTCCCTTTTATCATCCGGGGATGAAACATGCCGCGCTGGTGCGCCGTCAATTGTCGGTGCGCACGGTGATGAATCTGCTCGGGCCATGCGTCAATCCGGCGCGTCCCCCGGTGCAATTGCTCGGGGTCGCCGATCCCAAGATGTTGCGCCGGATTGCACAGACGCTCGCAGCGGTCGGGGTCGGCGAAGCCCTGGTCGTCCACGGCTCGGGGCTCGACGAGGTCGCACTCCACGGCGAAACGCGGGCGATCCGCCTGTCGGGGGACGTTCTGACCGAAATCGAGATTACACCCGAGGACGCGGGCTTCGAACGCGCTCCGCTCAGCGTCGTCACCGGCGGCGGACCGGAGGAGAATGCGGCGCGCTTGAGCGCGATCCTGCGCGGCAATGGCGAGCGCGCCGAAAATGACATTATTGCGCTTAATGCCGGGGCGCTGCTGTTCACGGCTGGCAAAGCCGCGGACCTTCGTGAGGGCGCCGCAATTGCGCGTGAGGCATTGCTTGTGGGCAAGGCGGGCGCGGTGCTCGCGGCCTTTGTCGAGGCAAGCAATGGCTGACGTTCTTGCCCGGATTGTAACCGCCAAGCGGACCGCCGTAGCCGCCCGGCTCGGCGGGCGGCCGGTCGCCGCCGAACCGACCTCACTAAGCCTGCGTGTCGCGCTCGCCCAGTGCGGTGCGCGCTTCATCATGGAGGTCAAGCGCGCTTCGCCCTCGGGGCATCACAGCGACGTGTCGGTCGAGCAGGCGGCGGCGGCCTATGCCCCAATAGCTGACGCGATCAGCGTGCTTACCGACGCACCCGATTTTGGCGGCTCGCTCGATGATCTCCGCACCGTTCGCGCGCTTTTCTCGGGCCCGATCCTCGCCAAGGATTTCATCGTCGATCCGGCCCAGGTCAGCGAAGCGCGCGCGGCGGGCGCCGATGCGGTGCTGGTGATGATGTCGGTGCTCGACGACCACAGCGCGGCGGCGGTGCTTGCCGAAGCGAAACGGCTGGCGATGGACGCGATCGTCGAAGTGCATGACCAGGCGGAACTCGCACGCGCGCTCGCCCTCGGAGCGACGATCGTCGGGATCAACAATCGCGACCTCAAGACGCTCACCACCGATCTTGCAGTGACCGAACGCCTCGCGCCGCTGGTTCCCAAGAACGTCCTGGTGATTTCCGAATCCGGCATCGCGTCGCGCGCCGACGTCGAACGCCTAAGCGGCCACGCCGACGCTTTCCTCGTCGGCTCGGCGCTAATGGCCGCTCCCGACATCGGCTTTGCGGCGCGGGCTTTGGTTCACGGTCCGGTCAAATTGTGCGGACTGACCCGGGCCGAAGACGTGGCGCTGGCCGCCCGCTCCGGCGCCACTTTTGCCGGCCTGATCATGGTTCCCGGCACCCCGCGCGCACTTTCGCTCGGCGATGCCGGCCTGCTCGCCGAATCGGCGCGTTCTCTGGGATTGAAAACGGTCGGAGTGTTCCGCGACGCTCCAATCGCCGAAGTCGCGAACGCCGCTGGCGTGCTTGGACTCGACGTCGTCCAGCTACACGGATCCGAAGGGGAATCCGATCTTGCCGAGCTTCGCGGGCTGCTCCCGCCCGGCGTCGAACTGTGGGCGGCCTGCGCGGTCGATGGAAGCGTCGCGCCACGACGGACCCATGCCGACCGGAGCCTGTTCGACACTGCCCGCAACAATCTCAGCGGTGGAACCGGGACTCCCTATGATTGGTCGCTGCTAGAGGGTCGCGACGATCTTGAGTCGGGCTTTCTCGCAGGGGGGATTGATCCCGCAAATGCCGCTTCCGCCTCGCGCGTTGGCGCCTTCGGCCTCGATGTCGGCTCGGGGGTCGAAGCCCGCCCCGGGGTAAAGGACGACGCCAAAGTTCAGCAATTGTTCGCCGCGCTTCGGCCGGATGCTCGCGGAGATTCGCAATGAAGCTCGATGGCCGCTTTGGTCGCTATGGCGGGGTTTACGTTCCCGAAATATTGGTTCCGGCGCTCGAGCAGTTGGAAACGGCCTTTCTCGATTCCCAGCAGGATAGGAGCTTCAAGGCTGAGCTCGATCATCTGCTCAGCACTTACGCCGGTCGCCCGACCCCGCTCACCCGCTGCCGCAACCTCGGTGCGGGCAAAGCGCGTATCTATCTCAAGCGTGAGGATCTGCTCCACGGCGGCGCGCATAAAACCAATCAGGTGCTTGCTCAGGCGCTCCTCGCCGTGCGCATGGGCAAGACCCGGCTAATTGCCGAAACCGGCGCCGGGCAGCACGGAGTCGCAACCGCGCTCGCCGGCGCCTTGTTCGGGCTCGAAACGCGTATCTACATGGGCGCCGACGATGTCGAAAGGCAGTCACTGAATGTCTTTCGGATGAAGTTGATGGGCGCCGAAGTCATCCCCGTGACGAGCGGCTCGCGCACCCTCAAGGACGCGGTCAACGAGGCGCTGCGCGACTGGACCGCAAGCTTCGCAAATACGCATTATTTGCTCGGTACCGTCGCCGGTCCGCACCCTTTTCCGCTCATGGTACGCGAATTTCAACGCGTGATCGGCCACGAAGCCCGCGAGCAAATCCTTGAATTAGAAGGAAAATTACCCGATACGGTGATCGCCTGCGTGGGCGGTGGATCTAACGCTATTGGCATATTCGCCGACTTCTTCAAAGACGATGTCCAACTCATAGGAGTCGAAGCCGCCGGCAAGGGTCTTTCCGGCGATGAACATGGCGCCACCATCCTCAAAGGCCGCCAGGGCATCCTCCACGGCGCCGAGACATTGATCCTTCAGGATGAAGATGGCCAGATCAGCGACAGCTGGTCGATCTCGGCAGGCCTCGACTATCCGGCAGTCGGTCCCGAGCACGCTCACCTCAAGGAAATCGGCCGTGTCGACTATGTCGGCTGCGAAGACGGAGCAGCGCTCGACGCCTTCGTCGCTTTGGCTCGCAACGAAGGCATCGTCGGCGCCTTCGAAAGCTGCCACGCACTCGCCCACGCTTTGAAGCTCGCCGATGAACGCGACGATCAGCCGGTGCTGCTCGTCAACCTCTCCGGACGAGGCGACAAGGACATGACGCAAGCCCAGCATCTCTTGGGAGATCGCGCATGACCTCCCGCTACGCCGATATGTTCGACCGCTGCGCCGCCGCTGGCGAAGGCGTGTTCGGCGCCTTCCTGATGCTCGGCGATCCTGACCTCGCCACCAGCACAGCGATGCTGGATGCGCTGGTAAGTGGCGGGGCCGATATGCTCGAACTTGGTATCCCGTTCAGTGACCCGGTCGCGGACGGCCCAGTCATCCAGCAAGCGGCAAGTCGCGCACTTGCTTCAGGCGTGCGAACCCAGGATTGTCTCGCTCTGATTGCCCAGTTCCACGCGCGCCATGCCTATATCCCGATCGGGATTTTGACCTACGCAAATATCATCGCGGCACGTGGACTCGAGCGGTTCGCCGAGGAAGTCGCCGCAGCTGGAGTCGATAGCCTCTTGGTAGCCGATGTTCCCACTCTCGAAGCCCCACCCTACGCCGCAGCGGCACAAACCGCGGGCTTAGACCTCGTGATGATCGCCGCACCGAATACCCCTCGCGCCACCCTCGAGAGGATTGCAGCAATGTCTTCGGGCTATACCTATTGCGTTGCCCGCACCGGTATTACCGGCACCGACGAACACCTGTCGCTCGATCACGCGGCCTTATTTAACGCACTACGCGAAGTCGCGGCGCCGCCGCCGGTCCTGGGCTTCGGAATTTCGACCCCGGCGCATGTGCGCGAAGCGCTTGCTAGCGGCGCGGCGGGGGTGATCTCGGGGTCGGCAATTGTGCAGCGCTCACTCGAGGGGGCGGATAGCGTGCGCGACTTCGTTTCCGCGATGAAAGCCGCGACTCGCTTTTAAGCGGCAATCTCGGCGGGGTCGATCCGGTCCACGCTAGGCAGGCTGCCGGAGAGTGCGGCGTCGAATTGTTCGCGGTCGAGGCGGCCTTCCCAGCGGGTCACGATGACGCAGGCGACCGCATTGCCGATGAAATTCGTGAGGCTACGGCACTCGCTCATGAAGCGGTCGATGCCGAGGATAAGTGCCATTCCAGCAAGTGGCACCGAGGGCACGATCGACAGGGTTGCAGCAAGTGTAATGAACCCTGCGCCGGTTACTCCCGCCGCGCCCTTGGAACTGAGCATCGCCACCCCGAGGAGTAACGCTTGTTGGCCGAAGTTCAGTTCGACATCGCACGCCTGGGCGATGAACAATGCGGCGAGAGTCATGTAGATGTTTGTGCCGTCGAGGTTGAATGAATAGCCGGTCGGAACGACCAGGCCGACGACCGACTTGGGACAGCCTGCGCGCTCCATCTTTTCCATCAGCGACGGCAGCGCGCTTTCGCTCGATGATGTTCCGAGGACCAGTAGCAATTCGGCTTTGAGGTAAGCGATAAGTTTGAAGATCGAAAAGCCCGCGATTCGCGCTGCTGCTCCGAGCACGACCAGCACGAAGATCAGGGAGGTGGCATAAAAGGTCGCGACAAAGCGGCGAGGTTGGCAAGGCTGCCGATGCCATATTTGCCAATGGTGAAGGCCATCGCCCCGAATGCGCCGAGCGGGGCCAGCTTCATCACCAGCGCAACGATCTTGAACATCACGATCGATAACTGATTGAGTGCGCCGAGGACGCGGTCGCCCTTGTCGCCGACCATCGCCAGTGCGACGCCGAACAGGATCGCCGCGAGCAGCGTTTGCAGGATGCTCCCCGCGGTCAGTGCCGACACGAAGGTGTCGGGGATAATGTCGAGGAGGAAGCCGGTGAGCGTCGTGGCGTGTGCCTTGTCGGCATAATCACTGATCTGGGTTGCATCGAGGGTGTCGGGGTCGATGTTTAGTCCATCGCCGGGGCGGACGATGTTGGCCACGAGTAGGCCGACGATCAGGGCGAGGGTCGAGAAGAACAGGAAATAGGCAAAGGCTTTTGCCGCGACCCGACCGACTGCGGCGAGGTCGCGCATTCCGGCGATGCCGGTGACTATGGTGAGGAAAATCAGTGGTGCGATGATCATCTTGACGAGCTTGATGAAGGCATCGCCGAGGGGTTTTAACGCTTCGCCGGTTGCGGGTTCGAAGAAGCCGACGGCTATGCCAAGAATGATTGCTGCGAGCACTTGAAGGTATAGATGGCCATACCAGGGGCCATGCCCTGGGGTTATGGCGTCCGTATCGACTTTGATCATCGGCAGAGTGGAGCCGGGGTGGTTCGCTTTTGCAAGCCCGCATGATGCGCTAGGGCGGCGGGATGACGATTAGCCTGGCTCAATCCGACGGCTGGTACCCCGCGTCGTGGCGGCGGCATGCGGGGTTGCAGATGCCGGACTATGGCGATGCAGCCGCGCTTGGCGCGGTCGAGGCGCGGCTGGCGGGTGCGGCGCCCATTGTCGGATTAGACGGAGCAGCGCAGTTACGGGCGCGGATGGCCGAGATCGCGGCGGGCCGTGGATTTCTGCTTCAGGGCGGCGATTGCGCCGAGAGTTTCGACGATGCGGTGGCCGAGCAGGTTGCTGGAATCACCGGATTGTTCGACGCGATGGCGGCGAAGCTCGCGCCGGTGGTGCACGGGCCGTTGGTCGAGGTCGCGCGCATCGCCGGGCAGTTCGCAAAGCCGCGCAGCGCCGAGACCGAAACGCGCGGGGGCGTCAGTTTGCCCGCCTATCGCGGCGATATCGTCAATGGTGCAGGCTTTGAAGCGGGGCAGCGGCAGGCCGATCCGCAGCGGATGATCCGCGCGCATATGCAGGCGGTCGGCACCGCCGCGAGCCTCGCCGCCGCGCGCGACGCGGGTCGCCCGATCTTCACGAGCCATGAGGCGCTGCTGCTCCCCTATGAGGAGGCGCTGGCCCGGCGAGGCCCGAACGGGTGCTGGTGGGCGGCGTCGGGGCATATGCTGTGGCTTGGCGACCGGACGCGTCAGATCGACGGAGCGCATGTCGAATTTCTGCGCGGAATCGACAATGTCGTCGGGGTCAAATGCGGCCCGGAACTAACCGGCGACGATTTGCTGCGGCTGACCGATGCGCTCGATCCGGGCAATCGCCCGGGCAAGCTGGTCTTAATCGGTCGTTTTGGTGCGGCACATATCGCCACGGCGCTGCCGAAGCTGATGCAGGCTACCATGCACGCGGGGCTTCGGCTGGTGTGGGCGATCGACCCGATGCACGGCAACACGTCCATGGTCGGAACGCGCAAGGTGCGGCGGCTGCCCGACATTTCGGCCGAAATCGACGCGTTTTTTGCAATTGCGCGCGCCGAGAATGTGCATCCGGGCGGAATTCACTTCGAAATGAGCGCGCTTGACGTCACCGAATGCCTTGGCGGACGCGGCCCGGCGTCGATCGACGATCTCGACCGCAATTGGCTTACCGCCTGCGATCCGCGGCTCAATGCCACCCAGGCGATCGACCTTGCCGATCATGTCGCGGCGCTGCTTGCGTGAAACTGGTCGCGACGCCGGGGGGCACGATTGCCGGTGAAGCGACCATCCCCGGCGACAAAAGCTGCTCGCATCGTGCGCTGATCCTTGCGGCAATGGCCGATGGGGAGAGCCATATTCGCGGCCTTCTGGAAAGCGAGGACGTGATGGCGACGGCGGCCGCGCTCGCCGCGTTCGGGGTCGCGGTCGAGCGGCTCGGGACGTGCGAATGGCGCGTCCGGGGCGGGCGCTGGAGTTCGCCCGAGGGGGTGGTGGATTGCGGCAATAGCGGCACGGCGGCGCGGCTGCTGATCGGCGCGGTCGCGGGAATGGAAGGCGTGGTTGCGACGTTCGCCGGTGATGAGTCGCTTGGCTCGCGGCCGATGCGGCGAGTGACCGCCCCGCTCGAGCGGATGGGCGCGCGGATCGAGGGCGGCGATCGTCTACCGCTGACGGTTCACGGCGCCCGGCTTGGCGGGATCGACTTTTCGAACGTGCCGGCTTCGGCGCAGGTCAAGTCGGCGATCCTGCTTGCGGGCCTTTCGACTTCGGCTCCGGTCAATGTCGAGGAACCGCTTCCGAGCCGCGACCATAGCGAGATCATGCTGGGCATATTTGGAGCCGAGGTCGCCGGGGGGCGGCTAGGCGATCAGCGCCGCCTGACCGGATGCAAGTTGGAGATTGCGAGCGATCCCTCATCTGCGGCTTTTCCACTGGTCGCGGCGGCGATCGTCGATGCTTCGTCGGTGACTGTCCGCAATTTGCTGGTCAACCCGCTTCGCACCGGGCTGTACGAGACGCTGGAGGCGATGGGGGCCGGACTTTTATTGTCGAACGAGCGCTTGCAGTCGGGCGAGGTGGTTGCCGATGTGCGGCTGAACCATCGCTTGCTCGAGCCATGCCATGTCATGCCTGAGCAAATCGCGTCGATGATCGACGAAATACCGGCGCTCGCCGTCGCCTGCGCCTTTGCCGATGGCGAAAGCGTGATCGAGGGGCTGGCGGAATTGAAGGTCAAGGAAAGCGACCGGCTTGGCGCTGTCGTCGCCGGGCTGATTGCGTGCGGGGTTGCAGTGGTGGCCGATGGCGACGCGCTTCGAATTTTTGGGCGCGGGCGGGTGCGCGGAGGCGCGAAAGTCTTTACCCACGGCGATCACCGGATCGCGATGGCCTTCCTCACGCTTGGGCTTGGCGCCGAACGGCCGGTCGAAGTCGATCGCGCCGAGATGGTCGCGACGAGCTTTCCGGGCTTTGTCGAGGTCATGCGCGGGATCGGCGCTAATATCGAGGAACGCGCATGAGCATCAACAGCTTTGGCCATCTGTTGCGGTTGACGACCTGGGGCGAAAGTCATGGAGTGGCGATCGGCGCGGTGGTCGATGGCTGTCCGCCGCTGCTCGAACTGGACGAGGCGTGGGTCCAGCGCTTTCTCGATCTGCGCCGCCCGGGGACGTCGAAAAATGTCTCGCCACGGCAGGAGCCCGACCGAGTGCGGATCTTGTCGGGCCTGTTCGAGGGCCGGACGACGGGCACTCCAATTGCGCTGATGATCGACAATGTCGATGCCCGGAGCGGCGACTATCCGGCGCAAGCGCCTCACCGGCCGGGGCATGCCGATTTTGCCTATGATCAGAAATATGGGTTTCGCGATCCGCGCGGCGGCGGGCGAGCGTCGGCGCGCGAGACGGCGATGCGGGTTGCGGGGGGAGCGATTGCGCGGCTGGTGATTCCCGAGGTCGAAATTGCGGCGCGGGTGGTCGAGATTGGCGGGGAAGTCGATTCAACGAGGTGGGACGCGCTGCTCGACGATGCACGGGGCGCGCGCGACAGTCTTGGCGCGGTGGTCGAGTGCGTTGCGAGCGGGGTTCCGGCGGGCTGGGGCGCTCCGATTTATGCCAAGCTCGACGCCGATCTCGCGGCGGCGTGCATGGGGATCAATGCGGTCAAGGGGGTCGAGATCGGCGAGGGTTTTGGCGCGGCGCGCTTGTCCGGAAGCGCCAATCTCGCGGCGATGAAAGCGAGCGGAATCGACGGCGGGATTTCGACCGGCCATCCGATCGTGGTGCGGGCCGCGTTCAAGCCGACTTCGAGCATTGGCGGCAAGGGTCGCCACGATCCCTGCGTCGGAATCCGCGGCGCGCCGGTGGTCGAGGCGATGATGGCGCTGGTGCTGGCCGATCATAAGCTGCTTCATCGGGGGCAGTGCGGGTGAGGGTGGGGGATGGGAGTTCTGCGTCAGCGTCAGCCAAGGGTGGATTGCGAACATTCTCGAGCGGTCATGCCCCCGCGTCGCTTACCGGCAAGGCGATAAGCGCCGTGGCCCGGCCCGTTGGTGCTCAGCGCAAGCGCTATTCACGACAGTCGCCGCCCCTCTCCTTCGGCAGTCGTGTCGTCAGCGCGCGCTCCTCTCCGTGGGCGCTCTGAGCGGCTGAATCAGCATCCGGTCGAGCCGAAGTTCGCTGGGATCGCGAAACTCGCGCAACCCGATCGTCATACCCTCGTGGCCCGCAGCCGGCTTTGCGCGATAGGTACCAAACAACCGGTCCCACCAGGGCAAATTGAAGCCAAAGTTCGAATTGGTCTCTTCCACTCTAATCGAATGATGGACCCGGTGCATGTCGGGGGTGACCACGATCCGGCGCAAATGCCGATCGATTGCTGCGGGCAAGCGGATATTGCTGTGGTTGAACATTGAAGTGGCGTTGAGCACGACTTCAAAAATCATCACTCCAAGCGCCGGTGCACCGAGCACCACTACCGCGCCGAGCTTGATCATCATCGACAGCAATATCTCGACCGGATGGAAGCGAATCCCGGTCGTCACGTCGATGTCGAGGTCGGCGTGGTGCATACGATGCAGCCGCCAGAGCAAGGGGACGGCGTGAACCAGCACATGCTGCGCGTAGATGATCAGGTCGAGCACGATGATGGCGGTGAGGAGGGCTAGCCAATCGGGGACCGCAATAAGATTGAGCAGACCCCATCCGTTGGCTTCGGCTACCAGCGCGAGCCCAACCGCCGCAGTCGGGAACAGTATCCTCACTAGCAAGGCGTCGATTACCACCACGCCGACATTGCTCGGCCACCTGCGCCACCGCTCAACCATGAGTGGGCGGCGCGGCGCCAGAAATTCCCACGCCATGAGTAATGTCAGCACGGCGCCAAAGGCTGCAAGCCGGATCCATGGCTCAGCCGCAAGAATGCCGTTTGTGGAGATGAGGCCGGTCATGACCCCCCAATAGCGCATAGCGCCTTTGCATGCCGTAACTTCTTGAGCGTGCACGACGAACTGTTCGCCTTCGGCATGAGGCGGCGAGACGAACGGGCAGGTTGGGGCGCTCGCTCTATGCCAAGCGCGACGCTGATCTTGCTGGTTCGTGCATGAGGATCAATGCGGTCAAGGGGGTCGAGATCGGTGAGGGTTTTGGTGCGGCGCGCTTGTCCGGAAGCGGCAATCTCGCGGCGATGAAGGCGAGCGGAATCGACGGCGGAGTTTCGACCGGTCATCCGATCGTGGTGCGGGTCGCGTTCAAGCCGACTTCGAGCATCGGCGGGAAGGGTCGCCACGACCCCTGCGTCGGAATCCGCGGCGCGCCGGTGGTCGAGGCAATGATGGCGCGGGTGCTGGCCGATCATAAGCTGCTTCATCGCGGGCAGTGTGGGTGAGGGTGGGGGTTCCGCGTCCGGCGTTCGTTATGGGTGGTAAGCAAACGTTCGAGCGGTAGACCTTAGCAGGTTTTGCCGTCCCAGTGGCGCAGATAGCTGGCGATGGGTTCAAGCCCGACCGACGCCCGTAATTCGTCAAGCTTAAGGGCGTTTTCAACCGCGCTTGGCTCGAAACGCCCGTTCATGCAGGTAAGCTGCGAACCATAGCGTTGTGGTTTGCCTTCAAAAATCGCGACACGGTCATAGAGCAGGGCATAATCACTACCGCTCGCATCGCCAGTGGCGAGCAGCGGTGCCATAAGCCCTAGCACACGGCGCTGGAATTTCCGGTCGGGCGAGTGCTGGACTATCAGCCACGCGTCGCGCGCCATTTGTTTTCTATCGCGCTTGAAACGAAACCAACCATCCGCAGGGAGGATGCTTTTCAGATACAAGGTATTTTTGGCATCGATCTTGTCAATATCGTCCCAGATCGCCTTGTTCGCGGCTTCCCAGTCGTTGGCGGACAGTCTGCTGCTTGCTTTGTCCGGCAGGCTGCTGCGCGCGGCCTGCTCTATGGCAACACGCCGTTTTAGATCGTTGGCAGCGGAAGAAGGCTTTGTCGGCTTCAAGCGGCTCTTTTCAGTGGCAAGATTGGCTCGCCAACGAGCCACAACGGCCCTCGCTGCAGGGCTAGGCGCGGCGACAACTGGCGGCCCTTTGTCGACGTTCGCGTGTGCGGTACTGCCGGTCGCAACACAATTCAGCAACGCGACTGGCAGAACTATTGCAAGTATCAAACGCATCGGAACATTGTGCCCCACACATTTAATGTCTGCAATGGGTCGGAAGCGGACATTAGCGGCCATCGCTTGATCGCCTGACCGGTTCGGCTCACAACTGTCGCCGGGGGGTCGACAAGTGGCGCGCATTTTTCTGAGTTATTCTCGGGCCGACGCCAACAGCGCCAAGGCAATTGCAAAAGCGCTAAAAGTTCTTGGCCATGAGGTCTGGTGGGACGGGCTCATCCCGGGGGGCTCGCGCTTCGCTAGCGAAATCGACGCCGCGATAAAACGCTCTGACGCAGTGGTTGTGCTTTGGTCGCGATCCTCGATCGAGTCCTCATGGGTACAGGACGAGGCAGCACTTGGACGTGACACCGGCCGCCTAGTCCCGGTGCTCATCGACCAGTCCGAACCGCCACTTGGCTTTCGACAATTTCAAGCTATCGACCTGAAGGTTTGGAAAGGGCGAGGCGCGGCGTCCGGCCTGGCAGCGCTTGGGTCTGCGGTTGCTGTCAAAGCTGTGCATCAGTCTGAAACGACAGCTCAAAACATTTCCACCGTTAACAGCAGACGATCGGGAGGAGGATCCCCAAGGTTCATGGGGTTCGCCCTTGCCGCGTGCTTCGCACTGGTCCTGCTTGCCGGCTCCTGGTGGTACATAAGCCGCTTCGGCTGGGGCTCACGCGCAGAGGAGAAGTCTGTCGCGGTGCTGCCCTTCGCCAACTTGAGCTCGGGGGCGGACACACAATATTTTAGCGATGGCATGACCGAGGAATTGATTAGCACGCTGGGACGGGTACCGGGCCTGAAGGTCACGGCACGCAGCTCAGCCTTCCAGTTCAAGGGACGCAACCTAGACGCTCGCGAAATTGGCCAAAGGCTCGGGGTCGCAAGGATCGTTGAGGGGAGCGTCAGGAAGGATGCTCAGCGGCTGCGCATCTCGGTGCAGCTCGTCGACGCCGCGGCGGGGCAGCAGATTTGGTCCGAAAGTTACGACCGCCAACTCGCGGACGTGTTCGCAGTGCAGGAGGAGATTGCTCAGGCCGTGGTAAGCGCGATGAACGTCCGCCGATCTGGCCAGGGCCCAAAGCTCGTTGGAGAACGCACACAAAATATCGGCGCGTATCAGGCATATCTTCGAGGTAGGTATTTTTGGAACAAACGGGATGGACCGGGCCTCACGAAAGCACTTCGCCATTTTAAGGAGGCTGTGGACCTCGATCCCACATTTGCGCAGGCCTATTCCGGAATTGCAGATAGTTATCTGCTTCTGCCGCTCCACACGCCCTTGCCCACAACTGAAGCTTTCCCGCGGGCTAAGGCCGCGGCCAAACGCGCCGTTGATTTGAATGACGATCTTGCTGAAGGGCATACCTCCCTTGCTTACGTGCTATTCTGGAACGATTGGAATTATCCGGCTGCAGAGCGCGAATTCCGCCAAGCCATCGAGCTCAATCCCAATTATGCTACGGCGCATCATTGGTACTCAGAATTCCTGGTCACCGCGGGCCGAGTTAATCAGGCGATCAAAGTAGCTGCACGCGCCGAGGAGCTCGATCCACTGTCGCCCATTATCAGCACCGACGCAGCAGCAAACTTCTATTTTGCTCGGCGTTACAAAGAGGCAATTCCGCGCCTCCAGCAGGTCCTGGAGCTTGACCCGTCCTTCCTCGTTGCCCGATGGTACTTGGCAAAAGCATATGGCCAACAGGGACGGCACGCCGACAGCATCGCGGAGTTGCGAAAAGCCGTTCAGGAGGAGCCATCGAACGATTGGAGCAAAGCCTATTTGGGCTATGCTTACGGCGCAGCGGGGCAAAGAGCGGCCGCACAGAAAGTGCTAGAGCGGATGCAGGCGGAGGCAAGCCGCCGATATGTTCGGCCGGACATTCTCGGGCTCCTCCATCTGGCCGCGGGCAACAGGGAGGCGGCACTATCAACGTTCGAGCGAGCGGTAGCTGAAAAAGCCATTTATCCGTTCATCATGGCACGGGACCCTCAGTTGGATACTCTAAGGTCTGAACCTAAGTTTCGTGCCTTGCTCAAGCGGATGCGGATACCCTCGTAGAACACGCTGTTGGGCGACGCCGCGATGGATCGAAAGCGGACACGGGCAAGCTGGCGCGAGGCACGTTAGCGGAGCTATGGGAAGAACAGGAAAAGGGGGGGGTAATGACGAAGTCTTTATTGCTATTCTCGGTCGCATCGCTGCTGCTGACTGCGTGCCAGGCCGGTGAGCGGCCTGCAGGTGACGCCGCCGAACGGAACAGTAGCGCCGCTGTCGACTCTGGCGCGGATGAGCAGGCTATCCGCGGGCATGTGAATCGTTGGCATCAGCTCATGAAAGCCAAGGATGCTTCGGGCATTGCTTCACTCTACGCCGAAGACGGCGCGGTGATGCCGCCCAACGCGCCGATCGGCAAAGGACGCACGGCGATCGAGCAGACCTGGGCATCGATGATGAGGACCCCCGGCTTCGATCTGACCATCGTCCCGGAGCAGATCATTGTGTCATCGGCGGGTGACATGGCGATGGATCGTGGGACCTATGGTCTGAAGATGGCGCCCGGCGGCACTCCACAGACCGATACCGGCAAATATGTGGTCGTTTGGCGGAAGATCGGTGGCGAGTGGAAAGCCGCCGCGGACATCTTCAACAGCGATCTGCCGGCGAGCGGAGGTTAGTTGGCTGACCCTGTCGAGGGGGGTGTTAGTGGCATTTGAAGCGGTCGAAGGGTTCGAGGCACTCGCGGCAGCGCCATTGGGCTTTGCAGGGGGTTGAGCCGAAGCGGCTGACTTCCTCGGTATCGGTCGATCCGCATTGCGGGCAAGTCGCGGTCTTGG
Organism: Sphingomicrobium sp.; assembly: GCA_035575595.1. Lineage (GTDB taxonomy): Bacteria > Pseudomonadota > Alphaproteobacteria > Sphingomonadales > Sphingomonadaceae > Sphingomicrobium. The sequence goes on from DATLXR010000042.1 coordinate 31,100, forward strand.
CGAGGTCGGGCGGGGCGATTCCGTAGGCGGCGAGCTTGGCCTTGCCGGCCTCGCTGATCCAGTCGGTGGTCCATGGCGGGGAGAGCAAAGTCTCGATGCCGACGTCGGCGAAGCCCGCGGCGTCGAGCGCTTCGCGGATCGATTGTTCGATGAACAGGGTCGCTGGGCAGCCCGAATAGGTCGGAGTGATCTGGACCTTGCCGTTCTTGACTCCGCGGACGATCCCGAGGTCCAGCACCGAGAGGGCCGGGATTTCGGGGTCGGGCACTTCGGCGAGCACCGCCATGATTGCGTCCTGGTCGACGGGCGCGGTCATGCGCGTTCGAGTGCCAGCGCAATGCCTTGTCCGACGCCGATGCACATCGTCGCGAGCGCAAAGCGGCCGCCGCTGCGCTGGAGCTGCTCGGTCGCGGTGAGCGCGAGGCGCGCGCCCGACATTCCGAGCGGATGGCCGAGCGCGATTGCGCCGCCGTTGGGATTGACGCGGGGGGAATCGTCGGGGAGCCCGAGCTGGCGGAGGACCGCGAGGCCCTGCGCGGCGAAGGCCTCGTTGAGCTCGATCACATCCATTTCGCCGATCGCGAGGCCGAGCCGCTGGAGCAATTTTTGCGAGGCGGGGGCGGGGCCGATGCCCATGATCCGGGGCGGCACTCCGGCGACTGCCGCGCCGAGGATTCGTGCGCGGGGGGTAAGTCCGTGGCGTTTAGCCGCCTCCTCGCTGGCGACAATGATCGCGGCGGCGCCGTCGTTGACGCCCGAGGCATTGCCGACGGTGACGGTTCCGTCCTTGCGGACGATGGGTCTCAGCTTGGCGAGGGTCTCGAGGCTGGTAAGGCGGGGATGTTCATCGGTGTCGACGCGCAGCGGGTCGCCCTTGCGCTGGGAAATTTCGACCGCGACGATTTCAGCAGCGAAGCGGCCGTCCTTGATCGCGGCGTCGGCGCGCTGCTGGCTGCGGAGCGCGAAGGCGTCCTGATCCTCGCGGCTGATCTGAAATTCTTCGGCGACATTCTCGGCGGTGCTCGGCATGGTGTCGTCGCCATAGGCGTCGCGGAGGCGGGGGTTGACGAAGCGCCAGCCGATGGTGGTGTCGTAGATTTCGGCGTTGCGGTCGAAGGCGGCGGTCGCCTTGGGCATGACGAAGGGGGCGCGGCTCATGCTTTCGCTGCCGCCGGCGATGATCAGGTCGGCCTCTCCGCCGCGGATCGAGCGCGCGGCCATTGCGACCGCGTCGAGGCCCGAGCCGCAGAGGCGGTTGAGGGTCACTCCGCCCGGACTGTCGGGGAGGCCGGCGAGGAGGCCCGCCATTCGCGCGAGATTGCGATTGTCCTCGCCCGCCTGATTGGCGCAGCCGAGGATGACATCGTCGAGCGCGGCCCAGTGGACTCCGGGGTTGCGGTCGATCAAAGCGCGGATCGCGATTGCGGCGAGGTCGTCGGCGCGGATGCCGCTGAGCGCTCCGCCGTAGCGGCCGATCGGGGTTCGGACGGCGTCGCAGATGAAAGCTTCGGTCATACGATACGCGCTTTCGGCTTCGCTCAGTCGCTACTCAGCATGAGCGGGTTGGGGGTTTATCAGATCACTCCCCGGCGGATCTGGTCGAGTTCGATCGATTCAAACAGGGCTTTGAAATTGCCTTCGCCGAAGCCCTCATTGCCCTTGCGCTGGATGATTTCGAAGAAGATCGGGCCGATCACGTTGCGCGTGAAGATCTGGAGCAGGAGGCCCTGGCCGTCGGTGGGAGCGCCGTCGACGAGGATCCGGCGTTTTTCGAGTTCGGCGGTGGGCTCGCCATGACCTTCGACGCGGGCGTCGACGAGTTCATAATAGGTGTCGGGGGTGTCCTGAAAGGCGATCCCGCGCTCGCGAAGCACGTCGACGGTGGCGTAGATATTGTCGCTGCCGAGCGCGATATGCTGAATGCCTTCGCCGTTATAGTCGCGGAGGAATTCCTCGATCTGGCTCTTGTCGTCGCGGCTTTCGTTGAGCGGGATGCGGATCTTGCCGCAGGGCGAGGTCATCGCTTTTGAGATGAGCCCGGTAACCTTGCCTTCGATGTCGAAGTAGCGAATCTCGCGGAAATTGAAGAGGCGTTCATAGAAATCGGCCCAATGCGCCATCCGGCCGCGGTGCACATTGTGGGTGAGGTGGTCGATATAGGTGAGGTTCGAGGTGTGGCTTGCTTCCTGCGCGGCGGCGTCGGGTAAGAAATCGAAATCGACGTCGTAGATCGAGCCGTTCGCGCCATAGCGGTCGACGAGGTAAAGGCGCGATCCGCCAATGCCTTCGATCGCGGGAATGTCGAGTTCATTTTCAGCAATGTCGTTGGTGACTCCGGTGGCGCCGAGCTCGAGTGCGCGCGCGTGGGCGGCGGCGGCATCTTCGACCCGGAAGGCCATTGCGCAGGCACAGGGACCATGTTCGCGGGCGAAGCCTTCGGCGAAGCTGCCGGGTTCGGCATTGATGATGAAATTGATGTCGCCTTGGCGATGGAGGGTGACGTTCTTGCGCTTGTGCCGGGCGACTGCTGGGAAGCCCATTTTGGTGAACAGGCTTCGCAAAAGCTCGGGATCGGGAGCGGCATATTCGACGAATTCGAAGCCGTCGGTGCGCATCGGATTTTCAAGTCCGAGCGGGCCTTTTTCGGCGCTTGCGGTAGCCATGATCAGCGTCTCCTTTGCCGCCCCACTGCTACGCGGAGGCGCGCTTTGCAAGGCCGAGTGGTTCGCGGCGCCGGGGGGTGGTATGAGGCGCCATGGACATACCAGACGGGTGGGCGCTCAGCGCCGATGGCAAGGCGATCGAGCGGACAGTGCGCTTCAAGGATTTTGTCGAGGCCTTTGCCTTCCTCACGCGGGTCGCGGAGCACGCCGAGGCGGTCGACCATCATCCCGAATTCACCAGCGTGTGGAACCGCGTGGACTTCAGGCTGACCAGCCACGACGCGGGCGGGGTGACCGCGCGCGACGTGGCATTGGCAAAAGCGATCGACGCGCTCGTTTAGGCGCCGATCAGGACCTGCGAGCCGAGCGTGGTCGCGGTGAACAATTTGGCGGCGAACTTGGCGGGCAGGCGGACGCAGCCGTGCGAGGCGGCATAGCCTGGCAGTGCGCCGGCGTGGAGCGCGATCCCGTAAGTGTCGATCCGCTGCATGAACGGCATCGGCGCATTGTTGTACTTGCGCGAGCGATGCATCGGCTTTTTGTCGAGAATCCGGAAAATGCCGGTAGGGGTGGGGTTCTTTTCGGCACCGCTTGAGATGGTCGAGGCTGCGACCAGCGAGTCGCCGCGATAGAGATAGGCCATCTGGTCGCTCAAGCTGACCACGACCCGCGAGGGGCCATCGGACTTTACCCCGTCCTTCCACAGATATTGACCGGGCTTGAGGCTCTTATCGCCGAATGCCACGGCCATGTCGGCGCGGGCGATGGCGGCGGCGTCGCTTGCGACGGCCTTGGCCTCGGGGGTTTCGATCATCGCCGACGCGGGAGCGATGGGGGCGGCGAGGGCAAACGCGCCCGCTGCCAGCAAGAGGGCCAGCTTTTTCATCACATAGCACTTTATGTTGTTGACTTGTTGGGGGTGAAATGCATGTGCCCCGAGTCGGGTTCCATCCTGAGTCATTTGCCGGACATCTGGCATTCACCGCCAAGCTGCGATATGCGTGACCGATGAGCCGTGTTTTCCTCTTACTTATTGATTCGGCGCCACTTCTGGCGGCGTCGGTCTATTATTATCGTCGCGCGGTGGAGACTGGCTGAGCATTTTGCCGACCTGACCACCGCTCCCGCACCCTGCTTCGGCGGGGTTTTTTATTGCTCGAAGGAAATTTCGAAATGCTGCCGGACCCAGTCGAGACCGCCGACCCGATCATGCGCTGGGAGGATTATGTCATTCCGCAGCGCTGGGAGCATTTCACCGCGGAGGACCACCGCGTGTGGGACATATTGTTCGAGCGGCAGGTGGCGGCGCTCGGGACGCGGGTGGTTGCGCCGTTCCGCGACGGGCTTGATTTGCTGAGCCTGTCGCATCCGGGAATTCCCGACCTTGCGGAATTGAATGCCAAGCTCGAGCCGCGCACCGGCTGGCGGACGGTGGCGGTGCCTGGGCTGGTGCCCGACGCGATCTTCTTTGCGATGCTCAGCGAGCGCGTCTTTCCGGTCGGCAATTTCATCCGCACCTTCGCGCAGCTCGACTATCTCGACGAACCTGATCTGTTTCACGATATTTTCGGTCATGTGCCGATGCTCAGCGACCCGCATATGGCGCAATTGATGGAGCATGTCGGCAAATTGGGAGTCGCCGCGATCGCTCGCGGGCATGGCGAGCTAGTTGCCCGAATTTACTGGTACACCGTCGAATTCGGGCTCGCACTGGAGGAAAACGAGATCAAGATTTTCGGTGCCGGACTGGCGTCGAGCTTTGGCGAGGCAAGGATCAGCCTTGACGATGAGGCAATCGAGCGGCGCCGGTTCAGCATCGCCGAGGCCGCGGCGACGCCTTATGAGAACGACCATATGCAACCATTTTACTTCGTCAGTGACGGGGCCGAGGCGGTAGCCGCGGAGATCTGTGCGATCGACGAGGCCGAGCTCGAGCGCCTTAGCCGCTCATGGTCGATCCCCGGGTGACAGGCGGGGGGCGCGGCTTCTATAGCCCAAGCCGATGAGCATCGAGGCAGCTTCGCGCGAATATCGCAGTGGGAGCGATCCGCGCACGTTGCGCGACGCGCTCGGCTGTTTCGCGACCGGGGTGACGGTGGTTACCTGCCTCGATGCGGGCGGAGCACCGGTCGGGCTGACCGCGAACAGTTTCACCGCGCTGAGCCTGGACCCCCCGTTGCTGCTGGTGTGTGTTGCCAAAAGCGCGGCGAGCGCGGGGCCGCTGGCGGCGGCGGAAAGTTTCGCGGTCAATGTGCTTCAGACCGGGCAGCAGCCGGCATCGATCACCTTTTCCTCGCGGGTCGAGGATCGCTTTGGAAGTACCGAGTGGAGCGTCGGCGAGCATGGCGCCCCGGTGTTGATGAAATCGCTGTCGGTTTTTGAATGCTGCCGAAATGCGGTACATGATGGCGGCGATCATTTCATCCTGATCGGAGAAGTGGTCAAGGCGAGCTTCGAAAGCGGGCTTGACCCGCTGCTTTATTTTCGGGGCCGATATCGAAGGCTGCACTTCGACTGACTTGAGTGCCGCGCCTGTGTAGGCTGGCCGACTTATCCAGTGTTTGCGTGACTCTTCAGGACGATAGCGACTAGCCTTCCGCCATGACCAACCGGGGGGGCGCCGAGTCGCGCGGAAGCGCCAATAAGATCGTGGTGCCGCAAGCGGCCGCGGCGGATTCCGGAATTGGCGGATTCGATTTCGCGGCGGTGCTGAGTATCGCCGACGCCATACCCGTGATGATCGCTTATCTCGATCGCCGGCATCGCTACACTTTCGTCAACCGGGCGTTGGCCGACTGGTTCGAACGGCCCCGCGCCCAAATTCTTGGGCGAACGGTTCGCGAACTGCTTGGCGAGGAGGCGTATGCAAGTCGCGCTCCACTGATCGAGGCTGCCTTTGCCGGCGAGCGGCAGTGGTTCGCGATCGATTTCGACCATCCCACGCGCGGCGCGCTTGCCGTCCAGTCGGAATATATCCCGCAACTCGGTGCGGATGGCGTGGTGCGCGGCGTGCTGATGCTGGTCGAAGATATCACCGAGAAAAGAATCGCCGGGCGCGCGCTGAGCGAAAGCGAGGCCCGGTTCCGGAGGATCGCGGACTCAGCGCCGGTGCCAATGTGGGTCACGCGCCTCGATCACAGCCGCGACTTCGTCAATGACGCCTATGTCGAATTGATGGGAGTGAGCCGCGAAGCGTCGCGCAGTCACAATTGGGTCGAGCGAATTCACCCCGACGACCGGCAGCGCATGATGGACGAGACCCGCGCCGGCGAAGAAAGCGGATCGACCTTCACGATCGACGCACGATTCCGCCTTGCGTCGGGTGATTATCGGTGGATGAGGGCAGTAACTCAACCTCGCCGCGATTCTGACGGCGAGCCGGTCGGTTACATTGGCATCGCCGTCGACGTCACCGTTACCAAGGAGGCCGAGCTTGAGCTGCGCCGGCTGGTCGATGCGCGGACCGAGGAGCTTAGCGCGAGCGAGGCGCGGTTAAGGGCAATCTTCGATACGGTGATGGAAATTATCGTCCTGACCAAGCCCGACGGGACGATTGTGCAGATGAATCGCACAAAGGCGGAATGGCGCGAGCCAAATCCCGAAGCAGCGGTTGGAGCGAAGCTTTGGGACTCACCCACCGTGCTCGCTTTTCCCGAGCATCGGGCGCTGGTGCGCGAGGCGGTTGCGGTTGCCGCGCGGGGCGAAACTTTCGAGCAAGAAGTGAAGCTTGAACGTGAGGGCATTGCGAATGTTTTTCTCGACGTAACGCTTCGTCCGGTGCGCGGAGCGAAAGGGGAGATCGCCTTTTTATTGTTCGAGGCGCGCGACATTACTGAGTTGAAAGCGGCGCAGGAGCAGCTTCGCCAAAGCCAGAAGATGGAGGCGCTGGGTCAGCTTACCGGAGGCATTGCGCATGATTTCAACAATCTGCTGACGGTAGTGGTCGGCGGGCTCGACCTGATTTCGAAGAATGTCGATGATGCAAAGCTCAAGCGCTATGCCGATAATGCGCTTGCCGCGGCCGAGAGGGGGGCGAGGCTAACCGCGCAATTGCTTGCGTTCAGCCGGGTCCAGAAGCTGGAAGTGCGTCCGACCCTGGTCGCGCCACTGATCGAAAATATGCGGGCGTTGCTGCATAATGTCCTTGGGCCGGGAATCGCTAAAAATTTCGATTTGCACGAGCATCAGACCTCGGTGATGGCCGATCCCACCCAGCTCGAGCTCGCGGTGCTCAATCTTGCCATCAATGCGCGCGACGCGATGCCGAACGGGGGAACGCTGGTTTTCCGGACGCGCAAGGTGCGTGTCGCCGACGACGCAGAGATGGACGACGGCGATTATGTCGAGCTTGCCATCCGCGACGACGGCGCAGGCATGCCGCCCGCGGTCGTGGCGCGCGCGTTCGAGCCTTTTTTTACGACGAAGGAAGTCGGCAAGGGAACGGGGCTTGGCTTGTCGATGGTCTATGGGGTCGCGCGCCAGTCGGGCGGGACGGCGCGGATCGTAAGTGCACCGGGGGAAGGCACGACGGTCAAACTTTATTTTCGCCATGCCGATCGCGAAGTCGAAGCAAGCACGGTCGCTTCGCCGAACGGAGGCGTGCTCGAAGGCGAACGCGGGATGTTTTCGGTGCTTGTAATCGACGATGATCCTGCGGTTCGCGCGTTTATCGTTTCAAGCTTGATAGATCATGGTCATCAAGTTCGCGAGGCCAGCGAAGGTGCAAGCGGACTTGCGCTTTACCGTGCCGAGCGGCCCGACGTGGTCGTGCTCGATTATATCATGCCCGGAGTATCGGGAGCCGAGGTCGCGCGCGAGATTTTGGCTGAAGCGCCCGATCAGGTGATCCTGTTCGTGTCGGGGTTCAGCAGGACCGAGGCGATCGTCGCAGTCGCCCCCGATGCACCCTTGTTGACCAAGCCGTTTCGCGCCGAGGCGCTCGACGCGGCGGTGCGCGAGGCGGTGTCGAAACGGCGTTGCCGCGCGATTTAGCCCGCAAGCTGTTTGGCGCTTAGCCCGAGGACCATCTGGTTGGCGCGCTCGTAGCTTAAGGGGCGGCCGAACAAATAGCCCTGGATCGTGTCGCAGCCGAGATCGCGCATTCGCTCGAAATCCTCGGCGGTCTCGACCCCTTCGGCGGTGACGGACATCCGGAACGACTTGGCGAGCTGGACGATCGATTGGATGATCGCGACATTTTCGGGCCGGGTACCTGCTTCGCGAACGAAGCTGCCGTCGATCTTCAATTTGTGGAACACGGCCTTGTTGAGGTAGCCGATCGACGAATAGCCGGTGCCGAAGTCATCGAGCGCAATCCCGACGCCGAGCGCGCGCAGTCGCTTCATCACGTCAAGCGTTTGATTGCTGTCATCGAGGAACACACCTTCGGTGACTTCGAGTTCGATGCGGTTTCCGGGCAGTCTGCAGCGAGCCAGCGCCTGGCTGACAATGTTCGGGAGCGCCGGATAAGTGATCTGTTTCGGACTGATGTTGATCGCGACGGTGATCGGTTCGGGCCACGTCGCAGTGGCTCGGACCGCTTCCTCGATGACCCATTGGCCAAGCTCCTGCATCAGGCCGCATTCCTCGGCGACAGGAATGAACACCGGAGGCGGGATGAGGCCGCGAAGCGGGTGGTTCCAGCGGATCAGCGCTTCGAAGCCGACCAGTTTCTGCGACTTGGCGTTGACCAAAGGCTGATAGACAAGGTGGAACTGCTTGGTGACGATCGCGGTGCGCAGGTCGGTTTCAAGCTGGAGGCGGTCCTCCTGCTCCGACTGGAGCGCCGTCGAGAAATATTTGGCAACACCGCGGCCGGCGCCCTTGGCCTGGTACAAGGCGAGGTCGGCCTTGAGGATCAGATCGTCGACCGTCGCACCGTCGATCGGGCCGAAGGCGCAGCCGACCGAGACGCCAATGCGAATTTCGGTCTGGTCGATGACATAGGGTTCGGCGATCGCGGCGATGATCCGGTCGGCGAGGGTTTCGACCATCGTTCGCGACTGCGCATCGCCGATCACGATCGCGAATTCGTCGCCGCCCATGCGTCCGACATGGCCGTCGTTTGCGACTTCGTCGCACAGGCGCTTGGCGACAGCCTGAAGCACCGCGTCGCCTTTCGGATGGCCGAAGGTGTCGTTGACCGGCTTGAACCCGTCGAGATCGAGGAACATGATCGCGCAGGGCACGTTGCCCGACACCGCAGTGCGAAGCGCCTCGCCGAGCAACTGGCGGACCCGGCCGCGGTTGGGCAGGCCCGAGAGCACGTCCATATTGGCGAGGTGGGTCAGCCGCTCCTGTGTCTGGCGGATTTCGGTGACGTCGCTTCCGACCCCGCGAAAGCCTTCGAAGCGGCCCGCTGTGTCGATGATCGGGTCGCCTGCAATCGAGATCCAGCGCTGGCCTCGAGCGGTCTTGAGCTCCATTTCGAGATTGTTGAACGGCTGCCTGCCGAGCAGCACATGGCCGAGCTCGCCATGCCCACCGAGCAGCGCCGGGAGGGAGTGACCAAGGATTGCCGCCGAGGGCCGTCCGAGCAAGGCGGTCATCCGCGAGCTGATATAGGTAACGCGATTCTCGCTATCGACCTGCCACAGCCAGCCGACCCCGCGCTGCTCATATTCCTGGAGCAACAAGCTTGCGCTTTCGGATTGCGAGCCGACGTCGGCGTTGGTCTTGAGCTGAAAAAAGGCCCAGCGCGCGACCGTGACCACTCCGAACACCGCCACGCCGAGCGTGAACAGGATCGAGAGCATGTGGCCGAGCGGGACGCTGTTGCGCGCGAGCAGGAGCACGAGGCTCAAACCGGCGACGAAGCATGACATCCAGGCGGTCACGCAGGCCGGAACCACGACCAGCCCCAAGGCGGCGATGCCTAGCCCGGCGAGCAGCGATGCGACGATCAATTGGAGGTCCGGGGTGAGAGAAGCAAAGGTGGCGACCGGAAGCGACAGGAAAAGCAGCGCGCGGCCGATCACTTCGCCGATCATCTGCCAATGCGGCACCTTGCGGCCCGACCGGCCGACATGAGTGATCGCCTGAGTCCGCGCGAGATGCATCGCACCGAGATTGACGATCCACACCGCGCCGGCCCAGCCCGCCAGCCAGGCGAGCGAGATATGGTTGAACAAGGTGGTCGCGACCAGCAAGGCGGCAACCGCATTGGCCGAGGCGAAGAAGGGCGCGAGCTGGGCGCGGGCGAGCAATTGCGTGTCGCGCAACGGCGAACTCATGTCGTCACCGCCCGCGGACGATTGCGAAAGGCCAAGCGATTCGCCCCCGGGAAGGCGAGCCGAAATCATGCGTTTGTAGCGGTCGGGGGCTTTGTACATTCGCTCATCCACTGTTGAATGAGCATCTCTAACGTAACAGGCCTTACCTTGCGGTTAAGGGCGGCGGCGCTGCGGATGGAATCAGACCTAGTTCGTCGAGATCGCGAGTCGTCACCGGATGGTAGATCGGGCGCGCCTTGGTGTAGACCCGGACCGCGATCGGGCGACCCCACTGCTTGTCCTCGGCGAGGCTGGTGATCAATGGCCGGACGAACTTGCGCCGGCCCTGCATCAGCAGGAATTGCTCGAGGGCCGGAACCGCCGGATCGAAGCGCGCCGCGACCGCCAGCGTCAGGAAGGCGAAGCGAACCTCATTATTGCCGGCGCGGGCGAGATTGAACGCACGGTCGAGCGCGGCGAGCCGCTCGGCGGGCTGGCGCTCATCGATGCGGGTAAGGAAACGCAATTTCTCGCTGGTGGTCCAGCGGGTCCATGTCGCCGCTTCGGGCTGCGTGCCGTTTTTGAAAGTCGCGACTGCGGAATCGACCTCGGCAAACGCCTGGGGGTCGGCGGGTGCGACGTTGGTAGGCACGCCGGAGTCGTTGACCCAGCGGTCGAGTTGCAGCTTGTTTTCAAGCGCCTGATCGCCCTTGATCAGATGCTTGCGCAGGTCGGCAAGGAAGATCGAGGTCGTCACCGGTTGGAACATGTGGCGCCCAAACCAGCCCTTGAGCCAGACGTCGAACGCCGGGCGTCCGACCGCAAGCTCGATCGTCCGAAGGAAAGCGGCGCCCTTTTCATAAGCGATGTCGGTCAGGCCATCGTCGGGGCTGCGGCCCTTGAGGTCGATGTGAAGCCGAGTGTCGGCACCCGTCGGTCCGCCATTGTCGGTGACCGCAGTATTCATGTCGTCGAAGCCGAGCGCGATCTGCTGAGCCGCGACCTTGGGGCCGTAGACCGCCTCGACGATGCGCGTCGTGGCGTAGGTGGTCATTCCCTCGTTGAGCCAGAAATCGGCCCAGGTCGCGTTGGTCGCAAGGTTGCCCGACCAGCTGTGCGCAAGCTCATGCGCGATCAGGCTGGTAAGGCTCTTGTCGCCGGCGATGAAGGTCGGGGTGAGGAAGGTCAGCGTCGGATTTTCCATTCCGCCGAACGGGAAGGACGGCGGAAGGACGAGCATGTCGTAGCGGCCCCACTGATAGGGACCGAACAAGGCTTCGGCAGCGGCGACCATTTTTTCAGTATCGGCGAGTTCGGCGGCGGCAAGGTCGAGCGTCGCTGGTTCGGTCCAGACCCCGGTGCGTGGCCCGAGTTGGCGAAAGGCGAGGTCGCCGACCGCAATTGCGATCAGATAAGGGGCGACCGGCTTGTCCATCTTGAAGCGGAATTGGCGCAAAGAGCCTTTGACGGCGGGCTCACCCGCGCGCGGTGCGCTCATCACCGCGGTTAGCGGCTGAGGAACGGTGATTTTGGCTTCCCAGGTCTGGCGCACTCCGGGCGAGTCCTGGGTCGGAATCCAGCTGCGATTCTCGATCGCCTGCCCCTGGCTGAGCAAATAGGGATGCTTTTTACCGGCGGTCTGATCGGGGGTCAGCCATTGCAGCGCGCCGCTGTCGGGGGCGGACTTGTAACGGATCAGGATTTTGCGCGCCGCGCCGATCTGGATCGTCAGCGGGGCGCCGAGAATCGCGTCGGACGCGCCGACCTTATAAGCCAAGGGCTTGTCATCGGTCGAAGTGATCGAGGTGATCTCCAGCCCCTTGTCGTCGAGGATGATTTCGGTTGCGCCGGGGCGCGCCTGAAGATCGAGGGTCGCCGTGCCCGCGAGCCGCTTGGCGGCGAAGTCGACCGCCAGGTCGAGCGCGACATGGGTCACGCGCGCTTCCAATGGCTTTGCAAAACTATGGACGTCGACCGCGTCGGCGGTGTCGAGGATCGGTGCCACCTTGGGGGCTTCGCTGGCTGGCCGCGCGGGTGCGGGGGCATCGCCCGATTGGCAAGCGGCAAGCAACAGCGCCGCAGCGGCGATCAGCGGTCGAAAATGCAAAATATTACTCCTCAGCCCGATTCGGCAACCGCGAGATAGATGCTGTTGACCGGCTTGGCGAACAGCCGCTGCACCATGGGCTCGAAAAAGTCGAGCGGGGCGCTTTCGTAGGATTTGTCGAACGCGGTCTGGTCGTAAAGTTCGCAAAAACGCGCCGTGTCTTCAAAATGTTCGTGGCCGCGAAGCCGGTCGCGCATGTCACGGTCGAGCCCGAGGTAATGGAAGAAATAATAGCCCTGGAAGATGCCGTGATTCTGGCAAATCCAGTGGAGTTTGTCGGAGACGAACGGCCGCAGGATCGCAGCGGCGATGTCGGGGTGGTTGTAGCTGCCGAGAGTGTCGCCGATGTCGTGGAGCAGCGCCATGACGACATAGGCCTCGTCCTCGCCGCCGCGATGCGCGCGGGTCGCGGTCTGGAGGCTGTGCTGCAGCCGGTCGATCGGGAAGCCGCCATAATCGCCGTCGAGCAGTTTCAGATGCGCGAGCACGCGGTCGGCGAGCGCGCCGGTGAAGGGGCCGAAGTGGCTTCCGATCGCCTGCCAATCCTGCGGCGTTGCTTCGTCCATATGGCGGAAGGTAGCTTGCCGCGGAGCGTCGCTGTGGTCCATCGTGCCACCCTAGACCCGAGCGACGGCGTTCGCCAAGCCTAGCCGCGCGGCCCGCCGCCGCCTATATGGCCGCAATGCGATCCGACGCGAAATCGAGGCGCTGATGGCGAGCGAGCCAGTGGCGGGTCTCGCCAGGACCGGGAATAGCCAGGTCGAGGCGTGGCGGTCGAAGGGGCCGGCCAAGCCGATCCTGACCGGGGTCGGTCTTGATGGGCCGTTCTTCGACGATAAGAATCGCGCCTTTTGGGTGCTTCAGTCGATCGGCTGGGCGGGTTACTTCATCCTTCGATCGCTCAGCGGCATTGCCAATTCGATGGGCTGGATGTTCGTCGTCCATACCTTGTTGCTCACCGCCACCGGATATTCGGTGACGCTGCTGATGGCCTCGCTTTATCGCCGGCTGATCGTGATGCGGGCATTGTGGACGGTGCTTATCAGTCTCGGCACGGTGGTGCTTGCTTCGGCGGCCTTCTCGTTCATCGAGACGTGGAGTTTTTCGACCTTTGTTCGGCCCGACGCGCGCCCGGTCGGGATTGAGTTTCTTGGCGCGATCATCCTTGATTTCTCGCTGCTCGCGGCCTGGTCGGCGCTATATTATGGGATCAATTATTACATATTGCTCGAGGAAGAGATTGACCAGCGCGGGCGGTTGGAGAATCAGGCAAGTTCGGCGCAGCTGGCAATGCTTCGTTATCAGCTCAACCCGCATTTCCTGTTCAATACGCTGAATAGCATTTCGACGCTGGTGCTTCTGAAGCAGACCGAGCGCGCCAATGCGATGCTTGCACGATTGTCGTCCTTCCTGCGCTACACACTTGCCAATGAGCCCACCGCGCAAGTGACGCTAGCGCAGGAGGTCGAGACTTTGAAGCTCTACCTTGAGATCGAAAAGATGCGCTTCGAGGATCGGCTGCGGCCGCATTTCCGGATCGAGGCTGAGACGATCGGGGCACGGTTGCCGTCGCTACTGCTTCAGCCGATGATCGAGAATGCGATCAAATATGCGGTCACTCCGTCCGAGGACGGAGCCGACATCTGGATCACGGCGCGGCGCGAGGGTGCGGCGGTGCGGATCGAGGTGGCGGACGGCGGGCCTGGTGACGGCGCGGGCCTGTTTTCGGGGCATTCGACCGGGGTCGGGCTCGCCAATATACAGGATCGCCTAACGCAGGCTTATGGGCCGGCGCACGGATTCACCACGAGAGCGAACGATCGCGGGGGGTTCAGCGTTATCGTCGAAATCCCCGTCGACAGCGATAAGGACCATCAATGAGTATCCGCACCATCCTCGTCGACGATGAACCGCTTGCGACGCAGGGGCTTAGGCTCCGGCTGGAAGCACATGAGGACGTCGAGATCGTCGCCACCGCAGCCAATGGCCGCGAGGCGATCCGCCAGATCAAGACGCATAAGCCCGACCTCGTCTTCCTCGATATCCAGATGCCCGGGTTCGACGGCTTTTCGGTCGTTCAAGGGTTGATGGAGGTCGAGCCGCCGCTGTTCGTTTTCGTGACCGCCTATACCGAACATGCCTTGCGCGCGTTCGAGGCCTCGGCGATCGATTATCTCGAAAAGCCGGTGCTCGAGGACCGGCTTGCCGGGACGATGGACCGGGTGCGGCAGCGACTTGCCGAGAAGCGCGGAGTGGAGGAGGTCGGGCGGCTCAAGGAAGCGCTTGCCGAACATGCGCCGGAGGCCGCCGAAACGCTTGCCGGCGAGCAGAGCGGTGACGAGGCGATTGCCGCCAACCGGTTCGAGAAAATGATCAACATCCGCGATCAGGGACAGATTTTCCGGGTCGATGTCGACACGATCGAGCGCATCGACGCCGCGGGTGACTATATGTGCATCCAGACCGGCGACAATACTTTGATCCTGCGCGAGACGATGAAGGACCTCGAGAAGCGGCTCGACCCGCGGCGTTTCCAGCGAGTCCATCGCTCGACGATCGTCAACCTCGACCTCGTCAAGCAGGTCAAGCCGCACACCAATGGCGAATGCTTTCTGGTGCTCGACAGCGGCGCGCAGGTGAAGGTCTCGCGGAGCTATCGCGACGTGGTGGCGCGCTTCGTTCATTAGGAGAGGGCGCATGAGCAAGTATGAGACCTTCGGCGCCTTGCACGTTCCGGGCGATCCGATCGTGCTGTACAATGTGTGGGATGTCGGAAGCGCCCTGGCGGTGGTTGCGGCGGGGGCGAAGGCGCTCGCTACGGGTAGCCATCCGGTTGCCGACGCGCATGGCTTTGCCGATGGCGAGGGGGTGCCGATCGACTTCGCGCTTGCCAATGCCAAACGGATCGTCGGCGCGGTCGAGCTTCCGCTCAGCGTAGATTTCGAGGGGGCCTATTCGACCGATCCCGAGGAGGGCGGACGCAATATGGCGCGGCTTGCGGCAACCGGCGCGGTCGGCTGCAATTTCGAGGATCAGGTGATCGGCGGCGAGGGGGTTCACCCGCTTGACCTGCAGTGCCGGCGGATTGCGGCGGCGCGGCGAGCGGTCGGGGATGGTTTTTTCATCAATGCGCGGACCGACATCTTCCTCAAGACCAAGGACCATGACGAGGCGCTTGCGAATCAGGCGATCGAGCGTGCCAAGGCTTTTGCCGATGCCGGTGCGAGCGGGTTTTTCGTGCCACTGCTTGGTGACCTCAAGCTGATCGAGCGGGTTTGCCGAGGTTCACCAATTCCGGTCAATGCGATTGCCTATCCGGGCGCGCCGAGCCGCGCCGAATGGGCTTCGGCCGGGATCGCGCGGATCAGCCATGGGCCGTTTCCTCACAAGGCATTGATGGTGAAGCTTACCGAGGCGGCCAAGGCGGCGATTTCGGGCTAAATCGGCCGCTGTCTCTGCCAGGGCCAGCGCCAGGCGGGGCCGGAATTGAGAACGCTTCGACGGAAGATTGCGGCGGCGAGTTTTAGGATCAGGGCGACCCACAGGGCCTGCCAGCCGAGTGCGAGAAGGTGCGGCCAGATCGAATCCTGCTCGGCGGCTCGCGCGATCATTGCGAAGGGGGAGGATAAGGGGAAGATTGCTGCGGCGATTGCCTCACGGCTTTCGGGTTTTCCGACGCCGAGGCTTGCGGCGCCAAAGATCATGACCTGCACCATCGTCACCGGCATCGACAGTGTCTGAACTTCGCGAACGGTCGATGCCTGGGCGCCAATGCCCAGGAACAGGCCGCCGATCAGCAGATAGGACATGGTGAAATAGGTCAGCATCAGCGCGATGAAGGCGGGCCAGCCGAGGGCCGGTTGCGGCAAGCTGCCGAGGCCGCCGCCAGCAAAATATCCGACCGCCGCGGCGCCTGCAGCCGTCCACACGAAAATGCCGATCAGTGACATGCCGAGCATTGCGAACAATTTGCCGAGGAAAATAGCGTCGATCGGCACCGCCGCGGCGAGAATTTCAATCACCTTGTTCGATTTTTCCTCGATCAATTGCGACAGCAGCATTCCGGCAAGCAAGATGGTCAGGACGAACAAAATCGTCTGCCCTCCGCGTGCGATCAGGCCGCGGGTGAGGGCAAGCGAGCCGGACGAGCTTTTAGCGAGCGTCACCGTCATTGTGGGGGATGAGGCGGCGGTGGTGATCGGCCCGCGCCGCGCTTCGCCGACGAACATTCCCAATTGGCGGACGGTCCGGCCATCGGCGGCGACTGCTCCGGTGAAGTGCGGGCGCGCGAGGCCGCCGTCGAGGACTCCGACCCGCTCATTTGCATCGTCGTTGAGCAGCGCGACGCGCTGGCGCGCGAGATCGCGCTCGGGCAGGGTGTGCCGGAGCGTGACGAAGGGCCGCTCGTCGGCAAGCGGCGAAAGGCGTTTGCGCGCGGCGTCGAGCGCTCGAAAGTCGGCAAGCGAGGCGATGACCGCGACTTCAGGCGGGGTTCGCGCGGAATCGATGCGATTGCCGATCCCGCCGAACATCGTCACCATTGCGATCGGGAACAAGGGGCCAAGCAGGAACAGCAGAAAGGTCTTGCTGAACACCGTTGCGGTAAAGTCCCGCCGCGCAATGACGAATGCGGCGCGCAGGGTTTCCGGCACGGTCATGCGGCCTGCTCCGCGGCGGGCTTGTTCATTTCGAGCGCGGCGGCGGCCCCGGCGATGGCGATGAAGGCGTCGTGCAGTCCGGGGCGCTCGATGCTCAGTGTTTCGATCCCCGCTCCGCCGTCGAGCAGCGCCTTGAGTAAGGGTTCAGGACCACCCTCGGGGAGTTCGAAACGCCACTCGCCGGCGATGCATTGCGCCGACGCGGGGAGCGCCGCGCGCCATGGCCCGTCGGCCAGGCGGGTGCGTAGATGAACGATCGGGCGCAGGCGGCCGCGTGCTTCGTCGACCCCGCCTTCGAAGACGACCTTGCCCTCAGCGATGATCGCCACCCGCTCGCACAGACGCTCGGCGTGGGCGATGACGTGGGTCGAGAAGATCACGGTGGTCCCGGCGGCAGCTTCGTCGCGAATCAGTTGCTCAAGCTTTTCCTGATTGATCGCGTCGAGCCCGGAGAAGGGTTCGTCGAGGACGATCAGCCGGGGGCGATGGACGATGGTGCCGAGCAGCTGCACCGTCTGCGCCATGCCTTTTGAAAGGGTGCGAATCGGTCGCCGCGCCCATTCGCCGTGGCCGCGTCCTTCGAGCAATTGGACCGCGCGGCGGCGACCGACGGCGATCGGCAATCCGCGAAGCGCGCCCATGAAGGCGATGGCCTCGGCTGCGGGCATTGCCGGGTAAAGCCCGCGCTCCTCCGGAAGATAGCCGACCTCGCGCGCGGCATCGAGCGGGCGATTTCGGCCGAGCAGGCTGCATCTGCCGGCGGTTGGATCGATGATCCCAAGCAGCATTCGGATGGTGGTCGTCTTGCCCGCGCCATTGGGGCCGAGGATCCCAGTGATGCTTTCGGCAGGGACCGACAGGCTGACCCCATCCACCGCGCGCTTGCCGTCGAATAGCTTGACGAGATCCTTCGCCTCGGCGGCGATGCTGCTGTCCCCCATCGGCGAAGTTGGTAAGGGCTGTCGGGATTATGGCAAGGCTGGAACAGCGCATCCGCGCCAAAGCGGCGGAACTCGGCTTTATCGCCTGTGGCTTTGCTCGGGCGGATGCCGCGCCTCAGGCTGGGACTGAGTTGAAAGCGTGGATTGCGGCCGGGCATCATGGCGAGATGGGCTGGATCGAGGATCGTGCCGATCAGCGCGCGAGCCCGGCGGGACTGTGGCCCGAGGCGCGGTCGGTGATTGCACTGGCGATGAGCTATGCTCCGGCGGTCAATCCGCTCGACGTTGCGATTTCGCCGGGGCAGGGGCGGATCTCGGTTTATGCGCAAGGGGCCGATTATCACAAGGTGGTCAAGAAGGCGCTGAAGGCGCTCGGGCGGTGGCTTGCCGATGAGGCGGGGTGCCAGCTCAAGGTATTCGTCGACACGGCGCCGGTGATGGAAAAGCCGCTATCGGCGGCGGCGGGGCTTGGCTGGCAGGGGAAGCACACCAATCTGCTTAGCCGCGAACATGGCAATTGGCTGTTCCTGGGGGTGATCTACACGACGCTTGAGCTTGAGCCCGACGCGCCAGCCACCGACCATTGCGGGAGTTGTACGCGCTGTATTGCCGCTTGCCCGACCGGAGCGATCGTCGGGCCGCACCGGATCGATGCGCGCAAATGCATTTCCTATCTGACGATCGAGCATGCCGGGCCGATTCCGCACGAATATCGGGTGGCGATTGGAAGCCGTATCTATGGGTGCGACGATTGCCTGGCGGTGTGCCCGTGGAACCGCTTCGCCGGGGAAGCGCAGGCCAATGTGGCCTTTGCTGCCCGGCCCGGCCTTGCGGCGCCTTCGCTCGCCGAATTGCTGTCGCTGGACGATGCCGGGTTTCGCCTGAGGTTTTCGGGCTCGCCGATCAAGCGCATCGGGGTCGCCCGGATGATCCGCAATTGCCTGATCGCGGCGGGCAACAGCGGCGAGGCGAGACTGCGTCCGGCGGTGGAGCGGCATCTTTCGAGCGATGATCCGGTGATTGCCGATGCCGCGTTGTGGGCAATGGAGCGGCTAAAAAGGCGCCAAGCCTAGCGGGGCGATGCGAGCAGCGCGATGCAGCTTGCCTGATCCGTGCTTCGCCCGTCGCGGTTGCGAGTGTCGACATGAGTGGCGGTCGCGAGCCCGGGGCCGCTTCCGGGCGGGTAGAGGTAAACGTCGAGCACGCATCCCGGTGCAGCGAACTGGATCTTGGTGCCGACGCCTTCGCGGATCTGGAGCCGTGGGGTTCCGAAGCGCGCGATCAGCTCGCTTGCGTTCAGTCCGATCAGCGCGCCGCGCTCGCGTGGTTCGGGCGCGATAGGCTGGGCAAGCGGCGGCTTGGGGTTCGAACCGCAGGCGGAAAGAAGCAAAGCAGTGACGGGGATGAGCAAACGCATCGCGGGCTTGTGGCCGGGGCCGTTCGCGCTGGCAAGCTTGTGTGGCTTGGCAGTGGCGGCTAGGCGCGGCCTTTCGCGCGCCCGCGACTTTCCCGCCAAGGATTTTCCATGACCAAGCCAAGCCTCGACGTCCTGTGCATCGGCAATGCGATCGTCGATGTCATCACCGATGCCGACGACGCCTTCCTTTCCAACCAGCGGCTCGACAAGGGATCGATGCGGCTGATCGACGAGGCCGAGGCGGTCCGGCTTTACGCGGCGATGGGGCCGGGGCGCGAAGTCAGCGGCGGATCGGCAGGCAATACTGCTGCCGGACTGGCCGCTCTGGGGCTGCGCGCGGGGTTTATCGGCCAGGTTGCCGACGACCAGTTGGGCCGCATCTATGCGCATGACATCGAAGCGCAGGGGGTCGAATTTCTCGTTCCCGCGCGCTCGGACGTCGGCGCGACCGCGCGCTGCCTGATCCTCGTCACTCCCGATGCGCAGCGAACGATGAACACTTTTCTCGGCGCGGCACAGCAGCTTGAGGCAGGCGACATCGACCTTGCGCGCGTCGCCGATGCGGGGATTCTATACCTCGAAGGCTATTTGTGGGACCCCGCCGAGCCGCGTGCGGCGATGGAAGCGGCGATTGGTGCGGCTCGGGACGCTGGGCGCAAGGTCGCTTTCACCTTGTCGGATACATTCTGCGTCGATCGCCATCGCGACGGATTTCAGAAGCTGATCGACGACGGGCGAATCGACATATTGTTCGCCAATGAGGCCGAGTTGGCGGCGATGACCGGGGAAAGCGATTTCGAAGTAGGGCTTGCCAAGCTAAAGGCGAAGGTGCCGCTGCTGGTGGTTACCCGGAGCGAACAGGGCGCGGTTGCGGTTGCGGGCGAGGAGTGCGCGGCGGTGCCGGCCGAGCCGATCGCTCGGTTGGTCGACACCACCGGCGCGGGCGATTTGTTTGCGGCCGGTTTTCTTGGCGGGCAGGCGCGTGGGCTGGGGCTTGAAGCTTCGCTGAAGCTTGGAGCAATTGCCGCCGCCGAAGTGATCCAGCATTATGGGGCCCGGCCTGAGGCGGATTTGAAGGTGCTTGCGGGTGAGCTGCTAGGCTGAAGGACTCCACGAAAAGAAAGGGCGGCCCGGATGTCCGGACCACCCTTTTTATTTGCCTGAAGCCGAGGCCTAGTGGCGGTGGTCGGGGTCGTCGATCCCCGGCACATGCGGCTCAAGTGCTTCCAACTCATCCTCGTGAACTTCGACCCGGCCCTGGCCGAGGTGGCTGTGGCTGCGGCTGTAGCCGAAGTAGACCAGGCAGCCGATCGCCGTCCAAATGGGCAGCACCAGCATAGCGGTCGTCGGCAGGTTGAAGAACAGGAACAGGCAGCCGAGGATGGTCAGCGGCCCGATGACGATTAGCCCGGGGACCTTGAACACGCGCTTCCGTTCAGGATCGCGCTTGCGCAGCAGCATTACGGCGACCGCGACCATCAGGAAGGCGTAGAGCGTTCCGGCATTGGCGATGTCGGCGAGCTGCCCGACTGGAAGGAAGGCTGCCGCGACCGCGACGATAATACCCGTGATCGCGGTGACGACGTAGGGAGTCTTCCACTTGGGATGCACTTCGGCGAGCTTCTCGGGAAGCAGGCCATCGCGGGCCATGACGAAAAAGATGCGGGTCTGGCCGAACAGCAGGATCAGGATGACCGACGGCAGAGCGAGGATGGCTCCGTAGCCGAGCATGTTGCCGATCGTTCCGAAGCCGATGCGGCGAAGAACGTGGGCGAGGGCCTCATTCGAGCAGACCAAGGCTTCGCGATATTCGGGCATGGCGCATTGGCGCGCCAATTCTTCCGATCCGGTCGGGAAAGGAATCCCATTCGGGCCCATGATCGGTTGTCCACCAATCGTTCCGACCGCACCCGCCGCGACGAGAATGTAGACGACGGTGCAGAACAACAGGCTTCCGATCAGGCCGATCGGAACGTTGCGTTGGGGGTTCTTGGTTTCTTCGGCAGCGGTCGAAACCGCATCGAAGCCGACATAAGCGAAGAAGATCGTCGCGGCCGCGCCGACTGCGCCCACCCCGGTGCCAAAGCCGCCAAAGACTCCGGCGGGGAGGAAGGGGTTGAAATTCGCGCTGTCTATGTTGGGCAAGGTGAGGGCGATGAAGGCGGTCAAAGCGACGAGCTTGATTGTGACGAGCACGGCATTGACCTTAGCGCTTTCATTAGTGCCGATCATCAGCAAACCGGTAACCAGCAAGGCGATGATCATCGCCGGCAGATTGATGAACCCACCCGGAGCGCCGCCAAGCGCCAGCGGACCGGCTGTGAGAAAAGGCGGCAGGGCTATGCCGAACGTTTCCGAAAGGATCGTCCCGGAGAAGAATCCCGACCAACCGACCGACACCGCGGAGGCGGCGATGGCATATTCAAGGACGAGCGCCCAGCCGACCGTCCAGGCGAGAAATTCGCCCATTGTCGCATAGCTGTAAGTGTAGGCGGAGCCTGCAACGGGGACCATTGCTGCGATTTCAGCGTAGCAAAGTGCGGCAACGATGCAAACCGCTCCGGCGATGACGAAAGCGAGCATCAGGCCCGGACCGGCCTTCTGCGCGCCGGCCGCGGTCAGCACGAAAATGCCCGTGCCGATAATGCAGCCGATGCCGAACAACGTAAGCTGGAATGCCCCCAGCGAGCGATGCAGCGACTTTCTCTCGGCCGTCGCCAAGATTGCATCGAGTGGTTTTACGCGCCCGAAAATCATATTTGTCCCCTGTTGCGGTGTCCGGGCCATGGAAGCGGCCCATGTCATTCGGAGCGAAGCCTAGCGACTCGGGCGGTGCTGGCAATCCCTCTTATTGTGAAGGGCCATTTTACAGCTATCGCGCAAGCATCGGTCCTAATGGCGCTCCGCCGAACAGATGGACATGGAGGTGCGGGACTTCCTGACCGCCGCGCTTGCCGATGTTGGAGAGGATTCGGTAGCCCTGGGCATCTGCGCCAACCGCCTTGGCCACCGCGCCGATGGTGCGCGTGAAATCGGCGATCTCGGCGTCGGATGCATTGGCCGAGAAATCGTCCCAGGACACATAGGGTCCGCGCGGGATCACTAGCACGTGGATTGGGCTGAGCGGGTGGATGTCGTGGAAGGCGAGGCTGTGCTCTGTCTCCATTACCATCTCGGCCGGCAATTCCCGGCGCAGGATCTTCGCGAATATATTGCTGTCGTCGTAGGGCAATTTGGCATCGATGGGCATGGCGCGATGGACTCCGCTTGACCGTTTGGAACGCCGCGCTACCACAAAACGCGATGAGCGAGGAAACACCTGAGTCCCTGATTCCCTACGATGAGATCGTGCAGGAGGCGCTGCGCGAAGTGGTCGGGCGCGTGCTCCACGAAGTTGAGAAATCGGGCGGGCTCCCGGGAGCGCACCATTTCTATATCACGTTCAAGACACGGTTTCCCGGGGTCGCAATTCCGAAGCATTTGTCCGAACGCTTTCCCGACGAAATGACGATCGTCATCCAACATCGATATTGGGATTTGAAGGTCGAGGACGAGATGTTTGCGGTCGGGCTGTCGTTTGGCGGAGTTCCGTCGATGCTGACCGTGCCGTTTGCAGCGGTAACCGATTTCGTTGATCCGGCGGTCGACTTCAGCCTCAAGTTTCAGGCCAATGGCGCCGCCGACGAGCATGAAATTCTGGACGAGCCCGGCAATGACGAGCCGCTGGGCGAGCCGGTCGAGGATGGTTCCAACGTCGTCAGCGTGGATTTCACACGGAAGAAATGAAGCGTTCGTCCTGGTCGTCGCCCCGGGCTTGACCCGGGGTCGGCCTGTCTTACTAGGCCGCTGGAAGAAGCGATGCCGGGTTGAGCCAGGCATGACGGAGAAACCGATGAGCACCCGTACCGAAACCGACAGCTTTGGCCCCATCGAAGTTGCCGCCGATTGTTATTGGGGGGCGCAGACCGAACGTTCGATCGGCAATTTTCCGTTCGGGACGCGTGAGGCAATGCCGGTGGAAATCGTTCATGCGCTGGGCACGGTCAAGCAGGCCGCGGCGCGGGTCAATGCGCGCCTGGGGGGACTCGATGCGGAGCTTGCCGAGGCGATTCAGCAGGCTGCGGGTGAGGTCGCACGCGGGGACCTCGATGGGCAATTTCCGCTGGTCATCTGGCAGACCGGGTCGGGCACCCAGTCGAACATGAACGCCAATGAGGTGATTGCAGGGCGCGCCAATGAGCAATTGGCCGGTACTCGCGGCGGCAAGGCGCCGGTCCACCCCAACGACCATGTCAATCAGGGCCAGTCGTCGAACGACAGCTTTCCGACCGCGATGCATATCGCCGCCGGGATTGCCGTTTCCAGGCGGCTGCTGCCAGCGCTGGCGGGGATCCATGGCCGCTTGGACGATCAGGCTCGGCGCTGGGACCATCTGGTCAAGATTGGCCGTACGCACTTGCAGGATGCGACGCCGCTCACGCTTGGGCAGGAATTTTCTGGCTATGCGCAGCAGATTGCCGACAATATCGCGCGGGTCGAAGGCGTGCTTCCGCGGGTCATGCGGCTTGCGCAGGGTGGTACAGCCGTCGGTACTGGACTGAACGCGCCCAAGGGATTTGCCGACGCCTTTGCCAAGGAGGTCGCCAACCTCACCCAATTGCCATTCACTTCGGCGCCCAACAAATTCGCCGAACTTGCGGCGCACGACACACTGGTCGAGCTTTCCGGGGTGCTCAATACGATCGCGGTGTCGCTGTCGAAGATCGCCAATGACGTGCGACTGCTCGGGTCGGGGCCGCGCTGCGGGCTTGGCGAGTTGAAGCTGCCGGAGAATGAGCCGGGGAGCTCGATCATGCCGGGGAAGGTCAATCCGACCCAATGCGAAATGCTGACGATGGTCGCGGCGCAGGTCATGGGCAATCATGTTGCTGTAACGATCGGTGGGCTGCAGGGTCATCTCGAACTGAACGTATTCAAGCCACTGATCGGCGCGAACGTGATCCGGTCGATCGATTTGCTAAGTGTCGGCATGGAAAGCTTCACCTTGCGCACGCTTGACGGGCTGGAGGCCGACGAAGCGCGAATCGCTGAACTGATGAATCGGTCGCTGATGCTGGTGACGGCGCTTGCTCCCGAAATCGGCTATGACAATGCCGCCAAGATCGCCAAGCATGCGCATCAGCAAGGAATGACGTTGAAGCAGGCTGGACTCGACCTGAAGCTGGTAGACGAAGCGACATTCGACCGGGTAGTTAAGCCGGAGTCGATGCTGGGCCGCTGATCGAGCCTGGTTTGTCGCGTTGTTCGAGGCTGTTGCGCCCGCCTCGGGACGCCACTAAGCTTTGCATCGTGAACTCGCGGCCTGCCCATTTAGACCCTGATGCCGCCCGCGCCCGCCTAGTCGAGGCGCTGGTCGCGACCGGCAGCGAGGACCGCACGGCCTTCAGAACCTTGTACGGTATGACATCGGCGAAGCTATTTGGCGTCTGCCTTCGTATCTGTGGAGACCGGCAAGCGGCGGAGGATGTTTTGAGCGATGTCTATCTGACTGTTTGGAAGCGCGCCGGGGCCTATGAGCCGGGGCGCGCAAGTCCCATAAGCTGGCTTGCGACGATTGCCCGCAATCGCTCGATCGACTGGCGGCGCTCGGCAGGTCGCGCGCCGTCGGCGCCGCTCGACGATGTTCCGGAAATTGCCGATGAAGCCCCTTTGGCGAGCGAGCGCATGATGCGCGACGAGCGCGAAGCCAGGCTTCATTTTTGTCTGGACGAGCTCGATGCGCGGCAACGGGACGCAATCCGGACCGCGTTCTTCGATGGGCTGACCTATGCCGAAATCGCCGAGCGTCGCGCTGTGCCGCTTGGGACAATGAAAAGTTGGGTTCGGCGTGGGCTGGGCCGTTTGAAAGAATGCCTGGGTGATGATGACTGAGCGCCCGGAGAGCGAATTGCCCGAGCCCGATGTGGCGGCGGCGGAGCTCGCGCTTGGCCTGCTTGAGGGTGACGAGCGCGCCGCTGCGTTGCGCCGAGTCCTTGCCGAGCCGAAATTCGCGCGCGAGGTCGAAAACTGGCGGACCCATTTTGGCGCTTTGTTCGCGTCTGTTCCTGAAGTTTCGCCATCGGCTGAACTTGGCAGTCGGGTCATCGGCCGGCTCGATGGCGCCCCGCCAGCAGGCGTGGAACGATGGAAGAGGTTCAGCTTCGTCTCATCGCTTGCGGCAGCGAGTCTGCTTGGGATTTTGCTGAGCCGACCTGCGCCGCCGCCGCCGCAGCCGCCCGCGGCGGTTCAGCCGGCACCGTTGTTTGCAGCGCTCACTATCGAGGGCAAGACAGCGCCGATCGTCGCCGTCTATGACACCCAAAGGGGGACTGTGCGGATGCCCGGGCCGCTACTCAATCCCGATGGGAAAAGCGCTCAATTGTGGGCGATCGTCGGGGATGAAGCGCCGCAACCGCTTGGCACCTTCCGCCATATTGGCAATGATTTGGTCGAAGCGGGCATAGGCTCGGTCCCGGCGATCGCGCCGGGAACTACCATTGCGGTTTCGATCGAACCACTTGGCGGATCGCCAACTGGACTTCCCACCGGCCCAGTAGTCGCTAGCGGGACGCTGACCAGAGTCTGACGGTGGGCCGGTCGCGTGGTAACCGCGGGATGCGGTGAGCGGGTCTGCATTATATTCGTATGAATACAAATGCTTGATGGCAGCGTCAGTATCGTGCTTGCCAAGAGCGTCGGTTTTGCGCACCACCCCAGACATGCTGCGCCTGTTTGGACCCGAATGCAGTGCCACTCCTCTCGACGCGGATAAGGTCCGAGCCGTGCCCAAAGGCGCAATCTGGGTCGATCTGCTCGAACCAACCAAGGCCGAAGAAGCGCTGGCCGAGAAGTTCATCGGGACAAATATTCCGACCCGCGAGGAATTGTCCGAAATAGAGCCGTCGAGCCGACTTTATCAGAAGAACGGCGCGGCGTTCATGACCATGTCGGTGCTTCATGGTATCGCTGACGGCCATCCGGGCAGCGACCCCGTTGGTTTCATTCTCACCGACGAACACCTCGTCACCGTTCGCTACGTCGATCCCAAGCCGTTTATCATTTTTGCCGACCACGTCTATGCGGAACCTGAAATCGCAGGCGACCCCCGAACCTTGTTCGTGCGCCTGCTCGATGCGATCGTCGACCGGCTTGCCGACGAGTTTGAAGGCGCCGGAAAAGAAATCGAGATGATGTCTCGGAAGATATTCAATCACCATAGCCACCGCGCCAAGCGCAGTCCCGAACTTAGGCTTGAGGCGCTTCTGATGCGGATCGGCAAGGCACAGCAATTGCTGGCCAAGCTGCGTGAGACGTCGGTGAGCACGATGCGCCTGCTGACTTTCCTTGAATCAATCGAATCCATCGACAAGGACGATCCTAACCGCCGCCACGTCGAAAGCCTGATTGCCGACGCGAGTGCGCTCAACGACCATAGCGATTTTCTGGCAGACAACCTCGTGTTCCTGCTCGAGGCCTCGCTGGGACTGATCAGCCTCGAGCAGAATAATGTAATGAAAATTTTCTCGGTGTTTGCCGTGGTGTTCATGCCGCCGACGCTGATCGCCGGGGTCTATGGGATGAATTTCGAGCATATGCCCGAGCTGAAGTGGCTTCTCGGCTATCCGTTTGCGCTTGCACTGATCCTCGCCAGCGCGGTTCTTCCTTATATGTTCGCGCGGAAGAAGGGCTGGCTGTAGCTTTAGTCAATCCGGCACCAAAGCACTCCGCAGGACACCTCACCCCTTTGTCATCATGGTGCGTTCTTGCTAGGCGCGCGTTTCTCACATCGCGCGAATTAAAGGGCACAGCATGATTCCGACCGGCCAGGACAGTCTCAACACGCGCTCGACGCTTGAGGCCGGGGGCAGGACTTATGCTTATTATTCGTTGCCGAAGGCGGCGGCGGCGCTGGGCGATGTCAGCCGCCTGCCCTTTTCGATGAAGGTGCTGCTCGAAAATCTGCTGCGCTTCGAGGATGGCGTAACGGTCACCCGCGACGATCTGACCGCGATGGCCGGCTGGCTGAAGGAGCGCAGGATCAGCCGCGAGATCCAGTATCGCCCGGCGCGCGTTCTGATGCAGGATTTCACTGGGGTGCCCGCGGTGGTCGATCTTGCGGCGATGCGCGATGCGATGAAGTCGCTTGGCGGCGATGCTCAGAAGATCAACCCGCAGGTGCCGGTCCACCTCGTCATCGATCATAGCGTGATGGTCGA
The DNA here is from genome assembly GCA_035575595.1 of Sphingomicrobium sp. Taxonomy (GTDB): domain Bacteria; phylum Pseudomonadota; class Alphaproteobacteria; order Sphingomonadales; family Sphingomonadaceae; genus Sphingomicrobium. Next base: position 58,352 of record DATLXR010000042.1, read on the forward strand.
CGAATTCGGCACTCCCCAAGCGTTCGAGGACAATGTCGCGCTTGAATATCAGCGCAATGCCGAGCGTTATGAATTTCTCAAATGGGGTGCGTCCGCGTTCGACAATTTCAAAGTCGTGCCGCCCGGGACCGGCATTTGCCATCAGGTCAATCTGGAAAATCTCGCGCAGACAGTGTGGGTCAGCGAGGACCAGGACGGCGAGGCGGTCGCTTATCCCGACACTCTGGTCGGAACCGACAGCCACACGACGATGGTCAATGGGCTGGGCGTGCTCGGCTGGGGCGTTGGCGGTATCGAGGCCGAGGCGGCGATGCTTGGCCAGCCGGTCAGCATGCTGATCCCTGAAGTGGTAGGTTTCCGGGTTTCTGGCGCACTGAAGGAAGGGATTACGGCGACCGATCTGGTGCTTACCGTTACCCAGATGCTCCGCGCCAAGGGCGTGGTCGGGCGGTTTGTCGAGTTTTACGGCCCCGGACTCGACGCGTTGAGCCTGGCGGACCGGGCGACGATCGCCAATATGGCCCCCGAATATGGAGCGACGTGCGGCTTCTTCCCGATCGACGAGCGCACGATCGACTATCTCAAGCTTACCGGGCGCGACGACGACCGCATCGCTTTGGTCCGCGCTTATGCCCAGGCACAGGGCATGTGGCGCGATGCCTCCTCGCCCGAGCCATTGTTCACCGACACGCTGGAACTCGACATGTCCTCGGTCGAGCCGAGCCTTGCCGGGCCGCGGCGCCCGCAGGACCGGGTGCGGTTGTCAGACGTCGACGAGCAATTCAATTCCGAGCTGGAGGCGACCTACAAAAAGATAGGTGAGGCGCGCGTGCCGATCGCTGGCGAGGATTTCGACATTGGTCATGGCGATGTGATGATCGCTGCGATCACCAGTTGCACCAATACTTCCAATCCATCGGTGCTCGTCGCTGCAGGGCTGGTCGCGCGCAAGGCCCGCGCGCTTGGATTGACGCGCAAGCCGTGGGTGAAGACCAGCCTGGCTCCTGGGTCGAAGGTGGTTACCGACTATCTTGACGCGAGCGGGCTCTCGGAAGACCTCAACGCGATCGGGTTCAACCTCGTCGGCTATGGCTGCACCACCTGCATCGGCAATAGTGGGCCGATCGCGCCCGCGTTTTCGGCGGCAATCGCTGAGCATGATCTGGTCGTCTCGTCGGTGCTTTCGGGCAATCGCAATTTCGAAGGGCGCGTTTCGCCCGACTGCCGGGCCAATTATCTGGCTTCGCCGCCGCTCGTGGTCGCTTATGCGCTTGCCGGGTCGGTGCGCTTCGACATGAACAGCCACCCGCTTGGGCAGGCAAGCGATGGCCGCGACGTGTTCCTGAAAGACGTCTGGCCGAGCAATGATGAAGTGCGCGAACTGATCGACGCGCATGTCCATTCGGAGATGTTCCGAAGCCGCTATGCCGATGTGTTCAAGGGCGACGATCGCTGGAGCGGGATCAATGTCAGCGGCGGGGACACTTATGACTGGCCGGCCGCATCGACCTATATTCAGAACCCGCCTTACTTCACCGGCATGACGATGACTCCGAAGCCGCTGACCGACATTGAAGGCGCGCGCGCGCTGGCCGTATTCGGGGATTCAATTACCACCGACCACATTTCCCCGGCGGGCGCGATCAAGCTCGAGAGTCCAGCCGGCTCCTACCTCAGCGAGAACGGCGTTCCGCGCGCTGAATTTAACAGCTATGGCGCGCGCCGCGGCAATCACCAGGTGATGATGCGCGGCACTTTCGCCAACATCCGCATTCGCAACAAGATGCTTGGCGGTATCGAGGGCGGGATGACCCGCGGCCCCGCCGGCGAGACGCAGCCGATCTACGACGCGGCGATGGCGTATCAGACACAAGGCACGCCGCTGGTGGTGCTCGCGGGCAAGGAATATGGCACCGGCTCGTCGCGGGACTGGGCCGCCAAGGGGACGGTCCTGCTTGGGGTTCGGGCGGTCATCGCCGAAAGCTTCGAGCGCATTCACCGGTCGAACTTGGTCGGCATGGGCGTGCTTCCAATGGAGTTCCCCGCCGGAGAGAGCGCCACGTCGCTCGGCCTCGACGGGAGCGAGGCATTTTCGATCAGTGGTATCGCGACGATCGAGCCGAGGCAGGATGTGGAAGTGCGGGTCGTGGCTTCCGATGGCTCGGAGCGGACGATCCACGTTCGCTGCCGGATCGATACCTATAATGAGCTCGAATATTACCGCGCCGGTGGCATTCTTCAATATGTGCTCCGGAACCTCGCGGCATGACGCTCGATCTGTTGATGGAGGTCGCAGGCTGGATCGGCGCGGTGCTGATCCTGCTTGGTTATGGCTTGCTCTCCGCCGGGAAGCTCGACGCGAAGAGCCCGGCTTATCAGTGGCTCAACGTTGTCGGCGCGATCGGCTTCATCGCCAATTCGAGCTGGAACGGCGCCTGGCCCTCGGCCGCGCTCAACGTGATTTGGGTCGGCATCGGGGTTGTCGCCCTGGTCCGTATCTTCGGCAGGCGGGCGGGGGCCAAGGCTTAGGGTCGACCCGCTTCGATTGACATTGGTCCGAGAACAGGCAAGCTACCGTCTTCATGTTTTCGGGGGGAAACCAATGACTTGCCGAATTCTGGTCTGCACCGTCGGAGCTTCACTGCTGCTAGCAGGCTGCTCGTCGCGGCCGCGTGAGTTTAGGCCGAAGCTCGGTATATCGACTGCCGATGTGGCGGGATTTGATCAGGCCTACGCAACCTGCACGCAATTGATGGTCGCCGGCAAGCTCGACAGGCAAGGCCGATCAGGCTCGCTCGGCGGGGGTGCCGCCGTCGGTGCGACCACGGTTGCGCTCGGTGCCGGAACGGCGACCGCGATCGGTGGGTGGGCCGGGGTCGCGGCCGCGTCGGCGACGGTCGTCCTGCTCCCCTTCGCGGTTATTGGCGGTGCCTGGGGCATGGCCAAGATGAAGCGCGCCAAGAAGGAAGCAGCAATCAAGGAAGTGATCGGTGGCTGCCTTCAGGAACGCGGCTACAGTGTGGCGAATTGGGAAATGACCAAGACGAAGCGCGCTCCCGCCACGGTCGCCGCCAAATGATGGCACCGTGGACCGCCTGATCGACCTCAGTCACGTGATCGAGGAGGGGATGACCACCTTCAAAGGCTTCCCGGGCCCAATCCTGTGCGATTACTGGACACGCGAGGCGTCGGCGGTGCATTATAACGACGGATCGAGCTTCCAGATCGGGCGCATCGACATGATCGCCAATACTGGCACCTATGTCGACAGTCCGTTCCACCGCTACGAGGATGGCGCTGACCTGGCCGCCTTACCGCTGGAATCGCTTGCCGATCTCGACGCGTTGGTGGTGCGCAAGCCGTTCGCGGATGGCCTCGCGACCGGCCCGGCGGATTTCGAGGGACTTGAGGTGCGTGGGCGCTCGGTGCTGGTCCATACTGGATGGGACCGTTTGTGGAGAACCGACGCCTATTTCGACGATCATCCCTTTTTGACCGCGGCTGCGGCAGATTGGCTGGTCGAGCAGGGCGCCTCCTTTGTCGGGATCGACAGCCACAATATCGACGATACGCGCACGCGCTCGCGCCCGGTCCACAGCAAGCTACTTGCCGCCGGAATTCCCATTGGCGAGCATCTTACCAATCTTGGCGCAGTGCCCGACAGCGGCTTTCGATTTTCGGCGGTCCCGCCAAAGGTGCGAGGGATGGGAACGTTTCCGGTGCGAGCTTATGCAAGGATAGTGGCTTAGCTTCGTGGGCTCCAAATCAGCGAAGCCGCAATCCAATCCAAAGCGTCCTCGGCAAAGCTCGTTCTCTTGTTCCATCACCGCTTATTGTCGCGAGGACTTTACGATCCAGGAGATTTTCCACTCGTGCCTCAAGCGCGACATGGCTCGACACCGCGAAGTTTGCGCTGCCGTCGAAGGTCAGCGCGGACGGGAGGGTGCGGCTATTATTGTCGTCTTCAAATTGGCGCCCGATGAAGCGCGCTGATGCGTCAAGCGATAGCCGGTCACGCTGCCAACCAAGCGAGGCCGAACCGCTGTGGCGTGCGACTTGTGCCGGGCGCTTGCCGTCGAGAGCGAGCGCCGCGCCACTGGCCTGCAATCGGGCTTTGGTCATTGCGTAGCTCATGGCCGCGCGCCACGGCCCGCCTGCCCAGCTCCCATCGACTTCGACTCCGCGCGTGAGGATCGCGTCGACATTCTGGCGCTGGCGAAAGACTCCTCCCGCGGCGACGAAGCCGACTCCGGGGAAGAGACCAGGCCCGCGGCCAAGCGAGACATTGGCGACTGCGTTTTGAAGCCGATTTGCGAAGGCGGTTGCCGAGACTTTGATGCCCGGTTTCGGCGTCCAGTCGACCCCTGCTTCGATGCCTTGGAGGCGCTCGGGCCTGAGGCCGGAATTGGCGGCGGTGGCGTCGGCACCTGCGCGGAAGGGGCGATAGAGTTCGTTGAGGGTTGGCAGCCGCCACCCGCGGTAGGCAGCTGCTCGCGCGGTCAGGAGGGTGCCTAATTCGCGGCCCAGCGCGATTCGTCCTGAACCGGCCCAGCCAGAACGGTCGTCAAAACGGCTGTCGGTCAGAATTGCGCGGCTGGCGTCGGACTCGGTCAGCCGTCCGTTCTCGATCCGCCAGTGGTCGGCTCGTGCTTCACCATTGGCGCTCCATCCGCCCGAGGACCAGCTCGCGCCGCCGAAAAGGCCGGTGGTGACGCTTCGTCCACCCGCTTGGCGCCGCCGCGTGGGGATGCCTGCGATAAAGCGGAAGTCTTCATCGGTCTCACCCGCTACACGCCGCCATTCGGTGCCAATGCTGAGCCCAACCGGACCAAATGTCCGCGCTGCGTCGCCGCGTGCTCCCCAGCCGCGCGAGGGCACCCGTTGCGCCAGCGTTTCGGTTGCCGCTATGCGGTCTGCTCCAACCGCGGCAAATTGGCTCTCGAAGCGCCTGTCCTGGACATAAGCCAGTGCCGACCAGCGTGTGTCACCATTGCCGACCAGCCGAAGCGAAGCATCGCTTCCGCGCTGGCGGTTGGCGGTAAAGGCCGTGCCGCGTGTGCGCCGGTCGCGGAAGGCCGATAGGCTCAATTGTGCTTCGGTTTGCGCGCCAAGCGATTGGACTAGCCGCCCCCGCAGGGAGCCTTGTCGAAATAGCGCGCGGTGGTCCGCTGGCCCGCGGTCCCCGGTGACAATTGGAACGAACCCGTCGCCGTTCGAAAAACTTGCCGAAAGGCTGGCAAATCCCGCGCCCCATCGCGTTCCGCTTAGCAGCCGGGCGTCGAGAGACGACCGCGAACCCGCAGAGAGCAATGCATCGACGGGCTGTCCCGCGACCGGGGCGCGGCTGTCGATCCCGATCGTTCCCGCGACATTGCCCATTCCCGCACCGCCGCCGCGCACGACGCGAATACGATCGGTCGCGTGCGGGTCGAGCGCGGTAAATGCGATCCAGCCGCCGAACGGGTCCGCCTGAGGAACACCGTCGAGACTGACTGCCACCCGGCTCGCGGCATTCCCGCCGAGGCCGCGCAGGGTCAGCCCCTGGCTGGTCGGATGCGCGCTTCGTGATTCCGAACGGCGAAAGCTTGCGAGGCCGGCAATATTGCGCAGCACGTCCTCCATCCGCATCGAGGCCGATCGCTCGATGTCGGCGCGATCGATGGTGCGGCTGGCGGCAAGCTTGTCACTGGCCTCAAGCCCGCGACCGGTGACGATGATGATCGCTTCGGCGGGCTGGATTGCGACTGGGGCGTCAAACATCCTTCGTCATCCAGTCCGGTTCGATTGCTTCGGCAGGCACTTCGTCGACCCGCAGATGCGCGACCGCCAGACCGAGTTGCGGATATTCAGCCCGTATCCGCGCTTGTGGGGCTATCCCGATCGGCACGACGAAAAGTCGACGGTTGACCTTCGAGCGCCAGTTCATCCGCGCGGTATTCTCCTGTCCGACGAAGCAGCCCTTCGAAAAGCTTACTCCGTGGAGTTCGTCAGCATTGCACTCCAGCCACAGGAGGTCGCCTAATTCGGCGCCGCCCTCGCACACTCCGAGCCGAAGCCGCTGTTCGAGCCAGCCGGTTGCGGGGTCGGTGGCGGGGCCAAGCCAGCGCGATCCGAGTTCGCTTAGTCGCGGGTCGGGTAGGCCCTCAGCTGGGCGGCTCCAGTGGACCGCGAGGCTCCCGTCCAGCGAAATGCCGATCGCTCGACGTAAGCGGTACATTGACAGGCGTTTTATGAGGTCGTCGACGGCGGCCATTTCGCAGTCGAGCAGCAGGTCGGGCCCATCGCTCCAAACCAGGAAATCGAAGAGGCACTTGCCTTGCGCCGACAGCAGTCCGGTCCAGACCGGCAGTGGTCCTGACACGTCCGACGTGACCAGGCCCTGCATGAAATCGCGCACGTCCTCGCCCGACAGACGGACCACGCAGCGGTCGGCAAGGGTGGTCGCGGCCATGACCCTTAGCTAAGGAGCGCGCGTGACAATGCAAACGCTGACTATCCGCCGCCCCGACGATTTCCATGTCCATTTGCGCGATGGCGACATGCTCCGGCTGGTGGCTCCCTTCACCGCGCGTCAATTTAGCCGGGCCATAATCATGCCCAATCTGGCCCGCCCGATTACGCGGGTGGCGGACGCTGTCGCCTATCGCGATCGGATATTGGCCGCGGCAGGGCCTGATTTTACCCCGCTGATGACCGCATATCTGACTGATGACAGTGATCCCGATGAAATTGCGCGTGGTCATACCGAAGGCGTGTGGGTCGCCGCCAAGCTCTACCCCGCCGGCGCAACCACCAACAGCGCCAGCGGAGTGACCGATGTTGCGCGGCTGGCCCCGGTGCTGGCGCGGATGGAGGCGATTGGAATGCCGCTGCTGGTCCATGGCGAGGTAACCGATCCGGCGGTCGATATCTTCGACCGTGAAGCGGTGTTTATCGACCGCATTCTCGCGGGTTTGGTGCGCGACTTCCCCGGCCTTTCGATTGTGTTCGAACACGTCACGACGCGGCAGGCGATCGACTTCGTCTCTTCGGCCCCGGCCAACATTGCCGCGACGATTACACCGCACCATCTCATGCTTAATCGCAATGCGATGTTCGAGGGCGGGCTGCGGCCCCACGCTTATTGCCTGCCAGTGATCAAGCGCGAGGACCATCGGCGCGCGGTGCGGATGGCGGCAGTTAGCGGATCGCCCAAATTTTTTCTCGGCACTGATAGTGCGCCGCACGCGGCGGCGGATAAGCAATCTGCCTGTGGCTGTGCGGGAATCTTCAATGCCCCGTTTGCGATCGAAGCCTATGCGCAGGTCTTCGACGAGGAGAATGCGCTCGACCGGCTGGAAGCCTTCGCCAGCGAACATGGCGCAGAATTTTATGGGCTGCCGCCTAGCGAAGGCCAGATGACGCTTCGCCGTGAGTCCGTCGAAGTGCCTGCGCTATTCGGCGAAATTGTCCCCTTCGGCGCGGGGAAGAGTTTCGAGTGGCGCCTGGAGAGTTAGCCTGACGTGCCGAGTCCGCCAGGTCCGATGATGTCGTTAAAGAAGCGCTCGACCCGCTCATAGCATTCGCAAGTTCTAAGCTCGAGACCGGCACGGTCGATGACTTCGATCGTTCCGCGGCGCGTAGTGATCAACCGCTCCTCGGCAAGTTGGCGGGCGACCGCATTGATCGTGGTGCGCTGTACGCCAAGCAGCCCGGCGAGCGCTTCCTGAGTCAAACTCAGTCGCGCGCCGGCGCGGTCGTGTGCGGTGAGCAGCCAGCGTGCCGCCCGCGAATCAATCGAATGGAACCCGTTGCACGCGACCGACTGCATGACCTGGGCAAGCAGGAAGTCCGAAAATCGGCAGAAGATGTTGCGCAGGTGGCCCGATTGGGCCTTGGCATCTTCAATCACTTTCATGGGAACGCGCACCGCTGGTCCGGGGACCATTGCCAGCGCCCGAGTGAACGCTGGAGAATGGCCGCAACTGACGATTCCTCCGACCGCGCCTTCCTTGCCGATTGACGCGACCTCAATCGACCGACCGTCGTCGAGGTCGATCACCATCGAAATCATCGTCGTTCCAAACGGAAATACCGACGTATCGACGTCGCGCCCGCGACGAAGCACCGTGTCGCCGGATTTAAGGTCGATTACCTCCATCGTGTCCCGCAGCTGCTGGCGTAGCTCCATCGGGAATGTAGCGAGCAGGCGATTTTCGATGAATGCCTGTTCGCAGGCGCCCAGCGCAACCGGCGGAGGATCGGTTTCGGCCATCGACAAGGTCCCCGTAGAATCCACTCACGCTGAAGGCCAGGCAAGAGAGAGTCGTTGTAGCGCGAATGTTCGAACATCGCGACCAACATATACAAAGACTTGCCACATGCCGGTTGAACGGTTCCAAACGCTTCGCTACAGCGCCGCCTCGCGCCGCAATCCGGAGACGTGGGTGAGTGGCTGAAACCAACGCTTTGCTAAAGCGTCATACGGGAAACTGTATCGAGGGTTCGAATCCCTCCGTCTCCGCCACTGCCCATTGAAAACAAACAATTTTTCGGAGAGTTCGTTCGGTGTGCCCACTGGCGTGCCCACTTTGGTTTTGGCTTGCAATGAACTGAGGCGGTCGCCCGCGAACTTCGACTCCGCGATCGCGCAACCCCATTCGTGACGAATTTTCATTCGGGTAAGGTCAATTTTTGACGCTTGTTCATGATTTGTGCTAATATGGTTTTGCCGTAGCTATCAGCGCGGCTCACTCAAATCGCAGGATCACATATGGGTACGCCAGCCAAGGTGCTGGCGGCGGGAGACGTGCGCCGTTTGAACGCGCGCGTCGGCCAAGGCCGCTTCGCACTTCGAAAGAAAGTAGTCGTGATGCGTAGCTTCAAGGCAGGTCTTAGGGCCTGTGAGATCGCTGGGCTCGATTGGAAAATGGTTTTGGGGGCCGACGGAAAGATCGGCGGATACATGATGGTCGGAGACTCAATCGCCAAGAACGGGCGGGGAAGGCGGCTTCCGACCCATAAGGATTTGAAGTCGGCTCTCCTCCGCCTTCACGCGCGCGAGGGAAAGCCGAGCGGCGGTCCCGTAATCAAGTCGCAGCGCGGCGGGCACATGACTCCGTGCGGCGTCGTGAACTGGTTCAAAGGCCATTACGTCGGTCTGGGCCTGCATGGATGTTCGTCACATTCCGGTCGACGTACTTTCATCACTCGATCGGCTCGGTTGATATCCAAGGCAGGCGGATCTCTGCGCGACGTCCAGGAGCTAGCGGGCCATCGCGCCATTACGACCACTGAAAGATACATTGAAGGCGACCGTGATGCTCAGCGGCGCCTGGTCCGCATGTTGTGATGACGCTTCACCGGTTTCGGCGTCTCGAGAAGGCTTTGCGCGCGAATGGCTACGGCGCGGTTATCGATTGGTCGGAGTCTATCCGCCCGCCGGAAGATGCCGAGAAGTTTGCAAGCTGCGCGATCTACGTCATCTGTAACTCAGGGATGCGCGTCACTGTTGCGGCGCCAATCGCCGAGCGCTGCATCGCGGCGTTGATGGCAGGAAACTCATCAACGACTGTCTTCGGCCATCCAGGCAAAGGACCTGCGATTGATGACATTTGGGCGCGGCGCGACGACTTATTTTCTCGATATCTTGCCGAAAACGACAAAGTCGAGATGTTGGGCGCGCTGCCATGGATCGGGCCGGTGACGAAACATCATCTCGCCAAGAATCTGGGGATAGATACTGCCAAGCCGGACGTGCACATGGAGCGGCTGGCGCGGCAGGAGCGCACCACAACGGCCAAGCTTTGCCAACGACTGGCAAGGCTCACTGGCTATCGTGTCGCGACGATCGACTCGATCCTATGGCGTTCATGTGCGGATGGGCTGCTGAACAGCCGCGTCTACGAGGCGCAGGGTTGGACGGCGGCGTTTCATCCGACGGTCTACGAGCTTGAGTTTGAGCCTCTTTTCGACGCCGGGGAGCCCGCGGCGAGCGATCAGATCATCACGGCGTAAGCCCACCTCACTTCAATTCACAACAGCGAGAGAAGGAGACCCGCCATGCTTGGCAGTGAACAGACGAACTTTGCCCATCGAAATGCCGTCCCCCGCGCCGAAGCGATAGCGAGGCTAAACGACAAACTTCGCACCACCTGTGGCGGCGGGCACATCATGGTGACCCGCGGTGTGAGTACCTTGGACGGGTTCAGTGCTTCCGAGCTGATGGCGGCCCTTCGGGACTACGATCAGTTTGACATGGACAATGACCCCCACGGTGAACGCGACTTTGGCGATTTGACGCTTTGGGGTGAGGACTTGTTGTGGAAGATAGATGCCTACGACTCCTCAATGAAGTTTGGGTCGCCAGACTCAGCAGATGAGCGAGTGAGCACCCGCGTGATGACTGTCATGCTCGCTACCGAATATTGATGATGCGGTCGAATTGGCGCGAGCGTGCCCAGCTTGAGTGCTGGGCGACCGATCACCTGCACTCGCCGACTATCGATCCGCCAGATTATTGGCCAGAGCACAGCAGGCTGGAATCGGACGGCCAATCGCCTCTATATTGTGGCGACCACGCGATAGGCCTGACGGGCCTTTATTCCGTGGTGAACGCGATAAGGTTGCTGCTCGTAGAGGCGGGGCCGCTTCAGGTGTCGGAAGAACGAATGCTTCTCGAGGTTGGGTGGCGCTTCATGAGCGGTCGTGAGGAAATGACGCCGCATAAGGGAACGCGCTCAAACACATTGTCGCGATTGGCGGAAGCAATGTCGTTCGAGTTATCAAGGCAGCGAGGGACTTGGATCCACTGTGACCGCTTCCAGCATCTTCAACTTCGGCCAAGATCGATGA
>DATLXR010000043.1:0-41667 GCA_035575595.1 Sphingomicrobium sp.
CCACGTTCACAGCGGCACCGGCGCGCACGGCGACGTGGTCGATGCGATCATCGCTGCGCTCCGCGAGCGGGTCGGAGCGTGACGCTGATCCGGATTCAATCCGGCCCATCTTCCTACGACGTGCTGGTCGGACCAATCGACGCCGGGATCGACACCACTCTCGCCAAATTCGTCGGCGCCGCTCCAATCATGGTCAGCGAACCTCGAGTGTTCGGCTTCCACGGCACGCGCATCGCCGCATTGCTCAGCGCCAGCGACCCGATCCTCGTCCCCGAAGGCGAGGCCGCCAAAGACTGGGCCGTCCTCCACGACCTGCTCGGAGAATTCGCCCGCCGCAAGGTCGATCGAGACACATCAATCATCGCCCTGGGCGGCGGCTCGGTGGGCGATCTCACCGGACTCGCCGCGGCTTTGTTCAAGCGCGGCTGCCCAATCATTCACGTGCCAACCACCTTGCTCGCGCAGGCCGACAGCGCGATCGGCGGTAAAACCGCAATCGACGCCTTCGGTGAGAAGAATCTCGTCGGCACCTTTCACCAACCGTCATTAGTCCTCGCGGACCCGGCCCTGCTCGAAACGCTCGACCCGCGCCAGCTTCGCTCGGGATATGCCGAAGTGGTCAAATACGGTCTTATCGATGACGCTCCTTTCTTCGACTGGTGCGAGGCCAATTCGGCAAGACTGCTCGCGGGCGACCGCGACGCACGCCACCACGCAGTCGTCACCGCGATCACTGCCAAGGCCCGGATCATTGCGGGCGACATCGAAGATCGCGCGGGCCAACGCGCCCTGCTCAACCTCGGCCACAGCTTCGGTCACGCCATCGAAGCCGAAGCGGGGATCGGCCAAGTCCTCCACGGCGAAGCAGTCGCCATCGGCACCGTGCTCGCCTTCCGCTTCTCCGCCGAACTCGGCCACTGCCCCGCCACCGATGCCGACCGAGTAACTCACCACCTGTCAGCCGCAGGCCTGCCGACCAAGCTGGCAGAGGCTGGCGTCGAAGGCCCCCAACTCCTCGACTGGCTCTCCCGCGACAAGAAGAACAAAGGCACCCGCCTCGCACTCATCCTCACGCGTGGGATTGGCAGAGCCTTCCTCGAACGCTCAGTCGATCCCCAACGCCTCGCGGCCTTCCTCGCCGCCGCCTAGGCTGGCCCGATCATCTTTTATCTCCGATCGCGGCGAGCAGCGCCTGAAATGGTAACAGGATCGCGCCATGCCGCCCAGCCTTCGCCCGCGCAGGCTCAAGCACCTCCAGCCCCGGCCAGGCCCCGACCGCGCCATCATCTCCGCTTAGCCAGCGCTCGATCCCCGCCAAACCCGCACGAACCCCCGCCGCGTCCCTCCCGACCGCAGCCGCCCCCATCAACGCCGCCGCCGCCTGCCCGAACGCACAAGCCTCGACCCGCTGCGACAATTCCGCGACCCGCCCGTCCGCCAATCTTACCGCCACCGCCACCCGGCTCCCGCAATTCACCGACCGCCGCTCCGCCTCGCCGTCGGGCGCGTCGATCGGCTCCAGATGCGGAATCGAAGCCGCAAGCCGCAAAATATCGCGTGTATAGAGGGGCGCCGTCATTGTTCAGGCCTTAGTCCCGGCCATCAATGTCCACCACCCCGCTCATCCTCAATCGCCATTGAGCCGGTCGATCCCTACAATCCCGCTCATCCTGAGTAGCCATTGAGCCTGTCGAAATGGCGTATCGAAGGACGGTCCTCCGATACGGACCCTCGGCTTCGCTCAGTCCTCACTCAGGATGAGCGGAACTGAATTTCTCTGCTACGCTCAAGCCCGCCGCCAGCTCGTACCCTGCGGCCCATCCTCAAGCAGCACCCCCTCCGCCGCCAGCTCATCACGAATCCGATCCGCCTCGGCAAAATCCCGCCGAGACTTGGCCGCGGCCCGCTTCTTGACCAACGCCTCGATCGCCGCACCGTCTCCACCGCGAAACCAATCGTCAGCGCTGGTCGTCAGCAGCCCAAGCAATTGCGCACTGGCCTTAAGGGCCGACGGATCGTCAATCGCTCCAAGCCGCGCCATCGCCGCGGGAGTGTTGAGGTCGTCGCCAAGCGTGGCAATCACCTGCTCATCAACCACCCCGGGCTGGGCATCCCCCGCCGAACGATAAAGCCCGTCAAGCGTTGCCTTCGACTGTGCAATCAGGCTCTGCGTCCACGGCAGCGGCGAGCGGTAATGCCCCGAAAGCAACGCCATCCGAAGCGTCTCGCCCTTATGCCCCTCGCTAAGCATCGCATCGACCGTCACCACATTGCCCAGGCTCTTCGACATCTTCTCCGCGCCCATGTCGACGAACCCATTGTGCAGCCAATGCCGCGCAAGCGGCTTGCCATGCGCACAGCGGCTCTGCGCAATCTCATTCTCATGGTGCGGAAAAATCAGGTCGAGGCCGCCGCCGTGAATGTCGATCGTCTCGCCCAAATGCGCCGCGATCATCGCCGAACATTCGATATGCCAGCCGGGCCGGCCGCGCCCCCACGGGCTGTCCCACCCGATCACGTCGTCCTCGCTTGGCTTCCACAGGACGAAATCGGCCGGGTCGCGCTTGTACGGCGCCACTTCCACCCGAGCGCCCGCGATCATCGCATCGCGGTCGCGCCGGCTGAAGGCGCCATAATCGGGATCGGAGGCCACCGCGAACAGCACATGCCCCTCGGCGACATAGGCATGACCCTTGGCGATCAGATCGCCGATCATCGCTACCATCGGCCCGATTTCCTCGGTCGCCCGCGGAGTGATGTCCGGATCGAGCACCCCTAAGGCACGCATATCCTCGAGATAAAAATTCTCGAACCGCTCGGTAATGACCGACGGATCGACCCCCTCCGCCTCGGCCGATGCGATGATCTTGTCATCAACGTCGGTGACATTGCGCGCATAGACCAGACTATCGGCGCCATAATGGTGCCGGATCAGCCGGGCGAGCGTATCGAATATCACCGCGGGCCGCGCATTGCCGATATGTGCGCGGCCATAAACGGTCGGCCCGCAAACATACATTGTGATCCGCTTCGGATCGGCCGGCTCGAACGCGCACTTCTCGCGCCGCATCGTGTCGTAAAGCCGGATCACAGCTTCACCCCCGGATGGCGCCGCTCCTCGACCCAGTCGACCGCGGCGCGCCCGCTGGCGTTGAGCAAGGGGTAGGTCCGCGACTTGACCATCCACTCGGGCCGCTCGGCGCCCGACCCATAAACCATGTCGGTCGCGAAATTGGCGAGCAGGAAGAACAAGGTCGCTCCGATCAGCCCCTTGACCATCCCGAACCCCGCGCCGAGCACCTTGTCGACCGGTCCAAGCACCGAACGCCGCGTCCGCCCGCCGACCGCTTTGGCGAACAATTTGACCGCGATATAGGTTGGCAGGAACAGCAGTGCGAAAGCGACCACCGCCGCCCCCGCCTCGGTCCCGACCGCATCGGTCAGCCGCTCCTGCAGCGGCGCGTGGAACAGGCGAAGCACGACGATCGCGACCACCCAGGCGACCAGCGCGAGCACCTCATGCGCAAACCCGCGAACGAACCCGATCAGCGCGGCGCCGCCAACGACCAATATGACGAAGATGTCGAGTGCAGTCATACGTCCCCGGCTAGCGACTGGCCCGATGCGACGCCACAGCTTTTCGCCCGGCGGTGCGCTGCAAACCGCCTCACCGTGTCACGATCTGCTCGACCAACTCGCTTAGCCTCGCAAATCGCGTCGCCGATATTCCCGCCGGAGGATCGAGCCCGGCGGGGATCCAGCCGCGCTCGAAACCAAGCTTGGCCGCTTCCTTCAATCGCAGTCCGCCATGCGCCACCGGCCGGACCTCGCCCGACAAGGCAATCTCGCCCATGACCACCGCCTCCTGCGGAACCGGGCGCTCGCTCAACGCCGACACCAAGGCCGCCGCGACCGCGAGGTCGGCGGCAGGATCGCTCAGCCGATAACCACCGGCAATGTTGAGATAGACTTCGGCGGTCGCGAACGACATTCCGCACCGCGCCTCGAGGACCGCAAGCACCATCGCAAGGCGCCCCGAATCCCAGCCGACCGCCGAGCGCCGCGGAGTAGCCCCGCTCGCCAGCCGCACCACCAGCGCCTGGATTTCAACCAGCACCGGCCGCGTTCCCTCTAGTGCAGGAAACACCGCGGTGCCGCTGACGGGCTCGCCCCGCTGGGTGAGGAACAGCACCGACGGATTAGGCACTTCGCTCAGTCCCGCGCCCTCCATCGCGAATACGCCAATCTCGTCGGTCCCGCCAAAGCGGTTCTTGCTCGCTCGAAGGATTCGATACTGATGGCTGCGCTCGCCCTCGAAGCCCAGCACCGTATCGACCATATGCTCGAGCACGCGCGGCCCGGCGATCGTCCCGTCCTTGGTGACATGCCCAACCAGCACCAAAGCGGTGCCGCGCTGCTTGGCAAAGCGCACCAGCTCCTGCGCCGATGCGCGCACCTGGCTGACGGTTCCCGGCGCGCCGTCGATCAGGTCGCTGTGCATCGTCTGGATCGAATCTATCACCAGCAGCGCGGGTGCCGCGCCGCTTCCGACGGTCGTCAGAATATCGCGCACCGAAGTCGCCGCGGCGAGTCGCAGTGGGGCCTCGCCAAGCCCAAGCCGGATCGCGCGCAGCCGAACCTGATCGACCGATTCCTCGCCCGAAACATAGACCACGTCATGCCCGCCGCTCGCCAGCCGCGCCGCGACCTGGAGCAACAGGGTCGACTTGCCGATCCCGGGGTCGCCGCCAAGCAGCATCGCCGATCCCGGCACGATCCCCCCGCCGATTGCACGATCGAACTCGTCGATCCCGCTGCCGATCCGTTTCGGCAAAGCGACATGGCTGGCGAGCCCGACCAATTCGACCCGGTTTCCCCCAGCCGAAAGATCGTGCCGCGCCGAAAACACCGTCACGACCGCGCTTTCTACGCTCAACGTGTTCCATTCGGCGCAATCGGGGCATTGCCCCTGCCAGCGGCTCTGCTCGGACCCGCAGGCCTGGCAGACATATCGGGATTTGGGCTTGGCCATCGTCGGTCCAGCTCTATCCGTCGCAAAGCGCGCTGAAAAGCCGTCCCCGCCCGAAACATGCAAGGCTTTGAAGGGTTGTAACAATTCCCTCCTGAAGGACGAAAATCATGCCTTATGCGACAGCCAAGGACCAGACCCGCCTCTATTATAAGGATTGGGGCAAGGGTGAGCCCGTCGTCCTTCTGCATGGCTGGCCGCTGACCGGCGACACGTTCGACGATGCCGCACTCGCCTTGGTCGAGGCGGGCAAGCGCTGCATCATCCCCGATCGCCGTGGTTTCGGCCGTTCGGACCAGCCGTGGGACGGCTATGATTATGACACTTTTGCCGACGACGTCGCCGCGATCCTCGAGGACGCCGGCATTTCGGAACCGGTCGCCTTGGTCGGCTTTTCGATGGGCGGCGGCGAAGTCGCCCGCTTCCTCACGAAGCAAGGCGCCAGCCGGGTCTCGAAGGCGGTGCTGATCTCGTCGATCGTGCCGTACATGCTTCAGACGAGCGACAACCCCAATGGCGTTCCGCAGGCCACCTTCGAGGAGATGACGGCCGGGATGAAAAAGGATCGCGAGCATTTCTTCACCGGCTTTTTCAAGGATTTCTACGGCGTTGGTGCGCTTTCGTCTCCGGTCAGTGAGGAGGTGCTGATGAACAGTTGGCGCCAGTCGATGATGGCCGGCCTCCGCCCCACGCTTGCCGCGGCGCAGGCGTTCGCGACGACCGACTTCCGCCCCGACCTTGCCAGCTTCACCGTTCCGACCTTGGTCATTCACGGGACCAAGGACGCAACGGTTCCGATCGACGCCACCGGACGCGCGTTCGCCGCGCAAATACCCGGAGCGCAGTTGATCGAATATGACGGCGCCGCCCACGGCCTGTTCGCAAGCGACAAACAGCGGCTGATCGACGACTTGCTGGCTTTCCTCGGGAGCGACTCAGCCGCCGACCAGCGCTCGGCCATCCCAATGACTCAGACGACCCACTAGCAACACACCGCGGCCTTCTTCCTGAGAAGGCCGCGGCTCTTCACATTGCCGCTGCTCCAGTGCTTGCCTAAGGC
Source organism: Sphingomicrobium sp. (assembly GCA_035575595.1). GTDB lineage: Bacteria > Pseudomonadota > Alphaproteobacteria > Sphingomonadales > Sphingomonadaceae > Sphingomicrobium. Next base: position 6,090 of record DATLXR010000043.1, read on the forward strand.
AGCGCATGAATTTTCTTCCTGCGCCGCTCCGCATCCCCGCCTTTCGTGCCTATTGGATCGCGCGCCTCGCCGCGACCATCGCCCAGACCTCGATGGTCATCGTCATCGGCTGGCAAGTCTATGACATCGCCCGTGAAACCATGGGCATTCAGGCCGCCGCACTTCGCCTCGGGCTGATCGGCGTCGTCCAGTTCGTGCCTTTGTTCGCGCTCAGCCTGGTCGCGGGCTGGGTCGCCGACAGGGTCGACCGGCGCCACGTCGCCCGCCTCGCCCTCCTGCTCGAAGTCGCCTGCGCCGCAGCGCTGGCCTTCGCCAATTGGTTCGACCTGATCAGCCTGTGGTGGCTCTACGGAGTCGCCGCCTTGCTCGGGGTCGCGCGCGCTTTCGCCGGACCCGCGCTTGGAGCGCTCGCCCCCAACCTCGTCCCCCGCGCGATCCTGCCCAACGCCATCGCACTGTCGTCGATCGCCTGGCAGGCAGGAACCGTCGTCGGTCCGGCGGTCGGCGGCTACCTCCTCGCCGCAAGCCCGTCGGCCCCCTATGCGGTAAGCGCCTTTCTCTTCTCGCTCGCAGTCATCGGCCTGTTCCGCATCGGCCCGGTCGAACGCCCGGTGATCGATCGAAGCAGCGGCCCATGGTCGCAGGTCGGCGACGGCCTGCGCTATGTCCGCCGCAACCGGCTCGTCCTCGGCGCGATCAGCCTTGATCTGTTCGCGGTGCTCCTTGGTAGCGCGACCGCAATGCTCCCGATCTTCGCGCGCGACATCCTCCACACCGGCCCCGAAGGCCTCGGCCATCTCCGCGCCGCCCCAGCGGTAGGCGCAACGCTCACCGCGATCTGGTTCACCTTCCGGCCGCTCAAATATAATGTCGGCGCCAAGATGCTCGTCGCGGTCGCCATCTTCGGCGCGGCGACCGTCGCATTCGGCCTGTCGCGCTCGATCCCGCTAAGCCTCGCCTTCCTCTTCATCCTCGGCGCCGCCGACATGCTCTCGGTCTACGTCCGCCAGTCGCTGATCCAGATCCACACCCCCGACGCCATGCGCGGCCGGGTCGGCGCGGTCTCGACCCTCTTCATCTCGGCCTCGAACGAACTCGGCGAGGCGGAAAGCGGCTTCCTCGCCGCGCTCGTCGGCCCGGTCATCGCGGTCGTCGGCGGCGGCATCGGAGCGATCGCGGTCGTTGCGCTCTGGGCCTGGCGATTTCCCGAACTGCGCCTTGCAACCAGCTTCGACCCTCCCGATGTAGTTGATCCAGCCGCCAGGGAGCTTTGAGCGATGAAGGCCAACTCGATCCTCGATACGATCGGCAATACCCCGCACATCCGGTTCAACCGCTTGTTCGGCGACGTGGCCGAAGTGTGGATCAAGTCCGAACGCTCGAACCCCGCCGCCTCGATCAAGGACCGGATCGCGGTGGCGATGATCGAAGACGCCGAAAAATCAGGCGCGCTCAAGCCCGGCGGAACCATCGTCGAGCCGACCAGCGGCAACACCGGTGTCGGCCTCGCGATGGTCGCCGCGGTCAAGGGCTATAAGCTCATCCTCGTCATGCCCGACAGCATGTCGATCGAGCGCCGCCGTCTGATGCTCGCCTTCGGAGCAAGCTTCGATCTCACCCCCCGTGCCGACGGAATGAAGGGCGCCATCGCCCGCGCGAAGGAAATCCTCGGCGACACCCCCGGCGGCTGGATGCCGCAACAATTCGACAATCCCGCCAACATCGAAGTTCACGTCCGCACCACCGCTCAGGAAATTCTCGCCGATTTCGGCGCCGAGCCCTTCGATGCGCTGATCACCGGGGTCGGCACCGGCGGCCACATCACCGGCTGCGCGCGCGTGCTCAAGCAATCCTGGCCCAAGCTCAAGGTGTTCGCGGTCGAACCCACCCTCTCACCGGTGATCTCCGGCGGCGCGCCCGCCCCCCACCCGATCCAGGGCATCGGCGCAGGCTTCATCCCCGCCAATCTCGACATGGATGTGCTTGACGGAGTGATCCAGGTCGCCCCCGGCGACGCCAAGGAGATGGCCCGCCGCTCGGCTCGGGAGGAAGGCGTGCTGGTCGGCATTTCATCGGGCGCGACGCTTGCCGCCATATCGCAAAAGATCCCCGAGCTCGGCGAGCGCCCACGAATCCTCGGCTTCAACTATGACAGCGGCGAACGCTATCTGTCGGTCGCCGACTTCCTCCCCGAACAGAGTTAACGCTCCGCGCACCCTTTCGCTTAGCCGCCCCGTTAACGACTTCATCCATAATGGTCCCATTAATTAGGGACCGCGAACCATGCGCATGAGTCGATTCGCCACTACTGTCCGCAAGGACCAAGTGCGCGATCGTCCAGGCCTGACAGAAGCGCTGTTCTTCGACATCCGCCAACCCGAAAAAGAGGATGAATCGGCAATCGCCGAGCAGCGCGTCGCCGCGCTCCATCATGTCCCAGTGCTGCTCGGCATCGCGCATATTCTGTGCGTCGCCGTCGTGTTCATTCACTGCAAAGGCCACTTCGGGCATGTGTCGGCGACGTCATTGCTCGTCCCGACCATCCTCGCCTTGGCCTGCGACCTTGCCGGCTACGTCATTTTGCGGCTTCGCACCCGCCTTGAGATGTCGCCGCGAACCGCGACTCTTCTAATTTGCGCGCTGGTCGGGATCAGCGGTGCAACTTGGAGCTATTTCGGGCACATCGCCGCGACGGTTCCGGCGATAAGCGATGGAGCACTTCTTCCATTGCTGATCGGAACCGGCATCACGGCCGGCGCGGTGGTTTCCATCGCATCTCCTCCGCTGGCGATCGTCTCGGCGCTGGTCGCGTCGCTCGGCGCGGCAATGTTCAGTGGCGATTCAACTTTCGTCGGTGGAATGGCAGCGCTTTCCCTGGTTCTGGTGGGGTTCAGCGCCGCTACGGCACGCACATTGCTCTTCGCGGCGCGCGCGCACCTCACCCTCGACCATGAGGCGCGCAAAGCGCTTCATTTCGTCAACGAGTTCGAAAATAGTGGCCGCGGCTGGTTTTGGGAAACCAATCACCAGGGGACCTTGTCCTATGTTTCGGAACAATTGGCCGACGATTGCCAGTGTAAGCCGGAGGCCCTTCTCGGCTGCCAGTTCACCGACCTCTTGTCGGTCGACAATCCTGCCGGCGACCTCCTCCGCGAAGAGCGCACGCTCGGTTTTCACCTTTCGGCGCGATTCCCGTTCAGCGATGTCGTGGTCCGCGCCGCCCGCGCGGAAGACGTTCATTGGTCGCTATCGGGCAATCCGGTGTTTGACGATCGCGGCCGCTTCCTTGGTTTTCGCGGGATCGGCACCGATCTCACCGAGCAGCGCCGCTCGGAGCAGGAAATCACCCGGCTTGCCCGCTTCGATTCGCTTACCGGCCTGCCCAATCGCGCACTGATGCGGCAGACGCTGGACGAGGCGCTGCGCAATGCCGCCCGGCGCCGCAAGGGTTGCACGCTCTTCCTGATCGACCTTGACCGCTTCAAGAACGTCAACGACACGCTTGGTCATCCAATCGGCGACGCACTGCTTCGGCAGGTCGCTCAGCGCCTGACCAGCGTGATGGGCGATCACGGGCAGATCGGCCGTCTCGGCGGCGATGAGTTCATGGCGGTGTTTCCCGGAGCTGTGGAAACCGGCATGCTTGAAAGTCTCGCGCGAACGCTGATCGAGCAGGTCTCGCGCCCCTATGAGATCGAAGGCAATCGCGTGATCATCGGCGCCTCGGTGGGAATCGCGATCGGCGACCCGGGCCGGGCCTGTGCCGATTCGATGGTTCGTAATGCCGATCTCGCACTCTACGCGGCCAAGGGCGACGGGCGCGGCAAACATTGTTTTTACGAAGCCGCGATGCACAGCGAGGCGTCCGATCGCCAAGTCCTCGAAAACGACCTGCGCCAGGCGCTCGACCGCGGTGAAATCTGGGTCGCTTATCAGCCGATCATTCTCGCCGCCGGTGAGGAGGTCTCAGGGTTCGAAGCGCTGGCAAGATGGAACCACCCGGTGCGCGGCCCGATCGGGCCGGACAAGTTCATTCCGCTCGCGGAAGAATGCGGAATGATCGGCAAGATCGGACAGTTCGTGCTCGCAACCGCGCTTGGGGAGGCGGCGAACTGGCCCGATCAGGTGCGGATCGCGGTCAATCTGTCACCGATCCAGTTCAACGACCCGTCGATCGTTGAAATCGTCGGCGCCGCGTTGCGCGAAGCCAAGGTGCGCGCCGAACGGCTCGAGCTCGAAATCACCGAGGGCGTCTTCCTCGCCGACAGCGACGCGACCGACGTCACCTTCGCTCGGCTGAAAGCGCTTGGCGTGCGGCTTGCGCTCGACGATTTCGGGACGGGCTACTCATCGCTCGGCTATTTGAAGAAGGCTCCGTTCGACAAGATCAAGATCGACCAGAGCTTCGTTCGCGGTGCCGCCACCGCAACCAGCCGAAACAGCGCGATCATCCGCGCGATCGTAACGCTCGCCGAAAGCCTCGACATGGACACGACCGCCGAAGGCGTCGAGACCCACGACGACCTTCATCTCATCCGGGAGCTCGGAGTGAGCCAGGTCCAGGGTTATATTTTCGGAAAACCGGGAGACGCCGCTGCTGCACGTGCAATGGCAACCTCGGTGAGCGTTGAAGCCGACGGCTTCAAATGCGTTCGCGAACCGCGCCATCGCCTGATGCGCCGCGCGATCGTCGCAATCGACGGCGTGCCGACGGAAATCCGCCTTCGCAATCTTTCCGCGATGGGGGCCTTGGTCGAATGCGACCGCGCAGTCGGCGCGGGAACGCCGCTGACCATCGACATCATCGGGGTTGGACCAGTCGTCGGAACGGTACGCTGGGCTCAGGCGGGCAAATTCGGGGTCCTGTTCGAAGCGCCCTTCGATTTGACGCGCTTGGCAGTCAAAGCGGAAAAGCGCTCGGCCGAAATGATGCCAAGCCCGTGGCACAAGGCCCGACCCCGCGACAAAGTGGCCGGCTAGGTGCGCGTGCGCGTGCGCCTATGTGACGGTCCTCTCCCAGTTACTTTTTTGGCGATTGTCGCTTACCAACCCATTAGCCGAAGGTCCGCTTTCGACCCATTGCGGACACAGGGGGCAACCTGTTGGCCTCTCACTCCCCGTGCCCTCACCCGGCGTTAACGCAGCGGACGTACCGAGCTTTGGCTCCGATCGCTTCTCATTTCCCTGAAACTCCCATAGGCTTTCGGCTTTCAGTGCGGGGGCACCGCGTGAACGAACCGACACCAGTTACCGGGGAGAGCCCTCGCGCATTGCCGCCGGTATTCATTAGCTATGCGACCAGCGACCGCAAACAGGCGATCGCTATCTGCGGGGCCATCGAGCAGCGCGGCCTTCACTGCTGGATTTCATGCCGAGACGTCGAGCCGGGCGGAAATTATCAAGAGGCTATTGTTCGAGCGATTCGCGAAGCGCCCGCAATGGTTCTCATTTTTTCCAGAGCGGCAAATAGGTCGGACGAGATCAAGAAGGAACTGTCGCTCGGCAGCCGCTACCACATCCCGGTATTGGCGTTGCGCATTGAGGACGTCGAGCCGAGCGATGCCTTCGCCTATGAGCTTTCCACGCGCCAATGGATCGACGCGTTTCAAGGTTGGGACAAGTCAATCGATGTGCTCACCGCCGGGTTGAGCCAGTTCACTTTGCGCGTCCAAAATGATCAACAAACCGGCCAGCTTCCGCCGCCTCGCCGTTTCGCCTTCACCCGGTTTTCGCGCGGCAATTGGTCGAGCGCGGCGATCCTCTTTATAATAATCGCCGCGGTAACCGCGACGTTGTTCCTCTACGGTGCTGGGTCGAACAGACAGGTTTCGCTGGCCGTACTCCCCTTCGCCGACCTTTCCCCGGCGCGCGACAAAGCCTATTTTGCCGAAGGCATCGCTGAGGAAATCCTGAGCTCACTTGCCGTGGAGAAGAATATCAAAGTTCTGGGCCGCACCTCAGCGCGGCAGATAGAGCGGAGCTCCAGCGCGAAGGAGGTCCAGGCCTTGCTGGGAGTGACCCATTTACTTGAAGGAAGCACCCGCACCGCCGGCAACAACCTGCGCGTCAACGTGCGCCTCATTGATACGTCCGACGGAAACAGGCTCTGGGAGGAGGAATATAACGGTGCGCTGTCCGACGTCTTCTCTGTTCAGGACAGGATCGCAGGGGCCGTTGTAAGACGCCTCAGAACGACCCTGTTCCATGCGGACGTCGTCCGCGACGGGCTGGTCACCAAAGTTGACGCGTACCAGGCTTATCTGGCGGCGCGCAGTTTGATGCGCGACCGAACCAAGCCTTCGCTAACGAAGGCTTTGCACCTCGCCAGGCAAGTGATCCAGAGTGATCCAAAATTTGCTCCGGGCCATGCGCTTTACGGGGAGCTTCTCTGGCACTTGTCCGACGCCCCGCTCTCCTATGGCGACATCCCGACTGATAAGGCGCGTCAAATCGCTCGGCCACACGCTCTCAAAGCAATTCAGCTCGCTCCAAATCATGCCGATGGATACGCAGCGCTTGGTCTCATAACGTGGGGCGAAAAGGCACTTGCTCCACTCCAGCGCGCGATTCAGCTTGACCCGGCACGCGCGGAGCTGCGGATTTGGTTGGGCATCTCGCTCTCCCAGGTGGGCCGGTACGATGAGGCTTACGAGCAGACCCGATTAGCTGCGGAAGTCGAACCGCTCTGGTCGGTTTCAATCAATCGCGTGGTAAACATTGAGGCGGCGTCGCGCCGCTTCAACGAAGCGCTTGCCGAAGTCGAGAAGTTTGAACGAAGAGGCGGCGATGAGGCCCAAGCTCTCCGCTTCCGCTCAGCGATTGCTAGGAGGCGCGGCGACCACGCCCGCGCCAGCGCTTATGCTGAGGCCGCGTTGGCCCGTAACGCCGCCCTTCCTTACATACCGATGAGTCTCGCAAGCGATTATCGGCTGCTTGGCCTCACGAAGCTGGCAGCGGCGGCAGTCCCGAAGAACAATGAGACCCTGCGGCGGTTACTCATCAGCGGCCCGCGGGAGGCGGTCTATGGACAGGCCCGAACCCTGGGGGCGTCGCTGTGGAAACGGCCTGACGCCGACGTGGGCATCTTCGCATTGTCGGCTGCGCGCGACTGGCGTGGACTTGCAGCGCTTCATCGCGCCAAGGGGCTATCGGCCCAGGCCTTCTGTCAGAAGTATCGAAGGAGCGCGATACCCTTCATCCTGGCGCTACAACGAACTGGCGGCGGCGACGACGCGCGGGCCTTGGCAGAGTGCCTGCGCGCTCAATCAACCCAGACCTTCTCGCAATCCTATCGGGATGGGGCCTTAGCAGCGGAAGACGATTTCGATCGGGCTCGGTTGCTTGCCCTGGCAGGAGACAAAAGCGGCGCGATCACGTGGCTCAAGCGCGCTGTTCGCTTCGGCTGGCTTGGTTACGACATGGCCGGATTGAGTTCGAACCTTGCGGATTGGCCTGAATTTGACGGCCTGCGCGCAGACGGGCGGCTGCCTACGCTTCAGCAACAAATAAATACGACAATCTCCGCTCAGCGCGCCCAGGTCCTCAGCCGGCACGCAAAGAAAACCCGCGTCGACTGAATTGTATGCCTTATCGCCTATGGCGCGGCGGTGGAAAGGGTAGAGCGCGCCTAAAACGGACAGACTTCAGAGCTTCGCAAAGGTCCAGCTGCCGCTCCTTGTCAATGTCTGCTTTCGACCCTTAGCGGACGTTAAGCGTCCGGCTTCTCGATCGGCTTATGCTTCACCAGCTTCCCTAGCCGTTCTTTGAAGCGCGCTCTGTGCGTTGACGATATTTCGACGAACGCACCGGCTCCGCCAACGATGGCGTCAATAGGCCTAAACGCGAGCCGCCAATGGGTAGACCCAAGCCTGCGCGCGGCGGCGCTTAATGTGTAAGAATCCGGATAAGACCCCAAGGACCGACAGAGATCTCAGAAAGCCTCGATCGGAAGCGCCATTAGGCTTTCGGCCCCTGCTTCGACCTTGCTTCGCAAAGTCGCGGCACTGACCAATTCCCGAGCGGCGAAATATCGCGCGGTCGCTAGCTTGGCCTCGTGGAACTCCCGGTCTTCGCCGCCTTCGTCGAGCAATCGCTGTGACACGCCCGCCATCTTGAGCCACATCCAGCCGAGGCTGACCAGCCCCATCAACTGCATATAGGCATAGGCCCCGGCACCGGCATTGTTCGGATCGGCCATGCCGTTTTGCGCAAGCCAAAGCGTCGAAGCCTGAAGGTGCGCGGCCGCCGCTTTGAGCGGCTCGGCAAGTCCCGCGGGGTCGCCTGCCGACTTGGCTGCGCCAATATCGCGAGCGATGGCGTCGAACAAGGCGCGCACTCCACGCCCACCGTCCTTGGCGAGCTTGCGGCCAACCAGATCCATCGCCTGAATGCCGTTGGTGCCTTCGTAAATCTGCGCAATTCGCGCGTCGCGGACGAACTGTTCCATGCCCCATTCGCGGATATAACCATGGCCGCCGAAGACCTGCTGGGCGTTGACCGCGGTTTCGAACCCGCGATCGGTCATATAGCCTTTGATCACCGGGGTAAGCACCGAAATCAGATCGTCGGCGGCCTGCCGTTCCTCCTCGGTCTGCGCGTGGCGGCTGAGGTCGACCTGGAGCGCGCCCCACAGGACCAGCGCCCTTGCTCCCTCGTTGAACGCGCGTGCTTCCATCAGCATTCGGCGAACGTCGGGGTGAGCGAACAGATTGTCGGCCCTCGCGCCCGCATCGCGGTCCTCGGGCTTGAGTGCGCGGCCCTGCCGGCGATCCTTCGCATAAGCGACCGCATTTTGATAAGCGACTTCGCCCTGAGCGAGCCCCTGCAGCCCAACCCCGAGCCGGGCCGCATTCATCATGATGAACATTGCGGCGAGGCCCTTCTCGGCCTCACCGACCAGCCAGCCGGTCGCGCCGTCATAATTCATCACGCAGGTCGAATTGCCGTGAATGCCCATCTTATGCTCGATCGATCCGCAGCTGACCGCGTTGCGGGCCCCAAGCGAACCGTCGTCATTGACCATGAACTTTGGGACCACGAACAGCGAGATGCCCTTCACCGTATCGGGCGCGCCGGCGATCTTGGCGAGGACCAGGTGGATGATATTCTCGGCAAGGTCATGCTCGCCCGACGAGATGAAAATCTTGGTGCCGCTGATCGCATAACTTCCATCGGCCTGCGGCTCGGCCTTGGTCTTGATCAGTCCAAGGTCGGTCCCGCAATGCGGCTCGGTCAAATTCATCGTCCCGGTCCAGGTGCCCGCGACCATCTTGGGAACGTACATCGCCTTCTGTTCGTCCGATCCCTTGACCAGAAGCGAAGCGATCGCTCCGGCGGTCAGGCCGTGGTACATTTCGAACGACTGGTTCGCCGACAGCACATATTCGCTGACCGCGGTTGCAAGCACTTGCGGAAGTCCCTGCCCGCCAAATTCTTCGGGCGCCGAAAGCGTCGTCCAGCCCCCCTCGCAATAACGGCGATAAGCATCTTTGAAGCCGGCCGGGGTTGTCACCGATCCATCGTCGTGCCGCTTGCAGCCTTCCTCGTCGCCGATGCGGTTGAGCGGTGCGAGCACTTCGGCGGAAAAGCGCCCCCCTTCCTCCAGGATCGCCTCGACCACGTCACTCGACGCATTGGCGAACGCCGGGAGATTGTCGTAGCGGCCGAGCTCGACGATATGGTCCAGGACGAATTTGGTATCGCGCACCGGTGCGGAATAAACGGGCATTCAGATCTCCTAGTCAGTCTGCCCCTTCAGGAGCGCAACGAATTTGGACAATTCCTCGACGGTCGCATCAATATCGACTCGCCGCTGCTTCAGCGCATCGACCTGCGCCTGACAGCGCTCGATCGTCTTCAGCTTCTGCGTGCGGCGACCATCACCCACATCGTAAAGATCGAGCAATTCCTTGATGTCGGTCAGGCTTAGGCCAACCCGCTTGCCCCGCAATATCCACGCCAGCCGGGCGCGATCGCGTTCTGAATATATCCGCTGCGTCCCGCGCCGCTCGGGCGCGATCAACGCTTCATCCTCGTAAAATCGCAACGCGCGTGCGGTCACGGCAAATTCTTCGCACAATTCGCCGATCGAAAAATGTGTCTTGGTTGAAAGCATATAGTCGCGTTACATTACGTTTCCGTAAAGGTCAACAGAGCGGATCTCCCTCAAGATCGACCACCGGCCCAGTGGACCGCGCAAAACGTTGCTTTTTGAAACTCGCCCCAGCCCCGCAGTAGTAGTTACAGCCCGCAGAAACTGCGTTCATGCCATAGCCCCCACCTTCTTCAATCAACCCAATCCTGCACTCCCCCTCTCCCCGCGGCACCAGCACCAAACCCTCGAGTCGCCCGCTAGCCGAGCAATTTGAATCCCCAGCCCCATAAACAATCACTCCGGCCCGCTGCCCCGCAATGCACAGCCGATCCCGACCCTGACCCGCAAAGCTCCCATCTTCGATGATCGCTTCGCCTGAACATCCGGCAAGCAGCATTGCAGCTGGAATGAATAAGCGCATCGCCAATCTATGCTTCAAGCCAAGTTCATGCGGAAGGCGACAAATGATCGTCAGGCGCATATAGGCGCCGACATGGATTCGCGCCGCCCCATGCTGACCAACCCGTTCGACGACGACAAGCTTCGCGAAGAGTGCGGTATCTTCGGAATATGGGGCGCCGAGGCTGCCTCAAGCTTCGTCGCGCTTGGCCTTCACGCTCTGCAGCACCGCGGCCAAGAAGCCGCGGGAATCACCAGCTTCGATGGCCAGCATTTCCATTCGCACCGCGCGATGGGCCACGTCGCCGGCAATTTCGACCGCGACGAAATCATCCGCAAACTCTCGGGACGGGTAGCAATCGGGCATGTGCTCTATTCGACCAGTGGCGAGACGACGATTCGCAATGTTCAGCCCTTGTTCGCTGAACTTGCCCAAGGCGGATTTGCCGCTGCTCACAACGGCAACCTTTCGAATGCAATGGCCTTGCGCTCGGCGCTAATTCAGCACGGTTCGATTTTTCAGTCGTCAAGCGACAGTGAAGTTTTGATTCATCTCGTGGCGACCTCATCCTCGATCGCGCCACTGGATCGCCTGACCGATGCACTCAGCCAGGTTGAAGGAGCCTATTCACTCGTCGTGCTAACCGCCGATGGTCTGATCGCCTGCCGCGATCCGCTAGGTATCCGACCGCTAGTTATCGGCCAACTCGGTGACGCCACCATCTTCGCCTCCGAGACTGTCGCACTAGACGTAATCGGCGCAACGTATGTCCGCGACGTTGAACCGGGCGAGTTGGTAATCGCCAACGACGAGGGCATGCGCAGTCTGCGCCCCTTCAGTCCGGCCAAGTCACGTCCTTGCATCTTTGAGCATGTATATTTCTCCCGCCCAGACTCAGTTGTCGACGGCACTTCAGTTTACGAATCGCGCAAGAACATCGGAGCCGAACTATCTCGCGAGGCGCCGGTTGAGGCCGATTTTGTCGTCCCGGTACCGGACTCGGGAGTGCCGGCAGCGATCGGTTTCAGCCAGGCCTCGGGAATTCCGTTCGAACTAGGCATCATTCGCTCGCACTATGTCGGACGGACTTTCATCCAGCCTAACGATGGCATCCGCCATCTGGGCGTAAAGCTAAAGCACAACGCTAACTCGGCCTTGATTCGCGGGAAGCGAATTGTGCTGATCGACGATTCGATCGTCAGGGGCACGACCTCAGTTAAAATTGTGCAGATGATGCGCGATGCCGGCGCGGCCGAAGTTCACATGCGCATCGCCTCACCGCCAACTCGCCACAGCTGCTTTTACGGGGTCGACACTCCCGAGCGATCTAAGTTGCTTGCGGCGCAGATGGACTTGGCGCAAATGACCAAACATATCGACTGTGACAGCCTCGCTTTTATCTCAATCGACGGATTGTACCGAGCCCTGGGTGATGTTCGCGACGGCGAACAACCGCAGCGCTGCGACGCTTGCTTCACTGGCGACTACCCCACCGCGCTGACCGATTACGATGGCGCAACACCGCCGCTGGTGTTGGTCGCAAGCCGTTAATCTAGGACGCTCATGACCGATTATAAGTTGTTTGCGGACCGGGTTGCGCTTGTCACTGGGGCTAGCCGTGGGATTGGAGCTGCGACTGCCGAAGCGCTCGCCGCCACTGGGGCTCATGTTATCCTGACCGCTCGGACGGCCTTGGGCCTTGAGCAGGTGGAAGACAACATTCATGCAGCTGGCGGAAGCGCGACTATTGCTCCGCTCGACCTCATCGCGAGCAAAAATATCGCCAAGCTCGCGGCAGCGGTTGCCGAGCGTTGGGGCCGTCTCGACATACTTGTGCTCAACGCTGCCATGCTTGGCTCGCTGTCACCGGTCGAGCATCTCGACCCCAAGGAATTGGACAAGCTGTTCGCTACCAACGTGTTCGCCAACCAGGCACTGATCGCGGCATTCGATCCGCTGCTTCGCCGAGCCGAACGCGCAGAGTTGGTTGGGATCACTTCTTCGGTCGGGAGCGAACCGCGTGCATTTTGGGGCGGCTATGGTGCGTCCAAGGCGGCTTTCGAAAATCTGCTTTCGGCTTACGCTGACGAAACTGCCCATGCTGGTCGGCTGCGGGTGCATATCATCGACCCTGGGGCGACGCGGACGCGCATGCGCCAAAACGCTTTCCCCGGTGAAGAACCGGCAAGCCTGAAGGGACCCGAAGCGGTCGCAGACTTCATAATTGCGCAACTGACGGGGAACGTTGCAACGGGCGAGCGGGTGCGGTTCGAGGCGTGAAGCGGCGCGAGGGTGCTGAAGACAGGACGAAAACTCACACAGCTCTTCTGTGTTTAATTTTGGCACTAGTCGTTGCGGCGGGAGTGCTGCTGCGCGTGATGTGGCTTGACCGGCTTACCGGTATAAATGGCGACGAAGCATGGTACGGTGCACTCGCCCAGCGTTGGGCCGCGGGCGACCTTACTCTCTGGCGTACACCCTCCGGAAATTTCCCCGGACCGCTGCAACCGACAATGGTCATGCTGGGACAATTCATTCTGCCCGGTGAATTTCTCGTGCTGAGAATTCCCACGGTGCTGTCCTCACTCATCGCAATGGCGCTTGCGTGGCGCATTGGGAAACAGCACTTCGATGTGGCTTCGGGACGGCTGGCACTGCTTGTGATGGCCGTCATCCCGGCCAACATAGCCTATGCGCGGTTCGGCTGGGATCCAAGTCACAGCGGAATGATGATACTGGTCGGAGTAAGCCTTGCGCTGGCCCGGCGGTTGACATTGACCAGCCTGACCTTTGCGCTCGCACTTTGGACGCATCCGACGAACGTCTTTGCGGCCCCGTTTCTCCTGCTGATCTTCGCGGCCGCCGAACGTCTAAGCGGAGACCTGCGCCTGCTGGCGCCGCGGGTTGCTGTGCTTACACTGCTAATGAGCCTCTTCACCTTGGCGATGATGACCACTGCAAGCCAAGCCGGTAAGTTTGTCGAGCCGGAGGCAATCCTGGGTCGATTGGCGTCGCCGGACGAATTGCTGACGTTCGTGCTGCTGCTGGGCAGGTTGATGGCCGGCGAGCCCTGGTTCATTGCCCTCGCTGGGAGCGGTTACGGCGTGTTGATGCCGCTGATCGACACGATCGGATTGGCTGCGATAGCCGGAATGCTATGGTTCACCGTGCGGACTGTGTCGCGAGGCGGGCTTTCGTTAAGCGGCGGCGTGATGCTTGGCTGGCTGGCAACGGTGCTGTCCTACGCACTGGTCGCAGGACATTCGCCGCTCAATGCGCCGACGGAGCGCTATGCTTTCGTGCTGATTGCGCCGACCGCTTTGGCGCTTGCCCTGACGCTGAGGGCGGTCGTGGCGAGTGCAGTCGGAACGTGGCGCGAGGCGGTACTTATCACCGCGACTGGCGCTGCGTTCCTTGTGGCGACCATTGCGTTGTATCTCGTGCCACTAGCGACGCGCGACTTACGTATGCATGTCGCATTCCGCACCGGCCCGGTCGAACCGAAGCAGGCCGCGGCGCGGTGGATCGGCGCCGATGCGCGCCGCCGTGGACCGGCACTGGTGGTTGCCGAAAACTGGTGGCTGTACTGGCCGCTCGCGTATCGGCTAGCGGGCCAAGGAACGACGATGATCGACGTGCAAGCCCAGCCGCATGCAGCGGCGCGGGCGGTTGGCGGTCGGAGGCTGGATGTCGTGTTCGCCGGAAGCCGGAGCGATGCTCAGCTAAGGGCGCGAGGCACCGCTCGGCTGGCATGGACATCGCGCGGCTCTGATGGTCGCGCGATCGTGCGGGTGTGGGAGAGTGGCATCAAGTCTTAAGCAAAGTAACTTGTGCCACGTCGATTCCGCGACCGCGGAAGCCACCTTCGCAATACATCAGATAATAGCGCCACAGATTGTGGAACTCCTCCCCGAAATCGGCGAGTTTGCCGCGCGCAACTGCCGCATCGTAACGTTGGCGCCATTGCCAGAGCGTCTCGGCATAATCGAGGCCGAAACCAGTGCGGTCGCCCCATGACAGGCCGCGCTCCTTCGCAAGGGCTTCAAAGCGCGGCTCATCGATCAGCATTCCGCCGGGAAATATGTAGGTCTGGATGAAGTCCGGACTGGCGGCGTAGCGATCGAACAGCCGGTGATCGATGCTGATGAACTGGAGCGCGGCGCGACCAGCTGGTTTCAAGTTGCGCGAGATGCAGTCGAGATAGTCAGGCCACCAGCGTTCGCCGACGGCCTCGACCATTTCTACCGAGGCGATTGTGTCGAACCGCTCGTCGATGGCGCGGTAATCGTCGAGCCGGATTTCGACCAGATTGCTGAAACCTGCGCGCTTCACCTGCCCGTCAGCCCAGGCTTTTTGCTCGCTGGACAGCGTCAGCCCGACGACCGCGACACCCCGCCTGGCGGCTTCGATCGCCAGTGCGCCCCAGCCGCAACCAATGTCGAGGAGGCGCTGGCCGGGTGCCAGGTCGAGCCGGTCAAGCAGCGCGGATATCTTACGCTGCTGGGCCGCTTCGAGATCGTCACCGGGGGCGAACTGGCCTGCCGAATAGGTCATTCCCGGGTCGAGCCAGGCGGCGTAGAAATCATTGCCGAGGTCGTAATGCGCGGCGACATTGTCGCGGGCTTGCCGGGGGGCGTTATCGCGCAGGCGATGGGCAAGCGCGTTGATCCATCGGCCCGGCCCCTTCGCCCGCGCAGTGTCGCCCAGCGTCAGCGCATTGGCCATGAACAATTCGAACAAGGGGACAGGGTCGGGTGACGACCATTCGCCCGCCGCCCACGCCTTGTACCAGCCGACCGATCCGGAGGCGGCGAGGCGGACGAGGGCCATCCAGCTGTGGAGGTGGACGACAGCCTCAGCTCCCGGAGCATGGAAGCCGACGCGCCGGCGCGTTCCGTCGGGCAGGATGGCGTGGATTCCGCCGGTCTTCAGCCGGACGTCGAGCTGATCGACAATTCGGGCGAACAAAGGAGCGACGAGGCGTCCGGCCCATCCTGCGCCAGTGGCGAAGTGGCGGTCGGCCCGAACCAGATGTTGCCCGCGGCTGGCCATGCTTAGCCCGCGATCATTCGGCACGCGGTTCCTTTTCGACCTGCCAGGTCTGGCCCTGCGAGACGAGCGCCTGGAGGTCGGGCTTCTTGCCCGCGGCGATCGCGACGCCTTGTTCGATCACCGCACTTTCGAACGTGGGCGCGGGATGATCGTAGATCACGCCAAGCGCGACCGGGAAGTGGGCGGTCGGCATTTCGACGAGCATGTGCGCGATCGAGCGGTTGCGCGGATCGTGGACGATTACGCCGAGATCGTCGCCATCGACGACCTTGAGGTGCAGTGCCTCGACATCGAGCGCAATGCCCTTGGTGCCGCCCGCGAACAGCATTTTTTCACCCGGCGCGAGCCATAATTGCTTGTCGGGCGCGACGCTCTTGTCGGTGAACGCCGCGAACACGTCGTCATTATAGACCACGCAATTCTGGAAGATTTCGACGAAGCTTGCGCCGCGGTGGGCGTGGGCGGCCTTGAGTACGTCGGGAAGGCTTTTGTGAACGTCGATTCCGCGCGCGACGAAGCGGGCACCCGCGCCAAGCGCGAAGGCGCAGGGATTGGCGGGACGATCGACCGATCCGAACGGGGTCGAGGGCGTACGCGTGCCAATCCGCGAGGTCGGCGAATATTGGCCCTTGGTCAGGCCGTAAATCTCATTGTTGAACAGCAGCAATTGGCAATCGAGGTTGCGCCGAAGCAGATGCATCGTGTGATTGCCGCCGATCGACAAGGCATCGCCGTCGCCGGTGATGATCCACACGTCGAGTTCGGGATTGGCAAGCTTGACCCCGGTCGCGACCGCGCAGGCGCGGCCGTGGATGGTGTGGAAGCCGTAGCTCGCCATATAATAGGGAAAGCGGCTCGAGCAGCCGATTCCCGAAATGAACACAGTTTTCTCGCGCGCAGTTCCGAGGTCGGGCATCGTCCGCTGGACGGCTTTCAGCACCGCATAGTCGCCGCAGCCGGGGCACCAGCGCACTTCCTGGTCGGAGGCCCAGTCCTTCGCGGTCGTGATCCGGGTGACTTCATTCATTGGAAATATCCACCGAACATGGCGATCAGCATGACGACGATGACGAGCATCGCGATCATCGGGAAGGGATTGATCGGTTTCACTGCCGTGCCCCGGCAATCTGCCTATGGTCCCAATGTTCGCACTGACGGCGAAGTTTCATCGCAGCGCCTCCTCTATCGCGGCACTGATCTCCGCAATCTGGAACGGTTGCCCCGAAACCTTGTTGAGCGGGCGCGCATCGACCAGGAACTTGTCGCGAAGCACGGTCTTGAGCTGTCCGGTATTCATCTCGGGGACGAGGATATGCTCAAACCCCTTGAGTAGGACAGACATATTTTGCGGCATCGGTGCGATGTGGCGGATGTGGATGTGGCTGACGTCGAGGCCGCGCAGCCGCGCCCTGCGCACCGCCTGATGGATCGGGCCGTAGGTGGAGCCCCAGCCGACCACCGCAAGCTTGCCGCTGGTCTCGCCAAGACAGACATGCTGATCGGGAATGTCGATGCCTTCGACCTTTGCGGCGCGGATGCGGGTCATTTCGGCGTGCGCTTCGGGGGAATAATCAATATTTCCGCTTCCCGGCGCCTTTTCGATTCCGCCGATACGATGCTCGAGCCCCGGGGTTCCGGGCCTGATCCACGGCCGGGCGAGATCGGTGTTCCGGGCGTAGGGCATCACCCCCTCCCCCTCCGCCGGACGGTCTTCGTGGAACGCGACCGGGAACGGCGCATAGCCTGCCATGTCGGGCACTTTCCACGGTTCGGCGGCATTGGCGATATAGCCATCGGTAAGCAGCATCACCGGGGTCATGTAGCGCACCGCGATTCGGCACGCCTCGATCGCGCAGTCGAAGGCGTCGGCGGGCGAGCGCGCGGCGATCACCGGAAGCGGCGCATCGCCATTGCGGCCGTAGACCGCCTGATACAGATCGGACTGCTCGGTCTTGGTCGGAAGCCCGGTCGACGGTCCGCCGCGCTGCGAATTGACGATCAGCAGCGGAAGTTCGGTGATCACCGCAAGCCCGATCGCTTCGGTCTTGAGTGCGATCCCCGGGCCTGACGAGGAGGTCACGCCCAATTGACCGGCATAGCTTGCGCCAAGCGCCGCGCAGATCGCCGCGATTTCGTCCTCCGCCTGGAAAGTCGTGATCCCATATTCCTTGAGCCGCGATAGATGATGGAGGATCGGGCTTGCCGGAGTAATCGGATAGCTTCCGAAGAACATGTCGAGCCCGGCCAATTGCGCCCCGGCGACGAGGCCCAAAGAAAGCGATTCAGCGCCGGTCACGGTGCGGTAAAGTCCCGGCTCGGCGGGCGCGGCGGCGATGTTATGGCGGCGGACCTGCGCACCGATTTCGACAGTCTCGCCATAAGCATGACCCGCGTTGAGCGCGGCGATATTTGCTTCGGCAAGCTCAGCTTTCTTGGCGAACTTGGTCTTAAGCCAGTCGACGATCGGTGCGCGGTCGCGGTCGAACATCCACAGCGCAAGCCCGAGCGTCCACATATTCTTGCAGCGCAAGGCTTCCTTATTGCCGAGCCCGAACGGCTTGACCGCATCGAGGGTAAGCTGGGAAATGTTGAACCGAACCAATTGCCAGCGCGCGAGGCTATCGTCGTCGAGCGGGTTGGCGTCATAGCCCGCCTTGGTCAGGTTGCGGGCGGTAAATTCGCCCTCGTCGGCGATGATCAGTCCGCCATCGCGAAGCGCGCCGACATTGGTCTTGAGCGCCGCCGGATTCATCGCCACGAGGACGTCGGGCTGATCGCCTGCGGTGTCGATCGCGGTCGAGCCGAAGTTGATCTGGAACGCCGACACGCCGAAGGTCGTGCCTTGCGGTGCGCGGATTTCGGCCGGAAAATCGGGGAAAGTCGCAAGATCATTGCCTGCCAGCGCGGTCGACAAGGTAAATTGTCCGCCAGTCAATTGCATGCCGTCGCCGCTGTCGCCGGCAAAGCGCACCACCATCGCCTCCAATGGCGGGTGGGCGTAGGCTTCCTCGGGGGTCAGCAGATGCGTTGCCGACTGAGTCATGCGAGTCCTTCGAGAAGAGAGAAGTGGCTTAATTCGCTCTTACGACCGCAGGGCGTTCTTCGCCAGCCTCATCGGGGTGCAGGGTCAATGTCGGCGTTGGGGCAATTGCAGCCGGCTCAATCGCGGCGCGGCAGCCGGCTCGGCGCCAGTGCTGCTTCATCAAGCCTCGCGCATCGAGCCAGTCGACCAGCGAGCCAAGCCACTCGGCGCGGCGAACGGCGATCGGCCCCCACGACAGAAGGTCGCCGCCGGTCCAGGGAAGGAAGGGCGTGCGCCTGCAAAAGGCCCATAGTTCAACGCGAAGCGTCGGGCGGTCCGAATCGGCGCGGGCATGAAATCCGCACGTGTCGATCACGACCAGCGTATTTGCCGGGACGCTGAAGCGGGTTGGCTGCGGCAGCCCGAGCAAGTCGAGTTCGTCAGGCGTGACCCGAAGCGAACCGCGCTGGGAAAGACGATTTCCGTCGGTCATGATCGCGATGCTCTTGGCACGCTCCCATGCGACGCGCTCGGGAGTCAGGCGATGCGAGCCAGCGACATAGGTCAGCGGGCGATCGTCGTCGTGGACGTCGGTGAGGAACAGCCACGCCTTCAGCGAAGGGTGGAACGTGTCCGAATGGAGTTGAAGTTGCGGATCGGGCGGGCCTTCGGCGATTCCGCCGGCAATCGTCTGGATATAATAGAGCGGCTTACTGCACGTGCTTGCGACATAGGCCATCATGCCCTTCCAGCGCGGGCTGTCGAGCAGTGCCGCGAGCTGTGGCAGGCGGCGGCGGAGGGCGGGGCCGACGGGCACGCGGCGCGTTATCGTGTCGCCCTGCTGATGCTCGCGGCACTCCAGCTCCGTACCGAGGAGGTCGGACTGGAATTTTCGGAACTGGTCCGGGGGAAGCAGGTCGCGCACGACGATGAAGCCGTCGCGGTCGAATTGTTCGCGCAAGTCGCCTGAGATCAACTTTGCGAGGCGGGCGCGGCGCCAGCTTGCCAGGCGATGCGCGGTGGTCAGGCGCCACACATGCAGACCGGCACGGTTGAGCCGCCGCGAACCGAGGATCGGATTGTCGGCGAAGCTTTTCGCGCCGGTAATGAGGGCGAACAACCAGAGCGGCGCGCGCCACCAGCGGAGCAGGTGGCCCGTCGGAATCGACAAACGGGAAACGCGATTGGTCATTGGATGCAGTCGCCCATTCCTGCGAACTAGGCTGCGCTTATCGGCACCGCAATGGCGCTGTCGCTCAAGCGGCGCCTTCCGTCCTGCGCTAATCGCGGGCAAGAGAGGCCATGACCGACGACTATTTATACCGCCGTGGGGTTGGCGTGATGCTGATCAACCAGGACGGGCTCGTCTGGGTTGGGCGGCGGATCGATAATCGCGACGAGGCCTGGCAGATGCCGCAGGGCGGACTCGACAAAGGCGAGGAGCCGTGGGCGGGGGCGCTGCGCGAACTCGAGGAGGAGACGGGCATTGCGGCGCGTCTGGTCGAGCGGATCGCCGATCATCCGCAGCAGCTGCGCTATGACATTCCAGAAGCGATCGCGGCGAAATTGTGGAAGGGCAAGTGGAAGGGGCAGGTCCAGAACTGGTATCTGGCACGGTTCCTGGGCGATGATCGCGACGTCGACATCGCCGGTGAGCATCCCGAGTTCAGCCATTGGCAATGGGTCGAGCCGCGTTTGCTCCCCGAGATGATCGTGCCGTTCAAGCGCGACATGTACCGAGCGATTCTCGATGGGTTCGCCGACTGGCTTTGAACGGCGGGCCGCGCTAGGCAGCGGCGGATGGCGGGGCTTTCAACGATCGAGCAGGACTGTGTCGCTGAGGCGATGGCGGCGCCGATGCTGAGCCAGGTCGAGGCCTGGGCCGCGGTCAATTCGGGATCGCGCAATCTGGCCGGGCTTGCCGAAGTTGCGGGGCTGATCGGGGACGCGTTCGCGGTGCTTCCGGGGGAGCTTCAGCTGGTCGATCCGGCGCCGGTTTCGGCGGTGGATGGCGCTGGCAAGGCTTATCAGCTTGAGCATGGCCGGCATTTGCACCTTCGCGTTCGGCCGCATGCGCCGCTGCAATTGCTGTTCACCGGGCATCTCGACACGGTGTTCGCGGCGGATCATCCGTTCCA
Organism: Sphingomicrobium sp.; assembly: GCA_035575595.1. GTDB lineage: Bacteria > Pseudomonadota > Alphaproteobacteria > Sphingomonadales > Sphingomonadaceae > Sphingomicrobium. Next base: position 26,795 of record DATLXR010000043.1, read on the forward strand.
GGCCTTGCGCTGGCTTGAGGAGGGCGTTCTGAACGGTCCCGGGGTTGCCGACATGAAGGGTGGAATTGCGGTGATGCTGGCCGCTTTGCGCGCGTTGGAAGGCTCGGCGGTCGCGGACGGCGTCGGTTATGAGGTCGTGCTCAATTCGGACGAGGAGGTCGGCTCTTTGGCTTCGGCGGCGCTGATCGCCGACGCGGCGCGGGGCAAGAGGGCGGCGCTGACCTTCGAGCCTTCGACCTTGCCCGACGGAACGTTCGCCGGGGCGCGGCCGGGGAGCGGAAATTTCGATTTCACGATTAGGGGACGATCGGCTCATGCCGGGCGCAATCCGCAGGACGGGCGCAACGCGGTGGTCGCGGCCGCCGACCTTGCGCTGCGTCTGAAGAAGGGAGTTGGTCCTTCGCTGTCGGTCAATCCGGCGCGGATCGATGGCGGCGGGCCGAACAATGTCGTCCCGGACCTTGCGGTCCTGCGTGTCAATCTGCGCCCGGCGACGCTTGACGATCAGGCGCGTGCGCTGAGCCTTATCGAGGCGTCGGTGGCTGCAGTCAGTACCGAGCAGGAAGTGGAGATCGCCGTTCACGGTCACTTCGCCCGGCCGCCCAAGCCGATCACCCCGGCGCTCGACGCCTTGTTCGGGGTCGTGCGTGGCGCCGGAGCTGACTTGGGCCAGATGATCGGCTGGCAACCCTCGGGCGGGGTGTGCGACGGCAATAATATCGCCGCCTGCGGAGTTCCGGTGATCGACACGATGGGGGTCCGCGGTGGAAGCATTCATTCGATGGAGGAATTTCTGATCGTCGAAAGCCTTTCCGAGCGCGCGGCGCTGAGCGCGCTGACCATTTTGCGCCTGGCGGCGGAGCGCGGGTCATGAGTTTTCGGATCCGCGCCGCGCGGCCCGACGATGGGCGCGCGCTCTACGATCTTGCCAAGATGACCGGCGGCGGATTCACCAATCTGCCCGCCGATCGTCAGACGCTCGAGGCCAAGCTGGAAAGTTCGACCGCGGGATATTCGCGGAGCGGTGAGGCCCCCGCCAACGACCTCTATCTGTTCATGCTTGAGAATGTCGCGACCAAGGCGATCCGCGGGACCTGCCAGGTGTTCGGGCAGGTCGGTGCGGACCGGCCGTTCTACAGCTATCGCATCTCGACGTTGACGCAGAAGAGCGAGGAGCTTGGCCGGATCTTTCGCAACCAGACGCTGTCGCTGACCACCGACCTCGAGGGCTCATCCGAGGTCGGCGGGCTGTTCCTTCATCCGCACGAGCGCGCGGGTGGGCTTGGAATGCTGCTCGCACGGTCGCGCTATCTGTTCATCAAGCAGCACCGCCCCCGGTTCGGCGCGCGCGTGATTGCCGAGCTTCGCGGAGTGATGGATCAGGCGGGCAATTCGCCGTTCTGGGATGCGCTTGCGGGGCGGTTCTTCGGGATGAGCTTTCCGGAAGCGGACGAGTTCAATGCGGTCCACGGGACGCAGTTCATCGCCGATCTGATGCCCAAGACGCCGATCTACATGAGCATGCTTCCCGAAAGCGCGCGTGCAGTGATGGGGCAGCCACACCCGACCGGACGCGCGGCGTTGAGGATGCTCGAGCAGGAGGGGTTCCAGTGGGATTGCTTCATCGACATCTTCGATGGCGGGCCGACCGTGACTGTCGCTACCGACGCAATCAAGACCGTACGCGAAGCGGAATGGCTGCGGGTGGCGGGGCCGAGTGATGCGGCCCCTGCGCCGGACGTGAGGGCGATGATGATGCTTGCGAGCGGGACATACAGCGAGTTCGTCGCCTGCTACGGACGGGTCGTGAGGACCGAACAAAATGAATTGCTGCTCGATCCCGCGACGATGGACATGCTCAACGTCGAAAGCGGGGACCGAGTGCTCGCGGTGGCGCGCTGATGATTTCGGAGATCAATTTCGACGGGATCATCGGGCCGAGCCATAATTATGCAGGGCTGAGCCTGGGCAATCTCGCTTCAGCCCGCCATGCCGGAGAGGTGTCGCGGCCGCGGGCCGCTGCGCTTCAGGGGCTTGCCAAAATGCGCGCCAATCTGCGGCTCGGGCTGGTTCAGGGGCTGTTCGTTCCGCCGCCGCGGCCTGCGGTCGACTGGCTCACCAAGCTTGGCACATCCATCGGCGAAGCGGACGTGGCGCTGGCCGCGAACGCAATGAGCGCGTCGTCGATGTGGGCTGCCAATGCCGCGACCGTCAGCCCGGCGAGCGACACTGCCGATGGCAAATGCCACCTCACCGTCGCCAATCTGCGCACCATGGCACACCGCAGTATCGAATGCTCGACGACCGTGGCGCAACTGCAGCTGGCCTTCGCCGACGACGCGTTCATGGTGCACGAACCCGTGCCGGCGTTCGGTGATGAAGGCGCGGCCAACCACATGCGGCTGGCGCCCTGCCCGGGTGCGCCGGGGGTGGAAGTGTTCGTTTACGGGGTCGCCGGCGGCCCCTTCCCTACGCGTCAGCATATCGAGGCGTCACGGGCGATTGCGCGACTTCACCGGCTTGACCCTGAGCGAACCATTTTCGCTGCCCAATCCGAGCAGGCGATCGCCGCCGGGGCGTTTCACAACGACGTTGTCGCGGTCGCCAACGGTCCCTTGCTGTTTGCGCATGAGTTGGCGTTTGAAGACAAAAGCGCGCTGATCGAAGCGTTGCGCGCGAAAGTGTCTGGCTTCGAACTGGTCGAGGTCGGCGAAAAGGACGTGCCGCTGAGCGAGGCCATTCAATCCTATCTGTTCAACGCGCAGCTCGTCCGCCTGCCCGATGGCACGACGACTTTGATTGCGCCGACCGAATGCCGCGACACGCCAAGCGTGGCGCGCTGGATCGAGAATCATCTAAAATCGAACGGGCTGATCCGACGGGTGGAATTCGTCGATGTTCGCCAGTCGATGGCCAATGGCGGCGGCCCCGCTTGCCTGCGGCTTCGGGTGGAGTGCGACCCGGCGACGGTCGATCCACGCTTTCTGGCCGATGAGCGCAAGCTCAACCGGCTTGCGCGCGTGATCGAGGAGCATTGGCCAGAGACCATCGAAGTGCGTGCGCTGTGCGACCCCCCGTTAGTAGAGCAAATCGTCGCGGCGCGCCTTGCCTTGCTGGACTCACTCGAACTTGGCGGACTGGATAGAAAGCTGTCGGGTTAATTGACATTTAACTGATAGGATTAATATAGAAATCGCGGAACGCCGCCATTGGCACGGCGTTTGCTTAACTATGTTCATGCGTCTTCGACTTGCCCGCCTGTTTACCATCCAAACCCGAACCGAGGCCCTGCTGGTGACCTATGCGATCGCCGTCGGCGCGATCGAGCGTGGCGTCAGCTACATGCACAATTATCCCGGCAACATGGGGGTGGTGCTCGCGCTGGCCTGTCTTGGAGTGCCGCTTATTGCGGGAGCCAAGCTGATCGACGCGGTCAAGCCGGTGAAGGTCCCGGCAGTCGTGCCGCTCGCATTCCAGCCGCGGCGGAGCGAGCGGCGGTCCTTCGGCAAGCGGACCATGAATGCCCGGCCAGGTCGTGCCGTCCGAATTTACTCACGCCGCTCGGATTAACGCGGCTTCACATTATCGCGCGAGGGCGCAGCGCCGTCAGGCGGCGAACGCCGGCTGTAGCGGGCGCGAGCGACTGATGATCGTCGCCGCTGCCGGCTGCCGGAAACTTTCCGACAAAGGCAGAGCGGTCGCGCAGAAGCCGCATTCGGCGAGCGTCCGACCTACATACCAGTGAGTCCGCCCGCATCCCGGACAGTGATTGACCTGATTTTCGCGATAGACGGCGTGATACCCGCGCTTGGCGAGATCGAACTGCTTGCCGATCGACGTCAACATGATCCGTTCCTCCACATACCGACTGAACGCGCTTTGAGTCGTTCGGTTTCTGAGGTAAGGCGATTGCGGTGGACTGTCGCTGTTGAGCAACGGTGCGTCCCGTGGGGGGACAGAAAAGGCGACCGCGCGGCTTTAACCATCGATCAACTATTCGGCGGCAGATTGGCCTCTGCCGAGACCGATAGTGGGGGAGCTGGCGATGGAGTCGAACTACCGCTTTTACATGCGCCGCGCAGCTGAAGAGCGCAGTGCCGCCAGACGCTCGATGACCGAGCAGGCGCGAAGCTGGCATGCCAAGCTCGCCCTCGATTTCGCCGAACGCGCAATGGCCAATGATTCGATGGCCGCCGTCGCTTAAGCGGCACTCTGATAAGTTAAGTCTTTGACCCTAAGTGGTATGGAAACGGCCATCGCTCGCATGGGCCTTCCCGGTAAAAGTGACGGCAGACGCGATTGCGCTGAGCGGCAGTCAAAGCATCACCGGGGTCCCGAAGACCCTAAGAACTAATTTAAGATTTGGCGCGCCCGGAACGATTCGAACGTCCGACCCTCAGATTCGTAGTTTTAAGACAGCCAAAAGCGCCGCTCTCAGGAATCCCGCAGAATTGGGGCGCTTCTTGGTTTGTTCGCAACCCTGTGTTGCCTTGATGTTCCCGTAAGTTCCCGCTACGGTGATTGCTGTACGGGAGCTAGCAATCACATGGCGACGGGTAGAATCACAAAAACGGCCGTGGATGGGCTTGCCGCTGGACTTGCCGACCAGTTCCTGTGGGATGACGAACTGCGCGGCTTCGGCCTTAAGGTGACGCCTGGTGGCGCTAAGTCATACATCATCCAATACCGGACCGGTGGACGCGGAACCCCCACCCGTCGCTATACGATCGGTCGACATGGTGTGCTGACGCCCAACACCGCCAAGCTAGAGGCAAAACGCCTGCTCGGGCTGGTCAGCGAAGGTAAAGACCCTGCGGCCGCCAAACGCGATGCTCGCACTATGGCAACAGACTTGGCGTTCAGCGGCTTCGTCGGGCGCTTCCTTGATCTCTACGTCAAGCACGAGTGGCCCAGCTCATACGAGTTCGCTGAAGGCATCCTGCGCCTGCACGTTACGCCTCATTTGAAAGCGAAGCCCCTCCCCTTGATTAATCGGTCGGATATCACGCGCGTCTTTGACGCTCTGCCAGTCGGCAAAGCGGCGCTAAGGCGCAACGTCCATGCCGTCATTCGGCGGCTGTTCCGCTGGGCGGTAGGTCGTGGCGATATTGACCGGTCGCCGATGGAGGGAATGGAGGCGCCCCCGAGCGCGCCATCACGCGATCGAGTGTTGAGCGATGAAGAATTACGCTTGGCTTGGCTGGCAGCCGACACTCTAGGCTACCCGTTCGGCGCCCTGTATCGGTTGCTCATTGGGACAGGCCAGCGACGTGAGGAAGTCGCCGGCCTTAACTGGTCGGAATTGGACCGCTCGACGGCAACATGGTTGCTGCCAGCCGCCCGAGCGAAGAACGCAACTGCTAACCATCTGCACTTAAGCTCGCTCATGATTGCCGAGCTGGACCGAATTGCTGGCGGCGGCAAATGGCCCCGCGCCGATTTGGTGCTGTCGACCAACGGCAAGACGTCGGTTTCCGGTTTCTCACGGGGCAAGAAGCGCCTCGATCGGGAAATGACGAATACCCTCGCTAAGCAATCCGACGCGGCCGGAATAAAGGCTCAGCCTCTCAAGCCTTGGCGGGTGCATGACTTCCGGCGCACCTTCGCAACCGGAATGCAGCGCCTTGGCATTCGGTTTGAAGTAACCGAAGCTATTCTCAATCATGTGTCAGGTTCGAAGTCGGGGGTCGCTGGCGTGTATCAACGTCACGACTGGAAGGATGAAAAGCGGGCTGCGCTTGAGGCATGGGGCGCTCATGTATCGCGCATGGTCGCTAACGAGGACCGGTCAAATGTTATTGATTTGACTGGCTTACGGGCATGACGGCAAGGGCGACGAAGAAACGTGTGTCGTGGGCAGCTTTGCTAACCTGTGAGGAAGCTCCGGTCTTTAGCGCGGCGACGACAAAGAACTTATTGCTGGCCGTAGACCTTAAACTTTCCCGCGGGTGGACCGAGAAAGACTTCCAAGTTGTATTAAACGAACTTGCGGTGCGGTTCGCGCTAGGACGCTACGAGGAAACCAATCCTGACGAGCCGGCCTCTGAAAAAAAGGCGTTGAAGTTGGAGCGAGCCTGTCGTGCGATCCTTAGAGAGATAGGCGCAGACAGGTCAGAGCAAGATATTGACCCCGCCTTCGGTCGATATGGTTTATACCGCGTAGCGTCGGCGCGCGGGGCGCAGTCTGGGAAAGACACTGTCCTCGAAAAAGTTCGTGCCATTAGCGCCTTGGCCCGTGATGCTCGCGCCTTGGCAACGGTTTCCGCCCGGCGGCGAGCCCTTCACTCTCGTCCACCGGGTCCGGTCGAGCAAGCGGCCATCAAACGGCTGGTGGCCGGATTATCCGAACTCTACTTTGTTGCTGGCGGCAATTTACCTGGCATCGCGCGTGATTACGACACGCATCGGCCGAATGGGCGATTCGTTAAGTTACTTTGCCGAGTTCACGAGCATCTACTTGCGCGTAATCTCGACACGATGGTCCGTGAACCCGACGCGCTAGCCCAGATATGGAATCGTCTTTCGGACGACGAAAAATTGACCGACCTTAAGGGCCTAGCAAAGCCGCTGTCAGCAATGGACGAATTGAAGTAATTGCTCGCCTACTCGTCCATATGACGGGTCCCGCCAACGCCCTTAGATTCCCAATCATTCCCGCCAAACAGGGCAATGAATTGGGAGGCTTTCATGACCGAACTTCAGAACCTTTTGACTACCGACGAGGCGGCGCCGCTGGCGGGCGTCTCCCCTAAAACCCTTGAAAACTGGCGATCGCTTGGCGTCGGCCCTAAGTTCATTCGCACTCCAGGGAAAAAGGGACGGGTCAATTATGACCCGGACGATCTGCGGGACTGGCGGAACGCCAACCGCTACTCCAGCACGTCACAAGTGGCGTGATTGATGGAGGCTCAAACTAAAAACCCCGGCGGTAAGGCCGAGGTCGGTAGTGTTCTGCTTGGCGGCAATGAACCTCACCGATTTAGCGAGTTCACCCTTCAGGCGCAAGCACTGGAGGCGAAACTCTCCCTTTCCCCTCATCTGGCTAGGTGCATTCTGTTCCTGTTGCGCGGTGACGTATGGTGAGCGCACTTTGCACCATCGATCAGGCGAAGGCGTCAAAGTTGGTTGGCGCAATCCGTCTGCTTAAAAGCGACAAGCCCAACGAAGTAGCAGCTGCCGTCTCAGCCATCGAGCGGATGGCTGGCGTTGAGTGGTTGGCCAATGTTGCGGCGAAGGCTTGTCTGGCCGAAGTGCTAGCTTCGACCCCGGCTCCACGCGCCGCGCCGCCTTCGCACTGGTTTTCCATGGCTCAATTCTGCGCATGTCACCTCGATCAGCTGAGCGACATCGAACGCCAGTTCGTCATCGATATGGCGCACCGGAACACGCGGCCAAGTGTGAAGCAGGAAGCTTGGCTCGGGCGCATTCATGCCGACTTAAACAGGATGGCAGCATGAGCAGTGCGTCGCCCGGCCGCCACCGGGGCTACATCCTCGATTACAAGCCCAACGCCGATACGCGGCACCTCCTAGCGGACGTCGAGGCGGTATTGGAGGAATATCAGGCGCACTGGCCCTTGACCGTCCGACAGATCTTCTACCGCCTGGTCGGCGCGCGCGGATACGACAAGTCCGAGCGTTTCTACGGCCGTCTTTGTCATCACCTCGCCAATGCTCGGCGTGGGCGGAAAATCCCGTTCGAGGCGATACGTGACGACGGCGTCTCAACGGTCACCCTGGAGCACTTCACGGACGCCGACGAATTTCGATCGGTCATGCGGCGCAAGGCCCAGAACTACCGCCGCGATCTCATGGCGGGTCAGCCGTTACACGTCGAGGTGTGGTGCGAGGCGGCAGGCATGATCCTGCAGCTCGCCGAGGTTGCGCACAAGTATTCAGTTCAGGTCTATTCGAGTTCCGGCTTCGATAGCTTGACCGCGAAGAAGCGCCTCGCGGACCGCATCTGTGCGATCGGCAAGCCCGCGATAATTCTGCACCTGGGCGACTTCGATCCATCGGGTGCGTCGATGTTCGACGTGATCAGCGAAGATGTCGGCAAGTTCGTGAAGGCCGATCGGCCGAATGGCATGGTCACGACCGAGTTCCGCCGGGTCGCGCTCACTGCCGAACAGGTCGAGGACTATGGACTGCCCACTGCGCCGGCCAAGTCGACGGACAGTCGCGCTCGCGCGTGGACTGGTGAGACATGCCAGCTGGAAGCCCTCGCTCCAGACCAGATTGCTGGCCTTCTCCGCGATGCCATTGACCTCGTCGTCGACCGCGAGCTGATCGAGATCGACTTGGAGGATGAGGCCGAAGATCGGCACCAACTTACCCAGCTTCTATTGCCCGCACCGGCAGGAATTACGGCTAGCCGTAACAATGGAGACTGGGCATGATCGACCTCGATCTGATCCGGGCCTCGCACCCGCTACCTGCGGTGGTCGGCGCATCGGTGAAGCTCCGGCGCGCGGGCGGTGAGTGGAAAGGTTGCTGTCCGTTCCACCCAGATCGGTCACCGTCATTTACGATATTCGATGGTGGGCAGAGGTTTCATTGCTTCGGATGTAACGAATCCGGTGACGTGCTCGATTACCTTCAGCGCGCGCATGCCGTTACGTTACGCGAAGCGGCTGCAATGCTCGACGGGGGCAATCTGCCGCGGGTTGCTCAGCCCGTTCCACAGTGTCCCGGCGCCGCGACACTCTCCGAGCGAGATACGACGGCGGAAGCGGTCGCCATTTGGCGGGCTGCCGGTCCGGTCTCTGGAACGCCCGCTGAGGCCTATCTGCGGGGTCGCGGGCTACATCTCCCCATTCCAGCGTCGATCCGCTTCGCACGGCTCCGTTACGGCGCGCGTGGCGACCTACACCCCGTGCTCGTCGCGGTGGTTGCTAGTGCCGACGACAAGGTTGTCGGGATCCAGCGAACCTACCTGAAGGCTGATGGCTCGGGGAAAGCCGATGTGCCCACGCCAAAGCTGAGCTTGGGCCGTATTCGTGGCGCGGCAATCCGCCTCGCACCCGGGGCCCGCGAATTGGTGGTGACGGGTGGGCTGGAGGATGGCCTGTCGTTCCAGCAAATGTCCGGCAAGGCCGTGTGGGCAGCAACCGGCGAAGGCAACATGGCTTCGATGGTTCTGCCGCCTGGCGTGCGATCGGTGTTGATTGGCGCGGACAACGATGTCGCCGGCGAGAACCACGCTCGTCGCGCTGCTGATGCATTCGCACTGGAGGGTCGAATGGCGCGCATCGTGCGTCCGCTGTTCGGCTTCAAAGACTTCAATTCAGAACTCATGGGGGCAAGCGCATGACCGCTACCGCATTCAACGATCGTCTAAACACGGCTGAAGTTATTGAGATCGAGCCGCCTCGCCCGCTGCGTCGCGCACTTCGAGCAGGTGACTCTTACCCTCTCGATGCCTTGGGGAGCATTATCGCTTCAGCTGTCCAGGGTACGCAGGACCTTATTCAGGCCCCGGTGGAGATATGCGCTCAGTCTGCGCTGTCACATGCTGCGCTGGCCGTTCAGGCTCACGCCAATGTGGTTCTTCCCACGGGGCATGCTCGGCCGCTCTCCCTGTTTTTGCTCTCGGTTGCCAGCTCGGGCGATCGCAAGTCCGCCGCGGATCGTGAGCTAGGCTGGGGGTTAGCAAAGCATGAGCGCAACCTCTCTGATGAGCTGATCCAGGCCAAGGCCGCCTATCTCAATGACAAAGAGGCGTTCGAGGCTTCACGTGCGGCCGCCAAGGGACGTGCGGGCAAGGAAGGCAGCCGGGCGGCGATCGCGGACGCCCTCGGCGCTGTGGGCGATGCTCCGGTGGCTCCGCTTGACGCAGTAGTCTCGTTCCCTGAGCCCACGCTGGAGGGTCTGCACAAGTATCTTGCGATCGGTCAGCCATCCATGGGGCTGTTTTCCGACGAGGGTGGCATGTTCGTCGGCGGCGTCGGCATGTCGAAAGAGAACGTGCTGAAGTCGGCAGCCGGATTCTCCCACCTCTGGGACGGCGCGCCGGTCAAGAGACTTCGGTCACTAGACGGCGCAACCGTCTTATTCGGGCGGCGCGTGTCGCTACACCTGATGCTCCAGCCAGAAGCTGCCACCCGCTGGCTTGCCGATGAGACGTTGCGTGATCAGGGCTTGTTTTCGCGCTTGTTAGTAGCGGCTCCCTCCTCGCTCGCTGGGACGCGGCTCTACCGGGAACCCGGGGCGGATGCCCGCCCGGCAATCCATCGCTTCGGTGCGCGCATTCTCGAAGCCTTCGAACGTCCCTTTCACTTCGTGGAAGGCAAGGTAGGTGAGTTGGACCCGCGCTCGTTGCAGATGACGACGCACGCTTGCGCCATGTGGCGCGCGTTTGCGGACTCTATCGAGAGAGAACTCGGCGCCAACGGCAAGTTGCGTCCCGTCACGGGCCTCGCGAATAAGATTCCCGAACACGCCGCACGCCTAGCCGGGGTGCTGTGCTTGATTGACGATCTGGACACGCAGGAACTCAACGAGCGCGCCCTGAGCCGGGGGATCAAACTTGCGCAATGGTATCTCGGCGAGGCGTTGCGCTTGACCGAGGTTGGCAACGTCTCTGACGACGTGCGTCTTGGCGAGACCTTGTTGGCGTGGCTTCAGGATAGCTGGCCGCAAAAGACAGACGATGGTGGGCGGCTCATATCACCGCCGGACGTCTATTCGGTCGGCCCTCACTCCATTCGCGAGAAGTCTGTGGCGCAAAAGGCGCTCGGTGTGTTGCTCGATCACGGCTGGCTGATGAAGGTCGAAGGCTCGCGCAAGGTGAATGGCGTCACACGCCGCGAAGTCTACTCGATGAGGAGCAAGTGACATGGGCGTAGTGGATTTCGACCCAGAGATTTGGAGCCGAACGAATGGCGCTGAGGCTGCGGGCGACGTTGCGAAAGTTGCGAAACTTGCGGAAGTTGGAACGGATTGCCCCTCACTTTCGCAACTCTCGCAACTTTCGCAGCCAACCCCTTTGCCGATCGACGTGACGGCGGGGCTCAGGACGTTGCAATCAATGGCAACTCCTCGCCTGATACTTCCTGAGGTGTGGCCGGGTGTAGTGTCCGACGCCTTGAGCCTTGCGCGCGACGGCTGGGCATCGAAGGCGCTCGCGCTTGGCTGGGCGCCGCTCGACCTGTTCGGTGCGGTCACCGAGCGCGACGGTCAAGCCGACGCTGACGGGCTGGCTGTGTGGCTGGGCGGGCAAACCGTGCTGGCCATCTGCGCCACCTATGCTTCGATCGGCAACGGGGACGGCCGAGCATATTTCAACCGATGCAATCGCCTAGGCACAAAGTTTCTGTGGGACATAGGGAAATGACAGACGAAATGGACGGTGGCCCGCGTAATAACGCGGCGACAACGCGAGGAAAGCCATTCGAGCCGGGCAATCCCGGCAGGCCAACTGGCGCTCGGCACAAAGTCACCCGTGATGTCGAAGAGCTTCTGGCTAGTGAGCACGAGGCGCTGACGCGGAAGGCCATCGAGAAGGCACTCAATGGCGACACGGTCGCGCTTCGCCTATGCCTCGATCGCATAGCGCCTGCGCGCAAGGATGCACCAATCTCGATGGCGCTTCCGGTCGTCAAGTCGATCGCCGATGCAGTCGATGCGTCCGCCGCCGTGATGGAGGCCGTCGCGCTAGGCGATGCGACGCCGGACGAGGGCGGTCGCGTCATGGCCCTGCTGACGGCGCACAAGGGCATCATGGAAGCCGGTGATCTGGAAGCTCGGATCACTGCATTGGAGGGCAAGGCGAAATGACACAGTTGGGACGAACCGGGACGGCAAAGCTCGATAGGCGCGTGTCGTATCTTGAGGCGAAGGCGAGTGGGGCCGTACCCATGAAGGTTCACATGCTGGGCGAGAATGAGACGCCGGAGGACGCGAGAGCCGCTCACGGGCTCGGTCCGAATGATTTGATTATTCAGATAGTCGGGTTTTCCGAAGTCGACGAAGATGGCGCGTTCGATGGCTCTCACGGTACTGATCAGGGAGGGCATGATGAAGCTCGATAAGCGTGTGTTGAATCTTGAAGCGAAGCGTGGCGGAGCTGTGTCGATCAAAACGCACTTAATCGCGGTGGGCTCAGGTCAGACGCGAGAACAAGCCAAGGACACCTACGGGCGGGATCGCATCGGGCCCGACGACATGGTCATCTTCCTTTTCCCGATGTCGGCAGTTCCAAACGAGGAGGACACGACGGGTATCCTAAAGGACCAAAGCGATGAAGCGAGGTAAGCGCCCCGTGGCCACGTTTCGGCAGTCTTTAATCGGCGGGCTTAGGCTTTTGCCTGCTGCCCTGCCAGACCATTATAATTGCCATGAACGACAGAAAGCCGATCCGAAAATGCTCATCGGAGGTAAAGCCACCGTCGATGATAATTATCATCACGGCGGTCATGGCCAGCGTAGACGCAAGGTAATATAGCATAAACGATCGAATCGGCTGGCAATCATTGCTGCCATCCAAGTGCTTTCTGCGCGCCTTCACCAGCCGCGCAGTCGGCGCATAACAGGGGAAGAAGCATGATCCGTTCAGGCGTAAAATGGGGCATGGGCATTGCGCTCGCGCTGACGGCAGTATCCCCGGCATGGAGCTCAAGCCATCGCGAGGCTCCAAACATCACCAAGATGCCCAAGGTCGACAACACCGACGTCTACGCATTTCGTAGCTACGAACCGGGCCGCGCGGGCTTTACGACGCTCATCTCTAACTTCCAGCCGTTTCAAGAGCCGGGCGGCGGTCCCAACTATTTCACGATGGACCCCGACGCTGTCTACGAGATCATGATCGACAGCAATGGCGATGCCCGTGAAGACCTGACCTATCAGTTCCAGTTCTCGAACACGCTGCAAAATGGCCGAGGCATCACGATCAACGCCGGCGGCAAGCAATTGCCAATCGCATTGCGTCATATCGGTCAGATCAGCACCGCTACTGATCCTGACCTGGGTGAATATGAATATTTCACGCTTAAGCAGATCCAGGGCGATCGGCGCAGCGGCGGGATTGGCAATGTCACGAACGCCAGCTTTGGCGGAACGGGCTTTGCCAAGCCGGTCGACAACATCGGTAACAAGACGATCCCGAACTATCCGGCTTATGCTGACCAGTTCATTGCCAACATCTCGATTCCGGGATGCGCGACGCAGGGCCGCGTGTTCGCCGGGCAGAGGGCGGAAGCTTTCGCGGTCAACCTCGGCCCGCTCTTCGATCTGGTGAACGTGGGCTTCGTCCCAGTCCAAGGCGCTCGCGACCCGGTCTACAGCGTCGGCAACTCAGACTTCGAGGGCGACGGGATCACCCAGAGCGACGCCAACCAGGAACTGATCGGTTCGTACAACGTCACGTCGCTCGCGCTCGAACTTCCGACCGCGTGCATTACCGGCAACGGCAATGGCGTGATCGGGGTGTGGAGTTCGGCCAGCCTGCCGCAGACCCGCGTGCTCAACCCGAACCCGAGCTTCCTCGAGCCGGATTCGACTGCGGGGGCTTTTGTCCAGGTTTCGCGACTGGGCAATCCGCTGGTCAACGAATTGGTGATCGGTTTGCCGGACAAGGATTTGTTCAACGCCGTCAAGCCGACCGCCGACGCGGCGCTGGCTGATTATGTCACCAATCCCACCTTCCCGGTAATCCTTTCTGGTTTGTTCAGCTTTATAATCAATCGCGGTAGCGATCCTCGTAGACTGGTGCCGCTCTCGCCGACCAACTTTCCACGCAACGATCTGGTTGCGACGTTCCTCACCGGAATTCCCTCACTCAACCAGATGTCGACAGTGACCGCGTCGGAAATGCTCCGCCTCAACACTTTGGTCACCGCGACCCCACAAGCTGATCAACGGACACTCGGAGTGGTTGCTGACGATCTCGCCGGCTTCCCCAACGGACGCCGTCCGGGAGATGACGTGGTCGACATCGCGTTGCGCGTGTTGATGGGGCGCTTGTGCCATCCGTTTCCGATCAACACTGTGCCGACCCAGCTTGGGCTGTGTACTCCGGCACAGGCACCGAATGGACTCACGGCCTTCACGGATGGTGCGCCAAACAATGCGCGCAACACTCAAAACCGGTTCCCTTATCTGAACCCGGCGCTGCGTGGCTCGCCGCGTCCCCAGACGCAGCCGTAAGGCAATTAGTGGCGAGACATTCGCTGCTGACAGACTGATCTCGTTATCAGGGGCATCGCTTTCCGCGTGCAACCGTCAAAGCGGAAACGATGCCCCCGAAAGCGACGCCCCGTCGCCTTAACGGCGACGAAGCGAGACCAGCTCCTCATTGCCAATCGTCATGCCGCCGAGCACAAGACCACCTGCCACCATGCGGTTGGCATCATCGACGTTCCCAGCGCGTAGCACTTCCTCAGATAGCGACGTCGGAGAGTGCGCTCGCGACTATCGGTAGGCTCGCCTATGTCGCTTTGGGTTGGGAAGCCGTCACGTGCTTTTTCGTGTCAAAACGACCGGTTCTGACACCAGTCGGCATGTCGGCTTAAAAGCGCCTCGCTCTAAAAAGCGGACCGACGGTTAACTACCCTTAGCGGACATTGTCCGAGATACTCTGAAGCAATGGAAAAGCGGCCCGCGCCAACAACGGTCCGGACCAGAAACACGCTTAGCGGCGAGACGGCGTCAGCATCGCCTTTGTGCAAGTTCTCGCTTAATGCGCGCCATGTCAGAGTGAGGGTCGCAACTCATTGGCACAAGTCCGAGCAGGTCATCCTCCGATCCCTCTAGCTCACGATCGCCGTTCTCCTCGTCGTCCTCGGTGATGCCGGCGTGAACGCGGCCCTTGCGCCTGCCTCGGCCCCGCTGCTTGCGGTCGAACAGATAGCGGCCTCGATCATCAACGCGGTC
>DATLXR010000044.1:0-12762 GCA_035575595.1 Sphingomicrobium sp.
CGCGCTGCGCGTACATCATCACGCAATCGGCGGTCAGCGGATCGCGCTTCCATTTGTACCACATGCCGGCCTTGCGCCCGGCGACATAAGGCGAGTCGCGGCGCTTGAGCATCACCCCCTCGACCCCCTCGTCACGCACTCGGGCGCGAAGGCTTTCGAGTGCCTCGAAACTGTCCGCCTCGATCAGTTGCGACAGGTCAAAGCGGTCAGGGTCGAGGTCCACGACAAACGGTTCCAGCCGCGCGCGCCGCTCGCTCCACGGCAGGCCGCGCAGATCCTCATCGCCATCGAACAACAGGTCGTAAAGCCGGACGAACGCCGGATATTGCCCCTGCACCTTGGCACTGACGTTTTTACGCCCAAGCCGCCGCTGGAGTGCGTTGAAGCTCGCCGCGGCACCGCCATGCGCGTCCGCCCCCTGCGCCCGCCCGTTTTCCTCACTCACCCGCACCAGCAATTCGCCATCGAGCACGCCCTTGGTCGCAAATGCCGCGGCAACATCGGGAAAGCTTCCCGAAATATCGTCACCAGTGCGGCTGTACAGGCGCGTCTCGCCTCCGGCGTGGACGATCTGGATTCGAATCCCGTCCCATTTCCACTCGGCTGCGTAGTCGTCGAGGCTGACCCGCGTTCCCTCGATCGAATGCGCAAGCATGAACGGCCGAAACACCGGAACGTCCTTTGCCGCCGGCTGGCCGGCGCGGCCCTCGCCCCATTCGAACAGCTCGGCATAAGGCGGTTTCAGCCCATGCCACACCTCCTCGACCGCCTCGACGTCGAGCGCGAAGGCGTCGGCGAGTGCCTGCTTGGCAAGCCGCGCCGAAATCCCGACTCGCAGCGCTCCGGTAGCCAGCTTTAAAATCGCGTAGCGCCCCGGCGCGTCGAGGTGGTCGAGCATGTCGCTCAGCATCCCCGGCGCATCGGATCGGCTCGCCCCTCGCAACCGCTCGACCGCGTCGGAAATGCGAATCGTACCGTCGTCGATGTCGGACGGCTCGCCTTCGGGAGCAGGCCAGAGCAGCGACACCGTCTCCGCCATGTCGCCGACATAGTCGCGGCTCATCTTGAGCAGCACCGGGTCGATTCGCTCCTCGGCAAGCGCTCGCACGACCGCGGGCTTGACCGCTGGAATGTCCAGCGTCCCGGTCAGCGCGGCAAGCGCAAGTCCGCGATCCGGATCGGGAGTTTCCTTCAGATAATCGCCGATCAGCCGCAATTTGCCGTTGCGCGAGCGAGTGTAGACGAGGTCGTCGAGGAGTTGGCTGAAGGCGCGCATCGCACGTAACAATGCGCGAGACGCGAAATTAGCTTCCGGATTTTGCTTGGCACCGGCCAAGCCGGGCACCCTCTTCGCCTTGACAAAAATGGCGCCGCTCGTCATGGAGCGCGGGATCGGGCGGCGCCGTGAGGCCCGCCTTTCGTAATTTTATTCAGTGGAACCCTCGCGATGGCCAAGTCGGCAACCGTCAAGATCAAGCTCGTCAGCAGCGCCGATACCGGCTTCTTCTACGTGACCAAGAAGAACCCGCGCAACACGACCGAGAAGATGTCGTTCCGCAAATATGATCCGGTCGTACGCAAGCACGTCGACTTCAAGGAAGCCAAGATCAAATAGCCGAGCCCTCACCGGGGCTCAGGACCTCCTGGGGCACGCTTCCCACTACCTCCGCCCGCGCCGCCTCGAGCAATTGATCGACTGTCGCTGCAAAGCGCACCACCGAAATCGGCTTCGACACATAAGCGCTCGCGCCCGCCGCGCGGATGCGCTCATCATCCCCCTGCGCAGCGTAGGCCGTGACCGCCATGATCGGCACATTCTTCAATTGCTCATCCGCGCGGAGGAGTGCCATCAATTCCAGCCCCGAGACATGCGGCAATTGAATGTCGGTGATCACCAGGTCGGGAGCGAAGCGCTGAGCAGCCTCGATCGCGTCGCGGCTGTCGATCACCGCCTGCGTCTCATGGCCATGCGCATTTAACAGATCGCAGAACAACTTGATGTTGAGGGCGTTGTCCTCGACAACCAAAATCCTGGCCACGCTTTGAATATCCCCCATGCTCTTCCAGCTACTTTAGGCGATGTTGATGCCCACCACAAATGACGCCGAGGCACTCGCGCTCGGCGCGCTCGCCGCCACCCTCGCCGACGAACGCCGAGCGCACCGCTTCCTCGACCTCACCGGACTAGAGGCGGACGAGCTGCGCAACCGCGCCGTAGCGGGCGACCGCACCCTGCTGGCCGCTACACTTGCCTTTCTCGAAAGTTATGAACCCGATCTGATCGCAATCGCCGAAGCCATCGATACCAGCCCAGCGGCACTGGTCGCCGCGCGCGCGGAGCTCGAAGCATGAACCGCCCGCTGCTGATCACCGACTGCGACGAGGTCCTGTTGCACATGGTGACACATTTCGATGCCTGGCTCAGCGAAGCGCACGGCATCGCCTTCGCCTTCGAAACCGGCAGCTTCGGCGGTGCGATGACCGACCGCACATCGGGCGCGCCCGTCCTCGAAGACCGCGTCTGGCCGCTGCTCAGCCAATTCTTCCGCGAGGAAATGCACCGCCAGACGATCGTCCCCGGCGCGGTCGAGGCGCTCGGACGGATTGGCGAGATCGCCGACATCGTCATTCTCACCAACCTCGGGGACGAGGCGCACCCCTGGCGAGTCGAACAACTCGCCAGCCACGGCATCGCCCACGAAGTGGTGTGCAATAGAGGCGGGAAGGGCGTCCCCGCGCGCGCAATCATCGATCGTCACAAGGCCAGCCGGACCGCATTCGTCGACGATTTGCCGGTGCACCACGCTTCGGTCGCCAAGCACGCGCCTGAGGTCTTCCGGCTCCACATGGTCGCCGAACCACGGCTTGCCCCTGCGGTCCCGCCGGCCGAACATGCCCATGCGCGGATCGACGACTGGCCGACCGCCGCCGACTGGCTGATGGAGCGTCTGGAGGACAAGCCATGAAAACCGCATTCATCACCGGCGCCACCGCCGGAATTGGCGCTGCGGCTACGCGCAAATTCATCGCCGACGGCTGGCGGGTAATCGCCGCGGGCCGCCGCGCCGACCGCCTCCAGGATCTGGCCGACGAGCTTGGCGATGCCTGTGTTCCCATCGTGCTCGACATGCGCGACCTCGGTGAGATTGCGCGCGTGGTTGGAGCGCTCGATGTTTCAATCGACCTCTTGCTCAACAACGCCGGCCTCGCCCCGCCAATGGACACGGTTCAGGACGCCGACCTTGCTGCACTGACCAACAGCATCGACACCAATGTCACCGGCCTGGTCGCTTTGACCAGCGCCCTTTTGCCGCAGTTGATCGAGCGGCGCGGAGCGGTGATCAATTTGTCGTCGGTCGCAGCGACCTATCCCTATCGCGGCGGTGCGGTCTATGCCGCATCCAAGGCGTTCGTCCGCCAGTTCAGCCTCGATCTGCGCTGCGACCTCGCCGGGACCGGCGTTCGGGTCACTTCGATCGAGCCGGGAATGGTCGAAACCGAATTCACACTGGTCCGCAACGGCGGCGACCAGCAAGCGAGCGACGCCTTATACGCCGACATGGAGGCGATGACCGCGAGCGACCTCGCCGACACGATCCACTGGATCGCAACCCTCTCGCCGCACCTCAACATCAACACGATCGAACTGATGCCGGTTAGCCAGAGCTGGGCCGGTTTTGCGGTTGCCCGCAAGACTTGACCCGAACGCTCCGAGCGGCCAATCGCGCGCCATGACCATCGCCAACCGCCTTGCCGAACTCGGCATCACCCTCCCCGAAGCTGCCGCCCCGGTCGCAAGCTATGTCCCGTTCGTCGAAGTCGACGGCCTGCTCCATATTTCGGGCCAGATTTCGTTCGCCGAGGACGGCAGTCTGATCAAGGGCCGCCTAGGCGAGGACATGGACCTCGAAGCTGGCCAGGCCGCGGCTCGCCGCTGCGGAATCATGCTGCTTGCCCAATTGCGCAATGCCCTGGGCTCGCTCGACCGCGTCGGACGGATCGTCAAGCTTGGCGTGTTCGTCAATTCGGCCCCCGACTTCACCGATCAGCCCAAGGTCGCCAACGGCGCTTCGGAACTGATGCAGGACGTGTTCGGCGAAGCTGGCCGCCATGCCCGCTCGGCCGTCGGAGTCGCCGTCCTCCCGCTCGGAGTCGCGGTCGAAGTCGATGCGATCGTCCAGATCCGCGACTGACCTCGCCGCCTTCCCGGCCCAAGTCAGCGATCGTTAACCCAGCCGCCCTCATCCCCCGGGCCGATGGCCGACCGTGAACCACAGCTGGTCGCGCGTATTGCGCGCGGTGTCGCCGCCATCGACGGGAAAGTCTGGGACTCGCTCGCGGGCGATGGCGACCCGTTCCTGTCGCACGCCTTTTTGTCCTTGCTCGAATCCTCGGGAAGCGTCGGCGACGCGACCGGCTGGAGCCCGTTGCCGCTGATCGTCGAGCGCGATGGTCACGCCGTCGCCGCCGCCCCGGCCTATCTCAAGACCCACAGCCAGGGCGAATATGTCTTCGACCACGGCTGGGCCGAGGCATGGCAGCGCTCGGGCCGGCCCTATTATCCCAAGCTTCAGGTCGCCGTCCCTTTCACCCCAGTCCCCGGCCGCCGCTTGCTTGGCACGGACCCCGGCGCAATCCTCGCCGCAATCGAGTCCGTCACCGCCCAGAACGAACTAAGCTCCGCCCACATCACCTTCTGCAGCGCTGAAGACGTTGGGGCCGCCGAAGCCCGCGGCTGGCTCCGGCGCGACGGCATTCAATACCATTGGATCAACCGCGGCTTCGCCAGCTTCGACGATTTCCTCGCCCAGCTATCGAGCCGCAAGCGCAAGGCGATCCGCAAGGAGCGCGGCGCCGCCTGCGTCGGGCTCGACATCGTCGCGCTTCGCGGCGCGGAAATCACGCCCGGTCACTGGGAAGCGATGTGGCATTTCTACCAGGACACTGGCGCTCGCAAATGGGGCCAGCCCTACCTCACCCGCGCCTTCTTCGCGCAAGTCGGCGCAGCAATGGGCGATTCCGCGCTGATGTTCCTCGCGCTCCGCGATGGCCGGCCCGTTGCGGGCGCGCTCAACTTCATCGGCGCGGACATATTGTTCGGCCGCTACTGGGGCGCGGCGGAGGAACTGCCCTTTCTCCACTTCGAGCTGAGCTATTACCGGGCCATCGACTGGGCGATCGAGCACGGGCTCGGCTCGGTCCAGGCGGGGGCGCAGGGCGAGCACAAACTCGCGCGCGGCTATGAACCCATCGTCACTTTCTCGCTCCATTTTTTCCCCGACCCCGGTTTCCGGCGCGCGGTCGCGGATTTCCTTATTCGCGAACGTGAAGGCGTGGAGGCCGAGGTCGAATGGGCAAGACAGGCGCTGCCGTTCCGCTCAGCCTAGCTTGGATCTTCGCTGAACATTTCCACCCGGCGCTCGTCAGGCCCGGCCAGTCCGCGATACATCCCCGGGGTGGTGAAGCCCCACGCCGCCTCGCCCGTCGGCGACACTGCAATCAGCCCGCCATTGCCGCCCATCGCGACCACCTCGGCAAGCACTCCGTTTAGCGCCTGCCGCAATGGTTCGCCGCCGATCCGCACCCGCGCGCACAATTCATGCGCCGCCGCTGCACGAATGAACAATTCGCCAAGCCCGGTCGCGCTGACCGCTGCGGCGCGATCGTCGGCGTAGGTGCCCGATCCGATCAGCGGCGAATCGCCGATCCGGCCCCATCGCTTGGCGGTCAGCCCGCCGGTCGAAGTCGCCGACGCGACATGCCCCTGAGTATCGACCGCGACCGCGCCAACCGTCCCATATTTGATGTCGCTGTCGAAGGCGCCGCCAGCCGCCATCACCTCGTCCAACTGCGCTTGGCGATGGGGTATCACGAACCAGTGATTCTCGACCTGCTCCAGTCCCTGCTCGATCGCGAACTGGTCGGCGCCGCTGAACGTCAGCAGGACGTGCGGGCCATGCTCCATCACCGCTCGCGCCGCGCTGATCGGGGCGCGCGTGGTCCGCAATCCGGCGACAGCGCCGGCGCGACGGTCGCGCCCGTCCATGATCGCGGCATCGAGTTCGGCGACACCATCGGCACCGAGAACGCTCCCGCGCCCGGCGTTGAAGCTTGGATCTTCCTCGAGCAGGCGAACCGCCGCCTCGACCGCGTCGAGCGCGCTCCCGCCATTGCTCAAGATGGCGGCCCCGGCATCGAGCGCGGCGTTCAGCCCGGCGCGCGCGCAACGCTCGTGCTCGGCGGAGACGGTCGCGCGGCGCATCGCGCCCGACCCCCCATGAATCATCAATTTCCAGCTCATCGCATGGCCCTAGCTACGTCGACGCGGCAGCGCCACCTCAGCGCCTGAGCGCGGGCGCCTTATGCTCGGGGCCGAGCGCATCGTCGAGCAGCCGCGCCAATCGCAATCCGCCCGCGACGACATTCTTGCGCACCTCGGGGATCAACGCGCGGACATCCGCCTCATCGATCGTTGGCCGTACCGCCGGCGCTGCACCGCACGGATCATCGCTCAGCGTGCCATAAGCGAGCGTACGCGACTTGGCCCACATTTCGCGGCTCCAATCCTCGACGCTACCGCCCGCAATGCGCTGACGTTCGCTCGCGGGAACCTGCGCCAGCAAGGCCGTCGCCCCGCCCGGCGGGGTCGAGATCGCGCGCTCGGCCAGCCAGCCGTCCCACACCCCATGCAAATTGGCCCGCCCGCCGATCACGCCGTAATTTACGGGAACCCGATTCCCGCCAAGGTCACCGCGATCGCCCGCGTGCATCGGCTGGTGAAGGTCGCCGACGAAGTGCACAAGGAACGCCAGTGCGATCAATTTCTCGCGCTGTGGCACGGCGGTGTCCGCAAGCAACCGCGCCTGCCGATCGATCTGCGCCGAGACGCAATTGCCGTCCTTGCACGGGCCGGCCAGGTCGAACGGCTTGCAGATATCGACGTTCTGATAATGCCACGAAAATGCGTAGGTAAAGCGATCTCCAAGCGGCTTGATGCAGTCAGCCCACAGGCTCGCCTGCTCGATCGTCGCCACTGGACAATCGGGCGTATCGAGCAGCCGCTCCTGACGAAGCAGTGCGGCGACTGCCCGGCGCGTGTCAGGCCGCATCTGTTGCCAGGCGATGCTGGCAACGGTCTCATGGCCATATTCCCAATAAGCGCGCGCCGGTGCGGCGGCGAGGAACAAGGCGGTGATCAGCGCGAGGAGGATTCGGGCGAGCATTGTTCGGCCTTACGCTTCCTCAAGCTCAGGCACAGCGTCTAAATTTTCAACCGACCGCCAATTCATGCTGCTGGTTGACCAACCGCCATTGGCCAAGGTCGGCAAGCATCACCCGCGCGGCCTGTTCGGTAAGGTCGGCCGACCGCGCAAGGTCGGGACCGGCCTTGCCAAGATCGTCAGCAATCCGCTCGAGCAAGTCGGCGGTTGCCTGGCTTCGAAGCGCGGTACCGGCAAAATCGCCTTGAACGCGAATTCCGAAAATCGCCGTGCCCAAAGCCGGTAAGCCGGCGGACAAAAGAACGAACACCTTCGAATGTTCGGCCGTCCATCCGGGTGCCAGAATGAGGCCGGCGATCAACACGACGCAGCCGAGCAACGTTGCAGCGAACAACGCCCCGCCCAGCGTTTCTAGTCGCTGGTCGAGCCGTTCGACCTGCTCGGCGCTTGAGCGATTATAGGCAATCTGAGGAGCAAGTTCGTGCTCCCCAATTGCCCGCGCAAGCGCTGCCGCCCGGGATTGGTCGAGCTGCCCTGACGGGCAGCCCATCGTTCGCCAAACTCCCGCCGCATACCAGTCGGTCCAACGCCGCGCGACAGGTTCGGTCGCGCTCCCCGGCGCGTCCGGTGCGGCGATGCCGAGCAATTTCAGGCTGCGCATCGGGCGAAGCCGCTCGGCGAGCTGGCGATAATCGAGCCAGCGCTGGTGCCACCGCTTGCGGATGCCGATGTGCGTGTTGAGCATGATCGCCAAAATGACAAGGAATTCGGCGGTCGCCAGCGCGATCTTGGCGGATGGTAAGAACAGTCCGGCCAGGGCGATCAGCACCGCGATCGCGGCGGACAGGAAATTGAAGACATGACCGCTGCGGTATGTCTGCGCGAAATGGCTCGCGAGCCGGTCGCTCCAGCCATAGGCCTGCTCGAGCAGATCGAGCTCGGCCGACACGCCGTGGCAACCCGCGCAGGCCTGGCGGTAGCGCATCCATTCGTCTCGGGTCGCGGTCGCGGTTGAGGCATCCTGCCAATCGCCGCGCCGGAACCGCCTTGTACCCGCCATCGCAAGCAACAAGGGATATTCGATACGCGGCCGAACCCGGAAGTCGCGTTCTTTCAGAAAGTAACGCAGATCTTCGCGCTCGCGCTCATTCTCTGGCGGCGCCAAAAGGAGGGTGAGCAGTCGCCTTACCTGCGTGGCGTCAAACGCCCGGCACGTCGCAGCACCGTGATATTGGGTCACGATTGCCGGGTCGAATGCGCTCCACATTATGACCGGCGCGGTGGCGGGATCGGCCTGCACATGGATAATCGGGGTACCGCGAGCGAGCGCAAGTTCAATGATCTCCGCAGTCCCCCCGCGGCCACGCGCCGGAAGCCCGTCCCACACCGCGATGAGCAGGTCGCTATGCGCAACGGTGGCACGCCCGGCTTGGACATAAGCACTGGCCGAATTGTTTCGCAGCCCCGGCAATTCGAGGACGCAGCCCGCGCGGGCGAGCGCTTGATCGAGCTGCTCGGCCCCACGCGCATCGAAGTCGGCCTTGTACGTATCGCGCTCGAACGGGAGGACCGCCTGCAGGCGGAGCCCACGTTCGAGTGCCAGTTCGGCGGCAATCTGGTCGGCGCCGTCGGCAAGCGGAGAGACGAGCGTAATCGCTGGAGGCCGATCGGCAAAAAGCGCCGCCTCGCGCAGCGCCAGCGCTCGCGCTTCGATAACCAGCAAGTCGAGCACTTCACCGATCCGCTGAGCGATTCCGGCCAACGCATCGGGCGCGAATGCGTCCAGGCGGTGGCCGGTAACGCCGATGGACAAGGCGAACGGGATGGACGGCGGTGCGGAAATTTCCCCCGAATTCACGAAAGGCTCAACTCGCGCTCACTCAACTGTTCCGCCTCCCTTGTTGATGATTTCAGGGTCATGTTCATAGGGTGGACAAGCCCCATGCTGGTTACCCGTGAAACGAAGCATATAGTGCAGATCGCGCGGCGGATCCTGATTGAAATCCTTGATCGTCAACTTCTTCTTGTTCACATCGACGCATTCAAACGCAATCTGCCCATCACCATCTCCGGCCTCGGTGGGGCAGGAACCGACCTTGACATAAATGGCGTCTTCCGGGCGCTCATAGAATTCCAAACCGCGGTCACTTTTATCATCCAGGTCGAATATCAGGCGGTAATGTTCCGGCCCACGGGGCAGCTCGATCGGACCGCATTCCCAATCGTTCGAGCCATCGTTTTTCCAGCGACACTGAAACCTGACGTCGCCGCTCTGCGTCATCGTTGCCTCCACATCGACATGGATCTTTTTCACTTCTACCGGTGGCTTGCTGCTCATTTTCTTCCTCCCGTTTGCATCGCTTTGAGGTAATCAGGGTGGCGGTACCCGATCTTGTCGAGCCGGGCGGCGATCTCGGCCGCGCCGCGGGCGTCGCCGGCATCGCGAAGAATTATCGCCTGTTGGGCGAGATGGGTGGGAGTATGGGCAATATTTCGCGGCCAGGCTGCGGCGGCCTCGCTCCAACGACCTCGGGCATCGACTCCTTGTCCCATCGCCTGAAGCGCATCGCCCGCCAGCTTGGCCGACTGGGCGACCGCAATGCCCGAATCGACCGTGCCGGTGCCCTTGGCGGAACGGGCAACCGCAAGCGACTGTTCGGAAAGGATCAGCGCTTCGGCCGCCCTTCCCTGGGCGAGCGCAAGTCGCGCGCGGCGCATGAGGCAAGTGCCGCGCAGGCCATCGTTCCACGACACGACGCTTCGATCGCGCTCGATCAGCCGGCTGACACTTGCGCAGCCCGATCGCGCTTCTACGGCGGCTTGCTCGGTCTGGCCAGTCGCAAGCAGCAATTCCGCAAAATCAAGGTGGGCGCTCGCACCGAATTCGAGCCATTCGGTATTGGCGGGCTCGGTCTGGAGGAGCCCGTCGGCCAGTGCGGCACTGGTGCGGGCATGATCGAGACCGGCGCCGACTTCTCCCCGCATTGCGAGCATCCGGCCCAAGGCGCGATGCACGGCCATCGCCTTGCGGACCAGCTCGAGGTCGCCGCGATCGCGATCGCGCAAGCGCTCGATCAGCCCCGCTAGCCGTTCGCGTTGCGCGAGCGATTCTTCAAGCCGCCCGGCCTTCTCCAGCGCTTCACCATGATAAGCGAGCGTTTCGAGCAGCGCCTTTTGGTAATCCATGTCGCGTGGGGAGGCTGCGGCAAGCCCCTCGACCTGCGCAAGCGATCGCTGGAAAATTGCCGCCGCTTCGGAATATCTGCGTTGTTCCAGAGTCAACATGCCAAGGTTGGTGTCGGCATATTTGCCCTCGAGTCGCCATCTCGGATTGGCGGGGTCGATCGCGATCATCCGCTCGGCGAGCCGCTTATACTCGTGAAACGCGCTCTCGGCGTTGGCCGTCTGCCCGCGCTGCCACGCGATATATCCGACCCAGAAAATGTTCTGGGCATGGTCGTAGAGCCGCTGCGGATCGTCGGGGAACCGGCGCAACGCCTCTCCAGTGCTCGCAAGCGCCTCGCGATACCGCCGCATCGCTCCATTAAGGTCGCCGCGCGTATTGGCGATCTCCCCGATCAGGGTCAGCGCGCGCGCTCGCTGGGCCAGGCCCTCGTCGCTCAACTCTCCTTTGTCCTGCTTTTCGAAATAAGCGAGCGCGCGCGCGCCGACCGCATCGAGCACATCGAGCCGGCCGACTGGCTCAAGCTTGCCGCGCAAGTCGCCGAGCATGAAGCCGACCAGTCCTTCGGCCTCGCGCCGCTGCTCACGCGCTTCGTTGCGGGCGAGCACCGATGTCACCGCCAGCCCGCTGGTCACCGTCATCCCAAGCAGTGACGCCGCGATCACCATCCGCAGCCGCTTCTGCCGTCGCTGCGCCTCGCGCTGGACGAGATCGTCAAGCCCGACCCCGAGCATTCCGGCGACGATCTTGAGCAGCCCCATCCGCCGCCCGTCGCGGCCCTCGCGAAGATCGGCGGCGATCGGTTCGGCGCGCTTCGCGGTGGCGCGCCCGCGCTTGTCGAACTGGACCCGCAATGCCGGCGGGAAGCATTCCTCGCTCTCACGCCCTGCTATGGCGCTCGCAAAAGGCTCGCCACCGACGATCGCGGCCAGAATCGATCCCCTCGGATGAAGCCGCTTGAAGGTGATGATTTCCTGATTGGTCCAGTGCGATTGCGCCGCAGCCGGGGAACATAAAACGATCAGGAAGCGCGATTGGGCGATCGCTCCCTCGATGCGCTCGGCAAGATCGTTCGACGCCGCGAGGTCCTGGCGGTCGCGAAATATCGGAGCAAAGGAACGCGGCGCGGGTCCGTGGACCCCCGGCCGTCCGACCAGCGAAGTCGGGACCCGATATTGCTCAATTGCGTCGTGAAGCCATTTGGCATCGGCGTCATCACGATGGCTATAGCTGAGATAGGCCCAATAGCGTCGCGTCGCGGGTTCGTCCGCGGAGGCTCCGCGGGCGCGATCGGCTTGCGCATTTTGGGTCACCCCATGCATGACGCCCCCGTCCCGAACCAGTGCCGAGCCTTAACAGATATTTAGCGACGCCGCGAATCGCCGACGGCTCCTTTGCGGTTGCGCGGCCAAGCGACTATATCGGGGCCATGTCCCTTCGTCCGTGGCGCGACATCGTCCGCCGTCCCTCGCGCCAGATCATGCTCGGCAAGCTTGCCGTGGGCGGCGACGCGCCGATCACCGTCCAGACGATGACCAATACGCCGACGTCGGACGCCAAGGCGACGATCGCGCAAATCCGGCGCTGCGAGGAAGCAGGGGCCGACCTCATCCGCGTGTCCTGTCCCGACAAGGAATCGACCGCAGCGCTCGGCGAGATCGTTCGCGCGGCGTCGGTGCCGATCATCGCCGACATCCATTTCCATTATAAGCGCGCGCTCGAAGCCGCCGACGCGGGCGCGGCCTGCCTGCGCATCAACCCCGGCAATATCGGTTCGGCCGACCGGGTGCGCGAAGTCGTCAACGCCGCCAAGGCCAATGGCTGCGCGATCCGCATCGGGGTCAACGCCGGAAGCCTCGAACGCCACCTCCTCGAAAAATATGGCGAGCCCTGTCCCGAAGCGCTGGTCGAAAGCGCGCTCGACCATATCCGCATTCTCGAGGACCATGATTTTCGCAACTATAAGGTCGCGGTCAAGGCGTCGGACCTGTTCCTCGCGGTTGCCGCCTACCACCAGCTCGCCGACGCAGTCGATTGCCCGCTCCACCTCGGCATTACCGAGGCTGGCGGACTGATCGGCGGAACGGTCAAATCCTCGATCGGCATGGGGTCTTTGCTGTGGGCCGGAATCGGTGACACCATCCGCGTCTCGCTTTCCGCCGAGCCCGAGGAGGAAGTCCGCGTCGGCTATGAAATGCTCAAAGCGCTCGGAATCCGCAACTGCGGCGTCCGCGTCATTTCCTGCCCGTCCTGCGCGCGCCAGGGGTTCGATGTCATCCGCACCGTCGAAGCGCTCGAGGAACGCCTCCAGCACATCCGCACGCCGATGTCGCTCAGCGTGCTCGGCTGCGTCGTCAA
>DATLXR010000045.1:0-1638 GCA_035575595.1 Sphingomicrobium sp.
TGCCGGACTTCGGCTTCTTCACCTTCGACGCGTAAAGCAACGCCGCCACGATCGCCGCCGAACCAATTCCGACCGCATAGCCCGCCTTGACCAGCTTATCCCGCCGCTCGTCCGACGCCTTGCTGTCATCGCTCATCATTCATCTCCGCTTTCCCCATGCTATTAGGCGAGCCTCATTTGCTTGGGAAGCTTCACTTGCCTTGCTAACAGGCCACAATGTCGCGTCGGCTCAAACCTCTTCCAATCCTCGAAGGCGATCAGCGCGCAGCGTCCGACCCCTCGGCGCACGCCGCTCTGTCGGCATCGGCGGGCACCGGGAAGACCCAGGTGCTCACCGCTCGAGTGCTTCGACTCCTGCTCGGCGGAGTCGATCCCGGCGCGATCCTGTGCCTGACTTTCACCAAGGCCGGCGCCGCCGAAATGTCCAACCGCCTCGTCGAGCGGCTCGCGGCCTGGGTGCGCTTGGACGATATTGGCCTGCGTCACGATCTGTTCGCGCTCGGCGAAGCGAATGACCCACCCGCGCTTCAGCGCGCCCGGCGTCTGTTCGCGCGAGTCCTCGAAACCCCCGGCGGGCTGCGCATCCGGACCATTCACGCTTTCGCCCAGACCTTGCTCAGCAGCTTTCCGGCGGAGGCCGAAATCACTCCCGGTTTCGCTCCGATCGAAGGCCGCGCGGAAGCCGAGCTAAGCCGGCGGACCCTGGCGAATGTGCTCGCCGTTTCCGAGGCGAGTGGCGATGAGCAATTGATCGCCGATGTCCAGACGCTAAGCCTCCGTCTCGGCGAAGGCGGGGCCGAAGAATATCTGATGACTTGCGCGCGGTCCGAGGACGCAATCGATTCGCTCGGCGATCCGCAAGCTTTCGAGGCGGCTTTGCTCGAGGTTCTCGGCATCGATGCCGACAGCGCCCAAGCGAGACTCGCGGCGAAGCTGGCCGACACGGAAATCGACATCCCGACGATCGAGCAACTGATCGACGTCAATTGCGCCTGGGGCAAGGGCGTCAGCGCCACGACTATCGTCTCCAATTTGAGCGCATTCCTCGCGGCCTCGCCAATCGAGCGCATTGCCATGCTCGACACGGTCGGCAAATGCCTGGTCACCGCCAAGGATGAACCGTGCAAGGCGATTGCGGGCCAGTTGAAAATCCACCCCGACTATGTCGAATTGCTGTCCGAATTTGCCTATTGGCTGGCCGATATACGGCGCCTCCGCCGCGCCGCTGCTTTTGTCACCATTCAGGCCGCTGGACTTCGCGCTGGCCAGGCCTTCGCGCGTGCTTACCGCGCCGCCAAGCGCGCCGCAGGGGTGGCCGATTTCGACGATCTTATAAGCTGGACACGGCGACTGCTGAGCAAGGACGGCATGGGCGAATGGGTCCGCTTCAAGCTCGACCAGCGAACCGATCACGTTCTGGTTGACGAGGCGCAGGACACCAATGCCGATCAATGGGCCATCGTCGATGCGATCGTATCCGAATATTTCACCGGCCAGAGCGAAACCGAACGGCGATGGCGGACATTGTTCATGGTCGGCGATTACAAGCAGGCGATCTACGGTTTTCAGGGCACCGATCCCCAACAATTCGAACAATTCCGCGACCAGACCGCCACGCGCGCCGCAGCGGCGGGGGAG
>DATLXR010000046.1:0-51697 GCA_035575595.1 Sphingomicrobium sp.
AATGGTGGAGCCGAGGGGGATCGAACCCCTGACCTCTGCAATGCCATTGCAGCGCTCTCCCAGCTGAGCTACGGCCCCCATCCGGTGGCGCCCTTTAGGCGAAACTGGCCGCTCTGCAAACGGCAAATCGCCGCTGCACGAGGCCGATGTCGCCCGCGGGCTATTCCTTAATTTTCGTCTTCCTCGCCGGCTCCGGGCACGCCGAGGTCTTCCTCGCCGGTAGCAAGATCGACTTCGTCGTCGGCGCTCGGCTCCTCATCCTCGTCGGGCACGAGATCCTCGGCACCGAGATCCTCGTCGGCCTTTGCCTTGTCGGGCGCGGCGACTTCGAAGGGAAGCGGCTGCTTCGACTTGAGTACCGGCTCGGGATTCCAGCTATTGCCGCATTCGATGCAGGTGACGGGGGCGTCAGCCTCAAGGTCGTAAAAGCGAGTCGAGCATTTCGGGCAAGTACGCTTCGTGCCCCATTCGGGTTTGACCATCGGGCCATATCTCCATGGTGAAAAAGCGGCGCAAAGGCGAGGCCCGGCCGCGGTTGGCGGCGCCTTGCCATAGGCCAGGCGGACTGTCAAAGCGCGGCCCGAGCAATGAACAGTCCAACCGCCTCAGCCACGCCGCTCCTGATCGCGGTCGATGGGCCCGCCGCGAGCGGCAAGGGGACCATCGCGCGCGCTTTGGCGACGCATTATGCGCTGCCGTACATGGATACCGGGCTGCTGTATCGCGCGGTCGCGGTCAGCCTTTTACGGTTCGGCGGTGACCCGGGAAGCGAGTTCGAGGCGATGCGCGCGGTCGCGGGCCTCAGCCAGGTCGGTCCCGAGGACCCCGAATTGCGCACCGAGCTTGCCGGTTCGATCGCCAGCCGAATTTCGGCCTATCCCGGAGTGCGTGCGGAATTGCTGGAGCGTCAGCGCGACTTTGCGGCGCAGGAGGGTGGGGCGGTGCTCGACGGGCGCGACATCGGCACGGTGATCGCGCCCAATGCGACCGCCAAGCTCTATGTTACCGCCTCTGTGGAAGTGCGCGCCAAGCGGCGTGTCGCCGAACTGCTCGAGCGCGGTACTCCGGCCCATTATGACGAGGTGCTAATCGACCTTCGCGGGCGCGATGCACGCGACGAGGGCAGGGCGGAGGCGCCGCTAACGCGCGGGGAGGACGCCGATCTGCTCGACACCAGCGGGCTTGGGGTCGAGGAAGCGGTTGCGCGCGCTATCGAGTTAGTCGAGGCGCGTCGGGCGGCGGCGTAGGACGGACGCACCCCTCACGTCCTTGCCCTGACTGGCGCTCTGGGCTATGCGCGCAGCCGTCTGGCGGGCTTGGCTCGCGGGCGGCCCGCAAGACAAGCGAGCGCGGACGTATTGGTGCTGAAAGGCTCCGATCCGGATCGCGTTGGTTTTGCTTGCTGATCGTTCGCCGTCGAAATCGCTGGATGCTTCCACGGCATGGGGCCGCGGTGGCAATTCTTGTTTCACCAAGTCCGCTCGACGGAAGCCGACCATGTTGGTCCGGCCAGCGGCCGAAACGCTTATTTTGGAAGACTTTTCTTTATGGCCACTACGGCATTTCCGAGCCGCGACGATTTCGCGGCAATGCTCAATGAATCGCTCGGCGGCGAAAATGAGGCCTTCGAGGGCCGCGTCGTCAAGGGCATTGTCACCGGGATCGAGAACGACCTTGCGGTGATCGACGTCGGGCTGAAGAGCGAAGGCCGCGTTCCTCTACGCGAATTCGCGATGCCCGGGCAGAAGTCCGACCTTAAGGTCGGCGACGAGGTCGAAGTCTATGTCGACCGCGTCGAGAATGCGCAGGGCGAAGCGATGCTGAGCCGCGATCGCGCTCGCCGCGAAGCCGCCTGGGACAAGCTCGAAAAGGAATTCGAAAAGGGCGAGCGCGTCGACGGGACGATCTTCGGCCGGGTCAAGGGCGGCTTTACCGTCGACCTTGGTGGTGCGGTCGCGTTCCTTCCGGGCAGCCAGGTCGATATTCGTCCGGTGCGCGATGTCGGTCCGCTGATGGACCTGCTCCAGCCCTTCCAGATTCTGAAGATGGATCGCCGCCGCGGCAATATCGTCGTTTCGCGCCGCGCCATTCTTGAAGAAACCCGCGCCGAGCAGCGCTCGGGCCTGATCCTCAGCCTTGAGGAAAATCAGGTGATCGAGGGCGTGGTCAAGAATATCACCGATTATGGTGCGTTCGTTGATCTCGGCGGGATCGACGGCCTGCTCCACGTCACCGACATCAGCTACAAGCGCGTCGGCCATCCGTCCGAAGTGATCAACATCGGCGATACGGTGAAGGTGCAGATCATCCGCATCAACCGCGAGACCCAGCGCATTTCGCTCGGCATGAAGCAACTCGAAAACGATCCGTGGGAAGGCGCCATGGCGAAATACCCGATCGAGGGCAATTTCACCGGCCGGGTCACGAACATCACCGAATATGGTGCGTTCGTCGAACTCGAACCGGGCATCGAGGGCCTCGTCCACGTTTCCGAAATGAGCTGGACCAAGAAGAACGTCCATCCGGGCAAGATCGTCAGCACTTCGCAAGAGGTCGAAGTCAAGATCCTGGAGGTCGACAGCGAGAAGAGGCGGATTTCGCTTGGACTCAAGCAGGCGCAGGCGAATCCCTGGGCCGATTTCGCCGACAAGCATCCGGTCGGATCGACGGTCGAGGGCGAGGTCAAGAATTCGACCGAGTTCGGCCTGTTCATCGGCCTCGACGGCGATGTCGACGGGATGGTCCATATGTCGGACATCGCCTGGGGCGTGTCGGGCGAGGAGGCGCTTGCGCTTCATCATAAGGGCGAGAGCGTTTCGGCCGTCGTGCTCGATGTCGACGTCGAAAAAGAGCGCATCAGCCTTGGCATGAAGCAGCTTGAGCGCGGCGGAGTCGCGGTCGGCGGCGGTGCCGGAGCGGGCGCCAACAAGGGCGAGACCGTGACCGTGACCGTGCTCGAGGTTCGCGATGGCGGATTGGAAGTGCAAATCGGCGACGACGGCGCGACCGGATTCATCAAGCGCACCGATCTTGGCCGCGATCGCGACGAGCAACGTCCCGAGCGCTTCCAGGTCGGTCAGAAGTTCGACGCGCAGGTCAGCGGGTTCGACCGTTCGAAAAAGCCGACCTTCTCGATCAAGGCGCTCCAGCTGTCCGAAGAAAAGCAGGCGGTGGCGCAATATGGATCGTCGGACGCGGGCGCGTCGCTTGGCGACATTCTGGGCGCAGCCTTGAAGGAAAAGGCGACCAAGAAGTAGGCGTTCCGGTCGCAATCTGGGATGGGGCGTGGGTGCCGTGCACCTGCGCCCTTTTCCTTGAGCAATTGAGATGATAGGCAGATGGTCCGCGCCGGGGGGGGCGTTCAGGCCACTATAAGCGGGGGACTTTCCATGATCCGTTCCGAACTGGTGCAGAAATTGTGCACCGATTTTCCTGACCTTACCCAGCGTGAGGTCGAAAGCGTCGTCAGCGCGGTCTTCGATTCGATCACCGATCAGCTTGCCAAGGGCGGGCGCGTCGAGTTGCGCGGCTTTGGCGCTTTCTCAAGCCGGAAGCGCGATGCGCGGGTCGGCCGCAATCCGCGCACTGGCGAAGCGGTCGATGTCGACGCCAAGCGCGTTCCTTATTTCAAACCGGGCAAGGAAATGCGCGAGCGGCTTAACCTAAGCGAGGCCAACGGCGAATTATAATAGTCCGCACGGGCGAAGCTGCATGGCTCCAGCGATGCGAAGCATCGTTGGAAAGCAGCGGAGGGTGGTGCGGATTCTTTCACAGAAACCGCGGACGTGGCGGAATGGTAGACGCAACCGACTTAAAATCGGTTTCCCTTGCTGGAGTGCGGGTTCAAGTCCCGCCGTCCGCACCAAAAGCCTCCATTCTGGAGAGGATTTTGTTAAACTCTCGCACCTAAGAGAATGTTGTGCGGGAGTACTCGTCCTCGAAGCGCTTGTCGCGCCAGGCGCTTGCCAATGCGCGACGCGACTTGATTGTCGTCTCGACGTTGATCAGTGCTGTCGCCTTGCTCATCTGGAATGGCAGCAGCTTCCTCCGGCGTCTGAGCAATGCCGAGGGCGAATTCAGTGCGACCCTCAAGATCGCGGCCGTTGCAATGACTCTCAACGTTGCTTTGATCCTGTTCGGCTGGCGCCGCTATGCTGACATTCAGCATGAGGCCGAAAAGCGCACCGAAGGCGATCAGCGCGCGCAGAAGATCGCCTCGACCGACGGGATGACCGGGCTGCTCAACCGCAAGGGCTTCGGCGACGTCGGCTCGCTCCTCGCTGCGCAAGCGATTACCTCCGATGTCCAGGTCGCGGTGCTTTCGCTCCAGCTCAACCGGTTCAAGTCGGTCAACGATCGCTACGGCTATGACGTCGGCGATGCAGTTCTACGAACGCTCGCGGCATCGTTGGAAGAAATCCTCCCGCCGGGCGCTGAGCTGGCGCGTCTGAGCGGTGCGGAATTCGCAGTGGTGATCGCCGTAAGCCAATGCGATCAAGCCATGGTGCTCGGCGAACGGATGCTTCGCCAAGTTACGCGGCCGATCGAGGAACAAGGCAAATATATTCAGGTCGGCGCATTTCTCGGCGTATCGTTGGGCGACGCGGACACAAGCAGCATTCCCGATCTGCTTCGCCGAGCCGACATTGCGATGGAGCATGCACGCAGTGGGCGTGTCGGCCGCCCGATGCTGTTCGACGAGGGCATGGAGCGCGAGCTGATTGCTCACAGCGAGATAGAGCAGGGCATTCGCGCCGGGCTCGATCATGACCGCTTCATTCCCTATTTCGAGCCTCAGGTTGAGCTTGCCACCGGCGCATTGATTGGCTTCGAAGTGCTTGCGCGCTGGGACCATCCGCTGACGGGAATCGTGTCGCCTGACCGCTTCATCACCATTGCCGAAGAACATAATCTGATCGCGCGCCTGTCCGACCAAGTGATCCGCAAGGCGCTTGCCGCCGCGGTCGACTGGGATCCGTCGCTGACCATCTCGATCAATATTTCGCCGCGCCAGTTCACCGATAGCTGGCTTGCCCAAAAGATCGTGCGGTTGCTCGCCGAAACAGGCTTCCCCGCCGAACGGCTGATCGTCGAGGTTACCGAAAGTTCGCTATTCGCGGACATCGATCTTGCACGCACGATCGTAACGAGCCTCAAGAACCAGGGGATCGGGCTTGCGCTCGATGATTTCGGGACTGGGTTTTCGTCCTTGTCGCACCTTCGCGCGCTGCCGTTCGACAAGATCAAGATCGATCGAAGTTTTGTCGCGACGCTTGGACGCAACCGCCAGAGCGCAGCGATCATTCGCGCCGTAACCACGCTTGCCGAAGCGATCGACGTGCCCG
The DNA here is from genome assembly GCA_035575595.1 of Sphingomicrobium sp. Classification (GTDB taxonomy): domain Bacteria; phylum Pseudomonadota; class Alphaproteobacteria; order Sphingomonadales; family Sphingomonadaceae; genus Sphingomicrobium. The sequence continues at coordinate 5,346 of DATLXR010000046.1, forward strand.
TTACGGTCGAGGGGATCGAGGATGCAGCAACCTTCGCTGCCGTTCTCAATATCGGTTGCGAGATCGGCCAGGGCTGGTACTTTGGAAAGCCGATGTCGGCCGAAGACGCCGCCCATATGCTCCGCCATCGACGCGATGCGGATCAGGGCCCCACCACTAGGGTCGAACGGGCGGTGCGAAACGCTTAATCCGTGTCATTAAGGGACGTCGAAAAGCCAATTCGTTACGGCGTTGCAACCGTGGTTAAAAGCTTATTAAGTACGCCACGATGCCTAGCCCACCCGCCCCAGCCGCCCGGTTCGGCCGCCGCCCAAAAGGCGCCACTGCGTCGGAGCGGCCCGCGCCAAGCGTTGCAGACGAACTTCGCCTTTTCCTGCTGACTTTCGCCGGCGGCTTCCTGTTCATGAGCATCTATCTGGCCTGACCGGCCACTAATTTTGGTCGCAGGCGAGATGAAGTTTCCAGCCAAGCCACGCCGCGATCGTGCTTGCGACGGCAACGATCAGCAGACTTTCGGCGACTGTTACGCCAATGATGATAGCGAGGGTCAGGATCAGCGTTGCCAAGACCATCAGCCCGCTGTTGACGATATTATTGGCTGCGATGGTGCGCGCGGTCTCTGCCTTGGGTACCGTGGTTGTCAGGAAGGCGTAGAGCGGAACGACGAACATGCCCCCGGCAATCGCCACCCCGAGCAAGTCGATTACGATCATCCACCCGTTCGGCATGTCCAGGAAAGTCTGAAGGTCGCGAAGTTCGGGAAGCGGGGCCGGCCAGCCCTTCACCCTACGGTAGAGGTCGACCACGAACAGACCCATCATCAGCGCCGATGCGGGCGAGTAGCGCGCCGACACTTCCCCTTTCAGCAGGCGATTGACCGCTACCGATCCGATGGCGACCCCTACCGAGAAGGCCGCCAGGAAGAGAGTGGCGACGCTTTGGTCCGCGCCGAGGGCATTTTTGACCAGCGGGATGAATTGCGCGGTGAGAACCGCGCCCATCGCCCAGAAGAAGCTGATTGCGACAATCGCCAGGAACAGGCGCGGGATGTGCAACGTGCTGCTGACCAGCGTTCGCGATGCCCGAATGATGTGCCAGTCGAAGTGAAACTGCGGCGCGTCGGGCGCGGGTGGGGCTGGCGGAACGAAATGACCCGAAATACGACCGATCAGCGCGACCAGCAGGACGGCAGCCGCGGCCCATTCGGCATGGAAACTGCCATCCGCGCGTTGCACCACCAATATCCCGCCGAGCAAGGTTCCGCCGATGATCCCGATGTAGGTTCCGGCCTCGATCAGTCCGGTGCCCGCTAACACTTCATCGGCCTGCAAATGTTGCGGCAGGATTGCATATTTGATCGGGCCGAAGAAGGTCGAGTGAATTCCCATTGCGCACAGTGCGACGAACATGAGCGGGATATTGTGCAGCAGGAGTCCGGCAGCCCCGACGATCATGATGAGGATTTCGGCGGTCTTCACGATTCGGACGATCCGCGCCTTGTCACGTTCGTCGGCAAGCTGCCCGGCGAGTGCCGAGAGGAGGAAAAAGGGTAATATGAACAGTGCGCCGGCGATTGCGCTGAAGGTCGCTTCCTTCGCCGGGTCGCGATAGATGCCATAGATTACAAGCATGACCATCGCGGTGCGGAAAAGATTGTCGTTAAGCGCGCCGAGGAATTGCGTGACGAAGATCGGCAGGAAGCGTCGCGTGCGCAACAGGTGGGCGGTGTTCTGCATCGTCAGCCGCGGTGATAGCGGCTTCGAGGGCACTCGCAAGCTTGGCGTTTTTGGGACTGTCCATCGGGCGCGCCTTCGCCTAGCCAAGGAGCGATGCTGACGCTCCCCAATTTGTTGACCCTGTCGCGGATCTTCGCGGTGCCGATCCTCGTCTTCCTGCTGTGGCGTCCGACCCCGATCGATTATGCGATCACCTTCGTGCTCTACTGCATCGTCGGAGCGACCGATTATCTCGACGGCTATCTGGCCCGCGCGCAAGGGCAGATTTCGCGGCTTGGCCAGTTCCTCGATCCGATCGCCGACAAGATCATGGTCGCAGCGGTGCTGGTGATGCTGATTTCGAGCCGCAAGGCCAATCCCGATCCCGAGATCGACGGGCTGCATATCATCGCCGCCTTGATCATCCTGCTGCGCGAGATCATCGTTTCGGGCCTGCGCGAGTTTCTGGCGCCGCTCGACGTGTCGATGCCGGTGAGCAATCTGGCCAAATGGAAAACGACGTTTCAATTGGTGGCGCTCGGCGCCCTGATCCTTGGCGGCGCGGTTCCGGCTCAGCTTTGGGTCCACGACGCGGGGCTGGTGTGCCTGTGGATCGCGGCGGGGCTGACGCTGCTGACCGGCTATGATTATCTCAAAGTCGGGATGAAACATCTCGACTAATCGTTTTCATCGGCTGTGTCGGTGAAGTTTAATCGTTTTTATCATTCACGCAGTGCGTCTAGCCTGCCGGCAATGCATTTTAGGAGCCACGACAGATGGATATGAAAACCGGCGAGCAGAGCGGCTGCCCGACGACGAAAAGCAGCGTCCGTTCGCTGCTCGGTCGCACCAATCGCGATTGGTGGCCGGATTCGCTCCCGCTCGAGGTGCTTCACCAGGGGGGCGGTTCGCCCGACCCGATGGGCGATGATTTCGACTATGAGGATTCGTTCAAGTCGCTCGATTATCAGGCGCTGAAAGCCGATTTGACCGCGCTGATGACCGACAGCAAGCCGTGGTGGCCGGCGGACTATGGGCATTACGGCCCCTTCTTCATCCGCATGGCGTGGCACGCGGCGGGAACGTACCGGACTGCCGATGGGCGCGGCGGGTCGAGCAGCGGGCAGCAGAGGTTCGCGCCGCTCAACAGCTGGCCTGACAATGGCAATCTCGACAAGGCGCGGCGGCTGTTGTGGCCGATCAAGCAGAAATACGGCAAGAATATCAGCTGGGCCGACCTGTTCATTCTCACCGGCAATGTCGCGATCGAATCGATGGGCGGGCCGGTGTTCGGCTTCGGCGGGGGCCGCAAGGACGTGTTCGAGGCCGAGCGCGACGTCTATTGGGGCGCGGAGGAGAAATGGGTCGAGGGCGCCGAAACTCGCATCCAGCCCGACCGCGAACTCGAACTCGAGCATCCGCTCGCAGCGATCCAGATGGGCCTGATCTACGTCAATCCCGAAGGCCCGGGCGGCGTTCCCGATCCGCTCGGCTCAGCGCGCGACATGCGCGTGACCTTCGAGCGGATGGCAATGAACGATGAGGAGACCGTCGCCTTGACCGCGGGCGGCCACACTTTCGGCAAGGCGCATGGCGCTGGCGACCCGAGCCTGATCGGCGATGCGCCTGAAGGGGCGGACATTTCGCTTCAGGGACTTGGCTGGACCAGCGGACATGAAAGCGGAATGGGCGAGCATACGATTACCAGCGGGATCGAAGGCGCCTGGGTCAACACGCCGACCGAGTGGTCGGAGAATTATTTCCGCCTGCTGCTCGATTATGAATATGAATTGGTCCGAAGCCCCGCCGGAGCGCAGCAGTGGCAGCCGATCGACCAGAAGGAAGAGGATAAGGCGCCGGCCGCGCACGATCCGTCGAAGCGCGTTCCGACGATGATGACCACCGCCGACATGGCGCTCAAGGTCGACCCCGAATATCGCAAGATTTCGGAGAAGTTCCGGACCGACCACGAAGCGTTCAAGGACGCGTTTGCGCGCGCCTGGTTCAAGCTCACTCACCGCGACATGGGGCCGAAGATTCGCTATCTGGGCCCCGAAGTGCCGCAGGAGGATCTTATCTGGCAGGATCCGATCCCCGCCGGCTCAAATCCGTCCGATGCCGACATCTCCGCGTTCAAGGCGAGCATCCTCGGCTCAGGCTTGAGCATTGGCCAATTGGTCAAGACCGCCTGGGCCTCGGCATCGACCTATCGCCGATCCGACCATCGCGGCGGCGCCAATGGTGCGCGCGTTCGGCTTGCTCCGCAAAAGGATTGGGCGGTCAACGAGCCGGCGGAGCTGGCGCAGGTGCTCGGCAAGATCGACGAGCTTCGCGGCAATTTGTCGATGGCCGACGCGATCGTGCTTGCAGGCACGGCGGCGGTCGAAAAAGCGGCGAAGGACGCCGGGTTCGCGATCGAGGTGCCGTTTGTCGGCGGTCGCGGCGATGCGACCGATGAAGGGACCGACGCCCACAGTTTCGAAGTGATGGAGCCCAAGGCTGACGGTTTTCGCAATTATTTGGAAACCAAGCATTCGGTGAAGACCGAGGAATTGCTGCTCGACCGGGCGGCGCTGCTCGGCCTGTCGGTTCCGGAAATGACGGTCCTGCTTGGCGGGCTGCGCGTGCTCGGCGCCAACCACGGCGGCAGCCAGAATGGGGCGTTGACCGATCGCTTGGGACAGCTGACCAACGACTTTTTCGTCAATCTGCTCGACAATGACACGTTTTGGGAAGTCGTCGACACGAGCGGCGACGAGGAGTTCATCGGCTACGATCGCGGCGGGCGTCAGAAGAAATGGCACGCCACGCGGACCGACCTGATCTTCGGGTCGAACAGCCAGCTTCGTGCGACCGCCGAAGTCTATGCGGAAAAGGGCAATGAAGCGAAGTTCGTAAAAGACTTCGTCGCGGTGTGGACCAAGATCATGAAGGCCGACCGCTTCGATCTTGGCAACCCGGCGCGTCATTCGCGCGAGGTGCCTGCCTGATTTCGGTCAGGACCCCGCTTCGGCGCTGATGTCCCGCAAGGCCCCCGCGAGCAGAGTGAATTCTGCCGCGCGCGGGCTGCCGCGACGCCACACCAATGCGATCCGGCGCGAGGTGACGGCTGCGTCGAGTCGCCGGGTGACGATAGCCGTGCCTTCGAGGATACCGGCGGTTACCGCCATTTGCGGAACGAGCGTCAGCCCGAGGCCATTGTCGACCATCTGCACCAGCGTGTGCAGCGACGTTCCAAGCATCCGCGCCTCGGCGCGAAGCTGAGGACGGTTGCACGCCGCAAGCGCATGATCCTTGAGACAATGCCCGTCTTCGAGCAGCAACAGGCGATGTGCGTCTACGTCACCTGCAGCGATGCTCGCGGGCGGGTTTTCGCGCGGAGGGAAGGCAAGCAACAATTCGTCCTCGAACAGATCGGCCAACTCGACATCGCCGCAGTCCCAGGGCGCTGCAAGCAGGATGCAGTCGAGCTGTCCGCGATGCAAAGCGTCGCACGCCGCCTGGCTGGTTTCTTCGCGCAGGAACAGTTTGAGGTCGGGCCAGCGGCGGCGAAGAACGGGAAGCATCGCCGGGAGCAGGAAGGGCGCGATGGTCGGGATCACGCCCATTCTGAGGTCGCCGGTCAGCGGCTGGCCTTCGGCGCGGGCCATGTCGGTCAATTCCTCGGCCTCGCGGAGTACGAGCCGCGCCTTGTCGGCGATGCGCGCACCGAGCGGGGTAAAGCGGACGACGCGGCGCGTGCGCTCGACCAGGGTCACCCCAACCAGCGTCTCAAGCTCGCGCAGGCTTGCCGACAGCGTCGACTGCGTAACGAAGCAGCTCTCGGCGGCCTTGCCGAAATGGCCATAAGCGCGAAGCGCGACGAGATATTGCAATTGGCGAAGTGTGGGGAGGTAATTGGTCATCGCAATTTCCGATCAATGAGATCGGTATGGATAATTCCGGCGATCAGCGCCAGCGCGCTTCAGTCGGCAATCGCGCGATACAGGGCATAGCCGCTGGTCAAAGTGAGCACCGCGCCAACGAACGTCAGCAGCATGTCGGGATTGACGCGCTTTGCGATCAGCGCACCGAACGGGGCCGCGCACACTCCGCCGATCAGCAATCCGACCGTTGCGATGGTGAAGGCTTCCCAGCCGAGCGTGGCGATAAAGGTCGCCGAAATGGTCACCGTGAGGAAGAATTCGGCGGTGTTGACGGTTCCGATGGTCTTGCGCGGATTGCTTCCCTGGACAAGCAGATTGGACGTCACGATCGCGCCCCAGCCGCCGCCCCCCGCTGCGTCGAGGAAACCGCCGATTGCTCCAAGCGGGGCGACGATTTTTGGCGCGCGCTCGGTGTGGCGGTGCATGATCCCGCGATAGAGGAGATAGGCACCGAGCAAGGCGAGATAGGAAAGCACGAACGGCTTAGCGACTTCGGCTTTGACCTGGGTCAGCAAATAGGCGCCCGTGATCCCGCCGATGATCCCGGGAATGACGATCCGGAAGAAAAGCCGCCAATCGACATTGCGGTGAAGAACATGACTGATCCCGGATACCGCGGTGGTGAACGTCTCGGCGGTGTGGACTCCGGCAGAGGCGGCGGCGGGCGGAACCCCCAAGGTAACGAGCAAAGTGCTCGAGATCTGGCCAAATGCCATTCCGAGCGCTCCGTCGATCATCTGCGCCGCAAAGCCGATCAGGATGAAGGGAAGGAGGGCCGAGGGATCGGCGAAAATGTCGGCAAAAATGCTTCGTCTCCCCCTTTCAGCCGAGTGCCGTCCTGCCCGAGATGATTGTCCGGGACAAGGCGACCCACCGCGACTTTGCGGCTGACCGGCTTTTCATCGCGGCGTGCGCACCCTAGATAGTGTCAGTTGCAACCGGAGACGCGCTTTTGGCTTCCAACTTCCTGGCCTATCTCGACTCGGTCAAAACGCGCGATCCTGCGGCGCGGTCGCGGTGGGAAATTTTGCTTTATCCCGGAGTGCTCGCCCTCGGGCTCCACCGCGTCGCGCACTGGCTCTACGGCGGGCGATTGTTCTTCCTGGCGCGCTTCGTCAATCACACCGCGCGGGTGCTGACCGCGATCGACATTCATCCCGGCGCGAAGATCGGAGCGCGATTCTTCATTGATCATGGCTTTACCGTGATCGGCGAGACCGCTGAAATCCACGACGACGTCACGATCTACCAGAACGTCACGCTTGGCGGGACCAATCCTTCGACCGGGATCGGCGGCAAGCGCCATCCGACGCTGCATAGCGGCGTGGTCATCGGTTCGGGCGCGCAGGTGCTTGGGCCGATTGAGGTCGGCGCGGGCGCAAGGGTCGGGGCCAATGCGGTTGTCACCCGTGACGTCCTCCCCGAAACCACTGTCGTCGGAATCCCGGCGCGGCCGGTCGATGCCGAAGCGGTCTGCTACAGCCCGGGCTTCGTCCCTTATGGCACGCCGTGCGGCGAGAATATCGACCCTGCGGGCGCGCGGATCGCCGAACTTCAAGGCGAGGTTGAGGCGCTGCGGGGCGAAATCGCCGCAATCCGCGCTGAGATCGAACCCGCGCCCAAGGCCAAGCGCGCGTGAGCGTCGTCACGCGATTTCCCAATCCCCGCGACCGCCAGCCGGTCACCGCCTTCGAGCGACACGAACTTCAGCGTATCCTCGATCTTTATGGCCGGATGGTCGCGGCGGGGCATTGGCGCGATTACGGCCTGTCCTTTGAGGCCGATGTCGCGACCTTCGCTGCATTTCGGCGAGCGGCCGAGCGGCCCGAAGTGCGGATCGAAAAACGCCCCCAGCTTCGGTTGAAGCAGGGGGCGTTTTCCTTGGTGTCAGAACATGGCGCGGTGCTGAAACGCGGTCATGATCTGTTCGGAGTGCTTGCCCCGATCGAGCGCCGACTCATGCGGCTGGTTGGGCAGTAACCAGACGGTCGAGATGGGGCAGCCTGTTAGTGAGGCTGCCCGGAAGCCGGGTCACGACCATCCGCCGCGCCTGATGCCAGAAGGCCGACAGCAGCAGCAGCGCCGAGCCGATGATCAGCGCGGTAAGCGCGACGTTGAGTTCGACCGCGCCGACCTGTTTGAACAATTCGCTGAGCGCATAGAGCACATAAGCGAGCGCCGAAACGAGCAAGGCGCGACGGTCGATCGCCAGTGCCACGACCGCGAGTACGACATAAAGCAGGACCACGACCAAACCTTCGCCGATGGTGGCATTTCCGTCGTTAAGCCCAAGCAGAGTGAAGACCGGGTGGACGATCATTGGCGCCGCGAGAAGGTGAAGCCAGAAGGCGACGTCCGAGCGGCGAGTCGACCGCGACGGGTCAGACTGGTCCCAATGCATTGCGAACAGAAACATGCCGACGCCAAGCAACAGCACTGCCGCAAGGACGATGTTCTTGATTGCTTCGACTTCCATTTGTCCGAGTGTCGAGACGAGCAGGGCGACGATCAACCCGGCCACGGCCGCGGCGCCCGCGGCGACGGTGATCGGAACGCGAAAGCGCTTCCAGTGAAGCCATGACGCGCACGCGGCGATCGCGGCGGCCGCGGCCCCAACCATCGCTCCAAGCGAGAAATTATTGTCGAACGCCTGCTCTCCGACGATCAGGATGAGCGAGAACAATGCGGTTGCGAACACGCCCGCGATAAAGGCCAATAACAACAGGATCGAGGGCAGCGCCATTCGGCGGCGCGCGGTGAAGAACAGTGCGAGGCCCCAGGCGGTCGCGGCGACCGCAGCCGGAGCAAGCGGGCCCGGGCCGTTGCTCTCGACGACCAGGCCGAGACTGCTTCCGATCGACTGGGCGATCCAGCCGACCGCGAACAGCAGGATGGCGCTGGCGATCGAAACGAAGATGTCATTGAAGCTGGTGATTAGGCGGAAATTTTCTTCATCGATCGCCGGGCTGTCGCGCCGCTCGTCGATAAATTGCCTCAGCGACGTGGCAGCGCCTGCGTCCATTGCACCCGAGGCAACCGCCTCGTCGATTTCCTGTTGGCTATACATAATTAGACACTCCCCTGATCGAGCATTTATCGCACAGGGTGTGTTATTATGTCAATACAGCAGAGGAATGGGCCGGCACTATCTCAGGGGAGACGGTGCCGGCCTGACTTTGGGGACTAACGGCAGCGCGAGATGCCGCGTTCGACCTGGCGCCCGAGCAAGGCGCCGGCAGCGGCGCCGACGATGGTTCCGGTGGCACGCTCGCCACGGGTGTCGATCGCGCGGCCGACCAATGCGCCGCCGGCAGCGCCGACGATTAGCCCGGTGGTGCCGTTGGGGCGCTTGCAACGCAGGCGGCCCTGGCTGTCGCGCCAGGTGCGGCCGTTGTACCCATCGTGGGCCAAGGCGGCGCTGGGAAGCGCGGGAACCGTGAGCGATGCGGCTGCGAGGGCCAAAGCAATAGTACGCATGATGTAATTCCTTACTGTAAATCGATGTGCAACCTGACGGGGTTGGCAGGGGTTTTGTGAACGGGAGCCGACCTGCCAAGGGGAGGTTAATCAGCTCTTGAGCCATTAACGACGAACCGTTGAACGCAGCGGGGCAAAGGGACGCGCGAGTATGTGCAATCTTTACACGATGACCGCGACCGTCGACGAAATTCGCCGAACCTTCGGCAGCTTCGAAGGCGATCGCGCCAACCTTCCGCGCTTCGACGAACTTTATCCGGGACGTCCCGCGCCGGTGCTTCGCCGGGCCTTGGGCGGCGGCCTGAAGCTTGAGACCATGACTTGGGGGTTTCCCGGCCCCGCAGCGGCGAAGGGCCGCCCGGTAACCAACATCCGCAATCTCGCCAGCCCGTTCTGGCGATCCGCATTAAGCAATGTCGAGCGGCGCTGCATCGTCCCGGTAACACGCTTTTGTGAATGGACCGCTGAGCCTGACCCTGAAACCAAGCGCAAGCGCAAGATCTGGTTCGGGCTTCACTCGCAGCCCGAAAGCCATGAACCCTTATTTGCCTTTGCCGGCCTGTGGCGGCCGGGGGAGGGCGGGCCATATATGGCCTTCCTTACCTGCGATGCGAATGCGCTGGTCGGCACGGTGCACCCGAAGGCGATGCCGGTGATGCTTCGTCCAGCGGACGCACTGGCGTGGCTCGATCACGACCGCGAAAGCGCCTGCGCACTTGCGCTGCCGTTCGCAGACGCCGACATGAGGATCATCGAACCTGCGTAACGCAATATAACAGGGAGAAAAATCATGGCCAAAGCAGCGACGAGCAAGGCGGATCCGGACAAGAAGAAAAAGAAGAAAGCGGCCGGAAAGACGGTGCGTGCTACCTCATCGAGCAAGGCCGCCGCTGGCAAGAAGGCAAGCTCACCCAAGTCCAAGCGCAGCGGTTTCGACAGTCTCGTCAATCTGGTCGATCAGCCCTTCCTCGCCGATCTGCTTGCCGTAGGCGCGCTCGCCGCAGTGCAAGCGATTGCCGATCAGCGCCTGAGCAACAAAAGTCAGTCCTCGTCAAAGTCGGTCAAGTCGGCGGGCAAGGCCGCGGCGGTTGCGATCGGCCAGAAATTGATGGGCGAATTCGGCCCGCGTAGAGGCACGGCGACCCGGGCGAAGTCCACCACCAAGACGACCAGGACGACGAAGGCTAAAACCCCTAAGAAGGCCTAAGTCCTCAATAATGTCAGGCGCGCGCGGCCAACACCGCGCGTCGCCTCTATACTCAATGTCGAGGGTGCGACGACTTCGTCACCTCTGGCGGTTTCAATCGCGAGCCAGCCTCCAGGTTCAAGCCAGCCCGCGTCGGCGACCGCCTGCGCAACCGCGCTTCCCGATCCGACCGCATAGGGTGGATCGGCAAGGATCAGATCGAACGGAGTTTCGCGGGGCAATCGCGCCGCCGACATCGCGCGCACCGTGACTCGCGACGCCGCGCCGAGCGCCGCGACATTGGCGGCGATTGCGGTCAAGGCCGCGCGCTCATTTTCGACCAGCACCGCCTGTCCCGCTCCGCGTGAAAGCGCCTCGAGCGCGAGCGCCCCGCTGCCCGCGTAAAGATCGGCGACCCGCAATCCTTCGAAACTGCCCAGGCGGCTGGCAAGCATCGAGAACAGGCTTTCGCGGGTCCGGTCGGCGGTCGGGCGGGTCTGCAGCCCCGCAGGCGCAATGAGTTTCCGCCCGCGCCATTCGCCGGCAATGATCCGCATCTCAGAGCGTCCGGCGGAATTGCGCGAGCGTGTGCGAGGGCACTTCGCCGACGTCGCCGGTCTTCATCCCCTCGACCGTGAACGGGCCGTAGCTGGTGCGGATCAGCCGCGACACCTGAAGCCCGAGAAAGGCCAGGACATTACGCACTTCGCGATTCTTGCCTTCGGTCAGCGACATTTCGATCCAGCAATTGCGCCCGGTGCGGCGCTCGAGATTGGCATTGATCGATCCGTAGCGCATGCCCTCGATCGTGACTCCTTCGGACAATGCCTCCAATTGCGCCTGATTGACCTCACCGAACGCTCGCGCGCGATAGGTGCGGGCGACCCCGGTGCTCGGCAGTTCGAGCTGGCGCTTAAGCTCGCCGTCATTGGTCATCAACAACAGCCCCTCGGTCATATAATCGAGCCGTCCGACGGGGATCAGCCGCGGCAGTCCGGTGGGAAGCTTGTCATAAATCGTCGGGCGTCCCTTGGGGTCGCGCGCGGCGGTGAGCGTGCCCTGCGGCTTGTAGAACAGGAACAGGCGCGCGGCGGCAGCGGGTGCCACCGGCTTCCCGTCGACCGTCACTCCGCCAAGATCATCGAGCAAGGTGGCGGGGGTGGTCAGGGTTTTGCCATCGACCGCGATGCGGCCTTCTTCTATCATCCGTTCAATGTCACGGCGTGAGGCGATTCCGGCGCGCGCGAGCAGCTTCGCAATGCGTTGCGGGCCATCCTCGCGCGGTTCGCCGGGGCGCGGTCCGCGCGGCTTTTGCGGCGCTCCGTCGTTCCGGCGCCTTGATCGCGGCACCGGGGCGCGCTTCGTTCGTTGCGGGTCCATAAACTTGTCCTACGGGGGTTGAATGCTGTTCGGGAAGCCAAAGCGGATCGTCAAGCGCATCCTGATCGTCGAGGACGAACCGCTAACCGCATTCGACAATGAAACCATGCTCGAGGAAGCCGGCTACGAGGTCGTCGCGACCCATGACCGGTTCGCCGATGCGATCGCGACTCTGAACCGCGAACAGGTCGACCTCATTTTATCGGACGTCCGGCTGACCGGCGAGCGAACCGGAGTCGATCTCGCCCGAGCCGTTCAGGAACGCGGGATACCCGTCCTCTTTTCGACGGGGCAAGTGCCTGAAGAAGCGAGCGGACTGGCGATCGGTTGCCTGCTCAAGCCCTACACCAACCGGATGCTTAAGTTGGCGCTGGAAGCGGTCGATCAGCACCTCGCCGGGAAAAAACCAGGCACGGTCAAGGGGCTGACGCTCTACGCCCGCGATCCGGCCTGAAGCGCCTCGGCAATTTTCGAATGAAAGGCCGCAATGCCATGCTCAAGCGTGCCGAGCATGACCTTGTCGATCGCTCCTGAGGACAATCCCTGTTGCGCCAGCGCCGCGGCGCGGAAGTCCTCGGCGGCGAAGGTTCCTTCGTCAAGCAGCTCCCAACTCCGCTGCCAATGCGCGCTGGCCTCTGGCGTCGCCGGGGGCTCGGAGATCAGCATGATATCCTCAACCAAGGTGCGGTCGACCGCTTGCGGCATTGCGATCAGCAAATTGATGTAGTCCGGGCTGACGATCACCACCGCCGCCGGGAATAATTGATAGGTGTAGGTCACCGCGCGGCGAAGCGCGGCCCAATCGTCGCGATTGACCTTGCTCAGATAATCGGCGCGACCGACCGCAGCGCGCTGATGCCGGCCGATGGTATCGGCGGTGGTGATCCCATCGGCGAAGAAGGTGGCGATCGTCGTCGCGTGGAGCCGTTGGACATGATAGCTTTCGAGGAAAGCATCGATGATCAGCTTCCAGTTTGCGCGGACTTCGTGCGTCTTGCGGCGGTAAACATGCTGGTTGGCGAGCGCGAAGGCATCAAGATCGGGGGCGAGCGCAAGTGCATCTGTGAAGTCAGCGGCCTTTTTCTTGGCGAACCAGATCAACCCGCCCGCTTCGACGCATGGATATTCGACCAGCCCGTTCGCGGACTTGTCGAGCCCCGGAAAACAATCGGCGCGCGGAAGGCCGGTCAGTTCGCCGTCGGGCTTATAGGCCCAGGCGTGATAGGGACAGACGATGCGCTTGGCGGCGACGACGCCCTCGGCCTCGATCAACCGCGTCCCACGATGCCGGCAGACATTGGCGAAGACATGCGCACGCCCGGCGGCATCGCGCGACAGGATCAGCGGCGTTCCATAATGATCATGCGCGACCGCCATGTTCGGCCCGGGCAGCAAAGCCGAAGGCGCGAGCAAATGGGGAACCCGGTCGAAGATCGCGCTTTGCTCGGCGGCGTAGCGCGCCGGATCGGTGTAAAGCGACGCCTCGAGCGTCTCGATTTCTCCCCCACGCGCCGCCTCGCCACGCGCCAACGCATCGGCCAATGCGCGCTGCCCGGCGGTCGGTCGCGATGCGAGACTTTGGTGATCCACTGCAAAATGGTGGGCGCGCGGCGCTTAATGTGCAGGCGCCGACTTCCCCCACGCAAAACCGCTGCTAGCATGGGGGCAGGGAAGCGCAGGAGATGAGTTTGATGACTGCAACGGTTGGCGAACGGCCCAAGGGATTAAAACTGCTGGGTGCGGCGATTGGCTCGCGCAAGACCGCCATCATGCTGATTTTCGGGTTCGCTGCGGGCCTTCCCTATACGTTGCTCATCGGTACGCTTAACGCGTGGCTGGGCGAATGGGAGATAGACCTCGCCACAATCGGCGTCCTGTCATGGATCGGGCTTGCCTACGCTTTCAAATTCCTTTGGTCGCCGCTTGTCGATCGAGTACGGTTGCCCGGACTCGAACGGCTTGGGCGGCGACGTAGCTGGTTGCTCGTTTGCCAGGTATTGCTTAGCGCGACCTTCCTCGCGCTTTCGATTTCCGATCCGCGGCTGCAACTCGGTTGGTTCGCGCTGGTTGCGGTAATCGGGGCATTCGCCTCCGCTACTCAGGACGTGGTCATCGATGCTTGGCGGATCGACGTTGCGGATGAGCGGGCACCGGTCGAAATCCTGTCGTCGATCTACCAGTTCGGCTATCGCATCGCGGCGCTGATCGGCGGTGCGCTCGCGCTCATTCTGTCAGAGCGAGTGAGCTGGCCGATGGTTTATGGGATCATGGGCGGCTTCATGGCGCTGACTATCATCGCGACGCTCCTTGCGCCCGATACACCGCGTACCGAGGCCGAAGGCGAGCAAGGCGCGCTCCGACGCGTCGGAGCAGTCGATCCTAAGTATCGCTTGGCCGGACTGACGATCGTCGGAATTGGCTGGGCCTGGGCAATTTTTACAGTCGCCGCGTTCATGATCCGCGTGTTGAATGTTTCGCCTAATGACCCCAATCCACCCGCGGTCGGCGATTTCACGCGCACGATGGGGCCGCTAATCGTGGCAGCGACCGTGATCGTCCCCGCAATTGTCGCGGCTATTTTCAATTGGCTGAAGCAACGCAGCGAGCATGTACTTGCACAGGACAGCCCGCCTGTAACTGCGGGCGGACGGGCGGCCGATCACGCCTATTCGGCGCTGATTTCCCCACTGTCGGAATTGATCGGACGGATCGGCTGGGGAGTGATCATCGTTCTCGGGCTGATTCTAACCTATCGAATTACCGATAACATCTGGGGCTCGTTCGCCTTCCCCTTCTACCTTCAGGAGCTGAAATACACCGGCGATGAAGTGGCATTCGCTTCGAAAATTTTCGGGGTGTTCATGACGATGGCCGGGATCGCGATCGGTGGGATCTTGTTCGCTACTCTTGGGCGGATGCCGACCTTGCTAATCGGTGCGATCGTCGCTGCCGCGAGCAATCTTCTCTATGCCGATCTTGCCTCCGGCGCCGTCGGGATCGACGCGTTTGCGCGCACCTTCGCGCTCGACAGCTTCGGCGTCGAGCTGCGGATGATCCGGCTGCTGATTGCCATCTCGGGGGAAAATATCGCGGGTGGACTCGCAGGGGCTGCGTTTGTGGCTTATCTTTCGTCGATCACCTCGCGAGAATTCAGCGCAGTCCAATATGCGCTTTTGTCATCGCTGACTTTTCTAATCGGCTCGCTCGGACGCGCAGCTATCGGCGAAGCTATCGACCAGATCGGCTACGCACCGGTGTTCCGCTTCACCGCACTGATCGGACTGCTTGCGGTCGGCTTTGTGGCGCTCGAATGGCTGCGGACCGCTTGGCGCGAACGGCAGAAACAATTGAGCGGCCCGGTCCCAGCTTCCGATGCCGCGCGTGCGGCTGAGGGCGATACAGCTTAGTCCGGAAGCGATCCGTAGAGCGACAAGGCCAGGCCGGCCAAATAGAGCGAGCCAAACACCAGCACGCGCGCCGGCGCGGTGACCGCGGCGAGGGCTTCGTCGAGATTCTGGTGAGCGCTCGCGGCGAAACCCAGGTCGTGCGCCATTTTGGCGAGCTCGCCGGGATCGCGGCTGTCGTGGCCGGCTATCGGCAAGGTGCGAACTTCGGCGGCGATCCCGCGGAACGGCGCAAGGATCGCCGCGGCGTCCTTGGTCCTGAGGCTTGCGAAGATCAGAGTCAGCGGGAGGCCGTCGCTCCACGCTTCGCGGGCGTGCGCCGCGACGAGCAGCGCCGCGCTTTGATTATGCCCGCCATCGATCCACAATTCGCTGCCTCTGGGAAGGCGCTCGATCAGCGCGCCTGACGCAAGTTGCTGCAGCCGCGCGGGCCATTCGGTCGAACGCATCGCTTGCGCAAGCGCGGCGTGCGGAACCTCGAGCATCGACTGGTGGCGAAGCATTGCAATCGCAAGACCCGCGTTGAGCACTTGATGTTCACCGGCAAGGCTGGGCAGCGGAAGCGAAAGCTCGCCCTGCGCATCGCGATAGAGGAGGCGGCCGCCCTCCGGTTGAACCACCCAGCTTGCGCCCCGCGCGACGACCAAAGCACCCGCTGCTGCGGCGACCTCAGCGACTCGGCCCGCGACTTCCGCTGAATAGGCTTGGGTAATCAGCGCAACTCCACGCTTGGCGATCCCCGCTTTCTCGGCGGCAATGTCCGTCAGCCTGTCGCCCAGATAAATCTGGTGATCGAGGCCAAGGCTGGCGATTGCGGTGACCAATGGACGATCTACGACATTGGTCGCATCGAGCCTGCCGCCGAGCCCAACCTCCAGGATCACCGCGTCCGCCGGGTTGCGCGCAAAGGCGAGCAAAGCCGCGGCAGTGGTGACTTCAAAGAAGGTCGCTTCGAGGCCCTCGCCAGCGTCGAGCACTTCCTCGAGAAGCGGGGCGAGCTGCGAATCCTCGATTAGCTTCCCGGCGATCCTGATGCGCTCATTGAAGCGAACGAGATGCGGGCTGGTGAAGGCATGCACCCGATGCCCCGCGGCTTCGAGCGCCGCGCGGAGAAAGGCGCAGGTCGAACCCTTGCCGTTGGTCCCGGCGACGTGGAACAGCGGCGGCAGATGATCCTGCGGGCGTCCGAGCCGCTCGAGCAAGGCGCTGATCCGCTCCAGCCCGAGCACATCCACGGCGTAGATCGACGACCCCAGGCGGTCGAGCTGGCGCTGGACGGCGGGATCGGCCGAGCGCGCAAAGTCAGCCATCAGGCGGCCTTCTTGACCCTCGGCGGCGCCAGAAAACCGATCAATTGTCCAAGCCGCTCCTTCAGCGCGTGGCGATGAACGACCATGTCGATCATCCCGTGATCGAGCAGATATTCGGCACGCTGGAACCCCTCGGGAAGCTTTTCGCGGATGGTCTGTTCGATCACCCGCTGTCCGGCGAACCCGATCAAGGCGCCGGGCTCGGCGATCTGGACGTCGCCGAGCATGGCATAGGAAGCGGTCACCCCGCCGGTGGTCGGGTCGGTCAGGACGACGATGTAGGGCAGCTTCGCCTCCCGAAGCAGCGCCAGAGCGACCGTCGCGCGCGGCATCTGCATCAGCGACAATATGCCTTCCTGCATCCGCGCTCCGCCCGCCGCGGTGAACAATATGTACGGGCATTTGGCCTTGATCGCGGCCTGAACGCCAGCGACGAAAGCGGCGCCCACCGCGACCCCCATCGACCCGCCCATGAAGGCAAAATCCTGAACCCCGATCACGGCAGCATGGCGAGCAAGCTTGCCCTTGGCGTTGATCAGCGCATCGCGTTCGCCGGTCTTGGCGCGCGCTGCCTTGATCCGCTCGCTATAGCGTTTGGTGTCGCGGAAACGCAGCGGGTCCTCGCGCACTTCGGGATTGGGCAAAATTTCATATTTGCCCCGATCGAACAGGGCATCGAACCGCACCTTGGGCCCGACGCGGTCGTGATGCTCGCAGCGCGGGCAGACGAAGCCATTGTCCTCCCATTCCTTGGTGAAGACCATCTCGTCGCATTTGACGCATTTGTGCCACAGATTGTCGGCGTGCTGCCGCTTGGTCAGCGATTGAATGCCGTTGCGCACCCGGCTCAGCCAGCTCATTTGAAGCACTTTCTTCTGGGAAGTCCGCACCGGCCCGCGCCCTCACCCGGCCACCCATCCAGGATATTCTGCATGGGTGGCCGGGTGGGGGAGCGGGCCGGAGCCGACTTCAATCCATAGGTCATCAGAGCGTCGCCTTTATTACCGCGAGCGCGGCGGCGGGATCGGGTGCGCCAGTCACCGGTCGGCCAATGACCAGGATCGAGGCCCCCGCATCCATAGCGGCTCGCGGCGTCATGACTCGCTTCTGGTCGCCGACCGAACTGTCCGCAGGACGGATGCCCGGAACGACGAAAAACCCATCGGGCCAAGCGCGCCGCGCAGCGCCAAGCTCATTGCCCGAACAGACAATCCCATCGAGCCCGGCATTTCGCGCAAGCGCGGCCAGCCGCTCGACCTGCTGCGCGCTGTCGTCGGCGACGCCGATCGAACCGAGATCGTCGCGGTCGAGGCTGGTGAGTACAGTCACCGCAATCACCTTGGTCCCCGGCGCAGCCGCGGCCTTGGCCTTGGCCATCATCGTCCGCCCACCTGCGGCGTGAACGGTCAGCACCGCAGGCGCCAGGTTCGACAAAGCGCCAATCGCCTTGGCGACCGTATTGGGAATGTCGTGAAGCTTGAGATCGAGGAATATCGGCAGCCCCAGCGCGGCAAGCTCGGCCACTCCGTCGCGGCCGTTGCGGCAAAAGAATTCAAGCCCGAGCTTGAGCCCACCCGCGAGCGGCGCAACCGCGGCGGCAAGCTCGCGAGCGCGGCCGAGATCGGGAGTGTCGATGGCGATGTAGATCATTGCTGGACCGGCTCCGCGGCGGGTTCGGGCGCAGGGGCGGGGACGGAGGCGGGGACGGCCGGCGAGCGCTCGAGCAGCATAAGCTTGCGCTTCACCTGCCACAATCGCCCGCGATAGATCAGCCAGGTCGGAAGCCAGCCGATCAGCAGCATCATCCCAAGCAGCACCGGCAATTTGATGTCGGCTGCAAGCGGACCCCACAAATCGACCGTCACATCGCGCCAATTGCGGGTCGCGAAGATGGCGACCGAAACCGCCAGCATCATCCAGAACAGCGTCTTCAAAAACTGCATGGCCGCGCTGTAGCCGCGCTTGGCGCGTGATGCCAGCCGCGCTTCGTCGTCCTATGCCGTCATTTCGGCGCAGCAAGGACTTTTGCCGGTTGAGACATGCCGCGCGCCCCGCCACAGCGGCAAGCGCGGGCCGCTCCAGCGGCCGGGCGGGGAGTGTCGATTGAAACGAGAGACGAAGTTCGGCCTTGGCCTGGCCGGATTCATTGCGATCGGACTGGTACTTTGGCCCCCGCAGCCGGACAATGCACTTAGCCTGACCGAGCAACGCGCGGCGCAGCAGGCGCAGACCCGCGCGCGGCTGGTGCAACTCGCGCCGGCCAAGCGCCGCGACGTCGACTATGCCTTGCTCGACGCGCGCTTCCGGCGAATGGTCGACAAGCCGAACATGGTCGGAATGGCGGTCGGAATCGTCGAAGGCGGACGGATCACCTTCCTGTCGGGCTATGGCGAAACCATCGAAGGATCGGGCCAGGCGGTGTCTCCCGATACAATATTCCGCTGGGCATCGGTGTCGAAGGGGGTCGCCTCGACGATGGTCGCCAAGCTCGCCGAGCAGGGTAAATTGTCGCTTGACCAGCCGGTCGCGACGCTCGCCCCTTCGCTTCAGCTTCCGGGAGGCGCCCAGATGAGGGCGACCGTCGCCGATGTGCTCAGCCATCGGCTTGGGCTTTACCGCAATGCCTATGACAATAAGCTGGAAGAAGGGCAGGACGCGAAGTTCCTGCGCCGCACTCTGTTCGAGCTGAGCGGGCTGTGCGCTCCCGGGACCTGCTGGAGCTATCAGAACATCGCCTACGATGCGTCGAGCGAGGTCGTCGAAAAGGTCACTGGCCGCCGCTACGAAGACGCGGTCAAGCGCACTTTGTTCGACCCCATTGGAATGACCTCGGCGAGCGTCAGCCGTGCGGGACTGCAATCAGCGCCCAATTGGGCGCGTCCGCACAGCGTCGGGCGGCGGCCGCTCGAGGTCAACGACGTCTATTACGGCGTTCCGGCTGCTGGCGGAGTCAACAGCAATATCAAGGACATGACGCTGTGGATGCTCGCGCAGATGGGCGAAATGCCTGACGTCCTCAGCCCGGCCTTGCTTCAGGCGATCCACGCGCCGCGCGTTTCGACCCCCAATGAGCGGGGGCGGCTGCGCAAATTCCGTGAGCGGCTCGACGATCCGCAATATGGGCTTGGCTGGCGGAGCTATAAATGGGCAGGGCACCACATCATCGGCCATCGTGGCGGGGTTAACGGCTACCGCTCGCTGATCCTGTTCGATCCCGTGCTCAAAAGCGGGGTGGTTGCCTTGTGGAACAGCAATACCAGCCAGCCCGGCGGGCTCGAATTCGAAGTGATGGACATGCTTTACAAGCTGCCGTTCCGCGACTGGATGGAGATCGACCGCGGTCCGGTTCCGCCTGCCGTGGCGGTCGAGCCGCTCGACGAAGCGTCGGGCGAGGTCGCCCTTGGCAAACCCCCTATTGCCGGGTCAATTCCCGCCCGATGATCATCCGCATCACCTGATTGGTGCCCTCCAGGATCGAATGGACGCGAAGGTCCCGCCAGAAGCGCTCGATCGGATAATCCTGCAGATAGCCATAGCCGCCGTGAAGCTGGAGCGAGCGGTCGACCACCGAGCTTCCCGTATCGGTCGCAAACCGCTTCGCCATCGCCGCGAATTTGGTCTTGTCGGGGGCGTTCGCGGTGACCTTGGCCGCCGCGACGTAGAGCAATTGGCGTGCGGCCTGAAGCTCGGTTTCCATGTCGGCAAGTGTGAATTGGGTGTTCTGAAAGTCGGCGATCGCCTTGCCGAATTGCTTGCGGTCCTTGGTGTAGGTCACCGCTTCGTCGAGACAGCGCTGAGCGCCGCCAAGGCTGCACGCGCCGATATTAAGGCGGCCCCCGTCAAGCCCCATCATCGCGATCCGAAAGCCTTCGCCCTCGCCGCCAAGGCGATTGGCCTGTGGCACGCGCACCTCGTCGAAATTGACCTGCGCGGTCGGCTGCGACCGCCAGCCCAATTTCTTCTCATTGGCGCCGAAGCTGACCCCCTTCATGTCCTTCTCGATGACCAATGCGCTGATGCCCTTGGGGCCGTCCTCGCCGGTGCGGACCATCACCACATAGATTTCATTTTCTCCCGCGCCGGAAATGAACGCCTTCGAGCCCGAGACGACATAGTCGTCGCCGTCCTTGACCGCCTTGGTCTTGAGCGCTGCGGCGTCGGATCCCGACGACGGTTCGGTCAGGCAATAGGAAGCAATCCGCTCCATCGGGATTAGCGAGGGCAGATATTTCGCCTTGACCTCGGCAGAGCCGAAGCGGTCGATCATCCAGCTTGCCATATTATGGATCGAGATGAATGCGCTGGTCGACGGACAGCCATAGGCCATCGCTTCCATGATCAGAGCAGCTTCCAGGCGCCCAAGCCCGATCCCGCCGCTTTCCTCGGAAACATAAATCGACCCGAAGCCAAGCTCGGCCGCAGAGCGGATCGTGTCGCGTGGGAAGACATGCTTTTCGTCCCACTCGGCAGCGTGCGGAGTGATCGCATCGGCGGTGAATTTCTGCGCCATTTCCTGAATCTGGCGCTGGTCGTCGGTGAGGTCGAACTGAGTCATGAAGCGGGCGTTAGCATCGCGAGCAAGGTAGCGGAATATTAGTCGCGCAAAATTGCCTCGGCTTCGATTTCAACGCGCCACTCGGGGCGAAGAAGTGCCGCAATGACCATCGTCGACGCCGGGCGTATTTCGCCGAAGATTTCGCCATGCACCGCGCCGATCGCCTCGCCGTCCGCAGCGTCGGTAATGAACATGCGCGTGCGAACGACGTCCGCGGCACTCCCGCCAAGCTCCTCGATCGCGGCAATGATGATCGCGAAGCAGCGGCGCGCCTGCGCAGCCGCATCACCCGGCGTGGAGGAGCCGTCGGGCTCGATCGGCGCGGTGCCCGAGACAAGGATGCGGTCGCCAGCCCGAACCGCTCGCGAGAAGCCGAATGCGCGCTCAAACGGCGAAGCGGAGCCGGTGCGGGTCAAATCCTTCACTGACGGACCTCCATGCGCGGGCGCCGCTTCGCATTTTCGATCAGCAGCGGGTGTAGGTCATGGCCGTATCGCCCTCGCCCTCGAAACGCGACAATTTCTTGCCCGAGACCAGCCAACGCATATGCTTGGTCCAGCTCTGTCCCTCACCCGAAAAGGCAAAGTCGCCCTGAATGCGGTCGGGCATCCGTTCGCTGAGCTTCACCAGCCGTGCGGTCGACTCCCAGAAGCGGATCTTGTCGGCGCTAACGGTGATCAGCCCCTTCGCGCCGCCGGTCGACGGATCGCAATCGGCGGCGACCAGCCCCCAGCGACCGTGGAGTGCGTCGGGAATGCTCGTGTTGACGATCGGCGCTGCAGGCGGCGGCGGTGGTGGTCCCGGCGGCGCATTGGGATCGCCACGCGGCTGGTCGTGCGAATTGTCCTGCGACGGTGAGTGACCCAATTTGGAATCACCGTCGTCAGTGTCGCTTGCTTCATCGGCAAGGGCGACCTCGGCGTTATCGTTGCCCGCCTCGACGACTTCGCTCGACGGCTGGCATGCGCCGAGCGCCAAAGCGACCGCCGCGCCAAGAAAAAGATAATCTTGTTTCATTGTTCCAGATCCTTCTGTCCTGTCGATTAGTCGTTCGGATCGGTCCCGATCGGCGGAGGGTCGGTGTGGACCGGCCCCTTGGTCGGCTCATTGGGATCGGGCTCGGTCGGTCCATCCTTGCTGACCGGCCGGGCAGCAGGCTCCACCACCGTCGCCCGCTGCTCGGCTGGCTGGGACGCTTCCTTCCCGCATCCCGCGAGTGCGAGCACCGCGGCGGCAAAAAATAGCCGGGTCTTTGTCATTTTCGCTCCTGTAGTTTGACGAACGGCGAGTGGCGCTCGCAGCGGCAGAGCCGACGCAATCGCGGCCCCGCAACATATGTTAAGCTAGCTGCCATGGCCGATCGAAACGCGGTCGGCGCCATTTGGTCGCACGTGTCCACCCCGCAAAATCGCTAAGCCGTTGAACTGCGCCGGACAAAAATTATCGACTTGGGGCCTTACCCCATCGTCGGAATGACGAACGCATTCGCGGCCTCGCCAACGCCCCCGTCGGGCCAGCGTTGAGTCACGGTCTTGGTCTTGGTCCAGAAGCGGACGCCCTCCATGCCGTGCTGATTGATGTCGCCGAAGCCCGAGCGCTTCCACCCCCCGAAGCTGTGGTACGCCACCGGCACCGGGATCGGTACGTTGATCCCAACCATTCCGACATTGACCCGCGCGGCAAACTCGCGCGCGGCGTGGCCGTTGCGAGTGAAGATGGCCACGCCATTGCCATAGGGATGCTCGCTCGGCAGCCGGACTGCTTCCTCGAAATTGTCGGCGCGAACCATCTGCAGCACGGGGCCAAAAATCTCTTCCTGGTAGGAACGGAAGTGCGGCTTGACGTGGTCGAACAGGGTCGGGCCGACGAAAAAGCCCTTCTCATGCCCCTGAAGCGTAAATCCGCGCCCATCGACGACCAGTTCGCCGCCTTCGTCGGCGCACATCTGGATATACTCCTCGACCCGCGCCTTGTGCGCCGCATTGACCACCGGGCCGTAATGCGCCTCGGGATCGGACGACACCCCGACGCGCAATCCCTCGATCGCGGGGATCAGTTTTTCGCGAAGGCGATCGGCGGTTTCGGTGCCGACCGGGACCACCACCGGAAGCGCCATGCAGCGTTCTCCCGCCGATCCGAACGCGGCGCCGGCAAGGTCGTTGACGACCTGGTCGAGGTCGGCGTCGGGCATGACGATCCCATGGTTCTTGGCGCCACCGAACGCCTGTACGCGCTTCCCATTGGCGGTCCCGCGCGAATAGATATATTGCGCAATGTCCGACGATCCGACGAAGCTGATCGCCTTGATATGCTCCTGGTCGAGGATCGCATCGACCATCTGCTTGTCGCCATGAACGACGTTGAGGATGCCATCGGGAAGCCCGGCCTCCTTCATCAGCTCGGCCAACCGCACAGGCACCGACGGGTCGCGCTCGCTCGGCTTGAGGATGAACGCATTGCCCGCCGCGATCGCCGGGCCGAACATCCACATCGGGATCATCCCGGGGAAGTTGAACGGCGTGATTCCCGCGCAAATGCCAAGCGGCTGGCGCATCGAATAGACGTCGATCCCGGGACCCGCGCCTTGCGTATATTCGCCCTTCAATGCGTGCGGGATCCCGCAGCAGAATTCGATCACTTCCAGCCCGCGCTGAATGTCGCCCTTGGCGTCGGCGACGACCTTGCCATGCTCCGACGAAAGCAGTTCGGCGAGTTCGTCGATATGCGCGTCGATCAGCATCTTATAATTGAACATCACGCGTGCCCGTCGCTGCGGGTTGGTCGCCGCCCACGCCGGTTGGGCCGCAAGCGCGGCATCGATCGCGCGGTCGAGGTCGGCGCTGCTGCCAAGCCCGACGCGCGCCTGAACCACTCCGTTCGAAGGATCCCACACATCGCCTTGCCGCTCGCCAGCGGCGAAATGCGCTCCGTTGATGAAATGGTCGATGTTGCGCATTGGAAAAATCCTCTGATTTGTTCGCCGGTGCCCTAGCCAAGCGCGTGGCACTTTGCCAGTCTTGACCCGTTCACTCCCAAGGTGAAATCACGAAAAGGCGAGTTGATGCGTAAGATCATGTTGCTTGCACTCGCTCCGTTGCTGCTCGCCGCCTCTCCCCCCGCGGTTACCGCACGGCTCAAGGCGATTTCGGCGCCCGTCAGCGGCGCGCGAATGAAGGCGAGCATCGAGAAACTTGTCAGCTTCGGAACGCGCCACACCTTGTCGTCGCAGACCGACCCGAAGCGCGGGATCGGCGCGTCGCTGCGCTGGACCGAAAGCGAATTCGCGCGTTTCTCGCGGGCGTGCGGCAATTGCCTGACGATCGTCGCTCCGTCCGACACCGTCACCGGACGGCGGGTGCCGACACCGATGCTGGTCCGCAACATGGTCGCGATCCAGCGCGGAACCGAGCGCCCCAACGACGTCGTGATTATCACCGGCCATATCGACAGCCGCGTCACCGACGTGATGAACGCCGCCGCCGACTCGCCTGGAGCCAATGACGACGGATCGGGCACCGCTGCAGTGATCGAGGCGGCGCGCGTGCTGTCGAAGCACAAATTCCCCGCGACGATCGTTTACGCCGCGCTGTCGGGGGAGGAGCAGGGGCTGCTTGGCGGCAAGATCATGGCCGATTACGCCAAGGCGCAGGGATGGAACGTCGTCGCCAATCTTAACAATGACATCATCGGCAACAGCTGCTCGTCCGACGGCCTGTGCGACCGCGATCATGTCCGCGTCTTCTCCGAAGGCCCACGCTGGCAGGGGGGAGTCGAATTGCGCGGCGAAATGCGCAGCCTCGGGGGCGAGAATGATTCCCCCTCGCGCAACCTCTCGCGTTACCTGGACAGCCTCGCCGACGACCTCCGCATCGGGCTCGACGTCCGCCAGATCTGGCGCAACGACCGCTTCGGTCGCGGCGGCGACCATACCGAGTTCCTCAACGCCGGATTCCCGGCAATCCGCTTTTCGGTCGCGGTCGAAAATTACGATTGGCAGCATCAGGACGTGCGCGTCGAAAAGGGCAAGGAATATGGCGACACCGTCGACAAGATGGACTTCGCCTACCTCCAGAAAGTAACCCGGCTGAACGTCGCCGCACTTGCCGCGCTGGCAAGCGTGCCGCCGCCGCCCGAGCCCAAGGTCGAAGGCGCAGTGGTCACCGACACTACCGTCAAATGGCCCTCCGTGGCGGGAGCGTCCGGATATTTCGTTCGTTGGCGGCGAAGCGATTCAAACCAGTGGCAACATTTCGCCCGCGTTCCGGCAAGTGTGACCAGCCACGTCATCAAGGGCATCCGTGTCGATGATTGGGTGTTCGGAATGTCCTCGATCGGCAGGGCCGGAGTCGAAAGCCCAGTCGCAAGCGCGGTCCCCGGCGGAGCGTTCAGACCGTGGGTTGCACCAGTCGAAAAGAAGTAACGTCACCCCGGCCATGAGCCGGGGGCCACCTTCCTTTCTTGTGCATTTCGACAGAAAGAGGGTTGAGACCGGGTCAAGCCCGGCTTGACGAAGAAAGACCCTATGCCCCGACATCCGCGCTCCAACACCGGCCTGCCGACCCCCAAGCAAATCCTCGACTTCATCGCCTCGTCCGACCGGCCGGCGGGCAAGCGCGAAATTGCGCGCGCGTTCGGGTTGAGCGGTCACGACAAGATCATGCTCAAGAGCCTGCTCAAGGACATGGCCGACGAAGGATTGATCGACACGGCCCCCGGGCGCGCTTTTCACAAGTCGGGCGGAGTGCCCAAGGTCACCGTGCTCCGCATAATCTCGATCGAGGACGGGCAGGTGCTTGCGACGCCCGAAAATTGGCAAGCCGACGTTCCCGCTCCGCAGCTGCGAGTGATCGAGCGTGGGCGGCGCTCGGCACTCGCGCTCAACGATCGCATCCTTGCACGCACCGAGGAGGCCGGTGCGGGACATGTCGCGCATGTCATGAAAAAGCTCGCGCGATCGGCCGATCTCGTGCTCGGCGTCGTGCGCAAGGAGGGCGAGGGGCACTTTTTGTCGCCGGTCGACAAGCGCGAGCGTCGTGAGTTCACCATTTCCGACCTTATTTCGGCCCAGCCCGGCGACCTTGTCCTTGCCGAACCGTCGGGCCGGCCGCCGCATTTTTCGGCGCGCGTCGATGCGATCCTCGGCGATCCCTTCGCGCCACGAAGCTTCAGCCTGATCGCAATCCACAAGCATGGGCTCCGCGACGAATTCCGCGAGGAGGCGGTGACCGAGGCCGAGCGGGTCGCCGGAATCGCGCTCGGCGACCGCGAGGATTTGACCCATCTGCCGATCGTCGCGATCGATCCCGAAGATGCGCGGGACCATGACGATGCGATCTGGGCAAGCCCGCGCGACGATGGCGGATGGGACGCAATCGTCGCAATTGCCGACGTCAGCTTCTACGTTCGTCCTGGCTCGGAACTCGACAAGGAAGCGCGTGCTCGCGGCAATAGCGTCTATTTCCCCGACCGCGTCGTGCCGATGTTGCCCCACGGACTGTCGTCGGACATTTGTTCCCTGAAACAAGGCGAGGTCCGCGCCGCGCTCGCCTGTCACCTCGTCGTCGGCAAGGACGGGACACTCAAAAGCTGGAGATTTACGCGCGCCAAGATTTGTGTTGCCGCAAACATTGCCTATGAAAATGCTCAGACTGCAATGGATGGGACAATAGGTCTGGTCGATCCCCAACTCGTTGAATCCGCTCAAAAACCTTTGTGGGATTGCTGGGCCGCGCTGCTCGCCGCCCGCAACCGGCGTGAACCGTTGGAACTCGACTTGCCCGAACGCCGGGTGGTGCTCGACGAAAAGGGCCGAATCCTGTCGGTCGCACCGCGCGAGCGGCTCGACGCGCATCGGCTGGTCGAAGATTATATGATCGCCGCGAACGTCGCCGCGGCCAAGGCGCTCGAGAAGAAGAAGGCGCCGGTAATGTACCGCATCCACGAAGGGCCGGGCCGCGAAAAACTGGTCGCGCTCAAGGATTATCTTGCAACCTTCGACGTCGAATTCGCGCTGGGACAGGTGGTCAAGCCTGCAACGTTCAACCGCATTCTCGAACGCGTCGGTGACCATGATTCGCGTCCGGAAATCATGGAACAGGTCCTGCGTACCCAGATGCAGGCGCGTTACGGCCCCGAACCACTTGGTCATTTCGGGCTCGCGCTTCCAAGCTACGCCCATTTCACATCACCGATCCGCCGTTATGCCGATCTGCTCGTGCATCGCGCCTTGGTCACCGCATACGGGCTTGGCGAGGGCGGCTTGCCCGGTTCGGACTCCGAAAATTTCGCACCAATCGGAGAGGCGATTTCGATGCTCGAACGGCGCGCGATGGAGGCCGAGCGCGACACCGTCGACCGTTACGTCGCGGCCTACCTCGCCGACCGCGTCGGGCAGATTTTGGCATGCCGGATCAGCGGAGTGCAGCCGTTCGGTTTCTTCGCCACCGTCGAAGGCTTGGGCGGCGACGGACTGGTTCTGGCCGCGACGCTTGGCCAGGAATATTTCCGCTACGATGAAAAGGCACGCGCTCTGGTCGGCGACGACAGCGGCACGACTTTCCGCCAGGGACAGAAAATCGAATTGAAGCTGGTCGAAGCCAATCCCGCGTCGGGATCGCTACGCTTCGAACTTGCCGAAGGTGGCATAACAGCCCCGCGCCGCGACCGGATCCGGGGTCGACCGCCACGAAAGACCCCAGGCCGCCGCCCTCGCTAGGTGACCCGCGCTCGCTCACGAAAACGCGGCTGATCCCATTCGCGCCGCTGCAGGATTTCAGCAAGGATCGTCGCCGCGGTAACAATGTCCTCGAAGCTATTATAAAGCGGTGCGAAGCCGAACCGAATGACATCCGGCGCTCGATAATCCCCAACGACCTGGCGTGCGATCAGGGCCTGCATGATGGCAAAGCCCTCGTCGTGGGCAAAGCTGACGTGGCTTCCTCTCCTCTCCGGCTCGCGGGGGCTGACCAGCCTCAGGTCTTGCCCTGAACATTGCTCCTCAACCAATTCAACGAAAAGCTGCGACAGACGCCGCGACTTAACTTCGATTGCGCCCATCGAAACGCCCGAGAATGTATCGATCCCCGACTCAAGCGCTGCAAGCGCGAGAATCGATGGCGTGCCGGTAAGGAATTGTGACATGCCTCGAGCAGGGCTGAAGTCGGCCAGAAACGAAAAAGGTTCATCATGCCCCATCCAGCCCGGCAGGGGCGAGTGGAGCTGTGCGTGAAGGCGCTCGGCGGCGAAGACAAAGGCCGGCGCGCCGGGTCCGCCGTTCAGATATTTGTATCCACAGCCGACCGCGAGGTCGCATTCGTCGCCTCCGCAATCCACCGCGATCGCTCCGGCGCTGTGCGAAAGGTCCCACAGGGTCAGTGCTCCCTTCCTCTGCGCGGCCTGGTTGATCGGGCGCATGTCATGGCGCGCACTGCTTCGGTAATCGACCTGGCTAAGGAGAATGACGGCAGTATCCTCGTCGACGCTTTCCGCGATGCAATTGGGAGCAACTGTTCGCAAGCGTAGGCGGGGGAGAAGGTGAACCAGTCCCTGCGCGACATAATGATCGGTCGGGAAATCGTCGGCCTGGACAAGAATCGTCGAGCGCGAGGGGTTTGCGGCGATTGCGGCGGATAGCGCTTTGAACAGGCAGATCGACGTCGAATCGGCCAGAATGACCTCGTTTTCACGCGCGCCAATCAGCGGCGCGATCTTCGCGGCGATCCGGACCGGCGCGTCGATCCAGCCATGTTTATTCCAGCTTCCGATCAGATCGCCGCCCCATTGCCGGGTCACGACATCGGCAAGATGTCCCGCGGTCGCTGACGGAAGCGCTCCGAGCGAATTGCCGTCGAGATAGATTAGTCCGGGGGGAAGCTGAAACCGCGTGCGGCACGGGGCGAGCGGATCGGCCGCGTCGAGCGCCGCCGCCTCGTCGAGTGTCATAGCTTGGGCAAGGTTACACCGCGCTGGCCCATATATTTGCCGGCACGGTCCTTGTAGCTGGTCTCGCAGCGCTCATTGCCCTTGAGGAACAGGAATTGGCACGCACCCTCATTGGCGTAGATCTTGGCCGGGAGCGGGGTCGTGTTGGAAAATTCGAGCGTGACATGCCCCTCCCAGCCGGGCTCGAGCGGCGTGACGTTGACGATGATTCCGCAGCGCGCATAGGTCGATTTGCCGAGGCAGATTACCAGCACGTCCTCAGGGACTCGGAAATATTCGACCGTCCGCGCGAGGGCGAAGCTGTTGGGCGGGATGATGCAGCATTCGGTCCGGCGATCGACGAAGCTGTTCGCCGCGAAATCCTTAGGATCGACGATCGCCGAATCGACATTGGTGAAGATCTTGAATTCGTCGGCGACACGCGCGTCATAGCCGTACGACGACAGGCCATAGCTGATGCACCCGTCGCGCCGCTGCGCCTCGACGAACGGCTCGATCATCTTGTGCTCGATCGCCTGCTCGCGAATCCAGCGGTCGGAAAGAATGCTCATGGGCAGAGGCCTAGCGGTCGCTTTGCCCACCAGCAATCGTCATTGCGAAGAGCGCGGGACGCAGCATTTCATCGTCACTGCACTGCTTCGCGCCCCTCGCGCCGACGATTCCGTCCACAGGCTCCTCCACCGAAATCTCGATGCACGGCTGGAGTGCCGGCAGCGAAAATAGTAAGCTCGCTCATGGCCGAGATCATCCGAATCGCCGAATCCAACCTCACCCCTGCGACTCCGTCGCTTCCGCAGAATGTCGAGGCCGAGGCGGCGCTGCTTGGCGCGCTGATGATCGACAATCGGCTGGTTGAAGACATTCAGCTGCGCCTTAAGCCGCACCATTTCTTCGAACCGCTTCACGGCCGCATTTATGAGGCCGTGCTCCGGATGACCGACAAGAATATGGTCGCTAACCCGGTCACTCTGAAACCGATTTTCGAAGCGGACGAGGCGATGCGCGAGGTCGGCGGCCCGGCCTATCTTGCGCAATTGACCGGATCGGGCGCAGCGGTCATCGGCGCCCGCGATTTCGCCGCGCAGATTTACGACCTCGCATTGTTGCGCGCATTGGTCGGCGTGGGGCGCGACATGGTCGAGGGCGCGCTCGATACCAGCGAGGAAGTCGCGCCGCTGTCGCAGATCGAGCGCGCCGAAAGCGAGCTTTACCGTGTTGCCGAAGAGGGGGGCAACGAGAGCAAGGTCAAGAGCTTCGGCGATGCGACCAAGCTCGCGCTGGAGCAGGCCGAACGCGCGCTTAACAGCGGCGGGCATCTGTCGGGCGTGACCACCGGGCTCGACGGAATCAATTCCAAGATCGGCGGGCTCCACAAAAGCGATTTGACGATCCTCGCCGGGCGGCCGGGGATGGGCAAAACCGCTCTGGCGACCAACATGGCCTTTGCCTGCGCCCAGCGCTTCCTCCGCGACACGGAGGACGGCGTCGATCCGGCCAAGTCGGCTGGCGCCGCGGTCGCCTTCTTCAGTCTCGAAATGTCCGCTGATCAGCTTGCCACGCGTATCCTTGCCGAACAATCGAATATCAGTTCGGAAAACCTTCGGATGGGCAAGATCAGCCAGCAGGAGTTTCGCCAGCTGGCGCGCGCGGCAGGCGAATTGTCGACCCTCCCGCTCTACATCGATGACACTCCCGGCCTGACGATCGCCGCGCTGCGTGCGCGCGCCCGGCGGCTCAAGCGGCAGAAGGGGATCGGGATGGTCGTGGTTGATTATCTGCAGTTGCTCCAGGGTAGCGGTAAGGCCGGGTCCAACGACAATCGGGTGCAAGAAATTTCCGAGATCAGCCGCGGGCTCAAGCAGCTTGCCAAGGAGCTCGACCTGCCAGTGCTCGCACTGTCTCAGCTTAGTCGAGCGGTCGAGCAACGCGAGGACAAGCGCCCGCAATTGTCCGACCTTCGCGAATCGGGCTCGATCGAGCAGGACGCCGACATCGTAATGTTCGTCTATCGAGAGGATTATTACGTCGCCGCAAAGGAGCCCAAGCGCGCTCTGGACGGAGATGATGCGAAGATCTTCGAGGCGCACGAGCAATGGAGCCGCGACATGGAGCGGGTTTACGGCACCGCCGAGCTGATCGTCGCCAAGCAACGCCACGGCGCCACCGGAAAGGTTCGAATGCGCTTCGACAGCCGAGTGACGAAGTTCAGCGACGCTGCGGAAGAAGGCTATATGCCCGAGTTGCGCGGTTAGGTCACTCTGATCGAAGCAGCTCGCTCACCGTCACCAGGCGGTAGCCACTTTTGGCCAAACCTTCCAAAATGAGTGGGAGTGCCTCGCGTTCGGTTGCATTGGCTGAGTACATGGGGTGAATTAGTACGATCGAGCCCGGCCGCACCTGATCGAGGACTTTCTTCGCATAGATCTTCGGGTCTCGATCAGGCGGATCGCCCGAATCCCACATGACCATGCGCTTGCCGCTTCGCTGAACGGCGAGTGGCAGGCCAATGAGCTTTTTGCCGAATGGCGGCCGAAAGAGCGTTGGAGCGGGGGCGCCCGCAGCAACAAGGACTGCGTCGGTCCGCCTGATTTCCTCATCGTAAAAGGACGATTTTCTGAACACCATACGATGATGATTGAAGCTGTGATTGCCGATCTCGTGCCCGTCTTCGACGATCCGTTGGACAAGCGGCGCGGTAACTCTCTCGCCAATCAAAAAGAATGTCGCTTTCGCGCGGTGCCGTTCAAGAAGCGGCAGAACGCTATCTAGGCCCTGCTGAGAAGGACCGTCGTCGAAGGTCAAAGCGACCAGCTTCTCGTTCGTGCTCGCATGGCACAGGACATCGCCGATCAGGACAAAGCATTTTGCCTTGCTGACCTTCAGCAGTCCCACCCCAAGTAAAGGTGCCGCCAGGATGGCCGCTGCCACCATGATCCATGCGCGCGTTCGTCTAGCGAGTTTCACTGCTTGCCTTTTGAATGTCGCGATGTGCTTTCCTGCCGATCAGGCTGCAGCTGACGTACCTTGCCTCCGGCTCCGTGAGGAGGAATAATTGCGTGATTCCGGCAGCGGCGAGCCGAGCAACGATTGCATTGATCGGATAATTGTTCATCTGCATCGCCGGGGCGTTCCATTGCCGGCCCGCGCAAATATTCTGCCAGACTTTTACGCCGGGAATGTTGGCGCTGGCCCAATAGAGCAGGCGCCACGGCCATGGGTCGATGCGGTAAGACAGTTGGATATGGAAGCCGCCCCCGGGCCGGACCTTTTCGATCAGCCGGAACAGCAACGGCAGCCCGCGCCGCACCGGCACATGCTGAAGCACCATATTGCTGTTGACGAAGTCGAACTCACCCTCGGCGTTCGACAGATGGTCATCGGCTTCAAGGAAGTGCGCGTTGGCCACCCCGGCGCGGCCGGAGTTCGCCTTCGCTTCTGCAAGCATGTCGGGCGAAACGTCGAGCGCAACCACGTTTGCGAAGTGTAACGTCAGCGGCAGGGTCAATCGGCCGACGCCGCAGCCATGGTCGAGTGCCCGCGCACGCGGCAACTCGCCGAACAGAAGTTCGTAGCGCTTTAGGATGTCGGCAATAAAATCCTGGCCGGTCGCGAAAAACTCTTCACGGTTTCGCTCGATATTGCCGGCCGCGAAGCGTTCGTGCGCGAGCACTCCAAAGTAAGGGTCTTCGCTGCCCCATTTCTTCCAGGCTTTGTCAGTATTCAGCATGTGGGCGCGCCCAATTGGTGGTCAAAGGTATCACGCCTCGCCAGTTTTCCCACCCTAACGGTCCACAACCCGATCGTTTCCGGGCACGTAAGCGTCGCGCAGGCCCTCGCCAATCGTGGCGCGCGCGATGTCGGCTTCGACGCTGGTAACCGGGAAGGCGCAATAATCGGCCGCGTAATAAGCGCTTGGACGGTGGTTGCCGCTCATCCCCACTCCGCCGAACGGGGCACTTGAGGGTGCGCCATTGGTCGGGCGGTTCCAATTGATGACTCCGGCGCGGACGTTCGCCCAAAAGCGATCGTAGAGCGCTGGATCGTTCGACAGGAGGCTGGCAGCCAATCCGAAGCGCGTATTATTTGCCTCGTCGATCGCAGCATCGAAGCTATTGACCCGGATTAGCTGGAGCACCGGTCCGAACAATTCCTCATCCAGCCGGTTGGTAGCGTCGGTCATGTCGATCAGTGCGGGGGTCAAATAAGGCCGATCCTCGAATGGACGGTCGAGGCGGCGGATCGGCCGCCCGCCTTTCATCATCAGGCCGAGAAAACGGTCCTGAAGAATGTCGGCAGTGATCAGGTCGATGACCGGGCCCATGAACGGCTGCGGATCGGCAAAAGGGTCGTCGACGATGATCCGGTCGATCAGTTTGACGATCTCGGCGAGCAGCGCCTTGTGCTTGCCATCCTGCACGATCAAGCGGCGCGCGGCCGTGCAGCGCTGGCCCGCCGAAAGATAGGCCGACTGGACGATGATCGCCGCCGCCGCGGGCAGGTCGCGGACGTCCCAAGCGACGATCGGGTTGTTGCCGCCAAGCTCGAGCGCCAGGATCTTGTGCGGTGTCTCCGCGAATTGCCGCGCCAGCGACGCGCCGGCGCCCGCCGACCCGGTGAACAATAATCCGTCGATGCCCGGCTCAGCTGCGAGCGTCCTGCCTTCGCTTATCCCGCCGATGAGTAGCCGGACGACCCCGTCGGGAACCCCCGCCTCATGGAAACAATCGACCAGCATCGCGCCGGTGGCAGGGGTTTTTTCGGACGGCTTGAAGACCACGGCGTTGCCCGCGATCAGCGCCGGGACGATGTGGCCATTGGGAAGGTGCGCCGGAAAATTATAGGGGCCGAGCACCGCGAGCACGCCATGTGGCTTGTGTCGGACCACAATCTTATTGCCCATCGCGGCTTCGAGCCGCCGCATCGGTGTGCGCTCGCTGTACGCGTTGCTCGATATTTCGACCTTGGCGATCACGGCGCCGACTTCGGTCCGAGCTTCCCATAGCGGCTTCCCGGTCTCGCGCGCGATTAGCGTAGCGAATTCGTTTTCCCGCGCACGAACGACGTTGGCGAAGCGATTCATCGTCTCGATGCGATAGGCTACCGAGTGCGCGGCCCATTCGGGCCAGGCGGCGCGCGCGGCGGCGACCTCCGCCGTGGCGTCGCCGACGTCACCCGACCAGATTTCCGTGCCGGTCGCCGGCTCGGTCGAAATCAGCTTGCTCATCCATACTCCCACCAGCGACGGCTGCTCTCATGACGCTGCTTGCCGGTCAACCCGCCGCCATGGCCTCACCCATCCTCCGAACCGCGACGATCTTGGCCTCGAACAGGCTCCAATCGTCACGCTCGGCAATCGCCGCCCAAATCGCCTCGACCTCCTCGATCAGCATCGAGCAAGGAGCAGGATCGTTCCAATAGGGGTGAGAAAGGGGCCTCTCGCGCCCGGCCAACGCGGAGCGGAGTGGTTCGAAAGCCGGTACGCGATACATTTCGTCCGCTGCCTCGCGCCCGCCGCGCCAGTCAAAGAATAGACAGTCTATCCCGACTTCGCGGGATCGCAAGGCTGTCAGCAGTGCCGAGATAATCGCGCGGTTGGCGGTGTCACCTGTGCTCTCCACGCCCAGCCGCGCGAGCAGGCGCTCAATTAGGGCAGACTCGAAGCGGGCCGGCCACTCGGCGAGAAGTTCGGACAGCGCCGGCGCCTCGCCGATCAGTGCCAAGCAGCCCGCTAGCTGCGCCACGTCCCACTGGATTGCTTCGGGCTGGCGGCCGAAGGCGTAGAGCCCAGCGTGATCGAAATAGGCCGCAGTGAAATTCTCGTCCCACTCGGGCGCAAATCGCCACGGGCCGTAATCAAAGCTCTCGCCGGTAATGTTGATATTGTCACTGTTAAGGACCCCGTGAACGAAACCGGCCGCGATATAGGAGGCGGCCAATGTCGCTGTGGCGGTGCAGACGAGATCGAACAGACGAAGCGGATCATCACCGGGTTCATTGAACAGGTGCTGGAGGGAATAGCGCGTGAGCCGCTTCAACCCTTCGGCATTTTCGTAAAAGGCCAATCGCTGAAAGGTCCCGATGCGGATGTGCCCATGGTTAAGCCGGGTTAGCACCGCCGAGCGGGTCGGCGAGGGCTCGTCACCGCGATCCAACGCTTCCCCCGTCTCGAACAGGGCAAAGCTTTTGGAGGTATTGACCCCGAGCGCCTCAAGCATCTCGGTCGCGAGCACTTCGCGAACCCCGCCCTTCATTGTCAGCCGTCCGTCGCCGCGCCGGCTCCACGGAGTTTGCCCGCTACCCTTTGTGCCAAGGTCGAGTAGGCGGCCATCCCCGCCACGAACTTGCGCGAACAAGAACCCGCGGCCGTCGCCAAGATCGGGATTGTAATGGCGGAATTGATGGCCGTGATAACGAAGCGCGAGCGGGTGCTGCAGATTGCCGGGCAAGGGTTCAAATCGCGCGAAACGCCGCTCCCAAGCGACTTCGGCAAGTCCCACCCGCTCGGCCCAGCGCTGATTGACGAAGCGCGGGATTGCCGCTGGGAAGTCGGCGGGCGCAACAACGTCATAAAATTCGTCACCCAAATCCAGGATCGGCGGGTTCGAAGGAACGGGTTGCGCGGGCACCATCGCCCCGCGATAGGGGAGGCCGCAGCAGGGGGAAAGCATAGATGGCCGAATGGACCGACCGCAGCTGGAACAGCGCCGACGGGCTCAAACTCCATTATCGCGATTACGATGGCCGCCACGATCGCCCCCCGATCTTCTGCATTCCAGGGCTCACTCGCAACGCGCGCGACTTCGAACCCGTCGCCGACCGCTTTGCGGGCAGTTGGCGCGTAATCGCGGTCGATCTTCGCGGGCGCGGACGAAGCGGCCACGATGCCAATCCGGCCAATTATGCGCCGGCAGTTTATGTCGCCGATCTGATGAAGCTGCTCGATCAGCTCGGCATTGCCGATGCGGTATTCGTCGGGACGTCGCTGGGCGGGCTGTGCACGATGTTGCTCGCCGCCGATGATCCCGAGCGGATTGCCGGCGCGCTAATCAACGATATCGGCGCGGAGATCGACCAGGCAGGGATCGACCGAATCGGCGGCTATGTTGGGCAGGACACACGCTATGACAGCTGGGACGCCGCCGCCGCTGCTCTGGCAGAGCGCAACGCCGACATGTTTTCCAACTGGAACAAAGGCGACTGGCAGCGCTTCACGCGCCGCGTCTGCCGCGAGGACGAAGACCAGGTCCGCTACGATTATGACATGGCGATTGCCGAGAATTTCCATCGTGCCGCGGGCAAGCCGCAGATCGACTTTTGGCCGTATTTCCGAGCGCTCGACGGCCGCCCGGTGACTCTCCTGCGTGGAGAGCTCAGCGATCTGCTGAGCGCAGATACCGCCGAGCGTATGGTCGCGGACATCGACGACGTGGAGTTGGTCACCATCCCGCGTACGGGCCATGCGCCAAGCCTCGACGAGCCTGAGAGCCTTGCCGCACTCGACCGGCTGCTCGAACGCGTGCTTGCCCGCTAGCGCGAAGCGCGGCGTAACTTATCGAGCGCGACCGCGTCCGCTTCCTCGGGAGCAAGCGTCGCGAGGAATTTTCCGTTTCTGTCCATCAGGAACACCGTCGCCGTGTGGTCGACGCTGTACCCGCCGCCCGGCGAAGGCGACTTGGCCGAGTAGACCGCAAATTGTTTCTTCACGCGTTCGATCTGTGCGCGCGTTCCGGTCAGGCCGACCACGGGCGTGTCGAACACTTTGGTATAAGCGCCGACCTCGGCGGGACCATCGCGTTCCGGATCGACGGTCACGAAGAGAATCTGGAACGCTTCATCGCCTTGACCGAGCAGGCGGC
The DNA here is from genome assembly GCA_035575595.1 of Sphingomicrobium sp. GTDB lineage: Bacteria > Pseudomonadota > Alphaproteobacteria > Sphingomonadales > Sphingomonadaceae > Sphingomicrobium. The sequence goes on from DATLXR010000046.1 coordinate 42,096, forward strand.
GAAGCCGTGCCAGCCGCGCAAGCGTGGTCGGACAGACATCGGGGCAGTGGGTAAAGCCGAAGAAGATCGCAAAGGGCTTTCCCGCCAGTCGGCTACTCGCGAACGATTTGCCGTCGCTGCCCACCAGCGTGAAGGGTCCGCCGATCGAGGCGAGCGGAAGTTCGCTCGACTGCACCTGTGGCTTTGCCGCCGGACGTGTCGCGAGCCAGACGGCGCCAGCCAATGCGACCGCAACCAGCAGCCACAGAAACATCCGAATCCGACCGAGCATCAGCGAGCGCCCGCGGCGGTAACGGCTGCGGTGACGATTTTCGGTCCCGCCTTGGCAAAGCGCAGGGTGACCGCAATAGTCTCCCCGGCGACGAGTGGTGAGCGGAGCCCTTCAAGCATGACGTGGGTTCCCCCGGGCGTTAGCGCGACCGTCGCCCCGCCGGGGATCGCCACGCCGGCCGGTGTCCGCATCTTCGACACGCCATTCTCGGTGGTGCTTGAATGAAGCGTCGCGGCCGCAGCCCGCTTACTCGTCGCGCCGGTCAGCAAGTCGCCTTCGCCTCGATTAACAATATTGGCATAGACAGCGCCACTACTCTGCCCCGGCGCAGTCTCCCTTGCCCAGGCATTCCGCACTTCAATCATCGGTTCGGTAGGCGAGCAGGCCGCGATCAGCAGCAGTGCAGAAAGCAGGGGCATCTTCATCGCAAAGCCCGTAATCGGGCCCGCCGTAGCAGGCAATGGGCTCCGCAACTTCGCTTCCTAAGTCATGGTCATGTCGACATTGGCTCGCAAAGATCTTTCAGCCGGAAGAGCGCATCACTGGCGGCGATCAGCGCTTCTTTATGGTGCCGGTCAATCGAGCCCCCGCCAATGCAGGCTTCTTCAAGGTCGCGACAGCGATCGCATAATTCCATGAACCCGAACATTCCGGCCTCTGAGACCAATTTATGTGCCGTGAACTTTAACCGGTCCCGGTTCGAAGGTTCGGACAAGCCGTCGCTTAGTTCCTGGCGAAAAGTCTCGAGATATTCCTGCAGCCGCTCCTCAGGCAGGAATTGGGCAAGTTGCCCATAGACTTCCTCATCGAAAACCTTGGGGCCTGTCGGCGATTGCTTCTCCGGGGTCCTGGTCGCGTCAGCGCGCTCCAGCACTCGCGCAATCGCCGCGTGCAGTTCGGCCTGCCTGATGGGCTTTGCGACATGGCCGTCCATTCCCACCCGCCGAAATTCCTTGACCTGCTCGGGAAGGACATTCGCCGTCATCGCGAGAATCGGAATTTTGCCAACCGGGCCTTGCAACTTTCGGATCGTCCGGGTCGCAGTCAGACCGTCCACCCTTGGCATCTGGATGTCCATTAGGACGAGGTCATAATCGCGTTCCTGAACCATTCTTACGGCCTCCCTACCGTCACTTGCCACGTCCACCTGATGTCCGGCTCGGCTCAAGATCGCGCAGGCAAGTTCCTGATTAATCGGAAGGTCTTCGGCAAGGAGGATTGTAGCGGTGATCCCACCGCCAGCCGCGCTTTCGATGGGGGCAATCATTCCGGGCTTGCCGGCGATCTGAAGACTGAGCTCGAACCAGAACGTCGAGCCGTGACCTTCGGCACTGGAAAGCCCGATTTTTCCCCCCATAAACTCGACGAGATTCTTGGAAATGGCGAGCCCGAGGCCTGTGCCCCCATATTCTCTGCTGATCGATGCGTCGGCTTGGCTGAATTCCTGGAACAATCGTTCCTGCTTGTCCGCCGCGATTCCGGGGCCGCTGTCCGACACCTCGAACCTCAGCCGTTCGACTGAGGACGTCCTCGAGAGCTTCCGTACGTCGAGTGATACGAAGCCCACCGACGTGAACTTAAGGCCATTGGTCAGGAGGTTGAGCAGCACCTGCCTCATCCTGCTCTCATCGGCCCGGTAAAAATCTGACAGATCCGGGTCGATTCGGACCCGCATTTCCAGCCCCTTTGCTTCAGCATTCGCTTCCACGATCGACACGGTATTGTCGATGAAGCTCTCAAGCGCGAATGGCTCCTCGACCAATTCGATCTTCCCGGCCTCGATCTTTGACAAATCGAGTATGTCGTTGACCACGGTGAGAAGCGCCCGGCCCGAATTCTCGATAAGCTTCAGCTTCCGTTTTTGGGCCGGCCTGAAATTGTCATCTTCCAGGAGCAGGTCCGTAAAGCCGATCACCCCGTTGAGCGGGGTTCGGATTTCATGGCTCATGTTGGCAAGGAAAGCCGCCTTCGCCGCAGTCGCTTCCTCCGCTGCTTCTTTCGCTTGTTCCAAATCCTGCGCGAGCCGGGCTAATTTTTGCCGGGTTTTCATCTGCTCGTCGATATCTGTGGTGGTTCCATACCAACCGATCACCTCCCCGGACGCGTTTCGCTCAGGGACGCCGCGGCTCAGTACCCATCGATATTCGCCTGAATGGTGCCGTAGCCGATATTCGGCCTGATAGGACTCGCCGGAGGCGATGGAGTGCTCCCATGCCGCCATCGCATTTATCAGGTCTTGGGGGTGAACCATCTCTCGCCGACGCACTTCGTCCGCGCCTATGGGGACACCCAGATAATCATACCATTGTTTGTTGAAATAGGACTGCGTGCCGTCCGCCGTGTTGGTCCAGACCATCTGCGGTATCGTGTCTAGGATACTGCGCAAGCGCGCTTCATTTGTTTCGGAAGTTCGCACCTGCACTTCCCGAAGACAGGTTTCGTACTGCGCACTCTTCTGCTGATCGATGTCGGTGGTCGAGCCGTACCACATCGTGATCTTTCCGGCGTCGTCGCGTTCCGGTTGTCCGCGGCTCAAGACCCAACGATATTGCCCAGAGTGATGGAGCATCCGGTATTCGGCCTCATAGGGATTGCCCGTCGCGAGACTATGGTGCCATGTCGCAAGCGCCCGCTCCTGGTCCTCGGGATGCAGAAGTTGGCTGCGCTCCACCTCGTCAGAGGGAAATAAATACATCCCCGTGAATGCGTACCACTGCTCGTTATAATAACCCTGTTGCCCGTCGGGCTCGGTCGTCCAAACCATTTGCGGGATGGAATCGAGTATCCGGCGAAGCTGGGCCCCAGTCGTTTTTTCCGCGGAGTCCGCTTTTTCCACCAACTCTCTGACACAAAGCGGGCCCTCATCCTCACTGCGCGGCGCGACTGATGCTCGCTTCGGTTTGCTGTCAGTTTTCCGGCAACCATCCGGCCCAGCAGCGGCACTGGCTGGCGCGGCATCCCCCGCCTGCAATGGCGCACGTGGAATATCGTTCCTAATATAATTTGGCTTCGCCACCCCCCTCTTTGCTGTCGGTGAGATTAAGATGCGCGAAAACTCACCTCCAATTCGGTTCAATAAGCGGTGACGTTATGGGACTGTGCGACTGAATTGGTGCCATCTCCCCCATTTTTTGCGCACGAGAGGGGCCGCAAACGTCAGAAATTCTTCTGAGATCCCTCGTCGATGCCTGCCACCCCGGCATTCTCGCACTCGTCCGCAATGAACGCGAATAAATGTGGAGGCCCGAGCCGGAATCGAACCGGCGTGCGGGGATTTGCAGTCCCCTACGTAACCACTCCGCCATCGGGCCTCGCGAAGAGCGGGGGCATTGCGGGACCGCGGGGCGGCTTGTCAACGGGCGAGTTTCCATCGACCGGCCGCAGCAGCGCTTGGACCTCTCCGGTTCAGGCGATAAAGGCTTGCTTGCACCAGCACTGTATCAGTTGCATATAACAGTCCCAAGCTATTGAGGGAATCGATGGAATATTCGCAGGCGCGCCGTACGATGATCGACAGCCAGCTTCGTCCCGAGGCGGTGACGGACCCTGCTGTGCTTGCTGCCATGGCTTCGGTCCCGCGCGAGCAATATGCGCCAGCCGCGTCGCGCGCTTTTGCTTATTTCGATCGGCCGTTGCCGCTCGCCCCCGGGCGTTCGATGATGCCGCCCGCGTCGCTTGGCCGCCTGTTGAGCGAACTCGCACCGCGCTCGGGTGAGCGCGTCCTGGTAGTTGCCGCGGGCAGTGGATATAGTGCGGCCTTGCTCACCGCCATCGGCTGCGAAGTCACCGCGAGCGAGGACGATCCGGCGCTTGCCGAGATGGCGCGCACCGCTGGGATTCGTCTCGCTGGAGAGGAACTTGGCGAAGGATTCGACCTGATCCTGATCGATGGGGCGGTCGAACATATCCCGCAATCCTTACTCGACCTGCTGGTCGACGGCGGGCGGGTCGGCACTGCTTTGATCGACCGGGGAGTGAGCCGGCTGGCGATTGGCTATATCGCGGGAGGAAATCTCGGACTGCGAACCATCGTCGACGCCGAGGTCGCTCCGCTGCCCGGTTTCGAGCGGCCACGAGCCTTCACCTTTTGACCCGGACGGAGCGAATTGTGCGCCCTAATAAGCTAATCCTGGCGCTGTCCCTGGCGCTGCTTGCAGGGACCGCGTCGGCCGACACTTTGCGTGAGGCATTGGTCGCGACCTACGCTAATAATCCGACCATTACGGCGCAGCGTGAGGCGTTGAAGTCGACCGACGCCAATGTCGCGATTGCGCGCGCCGCTGGGCGACCGCAGGTCAGCGCCACGGTCGGGGTCAACCGCGACATCACCCAGGCCGGCGTGTTTAACCGGGGCGGCTCCAAGGGTCCCTATCTTTCGAGCGGGGTCGATCTGAGTCTTCCCTTGTTCAACGGCGGTTCGGTGCGCAATTCAATCAATGCCGCCCAAACCCGCGTCGAGGCTGGGCGCGCAACCTTGCGTGCCGTCGAGGGTGATGTTTTCACCGAGGCGGTTGCTGCCTACATGGACGTGATTCGCGATCGCGCAATCGTCGAATTGAACAATAATCAGGTGCGCGTTCTCAGCACCAATCTGGAGGCGACTCGCGACCGCTTCCAGATCGGCGATCTCACCCGAACCGATGTCGCCCAGTCAGAGGCGCGGCTATCACTCGGCCGCTCCGCGCTCGCCGTTACCCAAGGACGTCTTGCATCTAGCGAGGAAAATTATCGCCGAGTGATCGGCCGCCGTCCCGATGCTCTTTCCCCGCCGCCGCCCTTGCCGCCACTGCCGGCAACGCCCGACGAAGCTGTCCGAATCGCGCTCGCCAACAATCCCGATCTGATCGCGGTCACTCGCCAGGTGGACGCCGCGGGCTTCGATGTCCGCACCGCGCGCGCAAGCCGTCTTCCGACTGTGTCGGGCGTGGCGTCGGGCGATTACGCCAATACACTTGCCGGCGACGTCAATGGTCCGCGCTCGGGCACTGCTACCAGCGTTGGCGTATCGGGCCGGATACCGCTCTACCAGGGTGGCCTCCCCGCCGCTCGTATCCGTCAGGCGCAAGCGCTCGAAGGGCAGACCCTTGAACAGCGAGTTGCAATTGAACGCGCGGTGGTCGCCACGACGCGCTCGGCGTTTGCGACCTATCGAGCCGCGCAGAATGCGATCACCTCGAATCAAGTCGCAGTTTCTGCCAACGAACTCGCGCTCGAGGGCGCCCGTGCCGAAAACGGAGTCGGTACCCGCACCATCCTTGACGTGCTTAACGCCGAACAGGAATTGCTCAACGCACAGGTGCAATTGGTGAGTGCGCGCCGCGACGCTTATGTCGCCGGGTTCCAGCTTCTCAACGCAATGGGCCAGGCCGAGGCCGACGACCTCGGGCTCGACGGCGGGCCGCTCTACGATCCACTCGGCAATTATCGCTCGGTTGCGCGCAATTGGAACGATTGGGCGAGCGATCCGCGCCACACTCCGGTGGCCACACGCACGGTCACCCCGCAGGAAGACGTGCCGGGCGTGACTCCGGCGCCGCGTTAGGCAATAGATTGGGCATGACAGCGGCCCGCGACCCATCGATGGAAGACATTCTCGCTTCGATCAAGCGCGTCATCGCCGAGGAAAAGGAGATCCGCGCCGCCGCGCCGCCGCCGGGGCCGGTTCCCGTGGAAGACGATATTCTGGAACTCGAGGACGTCGTCGAGGTCAATCTGGCACCGCCGATCGACCTTGGCCCACCACTGATCGAAGAAGAGGTTGCCGACACGAGCCGCATGATGCTCGAGGAACTGGCAACGGTCGCCGCCAACGCTCCGCCGCCGGCGCCAGCGACCAACCCGCTCGAGGAAGTCGTTCGCGACATGCTCCGGCCGATCCTCAAACAGTGGCTCGACGACCATCTGCCGCAAGTCGTCGATGAGCATGTGAAGCGCGAGATTCATCGGATTACCGGGCGCCCGGTCTAGTACTGGCGCTGCGCAAAGCGGCTTGCTACGCCGTCGCCATGAAGCATCTCATACTCGCCGCCACCGCGGCTTCCGCCTTAATCTCCGCAGCTCCCTCGATCGCGCGTCCGATGACCGCGACCGACATGCACATGATGCGCAGGTTGGGCGCTCCAAGCGTATCGCCCGACGGGCGTCGCGCCTTGTTCACTCTGTCGACCACCGACCTTGGCGCGAACAAGCGCAACAATGTCATCCACCTCCTCGACCTGACCAGGCCGGGCGCCGTCCCGCAACCGGTCGCGGCGCTCAAGGGCGGTCATGACGCAATGTTCGGGGCCGACGGCGCGATCTGGTACCTATCCGCGGTCAAGGGCCAGGATCAATTGTTCCGGATGCCAGTCGGCGGCACGCCGGTGCAGGTTTCGACGCTCAACGGCGATATTTCGGGCTTCAAGCTCTCGGCCGATGCCAGCCGCCTGATCATCTTCGCTGACCGAGACCTGCGCTGCACCGATTTTGCCTGCGCAGGCCTTCCGCCCAAGCCCGCGACCGGGTCGGCCCGCGTCTATAATCAATTGTTCGTCCGCCATTGGGATAGCTGGGTCGAAAATGGAGTCCGTTCGCGGATCTTCGCTTTCCCGATCGCCAATGGCCGGGTCAGCGGGCCGGGAGTGGCAGTGACCGGAGCATTAGCCGGCGACACTCCCTCGAAGCCCTTCGGCGGCGGCGAGGAAATTGCAGTCTCGAATGACGGCCGCACCGTCTTCTTCGCATTGCGTGAGGCCGGACGGATCGAGGCGACCTCGACCAACCTCGATATTTTCTCTGCCCCTGCCGACGGCTCGGCCCAGCCGACCAACCTCACCCCAGGCAATGACGGCACCGACACCCTCCCGACATTGTCGCCCGATGGCCGCACCTTGGCGTTCGTCTCAATGGCACGGCCCGGATATGAAGCCGACCGCCAAGTCGTGATGCTTCGCGACCTCGCTTCGGGGCGCACCCGCGCGCTGACCGGAGGGTGGGACCGCTCGGCGGGCTCGCTCGCCTGGTCGCGCGACGGGCGAAGCCTGTTGGTCACTGCCGATGAGGTGATGGATACACCGGTCTTCCGGATCGATGTTGCATCAGGACGAGTCACCCGATTCACCGGCGCTGGTCATGCCGGAAATGTTAGCGCGCTCGGCGATGGCGGAGCGATTTTCACTCAGAACAGCATTATGGCCCCCGACGATCTGTTTCGAGTCAATGCCGCGGGGCGGGTAACTCGGCTGACCGACGTCAATCGCGCGCTGCTCGCCCAACTCGACCCGGTCAGCTTCGAAAAATTTGCGTTCAAGGGTGCCAAGGGCGACCGCGTGTGGGGCTTCAAGCTCAAGCCCGCCGCAATCCGCTCCAAACTTCCGATCGCCTTCGTCGTCCACGGCGGACCGCAGGGAAGCTTCGGAAACGGCTGGTCATTCCGCTGGAACCCGCGGTTGATGTCAGCGCCAGGCTATGCGGTCGTCAGCGTCGATTTCCATGGTTCGACCGGTTACGGTCAGGCATTTACCGACTCGATCCGCAACGATTGGGGCGGAAAGCCGCTCGAGGACCTGCAAAAGGGCCTCGCCTTCGCCACCGCGCAGGACCCTCAACTTGACGCCAACAATGCCTGCGCACTCGGCGCATCCTATGGCGGCTATATGATGAATTGGATCGCCGGTCGCTGGCCCGACCGTTTCAAATGCCTCGTCCAGCACGACGGCGTGTTCGACCAGCGGGCAATGGCTTATGAAACCGAAGAGCTGTGGTTCACTGAACAGGAGCATGGCGACAAGGCCTATTATGAAGACCCTGCCGCCTACGAACGCTGGAACCCGGTCCAGCACGTCGCTGCGTGGAAAACCCCGATGCTGGTGATCACCGGCGAAAAGGATTTCCGAATCCCCTACACGCAGGGTCTCGCCAGCTTCACAGCGCTCCAACGCCGCGGCATTCCTTCGAAACTCGTCGTATTCCCTGACGAGAATCATTGGGTCCTGAAGCCCAAAAATTCGATCCAATGGTATTACGAAGTCTTCGGCTGGATGGACCGCTGGATGGGCGCCCCGCGAATCATGGAGTCCAAGTGAGTTGAGTCGCGCGGGCGACGCCGCTAACCGCCCCTCATGACCGAGCTTGCAAAGACGTTCGACCCAGCCGCCATCGAAGCGCGTTGGTATGCCCATTGGGAAGGCGAGGGCGCGTTTCGCCCATCGCGCGACGATGCGACCCCCTTCACCATCGTCATGCCGCCGCCCAATGTTACCGGCAGCCTGCACATCGGCCATGCGCTCGACATCACTTTGCAGGACGTCCTCGTCCGCCACGCGCGAATGCTGGGCAAGGATTCGCTGTGGGTCGTCGGCACCGACCATGCCGGAATTGCGACTCAGATGGTCGTCGAACGGCAACTCGACGGCGAAGGCATCAAGCGCGTGGATCTTGGCCGGGAGGCCTTTCTGGAGCGCGTGTGGCAGTGGAAAGCCGAAAGCGGCGGCCAGATCACGCGGCAACTCCGCCGTCTCGGTGCGTCGTGCGACTGGTCCAATGAGCGCTTCACCATGGACGAGGGCTTTTCGCGGGCCGTCACCAAGACCTTCGTGGAATTATACCGGCGCGGCCTCGCCTATCGCGACAAGCGCCTCGTCAATTGGGACCCAAAATTTCAAACCGCGATCAGCGACTTGGAAGTGGAAACCCGCGAGGTTCAGGGCCAGTTCTGGCATTTGCGCTATCCGCTCGCCGACGGCAGCGGCCATATCTCGGTCGCGACCACCCGGCCCGAAACGATGCTCGCCGACATGGCCGTCGCAGTCCATCCCGACGACGATCGCTACCGTGCGCTGGTCGGCAGGCAGGTCCGCCTTCCGCTCACCGGTCGCCTGATCCCGATCGTCGCCGACGAACATGCCGATCCCGAACTCGGCTCGGGCGCGGTCAAGATCACTCCGGGCCACGATTTCAACGATTTCGAGGTCGGCAAGCGCGCCGGGTTCAAGCCGGCCGAAATGCTCAACATGCTCGATGGCCAGGGCCGGCTCGTCCAGTGCGGCGGCATTCCGGACGAGCTAATTGGCCTCGACCGCTTCGACGCCCGCCAGCGCGTTGTCGAGATGCTCGAGGCCGAAAACGCGCTCGAAAAGGTCGAGGACCGCGTCATCGCGACACCCTATGGCGACCGCTCGGGCGTGGTGATCGAACCGTGGCTGACTGACCAATGGTATGTCGATGCCGCAACGCTGGTGAAGCCGGTGATAGAAGCGACGCAATCGGGCAAAATTAAAATCGTCCCTGAGACTTGGTCCAAAACCTGGTTCAACTGGCTCGAGAATATCCAGCCGTGGTGCGTCTCGCGCCA
>DATLXR010000047.1:0-3197 GCA_035575595.1 Sphingomicrobium sp.
TTGCGCCGCTCCATCCTTGAATCGCCATATGCCGTCGTCGGTCCCGGCGCGCTTCGCCTGCGCGGTGAGCAAGGCAATCATCCGCCGATATGCGGGCGCCATCGTCCCGGTCATCGCGGTACGCGCGTCGGCGATCAGCGAGGACTTTGCCGCTGGACTGATCGACAATTTGCCGACCTTGGTCTTGAAATCCGCGAACAGATCATTGTCGGCGCCTTTTCCGAACGGTGTTCCGGTGATGATATTGCGCGATTGCTCGATGACCTGAGGAAATACCCAGCGCGGCGGAAGCACGCCCGCCTTCTCGCGCTCGACCGCCTCGGCGACGGCCTCATCGATGAAGCGCCCGGTTTCACGGATGCGGCTGATGTAGTCACGCGCGTCGGCTTCGCTTTCGACCTTGTGAATATTGATCAGGAAGGCGGGGATATCGGCCTGCGCGCCGTTCATCTGATCGAAGACATAAGCGTTGCGCCGGTAAGGGAAGATGCTAGCGTTGCGCGCGTTGCGATACAGCAGGAGATCATAGCTCAGCTGATCGTCGACATTCAGCGCGGCGCGGTTGAATCGCGCCTGCAAAGCCTCGGCAGTAGACTGGTCGAGCGCTCGATTGGCCACCGCAGGAGCCTCGCCAAACGCGTCGAGTTTGCCGTAATCGCTGTCCTTGATCGCACGATAGGATTTCGACAGCGGTGACAAGGCAAGTTCGGCCCTGTCATACTCGTCGAAGAATGTGCCAAGCGCCGCATTCTTGACGATCGGCGCGGGTTCGGGGGCCGGGGCCGGCGTCGACGCCATTTCCAGAGCGGGGGGCTGGATCAGCAAAGGCTCGGCTTGGCGGACAGCGCAGGCGGTGCTGAGCAAAGCGGTCGTGGCAAGCAACAGATACGTACGGGCCATGGGTTTTCCTTACAGAGGGCTAAGCGCACTCTGCCGCGCGATCGGCCCGCTGGCCATGAATTTTTCGATGAACGGCAGGGCCGGGTCGCGCTAGGGGGGTCGTCATGGCCTTGTTCAACCTCATTCGCCCGCTGATCCACGCGCTCGACGCCGAAACCGCGCACCGCGCCACGATCGCCGCCTTGCGCCTGATGCCCGCGCGGCGGCCCCCGCACCTCACTCCCTCGCTCGCGAGCGAAGTCGCTGGCTTGCGCTTCCCCTCGCCGGTCGGGCTCGCGGCGGGCTTCGACAAGGATGGCGAAGTGCCCGACGCGATGCTCTCGCTGGGGTTCGGCTTCGTCGAGGTCGGAACGCTCACCCCGCGTCCCCAGTCAGGCAATTCCAGGCCGCGGCTGTTCAGGCTGGCCGAAGACCGGGCAGTGATCAACCGCATGGGGTTCAACAATCTTGGCCAGGCAAGCGCGCTTGAGCGGCTAAAGCAGCGCCGCTGCATCGGACTAGTCGGGGTCAATATCGGCGCGAACAAGGACAGCGCCGACCGCATCGCCGATTATGTCGCGGGGGTGCGGAATATGGCGCCGGTCGCCGATTATCTGACCGTCAACATCAGCTCTCCCAACACTCCCGGACTGCGCGACCTGCAAGCCGGGGGCGAGTTGGTCGAATTGCTCGCAGCGGTGCGCGAAGCCCGCGCTGACAACGGGCCCCCGCTGTTCCTGAAAGTCGCTCCGGATCTGGCAACGGGTGACCATCAACGCATCGTCCGCGCCGCGATCGACCAAAAGATCGATGCCCTGATCATCGCCAACACGACCGTGTCGCGCCCCGCGCTCAAGTCGCGTTACGCAGGCGAGTCAGGCGGCCTCTCCGGGGCGCCGCTGAAAGCCCTCGCGCTCGACGCCCTGCGCCAATTCCGAAGCGCAAGCGGCGGCGAAATCATTTTGGTCGCGGCGGGCGGCATCGAAAACGCCGATGACGCGTGGCAGAGGATCATCGCCGGAGCGAGCCTCCTCCAGCTCTATTCGGCGCTGGTTTATGAGGGACCAGGTCTCGCACGACGAATCGCGGATGGCCTCGCCGCGCGCCTTGCGCAAGCCGGCATGGCGAACCTCACCGAGGCAATCGGCAGTGAAACGCTCTAGCGCGCCGCAGGCAAAGTCAGCACGACGCCTTCGCGCCTGGGATCGAAGCCCCCATCGATCCGGCCATTGCGGATCAGCACCGCATGAACACCGGAATCCTCACCCTGACCCGGTTTCAAGCGGATTCCGCGAGCGGCCAGAGCGGCCAAAATCTCAGGCGAGAATTTGGTGACTTCGCCATTGAAGTTCGCGCCGCGCGCAACGAGGTTCGGCGTCGCAAGCGCCTGTTGCATCGGCTGGCCCCAATCGATCGACGCCACCATCGTCTTCGCCACATAGGCAAGGATGGCATTGCCCCCCGCCGATCCGAACGCACCGGCAAAATCGCCATTGCGGTCGAGCAGGATCACCGGAGTCATCGATGATCGCGGCCGCTTTCCGGGCGCGGGTGCGTTGACCGAAAGCCGGCCCTCGGCGTCGCGCGGCTGAAGCGCGAAATCGGTCATTTCATTGTTGAGGAAAAAGCCGTCGACCATCCGCCCCGACCCGAACAAGGATTCGACCGTGGTCGTCATCGACACGACATTGCCCGCCGCATCGCGGACGATGAAATGTGACGTTCCGGCGGGCTCGCGCGTCCTGTCCGCCCCGGTGACAGTCGCGCCCTTGGGCATTCCGGCGACAGGCGGCGGCCCGGCATTGGCGCCGATCAATCGCGCCCGCGAAGCGACATATCCGGGCTCGAGCAGTCCCACCACGGGTACCGATACGAAGGCCGGATCGCCGACATAACGATCGCGGTCGGCATACATGATCCGGCTCGCTTCGGCGAACAGGAACCAGGCTTGAGGGTCGCCCGGACCGCGCGCTGCAATATCGCTTCGCTCGAGCAAATTGAGCAGTTGGAGCAAGCCCACCCCGCTCGACGGCGGCGGCGGGACACAAGCCAGATAAACTCGATATGGCCGGCACAATGCCTCGCGCTTGACCGGCCTGTAACCGGCAAGATCGGCCATCGTCATCGAACCACCAAGCGGCCCCGCGCGCGTCCGCGCAACAATCCGCGCGCCGGTAGATCCCGAGTAAAACGCCGCTGGCCCCTGCGCGGCAAGTCGCCCGACAAATTCCGAATAAGCCCGATTGCGCAACAGATCCCCGGCCTTGAGCAGCGAGCCATCGGCCTTCGAAAAATAGGCACGCGCGTCGGGCGCCGAC
>DATLXR010000048.1:0-80461 GCA_035575595.1 Sphingomicrobium sp.
GTCGGTGAGGTAAGTTCGCTGAATTCCTGCGAAGGAAGTTTTTGCTGATATCGCCAACGCAACTAGGCACGGATGCACTGCACCACTCGGATGCTTGAGCCGCGCGAACCGAAGCGTTGGCGGCAGCGGCATGTGAATCCCTCGCCTGCGCAGATAGAGTTCTGCAGGTGTCCCGCCGATCGGCTTGGCATCACGCCAGATGCGCCGCGCTGCTTCGATGGTCGCAGTTTTGACGAAGTCAACGACGACGATATTTCCGGGCCGAGCAATGGGCAGATTCCCGGCGCCTAACCGCTCGGCAGCTTCGTGAAGGGTGCACCCATCAATCTGCGCTACGAAGTCGAGAACATCGCCGTGCCAGCCGCAGCCGAAGCAATGAGCAAAACCCTTTTCGTCACTTACGGTGAAGCTCGGAGTAAGGTCCTCGTGAAACGGGCAGCAGCCGACGAACTCGCGCCCTGAGGGGTTGAGCTTCATCGACACGCCGACAACTGCCGACATGCGCACAGATGACTTGATCGACGCGAAATCGAGATGCCCGCTCATCGTCGTAACCTGTTGATCCTAATTTCGATCGTTTCGAGCGCGGCTCGCTGCTTCGGACTTAATGGGCCATCCCATCGCGTCAGGCTGGTGAGGAAATCGCGTTCCCACTTCTTGAGATGAACCGACGTGATCAGGTACATCCGCGCGAGATGCTGGTGGTCGCGAGCTCCAACCGGATCAGGCCGCGTCGATTGCGCCCACGGCGTTGGTGTTGATCCGATTGCAATCTCGACCAGTTCAGCGACGGTCCGGCCGTGCGGTTGCAGCAAGCGGGCGGCGGCGCGGACGGCCGCGATAACCTCGCGATCGCGGTCGGAGGCGAGCAACCCGCAGGTTGAGATCAGGCGGCGCCGATCACGCTCCGGCAGGATCGGGATCATCGCGCTCATGACGCGCCCCGTTCATAGGGCATGGCTACGAACTTCCGGAGGCGCCGATAGTTAACGATCACCTCTTGTTCGTCGCGATCTGTCGCAACAGTGAAGACTGCGTCTTTCTCCACTACAGCAATCGCGATCACGGCATTCGGGACGGCTATTCCTCGATGACCGCGAGCGAATCCAGCGACAGTATTCCGGTCTGTGGTCCACGCCAGCCCGCGCACCCGCTCGGCTGAGCCCCCGCGGTAGATAGTTACGAGATCGGGCAGGCTATCATAAAAAACCTTGTCCTTTCCCGACAGAAACGGCGCGACCGTGCCCCTGCGCGTCAGCAGATTTAGGACCCAAGAGCGCCATGACCATGTGTCGTCGCAGCTACTCCAGCCAATCTGAAAAACGCGCCAGAATAGCTCGTCGGTCTCTGCTTTATTCAGTAAGCGCAACATGTGTTCGATCGAGTCCGTCGACTCTATGCCCGGCCCCCACAAGGCCCTCATGATCTCGTCGTCCGTTAGCGACGGCTGTTGTTCGGGTTGCGATTTGATGGTGTTTCGGCTAAGCTTAATGCTCGATGCCCGCGAAGCAATCGAGCCTCCGACGTTAGCCCGTCGGGGGCTTTTTTGATGGGCCATGGCTCATGCCACCTCGCCCATCCGCTCTGCCATCCAGCGGCGCACTGCCTGGGCCGAAAAGACTTTGCGGCGTTCGGAAATAAATACGGGTTTAGGAAATTCGCCCGATTCAACTTTTCGGTTGATCGTCGCGCGACTAAAGGTCGTTAATTCCGCTACGCGCTTAGCAGTGAGAAATTGTTGCTCGATGTCCATCTTGAACGCTCCATGTTGTCAGGAACGTTATGTCTATTATAGACACTTGAGGGACATTTGCCCGCGTAATGTCTCGCTATTTGAGCGCGTTTAGGATTCGGGTCGCCTGCTTAGTGCCCAGCGGTTTTTGATCGCCATAGTCAGCGTGATTAATCGCGTAGAGTTTTGCCGTTTTGTGCACCCAGCCCGCTTCTCGCTTCCGCCGATAGGCTGCGATCAAGGGCTCGCGCCGGTCGAGTATCTTGTCGGACTCACCGCGAAGCTTTCCGCCTTGAGATGCACCTTGGCTGCAACTTAGGCCGGATAATGCAAACTTTTCCCATTTGAACTTGATGCGCGCCTCAGTGACTAAACTGCTTAATTCAGCGCTATATAAAACCGCGTCGATCGTCGATTCTGAATTGATCGAGCTTTCAAGAAGCATGCGGTTCGCCAACATACGTTCGACAAACCAGCCCCAATCTTCCCACGGCTTAAATAAGCGGTCGGGCTCTGCCTGCCTTGCCGCTGCTAATTCTTCGCGCAGCCAAACCGGATCCGGGAAATATTCTTTCCAAGCATCTAAGGCGCGTTCCCGTTCCAAGTAGGCAGCCCATCCTGGCGTACCAATCGCAATGCAGCGAGCGTCAATCTCGACGATCCCATGTCCGGCGTTTGCGCTGCGCTCAACCATTGATTGCCACCACGTTGTCCACCTTGCGCCCCGCAACGGCGCGGTCGATCTCGGCTGCCCATCGATCGAGCGCGCTTCGTTTCTCAGACGCGTAGCTGTGGAGCGCGTAGACGCGCGCTGTGACACCTTGCAGCGCATGATTGAGCACGCGCCCCACGACGATCTCAGAGACGCCCAGCCTCACCATATGCGTTGCCAATGTCCGTCGCAGGTCATGCAGTCGCCACGGCCCAATCTCGCCATCAGTTCCAGCCGCTAGGAAGCCGTCTAACTTCGCTTTCGCTTTCGTATAGTTTTGCGCGTACGTCTCGCCCTTAGTCGTCCAGACATACGGTCCCATCCTCGGCGCGTGTCGCAACATCTCCACAGCTTGCGGTGCTAGCGGCACAAGGTGGGCGCGTTCTGATTTGGTGTCGTCGCTGCACATGATCCACGTCGCTGCATCAATGTCGATATCCGCCCAGCGCATTGACGCTACCTCGGTCCGCCGTTGGCCGGTCAGCAGTAACATTTTGACATAAGGTCCGTAAGGATAGCCCAGCAGGTCAGACGCGGCCCAGATACGCTTCACCTCGTCCATTTCGAGAAACCGATCGCGCGCCCGCTCTGCTTTTGGTTTTTCGATCGCCTCGGCGGGAGACATTTGAATCCAGTCTCGCGACAGCGCGTGGCGGAATAGCCGCCTAACCAGCGCCAACACGCGGTTAGGTGCCACAGTGCCCTCGATTCCGTCGATCAGTTCGCGCACGTCCGCGCGGGTGATGCTCTCGATCGGGCGATTGGCCCATGCGGGAATAACGTGAATATCGGCTTGCCTCTTTTGGAGCTTCCACGAACGATTGTTCGCCTTCGCGTCGTGGTCCAGCCAATGGTCGAGCAAGTCGCGGAACGTCCGTTTCTCTTGCGGTGCACCGGCGGTCGCAATCTCCAACAGCAGCTTTTGTGCTTCGCTTCGCGCCTTCGCTAAGCTCATAATCGGATACCTGCCCAGCGTGCGGTTTATCGGCTTACCGCCTGCTCGCGTCCGAACGATCCACGCTTTGCGTCCCCCAGCGCCTATTCGAAGGCGAAGGCCGGTAACCATCTCGTCAGGGTGTTCGGCCTGTCCTGCTGCGGGGGGCTTCATTGCCTTAACGGTTGTATCCGTGAGCCGCGTCATGCCTGTTACCTTATTGCTGTTTAGGTAACCAGTTAGGTAACGAAACTTGATACAATATGCAATCTTAAGATCGCTATGTTCTATTTTCTCCTCAGAGCTGCTACATAATGATCGCTATGATACGAGACTCTACGAGACTTCTAATCTTGAGGCCAGTGGTTCGAATCCACTCGGGCGCGCCAATCGCTAGATTAATTTCCCCGGGTTCATGATTGCCTTTGGGTCGAGCGCGGCCTTGATTGCGGTGAGAAAACGCACGCGGTCGAGGTCGATTCGGGCGAGTTCGTCCCGCTTCATCTGGCCGATGCCATGTTCTGCGCTAATTGAGCCTCCGGCGGCGGTGACAAGGTCGTGAACCAACCGCGATACCGCTGGTCCTTCGCGATCGAGCCAATCGGGGGCCGCGTCCCTTCCCGACCTGACATGGAAGTGGACATTCCCGTCGCCGAGATGGCCGAAGCCCGAAGCATGTGTGCCCGGGAAGGCGGCCTCGACGGTTGCCGCCGCCGAAGTCATGAACTCTGGCATCGCATCCACTGGCACCGAGATATCATGCTGGGTGGCGGGCCCGAAGGTGGCGCGCTCAGCCTCCGACAGGCTATCCCTAAGCCGCCACATCGCTTCGGCCTGCGCTTCTGACGAAGCGATAGTGCCATCGGCGGCGAGACCGCTTTCGATCAGTGGCACGAGCAGCCGCGTGAGCAGCGCCGTGGAAGGTTCGGCACCGGGATCGTCCGAGGTGGCCTCTATAAGAACGTGCCAAGGATATTCGCCGACGAGCGGGGCACGTGCGCCCGGGATGTGGCCAAGCACCGCCTGCAGCGATTCATCCGGAATGATCTCAAAGCCTTCGACGCGGTTGGTTTGGGCCTCGAGTGCATGAAGTAGGGCAAGCGCAGCTGCGGGGTTGGCGAGGCCGAGCCAGGCGACTCCGCGCTCAAGGATTGCTGGCACCAGTCGCAAGCGGGCGGCGGTGATGATACCAAGCGTTCCTTCGGCACCGATCAGCAATTGATCCACGCTCGATCCGCGATTGTCTTTTTTCAGGCCCGCGAGCCCGCGATGGATCGTGCCGTCGGGAAGGACAGCCTCGATCCCCTCGACAAGCGCCCGCATCGGGCCGAACCGAAGCACCTGGGTACCCCCGGCGTTGGTCGAGACCAGCCCGCCGATGGTCGCGCTCCCCCGAGCGCCGAGCGTCAGCGGAAAACGGCGCCCGATCGCTTTGGCGGCGTTGTGCAGATGCTCGAGGATCACTCCCGCCTCAGCTACCGCGGAATGATCGGCGAGTTCGCGGATGCAGTTCATTCGCCGAAGGGACAGGATCAGCGCCGACCCGTCCGCATCGGGAGTCGCGCCGCCGACCATCGAGGTGTTACCGCCCTGCGGGACGAGCGGGACGCCTTCGCTAGCGGCAAGCTTCACTATCGTCGCGACCGCCTCGGTGCAGTCGGGCTCCAACATTGCGGGCGAGGAGCCGTGCCAGCGGCCGCGCCAGTCGGTCAGCCATGGTCGAATCGCTTCCGAATCGGTCACTGCAGCGCGCGCGCCGAACTTTGCGCGAATTTGATCGACGATCCTCTGCTGGGCGGGGTTCATATGTACGCCATGCCCCAGAGGCGTGCTTGCTGCCAGCCCCCTAAGCGAGCATTAG
This sequence comes from Sphingomicrobium sp., assembly GCA_035575595.1. Classification (GTDB taxonomy): domain Bacteria; phylum Pseudomonadota; class Alphaproteobacteria; order Sphingomonadales; family Sphingomonadaceae; genus Sphingomicrobium. The sequence continues at coordinate 5,240 of DATLXR010000048.1, forward strand.
GGAAAGCATGGCCCGCCCCCCGATCACGATCGTTCTTGCCCGAGCAATCAACGGCGTCATCGGACGCGACAATAAATTGCCGTGGCACATCCCGGGCGACCTCAAGCGGTTCAAGGCGCTGACGATGGGCAGTGCGATGGTGATGGGGCGCAAGACCTTTGACAGCCTGCCGGGAATACTGCCGGGCCGTCGGCATATCGTGTTGACGCGCGATCCGTCGAGGACCGCTGAGGGAGTCGAAGTGGCGCATGACGCCGAAGGCGCGCTGGCGCTCGCGGGCAACGATGCGGTGTCGGTCATCGGCGGAGCGGCGATCTTTGAAATGTTCGAGCCGATCGCCGATCGGATTGAGTTGACCGAAGTTCTCGCGTCAATCGCGGGCGACGTGACCATGCCAGACTTGCGGTCGAGTGAGCGCTGGAGCGAGGTGGCGAGCGAGGATCACGCAGCGACCGCGAATACTCCGGCCTGGCGGACGATTACGCTGGTTCGCGCCGCGGACTAGTTCAACGACGGCACGGGTCAGGCGTCCAAAATATCGTCGATTGCCGCCGCGACCTGCTCGACCGACATCATTCCATCGACCTTTCGCACCAGCCCCTTGTCCTCATAGATCGGGAGGATCGGGGCGGTCTTTGCGCGATATTCGGCCATTCGGGTGCGCACCGTCTGCTCATTGTCGTCGGGCCGGCGTTTAAATTCACTTCCGCCACAAGCGTCACATGTTCCCGCAACGCGAAGCGGCTGGAAGCTGTCGTGGAACGGCGCTCCGCAAGAGGCGCAGGTAAAGCGGCCGGTGATTCGGTCGACCAGCGCTTCTTCGTCGACAACGAGTTCGATGACATGATCGACCCTGCGTCCGCGTTCCTCGAGGAGCATTTCAAGCGCTTCAGCCTGATGACCCGTGCGCGGAAAGCCGTCGAAGATCGCTCCGTGAGCGGCGGCAGTGTCCAGCCGCTCGCCGATCAGTGCCGAGACGATCGCGTCGGACACGAGTTCGCCCGCTTCCATCACCGCTTTGGCCTTGAGCCCGACCGGAGTGCCCTTGGCGACTGCCTCACGGAGCATGTCGCCGGTCGATAGCTGGATCATTCCGCGCGCGGCCTGAAGGCGTTGGGCCTGAGTGCCCTTGCCGGCGCCGGGTGGCCCTAAAAGAATGATGTCCAACGCTTGTACCCCTCCGGACGCGGTGTTCAGCGCCGCTTCGCGCCCTTGAGTTTCGCCTTCTTGATCAGATCGCCATATTGGTGAGCGATCAAGTGGCTCTGGATTTGGCTGACCGTATCCATGGTCACATTGACCACGATCAACAAGCTCGTGCCGCCGAGGTAAAAGGGCACGCCGGCCTGGCTGAACAATATTTCCGGGATCAGGCAGATCAGCACGAGATAGGCAGCGCCGACCACGGTGATGCGGTTGAGCAGATAGTCGAAATAAGTCTCGGTCGCCTTGCCCGGACGGATGCCCGGAATGAAGCCGCCGTGGCGCTTGAGCTGCTCGGCGGTCTCTTCGGAATTGAACTGTACCGCGGTGTAGAAGAAGCAGAAGAAGGCGATGCCGAAGCCGTACAGGCCGAGATAGAGCGGTGAGCCATGCTGAAGCCAGGTCGAGATGGTGATCAGCCAGTCGCTCGAGCCGCTATCGCTGCCCGCGGTCCCGCCGCCGGCCATCTGCAATACGGTCAGCGGCATCAGCAGAAGCGACGAAGCGAAGATCGGCGGGATGACGCCCGCGGTGTTGATCTTGATCGGAAGATGGCTGCGTTCCTGCTGCATCGCGCCGCGCGCGGTCTGCCGCTTGGGATATTGGACAAGCACTCGGCGCTGCGCGCGCTCCATGAAGCAGATGAAAAGCACTAAGGCGGCGACCGCGATGATGATCGTGACGACCAGGAGCGAATCGAGCGTTCCGGTGCGTCCGCCCTCGAACAATTGCGCAAGCGTGCGCGGAAGCGAGGCGACGATGCCGGCCATGATGATCAGGCTGATGCCGTTACCGATCCCGCGACTGGTGATCTGCTCGCCGATCCACATCAGGAACAGGGTTCCGCCAACGAGGCTGATCGTCGCCGAGACTCGGAACAGCATTCCCGGCTCGACGACCGCGCCAATGCCCTGCGCAGCGCCGAGGCTTTCGAGCCCGACGGCGATGAAATACCCCTGAACGGTGGTGAGGAGCACGGTGAGGTAGCGGGTATATTGATTGAGCTTCTTGCGCCCGACCTCGCCTTCTTTCTTGAGCGCAGCCCAGGCCGGGTAAAGCGTCGCGCCGAGCTGCACCACGATCGAGGCGGTGATATAGGGCATGACGCCGAGCGCGATGATGCTCATCCGCTCAAGGCTGCCGCCCGAAAAGGTGTTGAAGAAATCGAGAACTCCGCCCTGCTGGGTCTGGAACAGCGACGCCATTGCGCGCGGGTCGATCCCTGGGATCGGGACGAACGACAGCAGCCGGAAAAGGACCAGCGCGCCAAGCGTGAACCACAGGCGCTTCTTGAGCTCGGTCGCTTTTCCGAAACTGGAAAGGCTGATGTTGGCGGCCAATTGTTCGGCTGCGGATGCCATCGATAATCCCTAGATAAAGGTCAGGCGGCGACGGACATCATGCCCCCCGCCGCCCGATATAGTCATTGGTGCGTCGCTGCGAAGCCCCTTTGCCCAAGAAAGGTTCAAGCCTTCTTGGCGTCGTTCTTGGCGGCCTTGGCCTCGATCCGCGCAAGGCGGACCTTGCCCTTCTTGGCGGCGGCTTTTTCGGAGGCCGAGATCGTTTCGATCACTTCGACCTTTCCGCCGGCCTTTTCGACCGCCTCGATCGCGCCCTTCGACGCGCCGGCGACAGTGAAGCTGACTTTCGAGGTAAGCACGCCCTTGCCGAGCAGGCGAACGCCGTTGCGGCCGCCGCGAGCAAGCCCCGCAGCCTTCAGCGCCGCATGGTCGAGCGTGCCCTTGCCATCGAGCGTGCCGGCGTCGATCATCTTCTGGATGGCGCCGAGATTGACCTCGGCATAATCCTTGGCGAATTTGTTGTTGAAGCCACGCTTCGGCAGCCGCATGTGGAGCGGCATCTGGCCGCCTTCGAAGCCCTTGATCGAGACGCCCGAGCGGCTCTTCTGGCCCTTCTGGCCGCGCCCGGCGGTCTTGCCGAGGCCCGAGCCGATGCCCCGGCCGACGCGAACGCGGCTCTTGCGGGCACCAGGATTGTCGCGGAGTTCATTGAGTTTCATGTCGTGCACTCGCTTTCGCTTATTTCGCGCTGGGCCGAAGCCCTATGGTTTATCGTTCGACGCTGAGCAGATGCGCGACCTTGCGCACCTGGCCCGTCACTTCCGGGGTCTCCTCGACCTCGACCGTGCGGTGCATCTTGTTGAGCCCAAGCCCGACCAGCGTTGCGCGCTGGGTCTCGTCGCGGCGGATCGGCGATCCGGTCTGGGTGATCTTGATCTTGGCCATGATTACTCCGTGATCGCTTCGGCGGTCGCTTCGGCTTCCGCTTTATCCATTCCGCCACGGCCGAGCAGGTCCGAGACCTTCTTGCCGCGACGCTGCGCGACCGAACGCGGGCTGGTCTGTTCCTTCAAGGCTTCGAACGTCGCCCGGATCATGTTGTAGGGGTTCGAGGTTCCGACCGACTTGGTCACCACGTCAGCAACGCCAAGGCTTTCGAACACCGCGCGCATCGGGCCGCCGGCGATGATCCCGGTGCCCGACGGAGCCGAGCGAACGGTGACCTTGCCGGCGCCGAAATGGCCGTTGCCGTCATGGTGAAGCGTACGGCCGTCACGCAGCGGGACGCGGATCATGGCCTTTTTGGCCGCCGCGGTTGCTTTCGAGATAGCCTCGGGGACTTCGCGCGCCTTGCCATGGCCGAAGCCCGAGCGGCCCTTGCCATCGCCGACGACGACCAGAGCCGCAAAGCCGAAGCGCTTGCCGCCCTTGACCGTCTTGGAGACGCGATTGATGTGAACCAATTTCTCGATCAGATCCTCGCCACCATCGTCGGCGCCGCCGCGACCGCCACGACGATCGTCGCGCCGTCCACGATTGCCGCCGCCGCGATTGTCACGACCGCCACCGCCACCACGGCCGCCTCGCAGTCCGCCGCGCGGTGGGCCACGGCCCTCGGTTGCCGGAGCTGCGGTTTCAGGCACAGCAGGAGCTTCGGGCGGCGCGGAAGCGGGAGCTTCGGGCGCCGCGGAAGCGGGAGCTTCGGCAGCCGGAGCAGCCTGCGGGGTTTCGTTTTCGTCAGCCATTTAGAACTCCAATCCGCCTTCGCGAGCGGCATCGGCGAGGGCTTTCACCCGGCCATGGAAAAGAAAGCCACCGCGATCGAACACGACACGCGTGACGCCGGCCTGCTTGGCGCGCTCGGCAAGAGTTTTTCCAACCTGGGCAGCGCCGTCGCGGGTCGCGCCGACCTTGCCCTCGAGGTCCTTGTCGAGGGTTGAGGCCGAAGCGAGCGTCTTGCCAGCGGCATCGTCGATGAGCTGGGCATAGATATGCCGGCCCGAGCGGTGAACCGACAGACGCGGCTTGCCCGAAGCACGCGCCTTGAGCGCGGTGCGGACGCGGCGCCGGCGGCGATCGAAGAGAGAGAGTTTCGCCATGGCTTACTTCTTCTTGCCTTCTTTGCGGAAGATATACTCGCCGCGATATTTGATGCCCTTGCCCTTATAGGGCTCCGGCTTGCGCCAGCGGCGAATTTCAGCGGCAACCTGACCGACCTGCTGGCGGTCGATCCCACTGATCTCGATCGTGGTCGCGTCGGGAGTCTTGACGTCGATCCCGTCGGGAATGGCGTAATTGACGTCGTGACTATAGCCGAGCTGCAGCTTGAGGTTCTTGCCCTGGGCCGCGGCGCGATAACCGACGCCGTTGATCTCGAGCACCTTAGTGAAGCCCTCGGTAACGCCGGTGACCAAATTCTGGACCTGCGTACGCTGCATCCCCCAAGCAGCGCGCGAGCGCTGTGACGGGGCGATTGGCTTGATGCTAATCGCATCGGTGTCGATCGTGGTGGTGACGAGGTCATCGAGCAGCGCCATCGACAAAGTCCCCTTGGGACCTTTGACGGTGAGGGTCTGACCCTCGACCGCGGCACTGACGCCCGAGGGCATCGACACGGGTTTCTTGCCAATACGCGACATCAGAACACCTCCGCCAGCACTTCGCCGCCGACGTTCTGGTCGCGCGCCTCGGCGTCCGACAGAACACCGCGGGGAGTCGACACGATCGTCATGCCAAGACCGTTACGAATGCGGGGAAGCTCGCTCGAACCGGAATAGACCCGGCGGCCAGGCTTCGACACGCGCGCCAAATGCTGGATCGCGGGCTGGCCCTCAAAATATTTGAGCTCGATGCGCAGCCCTTTCTGGCCAGAGAGCTCTTCCTCGGCATAGCCACGGATATAGCCTTCGCGCTGAAGCACATCGAGCACATTGGCACGAAGCTTCGACGCTGGCGTGAGGATGCTATCCTTGCGCGCCTGCTGGCCATTGCGAATACGGGTGAGCATATCACCCAACGGATCGGTCATCGGCATATCGTGCCCTTACCAGCTCGACTTGGTGAGACCGGGAATCAGGCCCTTATTGCCCATTTCCCGAAGCATGATCCGCGACAGGCGGAACTTGCGATAAAAACCGCGCGAGCGACCGGTCAGCTCGCAACGGTTGCGAATGCGGGTCGGGTTGCCGTTGCGCGGCAGCTCGGCCATCTTGAGACGAGCAATAAGACGCTCGGTCTCATCGACCGAAGTGTCATTCGCCTTTGCTTTGAGCTTCGCAAGTTTCGCCGCGGTCTTCGCGACGAGCTTCTTGCGAGCCTCATTCTTGTTCACGGAACTCAGTTTCGCCATGACTTAAGTTCTCTTCCTACTGCGCAGGGCCCGCTTACGCGGCCTGCTTCGTTTCGGTTTCGTCCGCGGGGAACGGAAAGTTGAAGAGACGCAGCAATTCGCGCGCTTCCTCGTCCGTCTTCGCGGTCGTGGTGATGATCACGTCCATGCCCCGAACCTTGTCGATCGAGTCATAGTTGATCTCCGGGAACACGATCTGTTCCTTGAGACCCATTGCGTAATTGCCGCGCCCGTCGAAGGACTTGGGATTGAGCCCACGAAAATCGCGGACGCGCGGCAGAGCGATCGTCACGAGACGGTCGAGAAACTCGAACATCCGCTCGCGGCGAAGCGTGACCTTGCAGCCGATCGGCATTCCCTCGCGCAGCTTGAACTGAGCAATCGAGGTCTTGGCCTTGGTGATTACCGGCTTCTGGCCAGCAATCTTTTCCATTTCGGCCGCGGCCTGTTCGACCTTCTTCTTGTCCTGGGTCGCCTCGCCGACGCCCATGTTGATCACGATCTTGTCGAGACGCGGGATTTCCAGCCGGTTCTTATAACCGAACTTCTCGACCATCGCCTTGGCGATGCGGTCGTCATAATCCTTCTTGAGCCGCGGCGTGTAGGCCGTATCGCTCTTGGCATTCTTGGCTTCAGCCATCGATCTTCTCCCCGGACCGCGCCGCGACGCGGACCTTCTTGCCGTCCTTGCCGGTTTCGAAGCGAACGCGGGTCGCCTTGCCGTCCTTGGGGTCGATCAATGCGACCTTGGAGACGTGCATCGCCGCTTCCTTGCGCTCGAGACCGCCCTGCGGATTTTCCTGGGTCGCCTTTTTGTGACGGGTGGCGATATTCACGCCCGACACGATGACCTTGCTGTCCTTGGGCATGGCAGCGGTGATTTCACCGGTTTTGCCCTTGTCGCGGCCCGAGAGCACGACGACCTTGTCACCCTTGCGGATTTTCGCAGCCGACATGTTACAGCACCTCCGGAGCGAGGCTGATGATCTTCATATGCTTGCGGGCGCGAAGTTCGCGCACCACCGGCCCGAAGATACGAGTGCCGATCGGCTCCTCATTCTTGTTCACCAGCACCGCGGCGTTGGTATCAAAGCGGATCACCGAGCCATCGGGACGACGGATGTCCTTGGCGGTGCGGACGATCACAGCGCGATGAACGTCGCCCTTCTTGACCTTGCCGCGCGGGGCGGCTTCCTTGACCGACACGACGATGATGTCGCCGACGCCAGCGACGCGGCGCTTCGACCCGCCGAGCACCTTGATGCACTGGACGCGCTTCGCACCACTATTGTCGGCAACCTCGAGGTTGGACTGCATCTGGATCATGGGTTCAGTCCTTCCTTATGCTTCGGCGTCTGCGGGGGCCGAGGCTTTCGCCGCTTTGCCCTTGGCCGCCTTGGTGGCCTTAGATTCCGTCGGCGCGGGCGCCGCCTTGACCGGCTTCGAAATATCGACCTCGGCGATCTCGTCGACTGCCACCGGAGCGGCGCCGACGCGATCGAGCACGATCCAGCTCTTCAGCTTCGACACCGGAGCACATTCCTCGATGCGGATCTGCTCACCCAGCTTGAAGGCATTGCCTTCGTCGTGGGCGTGGTACTTTTTCGACAGTCGGATGATCTTGCCATAGAGCGGGTGCTTCACCCGCCGCTCGACACGAACCACCACCGTCTTGTCTCCCTTGTCGGACACCACGGTGCCGGAGAGGACGCGCTTGGGCATCTCAATAGTCTCCTTACGCCTTGGCCGCGGGCGCGGTGGCGCGTGCGGTCTGGAGCGTCTTGATACGGGCGATGGTGCGGCGCACCTCGCGAACCCGCGATGGCTTTTCGAGCTGGTTGGTCGCGGACTGAAAGCGCAGGTTGAACTGCTCACGCTTCAGTTCGCCCAGCTGGGTCGAGAGCTGGTCGTCGGTCTTGACCGAGATGTCTTCCTTCTTGGCCATGATCAGTCCTCCACAACCAGGGTTTCGCCAAGGCGGGCGACAACCTTGACGCGGATCGGCAACTTCTCCGCGGCGCGCTCGAAAGCGACCTTGGCGAGCGGTCCGGGCACACCGTCGAGCTCGAACAGGATGCGGCCGGGCTTGACCCGAGCGACCCAGAATTCGGGCGAACCCTTGCCCTTGCCCATGCGGACTTCGGCAGGCTTCGAAGACACCGGAATGTCGGGGAAAATGCGAATCCACAAGCGGCCAGCGCGCTTGATGTGACGCGTGATCGCGCGGCGGGCCGCCTCAATCTGGCGGGCGGTGATCCGCTCAGGCTCCATCGCCTTCAGGCCATAAGCGCCGAAGTTGAGCTCGGTGCCACCCTTGGCATTACCGTGAATGCGACCCTTGAAGGCCTTGCGGAATTTGGTGCGTTTCGGTTGCAACATCTCAAATGTCCCTTAACGCCGATCGTCGCGCATCGGACGGACGCCCGAAGTTTGCGCTTCCATCATCAGGCGATCCTGCGCGAGCGGGTCATGGCCGAGAATCTCGCCCTTGAAGACCCAACATTTCACTCCGCACACACCATAAGCAGTGTGCGCCTGCGCCTCGGCATAATCGACGTTGCCGCGCAAGGTATGCAGCGGAACGCGGCCTTCGCGATACCATTCCGAACGCGCGATCTCGGCACCGCCGAGACGACCGCCGCAATTAATGCGGATGCCCTCCGCGCCAAGCCGCATCGCCGACTGAACGGCACGCTTCATCGCGCGACGGAAAGCGATCCGGCGCTCGAGCTGGTCGGCAATGCCCTGCGCAATCAAACGCGCATCGATTTCCGGCTTTCGGATTTCGACGATGTTGAGGCTCACTTCAGAGGAAGTCATCTTGCCGATGATCTTCTTCAATTTCTCAATATCCGAGCCCTTCTTGCCGATGATCACGCCAGGGCGCGCGGCATAGATGGAAATGCGAGCAAGCTTGGCCGGACGCTCGATCACGACCTTGGAGATCGCAGCCTGCGGCAGGATCTTCATGATATGCTTGCGGATCTTGAGATCCTCGAGCAGCAAGCGGCCGTAATCCTGGCCTTCGGCGAACCAGCGGCTATCCCAGGTACGGTTGATCTGCAGGCGCAGACCGATCGCTGAAGATTTATTACCCATTATGCTTCTTCCTGCTCGCGAACGACGACGCGAAGGCGGCTAAACGGCTTTTCGATGCGGGTCGAACGGCCACGTGCGCGGGTTGCGAACCGCTTCAGCGTGATCGACTTGCCGACCGATGCTTCGGCGACGACCAGCGCATCGACATCGAGATTGTGATTATTCTCGGCATTGGCGATCGCCGAGGCGAGCACCTTCGAAACCTCGGGCGCCATACCCTTGGTCGAGAATTTCAGGATGTTGAGCGCCTGCTCGACCTTCTTGCCGCGGATCAGCTGCGCGACCAGGTTGAGCTTCTGCGCCGAACCACGGATCATGGTCCCGACCGCGAGCGCTTCCTTTTCGCCGACGCGGCGCGGATTGACGGATTTCGACATCAGCGCTTGCCCTTCTTGTCGGCGGCGTGACCGGGAAAGAAACGCGTCGGCGCGAACTCGCCGAGCTTCATTCCGACCATGTCCTCGTTGACCGACACCGGCACGAACTTGCGGCCGTTGTAGACATTGAAGGTCAGTCCGACGAACTGCGGCAAAATGGTCGAGCGACGCGACCAGGTCTTGATCGGCGCACGCTTCGATGCCTCCTGAGCGGCTTCCGCCTTCTTCAGGAGCGACAGCTCGACGAACGGACCTTTCCAGATGGAACGGGCCATGGCTTAACCCTTCTTCTTCGCGTGACGCGACTTGATGATGAACTTGTCGGTCGACTTGTTGTTACGAGTGCGGGCGCCCTTGGTCGGCTTACCCCACGGAGTGACCGGATGCCGCCCGCCCGAAGTGCGGCCTTCGCCGCCGCCGTGAGGATGATCGACCGGGTTCTTTGCAACGCCGCGGGTGAGCGGACGGCGCCCGGCCCAGCGGGTGCGGCCGGCCTTGGCCAGCGTCTGGTTACCATTGTCGGGGTTCGACACGGCACCAACGGTGGCCATGCAATCGGCCCGGACATAGCGCTGCTCGCCCGAGTTGAGGCGCATGATCACCATGCCCTTGTCGCGGCCGACGACCTGAACATAGGTCCCCGCGGCACGAGCGATCTGACCGCCCTTGCCGGGCTTGAGTTCGACATTGTGGACGATGGTTCCAACCGGCATCTGACCGACTTCCATCGCATTGCCCGGTTTTACGTCGACCTTCTTGCCGGCGATGACCTTGTCGCCGGGGGCAAGACGCTGCGGTGCGATGATATAGGCCTGCTCGCCGCCCTCATACGTGACGAGCGCGATGAATGCCGAGCGATTGGGATCATACTCGAGCCGCTCGACGGTTGCCGAGACATCCCAGGTACGACGCTTGAAGTCGATCCGGCGATAGCTCTGCTTGTGGCCGCCGCCAATGCCGCGCGAGGTGACATGACCATTGTGGTTGCGGCCACCGGTCTTGTTCTTGCCCTCGGTCAGCGCCTTGACGGGCTTGCCTTTCCAAAGCTGCGAACGATCGACGAGGATCAGGCCGCGGCGGGCCGGGCTCGTCGGCTTATATGCTTTCAACGCCATGACTAGATCCCGCTCGTGATGTCGATCGACTGACCGGCGGCCAGAGTGACAATCGCCTTTTTGAAGTCGGACCGCTTATAGGGCGTGCCCTTCCACTTTTTGGTCTTGCCCTTGGTCAGGATCGTGTTGACGTTGAGAACCTTGACGTCGAACAACGCCTCGATCGCCGCCTTGATCTCGGGCTTTGACGCCGTGTTCGCGACCTTGAACACCACCGCATTATATTCCGACACCATGGTCGACTTTTCGGTGATGTGCGGGCTGAGCACGACATCGTAATGGCGGTTGTCGACCGCCTGGGCTTCAGGCTTCTTAGCCATTGAACCGGGCCTCCAGTTTTTCGACCGCGGCGCGGGTCAGGACCAGCGTTTCGTGGCGCATGATGTCATAGACGTTGGCGCCGACCGCAGGGATCAGATTGAGCCCGCCAAGATTCGATGAGGCGCGCGCGAAGCCGACGTTGAGTGCGTCACCGTCGATGACCAGCGCGGTCTTGCCGAAGCCGAGCTGGCCGCTCTTGGCCGACAATGCCTTGGTCTTGGCATCTTCGCCCATGTCGAGATTGTCGACGATGATCAGTTGACCACCCATCGCCTTCGACGACAGCGCCATCTTCAGGCCAAGCGCGCGAACCTTCTTGTTGAGGCCGAGCGTGAACAGGCGAGCGCGCGGGCCATGAGCCTTGCCGCCGCCGATAAAGATCGGGGCGCGGCGATCGCCGTGACGAGCGGTACCGCCGCCCTTCTGCTTGCCGAACTTCTTTCCGGTGCGGTTGACGTCGCTGCGCTCGCGCGCCGCGCGGGCCATGCCGCGACGGTTCGAAAGCTGCCACGTCACCACACGGTGGAGAATGTCGGCGCGCGGCTCGACGCCGAACACGGCGTCATCGAGCTGAATGTCCCCGCCCGCTTTGGCGTCGAGGGTCTGAACCTTGACCTTCATCGCTTAGCCTTCCTTGTTCTCGTCAGCCGAAGGCGAAGTATCGCCGTCAGCATCGGAGTCCTGATTGTCGAGCGCGCCGGCTTCCTGTTCAGCCGCGATCGCCGCGACTTCTTCAGCACCGGGCAGCGCCGGAATTTCGTGAACCGCGGCCTCTTCGACGAAGCCCGCCGGAGCTTGCTCGGTCGCGATCTCGGCAGCGTTCTCAAGCAGTCCCGCCGGATAAGGGGCCGCTTCGGGACGATCGATTTTGACCGAATCCTTGACCGTCAGCCAGCCGCCCTTCGAGCCCGGAACCGAGCCCTTGACGAACAGCAGCCCGCGCAATGCGTCGGTGCGAACGATTTCGAGGTTCTGCTGGGTGCGGTTCTTGGCGCCCATATGCCCCGCCATCTTCTTGTTCTTGAAGACGCGGCCTGGGTCCTGGCGCTGACCGGTCGAACCGAGCGAACGGTGCGAGACCGAGACGCCGTGAGTCGCGCGTAAACCGCCGAACCCCCAGCGCTTCATTCCGCCTTGGAAACCCTTGCCCTGGGTGACGCCCTGAATGTCGACCATCTGGCCGGCGACAAAGTGGTCCGCGGTGATGGTCGCGCCGACGTCGAGGAGCGCATCCTCGGAGACACGGAACTCAACCACCTTTGCTTTGATCTCAACCTCTGCCTTGCCGAAAATTCCGCGTTGCGGCTTGTTGACGTTCTTGGCCTTGGCCGAGCCAGCGCCGAGCTGGACTGCGGTATAACCATCGCGGTCCATCTCGCGGCGCGAGACGACCTGGACATCTTCAAGCTGGAGAACCGTGACGGGCACGTGGCGCCCGTCCGCCTGAAACAGGCGGGTCATCCCCATTTTCTTCGCGATCACGCCAGTGCGCATGATCCATGCTCCTACAGAGGCCCCTCCCCGCATGTGCGGCAAGGGGCATGGCGGGCACCCATCAAAGTACTACTTTGATGGGACCCATCGACCCGTGAAACAAAACGTGCCCCGCTTGGGCCATTCCCGCCCGAGGGCGAGATGCGGGGGACGCAGCCCAGGGTGCTGTGAAGCGCCCTGCGGTATCCCTGTGATCCGTTGCGTCGCCCTGTCAGGCGCTGCGTCGGTCCTTAAATCAGGACCGTGCGACCGAATCTTGGTCGCGGAGCCAGCCCTTTAGGCCAGCTTAATCTCTACGTCCACCCCGGCAGCGAGATCGAGCTTCATTAGCGCATCGACCGTCTGCGGAGTTGGTTGAACAATGTCGAGGAGGCGCTTGTAGGTGCGGACCTCGAACTGCTCGCGCGACTTCTTGTCGACGTGCGGCGAGCGATTGACGGTGAACTTCTCGATGCGCGTCGGAAGCGGAATGGGGCCACGGATAAGAGCACCCGTGCGCCGCGCGGTGTCGGCGATATCACCGGTGGCCTGATCGAGCACTCGGTGGTCGAAAGCCTTCAGGCGAATCCGGATATTCTGCGTTTCCATGTCCACTACCGATGCGAAAGAGCCAAACCCGTCCTCGCCAAAGTGGCGGCTGGGGCAACAAAAAGCGGGGATCAGCGACGGATGCGTCTGTGGACGAAACGCCGCTTACCCGCGAAAAACTCAAGACTGGCACCCGTGCGATCCCCAAGGGAATCACCCGAGCGCCAGCCCTATATTACTTCGAGATCGAACCGACAACCCCGGCGCCGACGGTCCGGCCGCCTTCGCGGATCGCAAAGCGCAGGCCCGGGTCCATTGCGATCGGAGCGATCAGCTTTACGCCGAGCGTCACATTGTCGCCCGGCATGACCATCTCGGTCCCCTCCGGCAACACCACTTCGCCCGTCACGTCGGTCGTGCGGAAGTAGAATTGCGGACGGTAATTGGCGAAGAACGGCGTATGACGGCCGCCCTCATCCTTCGAGAGGACGTAGACTTCGGCCGAGAAGTCGGTGTGCGGCTTGATCGAGCCGGGCTTGCAGAGAACCTGCCCACGCTCGACTTCCTCGCGACCGACGCCGCGGATCAGCGCACCGACGTTGTCGCCAGCCTGGCCCTGATCGAGCAGCTTGCGGAACATCTCAACGCCGGTGACCACCGTCTTCTTGGTGTCCTTGATGCCGACAATCTCGACTTCCTCGCCAACCTTGACGATTCCAGTCTCGATGCGGCCGGTGACGACGGTGCCGCGACCCGAGATCGAGAACACGTCCTCGATCGGCATCAGGAACGGCTTGTCGAGCGGACGCTCGGGCTGCGGGATCCAGCTGTCGACCGCTTCCATCAGTTTAAGGATCGCATCCTTGCCGATTTCGTCGTTGCGGCCTTCGAGAGCGGCAAGCGCCGAGCCCGGAATGATCGGAATATTGTCGCCGTCGAATTCGCGCTTGGAGAGCTCCTCGCGGATTTCGAGTTCGACCAGTTCGAGCAGCTCGGGGTCATCGACCTGATCGACCTTGTTGAGGAAGACGACCATCGTCGGAACGCCGACCTGCTTGGCGAGCAGGATGTGCTCTTTGGTTTGCGGCATCGGACCATCGGCGGCCGACACGACCAGGATCGCGCCGTCCATCTGCGCCGCACCGGTGATCATGTTCTTAACATAATCGGCGTGGCCCGGGCAATCGACGTGCGCATAGTGGCGCGCAGTAGTCTCATATTCGACGTGCGCGGTCGAAATCGTGATTCCGCGCTCGCGCTCCTCGGGAGCCTTGTCGATGTTGGCGAAGTCGACCGCAGTACCGCCGGTCGTTTCCGCGAGCACCTTGGTGATTGCCGCAGTAAGCGACGTCTTACCATGATCGACGTGACCGATCGTGCCGATGTTGCAGTGCGGTTTGTTCCGCTCAAATTTCGCCTTGCCCATTTTTGCCTCTTCTTATGCTGATAAATCGGGCCGCGCCGCCCGTGCGGTCGCGCCCATAGCCACTATTTCAAGCTTATGCCAGCTTCGCCTTCACTTCTTCGGCGACGTTGGCAGGCACTTCGTCGTAATGTGAGAATTGCATAGAATATTGCGCACGCCCTTGCGTGAATGAGCGCAACTGGTTGACGTAGCCGAACATGTTAGCGAGCGGGACGATTGCTTCGATCGCCTGCGCATTACCGCGCGAGTCGGTGCCCTGGATCTGGCCGCGCCGCGAGTTGAGGTCGCCGATTACGTCGCCGAGATAATCCTCGGGCGTGACGACTTCGACCTTCATGATCGGCTCGAGCAGCTTGATGCCCGCCTTCTGCGCCGCTTCGCGCATCGCGCCGCGGGCACAGATTTCAAACGCCAGCGCCGATGAGTCGACGTCGTGATATTTGCCGTCAGTCAGCTGGACCTCGAAGTCGATGATCGGGAAGCCGATCATCGATCCGGTTTCAGCGGTCTCGCGCATGCCCTTCTCGACCGAAGGAATATATTCCTTGGGGACGTTGCCGCCCTTGATATTGTCGGAAAAGACAAAGCCGGTGCCGCGCTCGCCGGGAATTACGCTGATGCGAATTTCGGCGAACTGGCCGGAGCCGCCCGACTGCTTCTTGTGGGTGTAAGTCAGTTCGACCGGCTTCGCGAGATATTCGCGATAAGCGACCTGAGGCGCGCCAACGTTCGCCTCGACATTGAACTCGCGCTTCATGCGGTCGACGAGGATCTCCAGATGAAGCTCGCCCATCCCCTTGATGATCGTCTGACCCGATTCATGGTCGGTCGTGACTCGGAACGACGGATCCTCGCGCGCCAGACGGTTGAGCGCGATCCCCATCTTTTCCTGGTCGGCCTTGGTCTTGGGCTCGACCGCGACCTCGATCACGGGGTCGGGAAATTCCATCCGCTCAAGGATGATCGGAGCGTTGGTCGCGCACAAAGTCTCACCGGTGGTGGTGTCCTTGAGGCCCGCCAGTGCGACAATGTCGCCGGCGTAGGCGACCTGAATGTCCTCGCGATCGTTGGCATGCATAAGCAGCATGCGCCCGACCTTTTCCTTCTTGTCCTTGACCGAATTCATGACCTGCGACGCAGTCTCGAGCTTGCCCGAGTAGATCCGCGCGAAGGTCAGCGTTCCGACGAACGGATCGTTCATGATTTTGAACGCCAGCGCCGAAAAAGGCGCATCGTCAGCGGGAGCGCGCGTGTCGGTGGTCTCGCCGTCGGGCTTGAGGCCTTCGACGGGAGGAATATCGAGCGGCGAAGGAAGATAGTCGATCACCGCGTCGAGCAAGGGCTGGACGCCCTTATTCTTGAAGGCCGAGCCGCACAGCACGGGCACGAACGAGAAATTGAGCGTTCCCTTGCGGATCAATTTCTTGAGGGTCGCCGTGTCGGGCTCTTCGCCACCGAGATAGGCTTCCATGATGTCGTCGTCCTGCTCGACGGCCATCTCGATCAGGTCCTGACGAGCGGTCGCGGCGGTGTCAGCGAGGTCGGCTGGAATTTCCTCATAAACGAACTTGGCGCCCAGGCTCTCGTCGAGCCAGATGATCGCGCGATTCTCGACCAGATCGACGAGGCCCTTGAAGCCGCCTTCGATGCCGATTGGGAGATAAAGCACTGCCGGACGCGCACCGAGGCGGTCCTTGATCATCTCGACGCACATTTCGAAATTGGCGCCGGTGCGGTCGAGCTTGTTGATGAAGCACATCCGCGGGACGTGATACTTCTCGGCCTGCCGCCAAACGGTTTCAGACTGAGGTTCAACCCCGGCTACGCCGTCGAAGCAGGCAACCGCGCCGTCGAGCACGCGAAGCGAGCGCTCGACTTCGATCGTAAAATCGACGTGGCCCGGCGTATCGATGATGTTGATGCGATGCTCGGGACCCTTGCCCTCCTCGCCGCTCCAGAAACAGGTCGTCGCGGCGCTGGTGATCGTGATCCCGCGCTCCTGCTCCTGCTCCATCCAGTCCATCGTCGCAGTGCCTTCATGCACTTCGCCGATCTTGTACGACTTGCCGGTGTAATAAAGGATTCGCTCGGTCGTCGTCGTCTTGCCGGCGTCGATGTGCGCCATGATGCCGATGTTGCGATAACGGTCGAGCGGATGGCTGCGGGCCATGTCAGGATTTCCTTGAGCGATTGGGGAGCGGACGAACCCGCTCCCTTTAGATAGATGCGAAAACTATCGGGTGCCAGCGACTACCAGCGATAGTGGCTGAAGGCGCGATTGGCTTCGGCCATGCGGTGGGTGTCTTCACGTTTCTTGACCGCGTTGCCGCGATTTTGAGAAGCGTCCATCAACTCACCCGAAAGCCGTCCGGCCATGGTCTTTTCCGAACGGGCGCGCGCCGCGCTGATCAGCCAGCGGATTGCAAGCGCCTGAGCGCGAACGTCGCGCACTTCGACCGGAACCTGATAGGTGGCACCGCCAACGCGGCGGCTGCGGACTTCGATGCCCGGCTTAATGTTATTGAGCGCTTCGTGAAAAACGCCGATCGGGTCCTTCTTGAGGCGCGATTCGACGGTTTCCAGCGCACCGTAAACGATGCCCTCGGCAACCGACTTCTTGCCGTCGAGCATGACCGAATTCATGAACTTCGACAGAGTGATATCCCCGAATTTTGGATCGGGAAGAATGACGCGCTTTTCTGGGCGGCGACGACGGGACATGCGTAATTCCTTATGACGAGCGGCGCACCAGCCATTTTAGGCGGCGCGGCCGACAAACCAGCTATTTCGGGCGCTTGGCGCCGTACTTGGAGCGCGACTGACGGCGGTCTTTGACACCCTGTGTGTCGAGCACGCCGCGAAGCACGTGGTAGCGCACACCCGGAAGATCGCGGACACGGCCGCCACGGATCAGCACGACGCTATGTTCCTGGAGGTTGTGACCCTCGCCCGGAATGTAGCTGATGACTTCGCGCTGGTTGGTCAGGCGGACCTTGGCAACCTTGCGCAACGCCGAGTTCGGCTTCTTCGGAGTGGTCGTATAAACCCGGGTGCAGACGCCGCGCTTTTGCGGGTTCTGCTCCATCGCAGGGACCTTGGACTTGGCCTTCTGCGGGTCGCGGCCCTTGCGGACCAGCTGGTTAATCGTCGGCATGAAGCCTTCACCTTCTAATGGTTACTTTGCGCCATGCGAAAAAACACGAAGCGTCGGCAGGCCGCTTGGAAAACGGTCAGCCGGGCCATCGCGTGCATGGAGCAATGTTCAGCTCGTCCAGCCGGGAGCGACAGAATCGCGGTACCCGCCGGACGACTGGCCCAATAGGAGCGATTGCGTTTGAGGTCAACGGGGCGAGGCGGACTTGACCACTTCGCCGCGTGCCATGACGAACTCGACGCGCTTGAGCAAAGTGACATCGGTCAGCGGGTCGCCGGTGACCGCGATAATGTCAGCCGACTTGCCCGCTTCGATCGTGCCAGCGGCAGCGGAGACGCCGAGGAGCTCCGCGGCATTGACCGTTGCCGCCTTGATCGCCTGAACCGGGGTCATGCCATATTTGACCATCAATTCGAACTCGTCGGCGTTGCGGCCGTGCTTCGATACGCCGGCGTCAGTCCCGAAGGCGATCCTGACCCCCGCGGGGGTCGCCTTGAGCAGCGACTGGCCGGTGATGCCGATCCGCCAGTCGATCTGCTTCCTGACTTCGGGGGAATACGCATTGGGATCAGCGGCGATCCGCTCGAGATAGCCATTCACCGTCGACAGTGTCGGAACATAGAACGTGCCCTGCTTCTTCATCATGTTCAGGATTTCATCGTCCATGACGGTGCCGTGCTCGATCGAGTCCGCCCCGGCGCGGAGGGCGAGCTTGATGCCGTCGGCGCCGTGGGCATGAACCGCGACCTTGCGGCCATAAGCGTGAGCGGTTTCGACCAGCGCCTTTGCCTCGTCGGCAACCATTCGGGTGGCGAGGCCGGTGCCGCTGTTGACGCCGCCGGTGGTGGCGAACTTGATGACATCGGCGCCGCGGTCGATCTGGCGGCGAACGACCTTGCGGCAGGAATCCACTCCGTCGCACAAGTTTTCCGGACCCGGCAGATGAGCGATCAGATCATCGTTGCGGGCGCCGCGGCCGTCCATATGGCCGCCGGTCGTCGAGATGCTGCTGGCAGCGTCGATGATCCGGGGGCCCTGGACCCAGCCGCGCGAAATGGCGTCGCGGAGCGCAAGCGTAATGCCGCCATCGTCGCCGAGGTTGCGAACCGTGGTGAAGCCTGCGCGCAGTGTCTTCATCCCGTTCCACTGGGCCTCGAGCGCGTTCATCCCGGGCTCCTCGCGGAGTTCGCGGACCAGGCGCGCTTCCCCGCCGCGGTCGGTGGCGAGATGGACGTGGCTGTCGATCAGGCCCGGCAGAACGGTTTTTTGCGACAAGTCGATGAACGTCGTTCCCGCTTCGACCCTGGTCAGGCCAGTGGTGACGGACACGATCCGGCCATTGTCGACGACGATCGTCGATGGCCCGCGCACCGCTTGTCCCGGGATCGCGATCAGGCGGCCGGCGTGGATGACGGTCGGCGCGGCGACGGTGCCCGATGCGAGCGACAAGGCCGAAAATCCCAGGACGAGCTTTACTGTGGAACGCATATATTCCCCTTTTGACGCTGGACCTTAGGGGCAATGCGCACCCTGGCAATCATTCCGTCGTGGCCCCGTCCCACTCTTCGTTGGGATGACGCACATCGGCTTCAGCCTTGGTCGATTGAACGACCGCGTCGAGATGTTCGGGTGAAGCGTAGATCGAGTAGAGCTTGAGCGGGACCGAGCCGGTGTTGCGGACATTGTGGCGGGCGCCGGCGGGGACGATTACGCCGCTTCCGTCGGCGACCTTATTCTCGACCCCATCGATATCGACCACGCCCTCGCCATCCTCAAAGCGGAAGAATTGGTCGATCGCGTCATGGACTTCCGACCCGATTTCGTCGCCGGGCTGAAGGGTCATCAGCACCAATTGAAGATGGCGGCCGGTGTAGACCACTCGGCGGAAGTCGGAATTGGCGAGGGTCTGGTCCTCGAGATTGACGCTATATCCCTTCATCATCACTCCTTGATCGGGTCGTGGCCCCAGTTCATCAGCGAATAGCGCCAGCGCGAGGTTACAATGTTTTGCGGCCGCTGCGCGAGATGGCGGCGAATGTAACCGACCACTTTGCGCATATGTGCGTAATCGTCGTCGTCGAGCTCGGCCTTGGGCGTTTTGAGAATAGTGACGATGCGCCGGCCGCTGGCATGGCCGACGCTCTCACTAGCGCCATCTTTCCGAAATCCGACCTTGCGGCTCTCTTCGGTAGCAAGCCATTTATCGAGCTCGGCCGGAGCCATGTTCACGGCGTCGTGAAAGCGGCTGTAAACATGGTCCCGGTCGAGCGTCGCCAAGCGACTAAATCTTCATCGAATTGACTTTGTTGTAATGCGCCTCGACGCCAGCAACGGCCTTGGCAGCGAAAGCCTTGAGCGAGGGGGAATCGCCGCTTGCCGCATAGGATTTGAGCGCGGCGAGCATCTTGGAATGGCCTTCCTTCTGCTGCGCGAGGAACAGACGGTCGAATTCGGCGCCCTTTGCGGCCTTGAGCGCGTCGAGATGCGCCTGATGCTCGGCGGGCATCGCGGTCGGAAGCGTCACTGCGGGAGTCGAGGCAGCCGCAGCGGTTTTGAGCATGTCCTGCTGCTTGGTGTGATCGGTGACGAGCATCGCACCCATCTTCTTGCACTCATCCATCGTCGCCATGGTCTGAGCGAGCTTGCCCGATTCAATCTCGTACATATTGCCGCCCGCGATCATCGCGACGAAGGCAGCAGCGGTGGCGGGCATCGCCATATTGTCGTGGCCGGCCATATTGGCGTGCGTGTCCATGTCGTTCATCGCCATGTCGTCGGACATGTTCGCTTCGGCCGTGTCGTCCGTACGATTATTACAAGCGGCGGTGGCGAGCGCGAGGCTGGCAGCCGCGGCAGTGAGAATGAGGCGCATTGGAAATTCCTTTATGATCCCGGTGCGTTACAGAACGCACGCCGGCGACCACCCGTTCCTACCGAGCGGCAGATGATTCCCCGCGCGCACTTTCGATCCGTTTGCCGCCTTTAATTACCGCGTCGATCCTTGCGAGCAGCGAAACGTCACGGGTGGGGTCGCCGGTAACTGCAACCAAATCGCCAAACCGTCCAATTGCGATCGACCCCACATCACCCTGACGGCCAAGCGCCTGCGCGGCGTTGCGGGTTGCCGCCTGGATCGCCTCGATCGGAGTCATGCCATAAGTGACCATGGTCGCGAACTGCTTTCCGGCCTGGCCGTGCGGCATCACGCCGGCATCGGAGCCGAACACCATCCGAACCCCGGCGCGGTGGGCAGCGCGGAAGTTATCGCGCTGGATCTGCGCGATCTCACGGTCCTTGCGCAAATTGTCCTCGAGGATTCCGTTTTTCTTGCCTTCGGCCTGAGTGTAATCAGTGTTGTAGATGTCCATCGAAAAATAGACCGGGCGCTGTCGCGAAACGGCGAGGCGGATACCCTCGGCATCGACCAGGCTGGCATGTTCGATGGTGTCGATCCCGGCGCGGATCGAAGCCTTGATGCCGTCTGCGCCATGAGCGTGCGCTGCGACCTTCAAGCCCCATTGATGCGCTTCGTCGGCGATCGCGCGAAGCTCGGTCTCCGACAATTGCTGCTGGCCAGGCTCGGTGTTGCGCGAGAAGACGCCACCGGTGGCGCAAACCTTGATCACTTCGGCACCGAATTTGCGCTGGCGGCGGACCTGATATCGGAATTCTTCGACCCCGTCGGCAACCCCCTCCTCCTTCTTCGGCTTCTCAAGGCTCGGCGGGAGGAAGGTCGAATCACAATGACCGCCAGTGGCGCCGAGCGAGAAGCCGGCGGGAACGATGCGCGGGCCGACCGCATAGCCATTATCGATCGCCTGCTTCAGGCCGACGTCATTGCGGTTGCCCGAACCGACGTTGCGGACGGTGGTGAAGCCCGCATCGAGCATGGCCCGGCCATTGCTGACTGCGGTCATGCCAAAGAAACTGTCGGTGAATTCAAGCCCGCGATAGCCGCCGATGTCGGCGGGGCTGTCCAGATGGACGTGCATATCGATCAGTCCGGGGACGAGGGTCTTGCCGGTCAGGTTGATGTGTCGAACATTAGATGCCCAGCGAACGGTTCTGGCGTCGGCGATGCTGGTAATGCGGCCATTGTCGCCGATGAAAATCGCCGGATGTTCGACATATTTGCCGGTCCCAACGTCGAGGTAGCGGTCGGCGGTGACGACAGAAGTTTCGGCAGCAGCGGGCGCGGCGAGGGAAATCACCGCGATGGCGGCAGCGACGAATCGAATCATGCTTTTTCCCTTGTCGGTGAGCCGGGCAATGTGCGCTTCGGACCCGTGGAAGGTGAGGAAGTTCACGGCACGCCGCGATTGAGGATCGCTGCACGAAAATTGTCGCAGGCCAGATGCAAGCGGCACAGAGTGTCTTGGAGGTACGCCATTGTCAGGTGATGGCACGGCGGACCGCATTTAGGACAGCTTTTTCAGATGTGGATGACCCGCCCTTCGGCGCCAAGCACGCTTTCGTGCATCATTTCGGACAAGGTCGGATGCGGGAAGACGGTGTGGATGAAGTCGGTCTCGACCAGCTCGGCGGTCTTGCCGATGGTATAACCCTGGATCAACTCGGTCACTTCGGCGCCGATCATGTGCGCGCCGAGCAGTTCGCCGGTCTTTGCGTCGAACACCGTTTTGACGAACCCTTCGGTCTCGCCGAGCGCGATCGCCTTGCCGTTGCCGATGAAGGGGAATTTGCCGACGCGGACTTCGTGGCCGGCTTCCCTGGCCTTGGCCTCGGTCAGTCCGACGCTTGCGACCTGGGGATGGCAATAGGTGCAGCCGGGAATGTTCTTCGGGTCCATCGCGTGCGGGTGAACGTCCTTAATGCCGAGTTCGGCGGCGATCGCCTCGGCGGCGATGACGCCTTCGTGGCTGGCCTTGTGCGCAAGCCAGGGCGGAGCGGTGATGTCGCCGATTGCCCAGATACCGGGGACGTTGGTGCGGCACATCGGGTCGGTCTTGAGGAAGCCTCGGTCCATCGTGGTTCCGAGCTTTTCGAGCCCGATGTTTTCGGTGTTCGGGACAATTCCGACCGCGACGATGGCGTGGCTGAAGCGGTGCTCGGCGAGCTTGCCGTCGGCGGTTTTTATGCGAGCGGCGACACCCTTTGCATCGGGCTTGAGACTTTCGACGCCGGCGCCGGTGAGCAGGGTCATGCCCTGCTTTGCGAGCGATTTGGCAAGCGCGTCGGAGACATCCTTGTCCTCGACCGGGACGATGCGATCGAGCATTTCGACGACGGTGACCTTCGCGCCCATGTCATTGTAGAAGCTGGCGAATTCGATCCCGATCGCTCCTGAGCCGATGACCAGCAATTCGGACGGCATGTCCTTCGGCACCATCGCGTGACGATAGGTCCAGATGCGATTCCCGTCGGCCTTTGCGAAGGGCAGTTCGCGGGCGCGGGCGCCGGTCGCGACGATGATGTGCCTGGCGGAGAGTTCAGTGACCTTGCCGTCTTTGGTCACGGTCAATTTGCCCGCGGCGGTCAGCGCGCCGTCGCCGAAGTGAACCGCGATCCTGTTCTTCTTCATCAGCCCGGTGACGCCCTGATTGAGCTGCTTGGCAACGCCGCGGCTGCGCGCGACCACCTTGGCGAGGTCGAAACCGGGCGCACCCGCGGTCAGGCCATAAGCGTCGGCGTGCTTCATATGATGGAAGATTTCCGCCGAGCGCAGCAGCGCCTTGGTCGGGATGCAGCCCCAATTGAGGCAAATGCCGCCGAGAGTCTCGCGCTCGACGATCGCGACCTTGAGGCCGAGCTGGCTCGCGCGGATGGCGGCGACATAGCCGCCGGGTCCCGAGCCGAGGACGATGAGGTCGAATTGGTCAGTCATTCAGTGCTCCAAACTCCCCTCTCCCCGTGAGGGAGAGGGCGACTCGTGCGCAGCACGAGCAGGTGAGGGGGTCGCAAGCGCCGTAGCGATCAACTCCGCCACGCCGTCAAGATTTGTCATGATGTCATGGTTCCAGAAACGGATGACGCGGTAGCCGGCCTGTTCGAGAAAGGCAGTGCGGGGCGAATCATTGCGGATATCGTGCTGGCCACCGTCAGCCTCGATAATCAGCCGGCGTTGTTGGCAGACGAAGTCGACGATGAAGGGCCCAATCGGCTGCTGACGTCGAAACTTGGCGCACCTGAATAAGCGCGAGCGGAGCACCGCCCACAATCTGCGTTCGGCATCAGTGAGGTCGCGGCGCAGACGCTTCGCCTTGGCGAGAGTGGGCTGGTCGTAGCCGGTCACCCCCTCACCCTTCCGCCGCGTTGCGGCTCCCTCCCTCTCCCTTGAGGGGAGAGGGGATGAGGCGCGGCTTGTCGTCCTGATCGAGCGCGACGAAGGTGAATTCCCCGCTCGCGACGTTGGTTTCCGTCTCACCGTCACGTTCGCGCGCCACGGCTTCGACGGCGATGCGCATCGAGGTACGGCCTTGCTTGATGACGTCGGCATAGACCGAAATTTCGTCGCCCACTTTCGGCGCGCCCGTGAACTTCAGCGCGTCCGCCGCGACCACGACCGCTTTGCCCCGCGAACGACGAGAGGCAAGGCTTCCGGCGGCGAGCGCCATCTGGCTCATCAACCAGCCGCCGAACACCCCGCCATAGGGGTTGGTGTCGGTTGGCATGGCGGTGACACGGATCAAAGGAATGGGCTTGTCTGGGCTCAAGCCACCAGCCCCAGCGGGTTCTCCACAAGCGCCTTGAACGCCTTCATCAGCCGCGCTCCGTCGGCGCCGTCGATGGCGCGGTGGTCGAAGCTGCCGGTGGCGCTCATGATCGTTGCGACCTGGAGGCGGTCATCGATGACGTAGGGGCGCTTTTCGCCGGCGCCGATGGCCATGATCATGCCCTGCGGCGGGTTGATGACGGCTTCGAACTGCTTGATTCCGTACATGCCCATGTTCGAAAGGCTCGCGGTGCCGCCCTGATATTCGGAAGGCTGGAGCTTGCCGTCCTTGGCTCTGCCCGCGAGGTCCTTCATCTCGCTGGCGATCGCCGAAATTGCCTTGCTGCTCGCGTCGGTGACGATCGGGGTGATCAGCCCGCCGGGGATGCTGACGGCAACCGAAATGTCGGCGCGCGAATATTTGATCAAAGTGTCGCCCGCGAAGCTGACGTTGCATTCGGGGACTTCGATCAAAGCGGCGGCGAGCGCTTTGATCAGCATGTCGTTGACCGAAAGCTTGATCCCGCGAGCGTCGAGGCTGGCGTTCAGCTCGCCGCGGAGCTTGAGCAATGCGTCGAGGTTGATGTCGACCGTGAGATAAATGTGCGGAATTTGCTGCTTCGATTCGGTCAGGCGGCGCGCGATGGTCTTGCGCATGTTGCTGAGCTTGACGGCTTCGTGCGGGATGTCGGTTGTGAAGGGCTGCGTCGGAGCTTTCGCTTCGACGGTCGCAGCGGGAGCGCCTTCGCGCTGAGCTTGAACGTTTCCGCCCGCGCCCGCACCGAGATCGGCACGGACGATGCGGCCGCCGGGGCCGCTGCCTTTTAGCGCGGAGAGGTCGATGCCCTGTGCTTCGGCGAGGCGGCGGGCGAGCGGGCTGGCTTTGACACGGTCGCCACTGTCGGGCTTGGGCGCGGTTGCGGGGGCTGGCGCGGCGGCCGGGGTTTCGCCCCCGCCTTTCGCTGGAGCGGCGGGCTCGGGCTTCTTTTCCTCGGGCGCTTTCGCTGCCGGGGCCGGAGCCGGTGTTGGGGCCTCGGCGCTTTCGCCTTCAGCGGTGATCAACGCGATGGCGGTGCCGACTTTTACTCCGTCGGTGCCCTCGGCGACCAGAATTTTGGCGACCACGCCTTCGTCGACCGCTTCGAATTCCATCGTCGCCTTGTCGGTTTCGATCTCGGCGAGGAGATCGCCCGATTTGACCGTATCGCCCTCCTTGACCAGCCATTTGGCGAGCGTTCCCTCCTCCATCGTCGGGGACAAAGCAGGCATTTTAAGTTCGGTCGGCATGATGGGGTTCCGCGCGTTTGAATGACCGCGGCACAAAGGCCAAAGCGGCGGGCGGGGTCAAGGGGCGAGCGGTTAAAAGCTTGCCAGAATGGCGCGGTTGAAGCAGCGTCGCGGCCAAGAGGGGAAGTCCATGCAGCGTACCTATCTGGTCGTGATCGACGATAGCGCCGAAGCGCGCACCGCGCTCCGCTTTGCAGCGCGGCGGGCGGCCAAGACCGGTGGCGCGGTCGAAGTGCTTGCGGTGGTCAAGCCGCAGGACTTTGTTCAGTGGGGCGGAGTGCAGGCGGCGATCGAGGAAGAGCAGAGGCTGCGGATCGAGGCGAGCGTCACCGCCAGCGTCGGCGAGATCGTCGATGCCGCCGGGATCAAGCCGCAGATCGTGGTCGAACAGGGCGAGCCGGTGAGCGTGGTCCGAGCCTATGTCGGGACGCGGATCGACATTGCCGCGCTGGTGCTTGGAGCATGCGCGTCGGGCGATCCGGGGCCGCTGGTCGCGGACTTCACCGGCAATGACGCGGGCAAGCTGCCGTGCCCGGTGATGATCATTCCGGGATCGCTAAGTGATGAGCAATTGGAGCAATTGAGCTAGTGCCCGCGCTTTTCTAAATCGCCTGCGCCACTAGTGCGCCGAGCGCCACGCATCCGGCTTCATCCTCTGCGTCGAAGCGCGCAACCAATGGACTGTCGAGGTCGAGTATTGCGAGAAGCTTACCGTCGCGAACGATTGGGACGACGAGTTCGCTTGCGCTTGCAGCGTCGCAGGCGATGTGGCCGGGGAAGGCGTGGACGTCGTCGACGCGTTGAACCTGCAGCGTCGCGGCGGCCGTGCCGCAAACTCCTTTTCCGAACGGGATTCGGATGCAGGCGGCGCGGCCCTGAAATGGGCCGAGCACGAGTTCGCCACCGATGTTGCGGTAGAAACCTGCCCAGTTGAGATCGGGGAGCGTTTCGAAGATTAGCGCGGCGGCGTTGGCCATGTTGGCAATGCCGTCGGGTTCGCTGGACACCAGCGCCTCAAGTGCGGTGGCAAGGTCGCGGTAGAGGGTCGGCTTGTCTTCGGCGTTGATGCGATAATCGTAGCTCATTCGAAACTCACTTTGCCGCGGGCGCGCTTGACCGCCCCGCGCTGGACCTTTGTGTCGACGCGCTTGCCCTTGGCCGATCGGCTCGGCTTGGTCGGGCGGCGGCGGACGGGGGCGATATGGGCATCGCCGACCATTTTCGCCAGCCGGGCGCGGGCGTCGTCGCGATTGGCCTCCTGGGTGCGGTAGCGGCGCGCGGTGATGATCAGTTCGCCGCCGCCGGTAAGCTTGCTCCCGGCGATGATCCTTAGGCGGGCGTAAACTTCGGGGCTCAGCCCGAGCTTGAAGACGTCGCAGCGGAGCTGGCAGGCGGTTGCGACCTTGTTGACATTCTGCCCGCCCGGCCCGGTCGCGGCGAGAAATTTCTCGCTCAGCGCATCTTCGGGAATTTCAGGCGGCATCGGCCCATTCGCCGAAGCGTTCGGGCAAGGGTGCGCTGACCTCGATGGTTGGTTTGGACCCCCGCGGGACCACCAGCCGCGAAGCGTGGAGAAGCATTTCGCCGCCGGGATAGCCGTAAACGCGGTCGCCGATGATTCCGATTCCGAGCCCCTCGCGCGCATGGACCCGAATCTGGTGGGTTCGGCCCGTCAGTGGCTGAAACTCCACCAGGGTTTTCCCGTCGCGGACTTCCAGCTTGCGCCAGCGCGTGCGCGCGCTCTTGCTCCCCTGCTTGCCATCGCGATCCCCGACCATCCGCCACCCGGCCTCAGCACTCGACACCTTGACGAGTGCAAGATCGATCAAACCCTCGTCACCCGACAGTTCGCCGCCGAGCACTGCGAGATAGCGCTTCTTGACCGCGCCACCTTCAAACGACTTTTGAATCTCCGCGCGGGCGCGCGGGTTGCGCGCGAACAAAAGGCAGCCTGACGTGTCCTGATCGAGGCGGTGCATCGGCACGGGCGGGCGCTTGAAGCCGAGCATCAGTTCGCCGATCCGCCACTCGATGCTGTCGCCCCCGGCACGCGGCGCATCGACCGCAAGACCGTGCGGCTTGTCGATGACGATCGCATCGCCGTCGATGAATAGAATGCGGTCTTCAAGGTGCATGGCGGCCTATTGGGCGAGTGGTGTGGCTTAGTCCACTGATGCAAGGAGGCCACGGTCCCGATCTTTACCAAGCTTTACGCACTATTAACCTTTTGCCGTCACTTCTTGCATGGTTAATGGACGCTTAGACGTCGTTAAAAGCGCGCGACATTCGAACGCGCTGGCGGCGGCCTGAACAGGGGTTGTGATATGCGGGTTCTGCTGATCGAGGACGAAGCGACCATCGCCAAGAGTATCGAGCTGATGCTCGGCACCGAAGGCTTTAACGTTTACACCACGGATCTCGGCGAGGAAGGCCTCGATCTGGGCAAGCTGTATGATTACGATATCATCCTGCTCGACCTTAATTTGCCCGACATGCACGGCTATGACGTGCTAAAGAAATTGCGCACTGCAAAGGTCGGGACGCCGGTCCTGATCCTGTCGGGCCAGAGCGAGATGGACAGCAAGGTCCGCGCGCTTGGCTTCGGCGCGGACGATTATGTGACCAAGCCATTTCACCGCGACGAGCTGGTCGCGCGCATTCACGCCATCGTCCGTCGCTCGAAGGGTCACAGCCAGTCGGTCATCCGCACCGGCAAGCTTGCCGTGAACCTCGATGCCAAGACGGTCGAAGTCGATGGCAGCCGCGTCCATCTGACCGGCAAGGAATATGCGATGCTCGAGCTGCTATCGCTGCGCAAGGGCACGACCTTGACCAAGGAAATGTTCCTCAACCACCTTTATGGCGGGATGGACGAGCCCGAGTTGAAAATCATCGACGTGTTCATCTGCAAGCTCAGGAAAAAGTTGAGCCTGGCGTGCGGCGGCGACAATTATATCGAGACCGTATGGGGCCGCGGCTATGTCCTGCGCGACGTCGAGGGCGATACAGTCACATTGGAATCTGCAGTCGCTTAAGCAGATCGAGCCGGGCTGTCAGGCGTCGACGAGAATTCGGCGCGGGCTTCGCGTTGGAAGGCGCCGCTCGGCCGAAGCCGGTTCGATATCGGGCAGGTCCATTCTACGCCAGCCGTCGCGGCCAAGCCGCTCCATCGGCCTGAACGCCGCTTTATAGGCCATGCGATCGGACCCTTCAACCCAATAGCCAAGGTAGACGAACGGCAGTCCCGCCCGCGCGGCACGGTTGATGTGGTCGAGGATGATGTAGGTGCCCAGCCCCCTGCGGCTGCCTTCGCCGACATCGTAGAAACTGTAGATCATCGACATGCCATCGCTTTGCTGGTCGGACAAACAGGCGCCGACGAGCTTGCCGGGACCGCCGTCGACCGATGGCTCACGATATTCGATGACGTAGGTGCGGACCGGGCTTTGTTCGACCATGTCGGCGAAGTCGCTGTCGTCCATTTCGGCCATTCCGCCGCCGGGATGGCGTGAGGCGAGATAGCGGCGGAGCAGCGCATATTGTTCTTCGGTGGTCCACGGCTTGCACGCGCTGACCTCCAGGTCAGCATGGCGGCGGATGAGCTTCCGCTGGGTCGCGCTTGGGACGAACTGGTCGGCCATGACGCGAACCGAAACGCAGGCGGTGCAGTCCATGCATGATGGGCGGTAGGCGACCGATTGCGAGCGGCGGAACCCGATCCGGCCAAGCGCCTCATTGAGCTCGGTCGAATTGCGGCCGTTCAATTCCGTAAACACCTTCCGCTCGACCTTGCCCGGCAGATAGGGGCACGGCGTCGGGTTGGTGACGAAGAATTTTGGGAAGCGAAATGGGGCGCTCACCCGGCCTGCCTCCATAATGGTTACGAACACCTTTATGCGACCAGTAAACAAGAATGAAAAGATGCCACTCTGCGAAATGAGGGTTAATTCGCAGCCTGTCCCGCGTCAGGACGATTTGGCAAGGATCAGTCGGGCGAGGCGCGCTCGACTTGGAAGCCGGCATCCTCGAGGGCCGCAACCAGCCGGTCGATCGCTTCGGCATCGCGCGCTTCGCATTCGACTTCGATCACAGTGTCCTTTGCAGGAAGGCGGGTGAAGATGCGGTGGTGGTTGGTTTCGATGATGTTGACACCGCATTCGAAGAACTTGGCGGTTATGGCAGAAAGTGCTCCGGGGCTGTCCCGCGCCGCGATCTTGAGGCGTGCAATTCGGCCGCAGCGGACGAGTTCGCGGACCAGCACGTTGGCGAGGAGGTGCGAGTCGATGTTGCCGCCGCACAGCACCGTGCCGACCTTGCGCCCGGCGTAGCGGCCGGGGTCGGCAAGGAGCGCGGCCAGGCCGGCAGCGCCGGCGCCTTCGACAACGGTCTTTTCAATTCCAACAAGCAAAGCGACGGCATGTTCGATGTCGCGTTCCTTGACGAGGTCGATGCGGTCGACATGTTTCGCGATGATCGCGCGGGTTAGCAAACCGGGTTCCTTGACCGCAATGCCTTCGGCGAGCGTGTCGCCGCCGATCGCGCGGGTGCCGCCGTCGACGATGTTCTTCATCGCGGGATAGAGGTCGGCCTCGACCCCGATGATCTCGATGCCGGGCTTGATCGCCTTGGCCGCGGTGGCGATTCCGGAGATCAACCCGCCGCCGCCGATTGGAACCACGAGCACGTCGAGGTCGGGCGCATCCGCTAGCATTTCCAACGCGACCGTCCCTGCTCCGGCGATCACCGCCGGATCGTCGAAGGGGTGGACGAATACCAGTTCGCGTTCGGCCTCGAGCTGCTGGGCGCAGGCATGCGCGTCGTCGAAGCGCTCGCCTTTCAGGACGACGGTAGCGCCGTGGCTTTCGGTCTGGGTGACCTTGATCGTCGGAGTGCTCAACGGCATCACGATCGTCACCGGAATGCCGAGCCGCCGGCCGTGATAGGCGACCGCCTGGGCATGGTTTCCGGCCGATGCGGCGACGACCCCGCGGCGGCGCTCGTCGTCGGTCAGCTGAAGCAATTTGTTGAGCGCGCCGCGTTCCTTATAGGCTGCGGTGAACTGCAGATTTTCAAACTTTAGCCAGACTTCGGCGCCGACCAGTTCGGACAAGGTGCGGCTCATCAAAGTCGGGGTGCGAATGACCGCGCCTGATATTCGGGCGGCGGCGGTGCGAATGTCGTCGATGGTCGGATGGTTGCTCATAAGCGAGGTGGCCTAGCCCTTCACGAAGACGCAAACAATGCTATGTCGAATGCCATGCGTACCCCCCTTTTCGCAGCCGCAGCGCTGTTCCTCGCCGCCCCTGCCCTTGCCGACACTCTGGTGGACAATGCCAACGGTCTTCAAGTCGATGCTCAGGGCAAGCTTCAGCGCTTTACCGGGCTGATCATCGGCCGCGATGGGCGGGTGGTACGAATGCTCGCCAAGGGCGAGGCGCGACCCGAGCAGGTGGACGCGCGGATCGACGCTGGCGGGCGCACTCTGTTGCCCGGGCTGATCGACGCGCATGGGCATGTCGTTGGGCTGGGGCTTGGAGCAATTCAGCTCGATCTGGTCGGGACCCGATCGATCGGCGAGCTCCAGACCCGTCTGCGCGATTATGCGGCGGCCAATCCGGGGCAAGGGTGGATCCTTGGGCGCGGTTGGAACCAGGAATTGTGGAGCGACAAGCGCTTGCCCACCTCGGCCGATCTCGATGCGGTGGTTCCCGATCGCCCGGTGTGGCTCGAGCGAGTCGATGGCCATGCGACGGTCGGCAATTCAGCGGCGATGCGGGCTGCGGGGGTTACCGCCGCGACCAAGGCGCCCAAGGGCGGGCGGATCGAAAAGGGCCTGTTCGTCGATGCCGCCACTGAGCTCGTCACCCGCAAAATTCCGGACATCAGCGCCGCGCAATTGGACCGTGCGTTAAGCGAGGCGCAGCGGCTTTTGCTCTCCAACGGTCTCACCGCGGTCGCCGACATGGGGACGTCGATCGACGGATGGAACGCGCTTCGACGGATGGGCGACAGCGGGCAATTGCAAATCCGGGTAATGAGCTATTCGTCCAATATCGGGCCGCTGTTAAGCATAGCCGGGGCGCGGCCGACCGACTGGCTGTACGACGGCAGGCTGCGCATGGCAGGGATCAAGCTTTACGCCGATGGTGCGCTCGGATCGCGCGGTGCGTGGCTCAAGGCGCCCTATTCGGACATGCCCTCGACGCGCGGGCTGAGCCTGATCGACCATGCCGCGCTGAAAGCGGTCGCCACGCGCGCTGCGGCGGGCGGGTTTCAACTTGCGATCCACGCGATCGGCGATGCTGCCAACGACCAGGTGATCGACACGTTCGAAGCGCTGACCGCAACCTTCCCCGGCGATCGTCGCTGGCGAATCGAACATGCTCAGGTGCTTGACGTTGCCGATCTGCCGCGCCTTGCGAAGTCGGGGATCATCGCGTCGATGCAGCCGACGCATCAGACCAGCGACCGCACGATGGCCGAAGCGCGGCTTGGGCCGAAGCGGCTTGGCGGTGCCTATGCGTGGGACACGCTGGCGCGGTCGGGCGTGACATTGGCCTTTGGGTCGGACTTTCCGGTCGAGCTTCCCAATCCCTTTCATGGGCTGAGCGCGGCGGTCAGCCGTCAGGGGCTCGACGGCCAGCCCGCGGGCGGATGGCGGCCGCAGGAGCAGGTCAGCTTCGAGGCGGCGCTTGCCGGCTTCACGCGCGGCGCGGCCTTTGCCGGGCTTGCCGAAAAGCAGATCGGCTCGCTCGATCCGGGCAAATATGCCGACTTCATCCTGGTCGATCGCGACATTAGCGCGGTTGCGCCGGGGGAGATGGCGCAGACGCAGGTTCTTGAGACCTGGGTCGGCGGCAGGAAAGTTTGGGCACGCGCTAGCGCGGGCGGCGCGCCCGTTCGCTGAGCATCGAAGGGGTGAGGATCTGCGGAAGTTCCTCGGGCTCGGCCTGCCCCGGCTCATACCATAGATAGAGCGGGACTCCCGCCCGGCCCCGGCTTTCGATCAGGCGGGTAATTGCAGGGTCGCCATTGGTCCAGTCGCCGACCAGCGTCTTGACCCCCGCCTTGCGGAAGGCGTCGCGGGTTGCGTCGCGCTCGATCGCCACGGCTTCATTGGCCTTGCAGGTCAGGCACCAGTCGGCGGTGAAATAAGCAAACACAGGCCTGCCCGCAGCGAGATGGCGGCGGGTCGCGGCTTCGCTCCAAGCCTCGGCCCCCAAGGGCACGCGCGCGGCAGAGCCAGTGCGGCTCGGCATTAGCATGATGGCAGCGGCACCGATCAGCAGCGCTGCGGCAAGCGCGGCGAGGCCGACTTGCGCCCCGCGACGCTGGCGCCAGCCGGTCCAGACAAGCAATAGCGCGAGCGCGGCGACGGCGATCAGCCCGATCCCAAGCGCCACCTCCCCGCCCTGGCGCCTCAATAGCCACAGGCAGCCGACCGCGGTCGCCGCCATCGGGATTGCGAGGAAGCGCTGGAGGCGCGCCATCCACGGCCCCGGGCTCGGCAAGCGGCGGCGCAGCGAGGGGACGAAGGCGATCGCCAGGAAGGGTAGAGCGAGGCCAAGGCCGAGCGCAGCGAATATTAGCACCGATCCCGCCGCGGGGAGCAGAAGCGCCGTTCCGAGTGCAGCGCCGAGGAACGGCCCGGCGCAGGGGGTTGCAACGAAGGCGGCAAGCGCGCCGGTGCCGAAGCTTCCCGATGCGCGGCTGTTGGCGCCGATCGCCGGAAGCTCGAACGCGCGCAGAAGATTGAGGGTGATCGCGGTCGCGAGAAGCAGCAGGAGGATGATGGTGCGTGGGTCCTGAAGCTGAAATGCCCAGCCTGCCGCGCTTCCGCCCGCCC
Organism: Sphingomicrobium sp.; assembly: GCA_035575595.1. GTDB lineage: Bacteria > Pseudomonadota > Alphaproteobacteria > Sphingomonadales > Sphingomonadaceae > Sphingomicrobium. Next base: position 38,413 of record DATLXR010000048.1, read on the forward strand.
GAAGCGCGAGCAGTGCCGCGCCGAGCAGCCCGGTGCCGACCACCGCCCCTGCCATATAGCCCAGGGCATCGCGTCGCGCCGCTCGCTCGTCCCCGCCCGAGCGGACGAGGTGGAGCGCCTTAACCGCGAGGATCGGGAAAACGCAGGGCATTAAATTCAGCAACAGTCCGCCCGCGAGTGCGCCAAGCATCGCGAGCAGCAATGCCTCCAGCCCAAGCGCGCCGACGGGACGGCCGCCGGTGGGAACCGCTCCGGGCACAGCGGCGATGTCGACCCCGCGTCCGTCTCCGAGCGCGAGGACGCCGCTCAGCCGTGCCGGTTCTCCGCGCCGCCGCTTGAGGCTTGCAATGAGCAGGTCGCCGTCGCGGCGGAACGACTGGGACGCTGCATAATCGATCGGGCCTTCGTCGGCGGGAAAGAAATAGGGTTGTCCGAGTGTCAGGCTAGCGGGGAGCGGGATGGCGATCTCTATGCGGTCGCGCTTCAACGCGAAGCGCGCCGGACTGGAGAGCGGCCGGGGCAGAGCGCGGCGCCACTCGTCGAACCTTTTATCCTTTGCAGTCCCGGCAGTCGGCAGGTCGAGCGCGATCCGACCGCTTTCGGGAACGCAGATTTCGTCGGTGCAGGCCAGCCAGTTGAGTTTGGCGCGCAGCGACAACGGGCCGTTCACCCCGGCGGGCGTTTTGAGCCGGAGCAGGATCGCATGGTCGCGCTCGTACACATAGTTCATGATCCCCGCGACGGTCAGCCGCTGCGGCACCGGGTAGCGAAGGCGCCCGACGCTCGCGCCGGGGGGAAGTTGCCATTCGATGCGCATTGGCAGGCCGGCATCGCCGGGGTTGAGCCAATAGCCGTGCCACCCCGGGGCGGTGCGCATGAGAATCGCAAGCTCGACCTCGCCGCCCGGGGTCGCAGGTGCCTCGGCGATCAATTCGGGCACGATCGCGTTGAGACGCTGCGGTCGCTGGGCGGCGGCGGGCGTGGCGAGCAATGCGCACAGCAAAAGGAGGAAGCGGAGCATCGCCGCTCGCGCTAGCGGCTCACTTGGCGCTAGTCGAGGTTGGGGCGAAGCCAGCGGGTGGCGGTGTCGAGGTCGACTCCGCGGCGCTCGGCATAGTCGGCAAGCTGATCGGGTCCGATCCGCGCCACGCCGAAATAAGCGCTGTCGGGGTGGGCGAAGTAGAAGCCCGACACCGCCGAGGTCGGCCACATTGCGAAATTCTCGGTCAGTTCGATCCCCGCCGCGCCTTCGCCGAGCAATGAGAAGAGCAAGGGCTTGAGGCTGTGATCGGGACAGGCGGGATAGCCGGGCGCCGGACGAATGCCGCGATAGGCCTCACGGACCAGATCGTCATTGGTCAAAGATTCGTTGGGGGAATAGCCCCACAAGTGGGTGCGGACATGCGCATGGAGCCGTTCGGCGAAAGCTTCGGCGAGACGGTCGGCCAGCGCCTTGAGGAGGATGTCGCTATAATCGTCGTGCGCCGCCTTGAAGCGGGCAAGGTGCGGTTCGAGCCCGTGGATCGCGACCGCGAACCCGCCGAGCCAATCCTCCTCCTGCGGGGCGATGAAATCGGCGAGGCTCATATTGGGGCGGCCGGCGCGCTTCTTCACTTGCTGGCGAAGGAAGGGGAGACGCGTCCGCGCTTCGTCAAGGACGATCACATCGTCGCCCTCGCGGCGGACGGGCCACAGCCCGACCATGCCGCGCGCGGTGAGCCACTTTTCGGCGACCAACTGGCCGAGCATAGTTTGGGCGTCGGCAAATAAGGAGCGCGCTGTCTCTCCGACCACGGCATCGTGGAGAATGGCTGGATAATTGCCGTGCAATTCCCAGGCGCGGAAGAAGGGGTTCCAGTCGATCGTCGCGACGAGGTCGTCGAGCGGCCATTCGTCGAATGTATGGGTGCCGGGATGCGCTGGGCGCGGGCTCGGGCCCTCGGGGTCGGCGACGAAGCCATTGGCGCGGGCCTCGATCAGCGGGGAAAGCTCGCTCGGCGCCCGGCCGGCGCGGGCTTCGCGAAGTGCGCGATAATCATTGGCGGTGCGGTGAATCAGCTCGTCACACGATGGCCCGTCGCTGACCAATGCGCCGGCGACTCCCACCGCGCGGCTGGCGTCGAGGACGTGGATCACCGGGCCGGTGTAGGCGGGGGCGATCCTGAGCGCGGTGTGCGCCCGGCTGGTCGTCGCTCCGCCGATCAGGAGCGGCAGGCTCATCGCGGCGCGCTCCATCTCGGCGCCGACAGTGACCATTTCGTCGAGTGACGGGGTGATCAGGCCGGAAAGGCCGATCATCGCCGCATTATGCTCTTTTGCCGCCTCGAGGATCTTGGTCCACGGCACCATCACGCCGAGATCGATGACGTCGAAGCCGTTGCACTGGAGCACGACGCCGACGATGTTCTTGCCGATGTCGTGAACGTCGCCCTTGACCGTGGCCATGATGATGCGGCCCTTCGACGTGTCGGCGCCGGGGGCCTTTTCGGCCTCAATGAAGGGCAGCAGATGCGCAACCGCTTTCTTCATCACGCGTGCTGATTTGACGACCTGGGGGAGGAACATCTTGCCCGATCCGAACAGGTCGCCGACGAGATTCATCCCCTGCATCAGCGGGCCTTCGATGACTTCGATCGGGCGGGCGAACAGGGTGCGTGCCTCCTCGGTGTCGGAGACGATGTCGGCGTCGATGCCCTTGACCAATGCGTGGGCCAGCCGTTCGCGGACCGGCCAGCCGCGCCATTCGGCGGCCTGCTTTTCGGCGACCGCGTCGGTGCCGCGATAGCGTTCGGCCAATGCGATGAGATTTTCGGTGGCGTCGTCGCCCTTAGCCGGCGTGCGGTCGAAGACGACGTCCTCGCATGCTTCACGCAGTTCGGGGTCGATTGCGTCATAGACGTCGAGCTGGCCGGCGTTGACGATCGCCATGTCGAGCCCGGCGGGGATGGCGTGGAACAGGAACACCGAGTGCATCGCCCGGCGCACCGGCTCATTGCCGCGGAAGGAGAAGCTCAGGTTGGAGAGCCCGCCCGAAATGTGGGCATGGGGGCAGGCAGTGCGGATTTCGCGGCACGCTTCGATAAAGTCGAGCGCGTAGCGGCGGTGCTCGTCTATGCCGGTCGCGATGGCGAAGATGTTGGGGTCGAAGATGATGTCTTCGGGCGGGAATTGATTGGCGACCAGCAGGTCATAGGCGCGCTTGCAGATGGCGACCTTGCGTTCTTTGGTATCCGCCTGGCCGGTCTCGTCGAACGCCATGACCACGACTGCGGCGCCGTAGCTGCGGACTTTGGCGGCAACGTCGAGGAAGGGCGCCTCGCCTTCCTTGAGGCTGATCGAATTGACGATCGGCTTGCCCGACACGCATTTCAGCCCGGCTTCGATCACGCTCCATTTAGATGAGTCGATCATTACCGGGACGCGCGCGATGTCGGGTTCGGCGGCGAGGCGCTTGAGATAGGTGGCCATCGCTTCCTCGCCGTCGAGCAGGGCCTCATCCATGTTGACGTCGATGATCTGCGCACCGGCTTCGACCTGATCGCGCGCGACTTCTACCGCGGCGTCATAATCGCCCGCGAGGATAAGTTTCTTGAAGCGGGCCGAGCCGGTGACATTGGTCCGCTCACCGATGTTGACGAAGCGCGCGCCAGCGGCGGCGCCGGAATTTTCGGTCATGCGGCGAGGATCATCGGTTCTAGCCCCGCGAGGATCGTTCGCGTCGGGGCGGCGGGGAGTTTTCGGGGAACGCAGCCGACCGCCGCCTTGGCGATTGCCGCGATATGATCGGGGGTCGTCCCGCAGCATCCGCCAACGATATTGACTAAACCGTCGGCGAACCATTCGGCGACCTGGGCAGCGGTTTCGTCGGCGGCCTCGTCATATTCGCCGAGGTCGTTCGGAAGGCCGGCGTTGGGATAGGCCATGACCAAGGTTTCCGCCTGTGCGGCTAGCGCGGCGAGCTGCGGACGAAGCTGGGCCGCGCCGAACGAGCAGTTGAGCCCGATGGTCAGCGGACGCGCATGGCGAACGCTTGCCCAGAAGGCTTCGACCGTATGGCCCGAGAGGTTTCGCCCGCTGAGGTCGGTGAGAGTCATCGAGATCATGATGGGCAGTTCGCGGCCCAATTGCCTTTCGGCCTCGAGCGCGGCCATGATCGCGGCCTTGCAATTAAGCGTGTCGAACACGGTTTCAATCAGGACGACATCGACCCCGCCTTCGACCAACGCGTCAATCTGTTCGCGATAGACCGCTTTGACCGTGTCGAAATCCACCTCGCGGAAGCCGGGGTCATTGACCTGCGGCGACAGCGACAGCGTCTTGTTGGTCGGGCCGATCGCGCCCGCGACCCAGCGCGGCCTGCCGTCGGCCGCACTGGCCTGATCGACCACTTCGCGGATGATGCGGGCGGCGGCGCGGTTGATGTCGCCGACGAGGCTTTCGGCGCCGTAATCGGCCTGGCTGATCCGCGTCGCATTGAAGCTGTTGGTTGCAAGAATATCGGCCCCGGCGGCGACGAAGCGGCGCGCGATCCCGGCGACGATATCGGGCCGGGTGAGGTTGAGCAGATCATTATTGCCGCGCTGATCGTGGTTGAGCGACAAATCACCGCGATAGTCGGCTTCGGCGAGCCGTTCGGCCTGAATCTGCGTACCATAAGCGCCATCCTTGATCAGGATGCGCTCTTGGGCAGCGGCCCGAATATCAGCCGCAACGGTCATGCGCGTACCCCGAGCAGATGGCAGATCGCATAAGCGAGCTCTGCGCGATTAAGCGTGTAAAAGTGGAACTTGCGAACTCCGCCAGCGTAGAGCTGGCCGCACAATTCGCTGGCGATCGTCGCCGCGACCAATTGGCGAGCGGCGGGAAGCGCGTCGAGCCCTTCGAACAGGCGGTCCATCCAACCGGGAATGGCGGCACCGCACTGGCCGGCGAACTTGCGGGTCTGCGCGACATTGGACACCGGCAGGATGCCTGGCACGACTTCAATGTCGACCCCGCGAGCAGCGAGCCGATCCTGGAAACGGAAGAAATTTTCGGCCGAGAAGAAGAATTGGCTGATGGCGCGGTCGGCACCTGCGTCGATCTTGCGCATCAAATTGTCGAGATCGCTGTCCGGACAATCGCTGTCAGGGTGGACTTCGGGATAGGCCGCGACCGAAATTTCGAACGGGGCGATGGCCTTCAGCCCCGCGACCAGTTCGGCGGCATTGGCATAACCTTGCGGGTGCGGCGCATAGGGCTGTCCGGGCTCCGGCGGGTCGCCACGCAACGCGACGATGTGACGCACTCCGGCGTCCCAATAGGAACGGGCGATATCGTCGATCTCGCCGCGGCTCGCGCCGACGCAGGTCAAATGCGCGGCAGGGGTCAGATCGGTCTCGCGGACCAGTCGCGCGACGACTTCGTGCGTGCGCTCGCGGGTCGAACCGCCCGCGCCATAGGTGACCGAGACGAAGCGCGGATTGAGTGGAGCGAGCGTTTCGATTGACCGCCACAGAGTCTCGGCCATTGCGTCCGACTTGGGCGGGAAGAATTCGAAGCTGACCGCAATGTCCCCGCGCGCTTCGGCGAACAGGGGTTCATGAGTCGCGATGGCGGAAGCCCGGTTCATGCCGCCCTCCGCTGGCGCTGAAGCCCTTCGCTTTTTCGCGCCAGCCACAAAGAAACGGTGAGTTCGCCCCCGGCGAGGTGGCGGGTGCGTTCAGGGATCAGCCCAGCATTCTCAAGCCATCCGCTGATTGCCGAGTCGGCAAAACCTAGTCGCTGGTGGGCGTCGGTCTCGCGCAGTTCCTCGCGCTCGTGAGGCGCGAAGTCGACGATCAAAATGCGCCCGCCCCGGTCGAGCAGCCGTCCGGCCTCGGCGATCGCCTGTGCGGGTGCCTGCGCGTAATGGAGCACTTGGTGAAGGATGACGACGTCCGCCGAGGCATCGGCAAGCGGCAGCGCGTACATGTCGCCCTGACGCAGGCTGGTCCCGCGAACCCCGCTGGCTTCAAGTTTGACCCGCGCCATCCGAAGCATTTCGGACGAACGGTCGATGCCGATCGCGCCGTCCGCCTGCGGCCCGAACAATTCAAGCATCCGCCCGGTGCCGGTTCCGATATCGACTAGCCGTCCGAGCGGTTCGTTACCCAAAGCAAGCGCGATTGCCTGTTCGACTTCGCTTTCAGCGACGTGGAGCGAGCGGATGTTGTCCCAGATGCCGGCAAGCGCCGCGAAATAGCGAGCGGCAGCATCGGCGCGGTCGGCGCGGACGGCTTCGAGCCGCAATGCGTCGTTATCGAGCAAGGCGCGGGCGTCGGTGCCGGCCCATTCGGTGATCGCCGCGAACAAGGGGCGTGCGCGATCGACGTCGGTCAATTGGAGGAAGACCCAGCTACCTTCCTTGCGGCGGGTTACCAAATTGGCCTCGGCGAGAATCCGAACATGTCGTGAAACCCGCGGCTGGCTCTGGTCGAGCACCTGCGCCAGTTCCCCGACCGAAAGCTCCATTGTCTGGAGCAATGCGAGGATCCGCAACCGGCTGGGATCGGCCAAGGCTTGAAAAAGCGCGGAAAGCGGGGCGAGCGGCAACATTGGAATAGGATATAAAGATATCTTTATATGCGTCAATGCGAACTGGCGGCGAGGGTTTGTCTTTATTTTGCCGCATTTCGTGATTGCGTGACCCGCTGTGGTCGATTAATGCCGCGCGCTGGCCTGACCGAATTGTTCGACAGGCCGAGTGGCGCTCCCGACTGAAAATGGCCGGGATGCGCGTCATGCAAGGATGGAAACGATCATGAAGAAGGTTGCACTGACCGTTGCGGTCCTCGCGCTCGGCCTCGCCGCGTGCGAATCGAAGACTGAAAATGCCGTCGAGAATGATCTGGCCGTTGAAAACGCTGTCGAAGACGATGCCATGGCTGCCGACAATGCCGTCGACAATGCGCTCGATGCCGCCGGCGCTGCCGTCGAAAACGCCGGCGAAGCGATCGAGAACGCTGCCGACGCGACCGAGAATGCCGCCGACAACGCGATGTAATATCGCTTTTTGTTGACGGAAGTTTGGGAAGGCCGTCCGCTTCTTGCGGGCGGCCTTTTTTTTCTTGTGCGAGCCTGCGCGGAGAGTCACTTCGGAGCGGGCCGCTCGCTCGGCGGAGTCTAATGGCCGGTGGGCCGCATAGGAGGCACGAGATGCTTCAGGTGAAAGCAGACGTGGAGCTCGACCTAATCCGCGTTGTCGAAATTTCTAACCTCGAGAGCGCTTTCGTCATATGCATCGAGCAAGCGGGCATTGATTCCCATCTTTCCAAAGTCTTCGCCGAGGGATTGCCAGTGGGTTCCACACCCGCAAATTGGACAATGGTGAATGCCGATCATTCGATCGCCCCAGACATAGGCTTTCGTCTCGCCGGAAATGCGCACCTGGCCCGGCGGGAAATAAGCCACACGCCACGCAAGCCGACGACAAAGGGAACAGTTACAGTTTGCAACCCACTCCGGCTTGCCTAGGAGTTCGATGCGCACATTGCCGCAGTGACAGCTTCCCTGAACGCCCATTGCGACTTTTAATCGGCGATTAGAGTGTGCGCAATGGGTCGAACGCTGACAATTCCCGCCGTTGCGACCGAGAAAAAGGGTCGGTGCATGGAGGCACCGACCCTCAGTCATATCATGGCGAGTCCGGGAACAGCTTGCGCTATTCCCGGCCGCATCAGGCTTAAAAGTCCATTCCGCCCATTCCGCCCATTCCGCCGCCGCCGCCGCCCATTGGCATCGCCGGCTTGTCGTCGGCCATTTCGCTGACCGCGGCTTCGGTGGTGATCAGCAGTCCGGCGACCGAGGCCGCGTCCTGCAATGCGGTGCGGACGACCTTGGTCGGATCGACCACGCCGGCAGCGACGAGGTTTTCGTAGGTGTCGGTGGCAGCGTTGAAGCCCTGCGTTTCGTCACCTTCGCGGAGCAGATTGCCCGCAACCACCGCGCCGTCGACGCCCGCATTCTGAGCGATCTGGCGAAGCGGAGCTTCGATCGCCTTGCGGATGATGTCGACACCGCGGGTCTGGTCGTCATTGGCACCCTTGAGGCCGTCGAGCGCCTTGGTCGCATAGAGCAATGCCGCACCGCCGCCGGGGACGATACCTTCTTCGACCGCGGCGCGGGTCGCGTGGAGAGCGTCGTCGACGCGGTCCTTGCGCTCCTTGACCTCGATCTCCGACGAACCGCCGACCTTGATCACGGCGACGCCGCCGGCAAGCTTGGCGAGACGCTCCTGGAGCTTCTCGCGATCGTAATCGCTGCTTGTGTTCTCGATCTGCTGACGGATCGCATCGGTGCGCGTCTTGATCACTTCGGACGTGCCGATGCCGTCGATGATCGTGGTCGTGTCCTTTTCGATCGTCACGCGCTTGGCGGTGCCGAGCATTTCGACGGTGACGTTCTCGAGCTTGATCCCGAGATCCTCGGAGATCATCTCACCGCCGGTCAGGATCGCGATATCCTCAAGCATCGCCTTGCGGCGATCGCCAAAGCCGGGAGCCTTGACCGCAGCGACCTTGAGCCCGCCGCGAAGCTTGTTGACGACGAGCGTTGCGAGCGCTTCGCCCTCGATGTCCTCGGCGATGATCAGCAGCGGACGGCCCGACTGGACGACGGCTTCCAGGATCGGGAGCATCGCCTGAAGGTTCGACAGCTTCTTTTCGTGGATCAGGATGTAGGGGTCGGCAAGCTCGACCAGCATCTTTTCCGCATTGGTGATGAAGTAAGGCGAGAGATAGCCGCGGTCGAACTGCATGCCTTCGACGACGTCGAGCTCGAACTCGAGACCCTTGGCTTCCTCGACGGTGATCACGCCTTCCTTGCCGACCTTGTCCATCGCTTCGGCAATCTTTTCGCCGACTTCCTTGTCGCCGTTGGACGAGATGATCCCGACCTGAGCGATTTCGGCCGAATTGGCGACGGGCTTCGAGCGCGCCTTGAGATCCTCGACGACGCGGGTGACGGCGAGATCGATGCCGCGCTTGAGGTCCATCGGGTTCATGCCGGCCGCGACCGACTTCATGCCTTCACGAACGATCGCCTGGGCGAGGACGGTGGCGGTGGTGGTGCCGTCGCCGGCGAGGTCGTTGGTCTTCGAAGCGACTTCACGGAGCATCTGCGCGCCCATGTTCTCGAACTTGTCCTTAAGCTCGATTTCCTTGGCGACGGTGACGCCGTCCTTGGTGATGCGCGGCGCGCCATAGCTTTTGTCGATGACGACGTTGCGTCCCTTGGGACCCAAGGTCACCTTGACCGCGTCGGCGAGGATATCGACGCCGCGCATGATGCGCTCACGAGCGTCGCGGGAGAATTTTACGTCCTTGGCTGCCATGTGGCTACCCTTTCAAATGGTTCGAATGGTCCGAATGTTCACACTGACGTGCAGCGCACGTCGAAGGTCAGCCGACGATCCCGAGGATGTCGCTTTCCTTCATGATGATGAGGTCTTCGCCGTCGACCTTGACCTCTGTGCCCGACCATTTGCCGAACAGGATCTTGTCGCCGGACTTGACGTCCATCGGTGTGATCGTTCCGTTTTCGGCGCGAGCGCCCGATCCGACCGAGACGACTTCGCCCTGCTGCGGCTTTTCCTGTGCGGTGTCGGGAATGATGATTCCGCCCGCGGTCTTCGCCTCTGCGTCGACACGGCGGACGAGGACGCGGTCATGAAGCGGCCTGAATGACATGGTTATTAGCCCCTTGGTTCGTTGAGTTGAGCCGCTGGCACTCGCATTGCGTGAGTGCCAACGTTGAGGGGCATATGGGTCGCGAAGTCCTACCCGTCAATGGCGAGTGGGCGATGTTTGGGGCAAAATTTGTGGAATGTCCGCTTTCGACCCAAAGCGGACATTAGGCTAACGTCCGCTTGCGGCCCATTGCGAATTTAATAAGCGATAGAGATCGAGGGTTATTCGGGTGAGAATGCGGCGGCTCCGACAATACGCACGCCGTTTGCGTCGCTGAGAACAAAGCCAACTCCAGCGCCCTTGGCTTGGTAGCCAAGGAGTTGGCCTGCCACCGAACCTGTTAGCCCGTCCTTGTCGCCTTGAACGGTGCCGGTAAAGGCACCGGACTTGCCTGAGAAGGCTCCAGTTACAACAGTGATCGACTGAGAGGAACTTTGCGGGAAGGTGTTAAACGGGTCGCTGCGGCCCGAAAGTTCGAGTCGGATAGTCCCGGAGCCTGTTGCGTAATCAATCACTAGCGAAGCAGGACTGCCGAACAACCGGCGGACCTCGCCATTTACGACCGCAATCCCGTCGGCAATTCCGCGGTAGGTCACCGTGCCAAGGGTAGGTATCTCCACCACCGGGAGACCCAAGGCGAACGGGCAGAAGTTCACTTGGTTGACATGATAGCCGAGTGCGACCCAGTCGAACCGGGCTGTCGCTGAATTGCGATATATCGCTAGTTCGTCCAGCCCCTCAGCGGCTATGAAAAATTGATCAAACGAGGGCGTTTCACCTGCCAGCTTATTTGCCGGACCAAACCCCGGCCCTTCGAACCCAAGAAAGTATCTGTCAACACCTCTCAAGGTGATGCCAAAGGTACTGGTTGCGGTCGGCACGATGAGTCGGGCGCCGCCTGGGTCGGACAATGAGAGGAGTCCTAAAGCGCTGCTAAAGGTGTTGAAAGTTGTCTGGGCGCGAACACAAGGTGCCGCCCCTTCAAGCTGGTTGCCAGCCGAGCCCCCCGCAGCCAACGGTCCAAGTGTGCTGGTCACCGGCGGCGGGGTGGGAGTGGGTGTCGGCGTGGGCGTGGGCGTCGGTGTCGGTGTCGGTGTTGGCGTTACCGTCACGGGCGGCGCGTTACTCTGAGCCGACTCCCCACCGCCCCCGCCGCAGCCGCTTGTCAGGAGAAAGACCGGCAATGCTGCCATGAGATACGAAGCTCGACGGACCATGAGAACCCCCTCGACGGCACGTATTTTCGCACTTCTCGCCTAAGCGCTCACCCTGCCGTACTCGAGGCTTAGCGCCCGCAATCTCGCTTACTTATCACGAATCCGATTTGTAAGCTAATGCAAGGCCAGCCGTCCGGGCCAGGCCGGGAATGCCATTGTGATTATTCCGTAAGCGGACGATCTGCTATCGGCCAAAAACCCGTCATCGGGCTTCGCTCGGCCAATGTCCGCTTTCCACCCATTGCCGACATTGGCGCTCCCAATTCAAACCGAACTTACCGACAGTCCCAATCGATCGCGCCTCACCCATCGCCCAAGCATCAGCACCGCGACGATCGCGAGGCCGAGCGCGAGGCCGGTCCAGATGCCGACCCCGCCCCATCCGGCGCGGAAGGCGAGCCACAGGCCGACGCCAAGGCCGATCACCCAATAACCAAGGAAGGTGAACATCATCGGCACGCGCGTGTCGTGAAGCCCGCGCAAAATGCCCGCGCCGACGACCTGTGCGCCATCGACGATCTGGAAAATCGCGGCGACGGCGAGGAAGGATACGCCGAGCGCGATGACGTTGGCGTTGGCCGCGCTATCTTCCAGGAACAAGGTCATTAGCGAGCGCGGCGAAAACCAGATGACCAGCGCCATCAGCGCCATGAAGCCGGTGCCCATCACCCATGCGCTCCACCCTGCCCGCGCGATTCCGGCGCGATCGCCGCGGCCAAGTGCGAGACCGACGCGGACGGTCGCCGCCTGCGCCATTCCCCAGGGGACCATGAAGGACAAGGCCGCAACCTGCAGCGCGACCGCGTGCGCAGCGACCGCTTCGGCGCTGATCAGCCCCATCATATAGACGGCGGCGCTGAAGATGCCGCCTTCGAAGCCCAGCGCCAGCCCGATCGGCAAGCCCAATAGCCAAAGCCGCCGATAACGTGGCCAGTCGGAGCGCCAGCAGTGGCCGAACAGATGAAAGCGTTTGAACTGGCGGTCGGTCATGATCACCGCGGCAAGCGCGACCACCAGCAGCGCCCAGGTGATCGAGCTTGCAAGTCCGCCGCCGAACAAGCCGAGCGCGGGTAAGCCGAGACGCCCGAAGATCAGCGCCCAGCCGAGCAATGCGTTAAGGATGATTCCGCCGAGGCTGATGATCAGCACCCAGCCGGGGCGCTCGAGCGCCGAAACGAAATTGCGCATTGCCTGAAACAGCAGGAACGGCAGGATCGACCACATGTAACCCTTAAGAAAAGTGCCAGCGCCGCGCGCAAGGCCGCGATCCTGGCCGAGCGCGGCAATGATCGGCTCGGCATACCATAAGGCCAGCCACACCGGCGGGGTGACCGTAAGGATCAGCCACAGCGATTGGCGGAAGGTTCGGCGCACCTCGCGAACATTGTTCGAGCGCTGCCCGAGCGCGGTGGCGATCATTGGCGAGGAAGCGGTGACCAGCCCGAGGCACACCAGGCTGAACGCGAAATTTAAATTAAGCCCGAGCGTCGAGGCTGCAAGCGGGCGCGCACCGAGACGGCCCATCAAAAGGACGTCGGTCGCCTGGATCAGTGCCATCGTCAGATTGGCGAGGATCAGCGGCCAGGCGAGCGACAAGGTCGCGCGGACTTCGGTGCGGACGGGCGGCGAAAGCGGCATGGCCGCGGCGCCTAACCGCAAGAAATAATCCTGGCAACATGGTCCTGAGCGAATCGTTCGTCGATTCCGCCTATTGTCGAGGCGCGCCCTCGGCTAATCGCACGTCAAAGGAGAAGTTGATGCGCTTCGTTCGTGCGGTATGGAAGCTGCTGGTCGGGATCAAGGACGCGCTTGTCCTTTTGCTGCTGCTGCTGTTTTTCGGCCTGCTGTGGGCGGGGCTCCGCGCCGGGCCGCAGCCGATCGGCGAGGGCGTGCTTCTGGTCGACCTCGATGGCGCATTGGTCGAACAACCCGCGCGCGCATCGGCATCGAGCCTGGTCGGCGGATCGGTGATGCGCGAGCATCGGCTGCGCGATGTCGTCGCGGCGCTCGACAATGCGAAGGACGACGATCGGGTCAAGGCGGTCGCGCTCGATTTGGAGGGCTTTGTCGGCGGTGGGCAGAGCGCGATTGCGGCGCTCGGCAATGCGGTCGAGCGCGTGCGCAAGTCGGGCAAGCCGGTGCTTGCCTACGCCACCGGCTATACCGACGACAGCTACCAGCTCGCGGCGCATGCTTCCGAGATATGGCTCAACCCGCTGGGCGCGGTCGCAATTGCCGGGCCGGGGGGCAATAATCTCTACTTCAAGGGTCTTCTCGACAAATTGGGAGTGACCGCCAACGTCTATCGGGTTGGCACTTACAAGGCGGCGGTCGAGCCTTTTACGCGGTCGGACATGTCGCCCGAGGCGCGCCTCAATGCACAATCACTCGGGCTGGCCTTGCTCGAAACCTGGCGGGACGATGTCGCGCGCGCGCGCCCCGCCGCGGCGGGATCGATTGCCGCTTATTTGCGCGATCCGGTTGCGGTGATCCGCGCGGCAGGTGGCGATTTCGCGCGCGCCGCCGTGCAGGCGAAGCTCGTCGATCGAGCGGGTGACCGCCATGCGTTCGACCGGCGGCTGGCCGAGCTTGGCGGCGAGGAAGATGGCAAAGTGCCTTATCGCCAGGTCAAATTGGCCGATTATGTGCGCGAGCTTGCTCCCGGGGACTCGACCGGTCCGATCGGGGTGGTGACGATCGCGGGAACCATCGTCGATGGGAAGGCCGGGCCAGGAAGCGCTGGCGGGGACAGCATTGCCGAGCTGATCGACGAAGGAGTCGCTTCGGACAAATTGAAAGCGCTGGTGGTGCGGATCGATAGCCCCGGGGGGTCGGTGCTTGCGTCGGAGCGGATTCGCGAGGCGATCCTCGCCGCCAAGCGCGCCGGGCTTCCGGTGGTGGCGTCGATGGGCAGTGTCGCGGCGTCGGGCGGCTATTGGGTCGCGACCCCCGCCGATGCTATCTTCGCCGAGCCATCGACCGTGACCGGTTCGATCGGAGTGTTCGGGATATTGCCTAGCTTTCAGGGCAGCCTGACGAAGCTCGGGCTTGGCGCCGATGGAATTAAGACCACGCCATTGTCGGGTGAGCCCGACCTGCTAAACGGCCCGTCGCCCGAGGCGAGTGCGCTGATCCAGGCTGGTGTCGAAAGCGTCTATCGCCGATTCCTTGGTCTCGTCGCCGCGTCGCGCAAAAAGAGTCCGGCCGAGATCGACCGAATCGCCCAGGGCCGGGTGTGGGACGGCGGGACCGCGCGCCAGCTTGGGCTGGTCGATCAGTTCGGCGGACTTGACGAGGCGATCGCCAAGGCCGCGCAACTGGCGAAGATCGAGGATCGCGATGTGACCTGGCTCGATCAGCCGAAGAGCTTCGAGGATCGCTTGATCGAAATGGTTGCCGGGGACGGAGAAGCGGATGCTGTCCCGCAGGATGCGTTCGCGGTGCTTGCCCCGGCGCCGGCGACAATGCTCGCTCAGGCGTTCGACGATTTGCGCTCGATCCTTGCCGGGCCGAGCGTTCAGGTGCGTTGCCTCGAATGTCCGGCGTCGCCGCGTGCGCTGCGCGCGGTTAATCCTGAAAGGGCTGGCTGGCTGGCCTGGCTTGGCCGTTTCTGACGCGCTTTTTGCGGCGTGACGACATCGGCAGCAGGATTAGGGCCATCACGACCATCACCAGCGAAAACAGCGAGAAAGCGATGATCCACGGGTTGTGAGTGTCCGAGCGCGTCTGCAGGTCCATGATGTGCAGGCCCCACATGAAATCGTAAAATCGCCAGAAGCGTGTGCGCCGGGCGATGACCTGGCCAGATCCCGCATCGACATAGAAATTTGTGCCGTCGGTCATCCGCACGCGCCAAGCGGCGAGCGGGCGATTGAAGTCGATCGGCGGATTAGCGGGATCGACCCGTGTGACTTTTTCGACTTTCGCTTTGCCGGTGTAGCGCGAAGTGACTTCTCGCGTGGCCTCGGCCGCGCCGAGCAGCGGGAGTAGCTGGCCGGTAGCGGGATCGGCGAGGCGGCTCGCGCCCTCCTCGCCCGCAAAACCGACGATCCAGCGCGGACCGGCGGCGCGGGGTTCGAGCATTAGCGATTTGACCTCGCGCCCGACGATTCGCGGTGCGACGACGGGTGCCGCAAGCGACACCGCAACCGGTTCGCGGAGCAGGGCCGTGCCGCGCACTTCCTCGATCGGGCGGACGACCATGACGAAGCCCGACAAGGTCCAGAACAGCATTGGGACGCCGACCAGCCAGCCGAGCCACATGTGCCAGCGACGCAATTTCGCTCGACCGATCATTTCATTCCCCCTGACGCGGACCCGCGCTTAAATGTGGATAGGTTTGCCAGCGACCGCCATTGCGGCTTCCTTGATCGCTTCGCTGTGCGTCGGATGGGCATGGCAGGTGTAGGCGATGTCTTCGCTGGTTGCGCCAAACTCCATCGCCTGAGCAACCTGCGCGATCATTGTTCCGGCGAGGCTGGAAATGATCCATGCGCCGAGCACGCGATCGGTTTTGGTGTCGGCGATGATCTTGACGAAGCCGTCGGTGTCGCGGTTGGTCTTGGCGCGGCTGTTGGCCATGAACGGGAATTTGCCGACCCTGATTTCGTGGCCCGCGGCCTTGGCCTGCTCCTCCGACATGCCGACCCCGGCGATTTCGGGGTGCGTATAGACCACCGACGGGATCACCGCATGGTTCACGATGCCGGTCTGTCCGGCGATATTTTCCGCCGCGGCGATGCCTTCGTCCTCGGCCTTGTGCGCGAGCATCGGGCCGGCGATGACGTCACCAATCGCCCAGACGCTCGGAACGCTGGTGCGGAAATCGTGATCGGTGTCGATTTGGCCCTTGTCGTTGACCGAAAGCCCGATGCGGTCGAGCCCGAGCCGGTCGGTGTGCGGTCGCCGGCCAATCGCGACGAGGACAACGTCGGCCTCGATCGTCGCTGCTTCACCACCTTTTGCGGGTTCGACGGTGAGGGTCGCCTTGCCGTCCGCGACGTTGGCCCCGGTGACCTTGGTTCCAGTACGGAGGTCGAAGCCCTGCTTCTTAAAGATTTTGGCCGATTCCTTGCGGACTTCTTCGTCCATACCCGGCAGGATCTGGTCGAGATATTCGACCACGGTGACCTTGGCGCCGAGGCGCAGCCAAACCGAACCCAGTTCGAGCCCGATTACTCCGCCGCCAATCACGACCATATGTTCGGGAACCCTGGGCAAGGCCAGAGCGCCCGTCGAATCGACGATAATCGCAGCGGCATTGTCGACCTCGACCCCGGGCAAGGGCGTGACCGAGGATCCGGTGGCGATCATGATGTTTTTGGCAGTGACGATCTTGTCGCCGACCTTGACGCTGTTCGCACTTTCGAAGCTTGCGAAGCCCTTGAGCCAGTCGATTTTGTTCTTCTTGAACAGAAATTCGATTCCGCCGGTCAATTCCTTGACCGCTTTGGCTTTTTCGGAGTGCATTTGATCGAGGTTGAGGCTTGCGCCGGCAATGTCGATCCCGAACCTGGCGAGCGCGCCCGACTGCGCCTCGTGGAACAGTTCCGACGCGTGGAGCAAAGCCTTTGACGGAATACAGCCGACGTTGAGGCAGGTTCCGCCGAGCGTCTCGCGGCCCTCGGCGCAAGCGGTCTTGAGCCCAAGCTGCGCCGCGCGGATCGCCGCGACATAGCCCCCGGGACCCGATCCGATGACGATGAGGTCGTAGTCAAACTCGGCCATTCAAATTTCCTTACAGGTCGATCAGCAGGCGTGTCGGGTCTTCGATGGCTTCCTTGACGCGGACGAGGAATGTCACCGCTTCGCGGCCGTCGATCAGGCGATGGTCGTAGGACAGGGCGAGGTACATCATCGGGCGCGCGACGATCTGGCCGTCCTTGACCACCGGCCGCTCCTCGATGCGGTGCATTCCGAGCACTGCCGACTGGGGCGGATTGATGATCGGGGTCGACAATAGCGAGCCGAACACGCCGCCGTTGGAGATGGTGAAGGTGCCGCCCTTCATATCATCGGCGGTGAGAGCGCCGTCCTTGGCCTTCTTGCCATAAGCGGCGATTGCCTGCTCAATTTCGGCGAAGGACATCGCGTCGGCATTTTTCACGACCGGGACGACCAGTCCCTTGGGCGCCGAAACCGCGACCGAAACGTCGAGATAATCATGGTAGACGATCTCGTCGCCTTCGAGCGAGGCGTTGACCGACGGAACGTCTTTCGCCGCCAAGGCGACCGCTTTGACGAAAAAGCCCATGAAGCCGAGCCGGATGCCGTGCTTCTTTTCGAACAGATCCTTGTAGCGAGCGCGCGCGTCGATCACCGCCGACATGTCGACGTCGTTGAAAGTGGTGAGGATCGCGGCGCTGTTTTGCGCTTCCTTGAGACGGCTGGCGATGGTCTTGCGAAGCCGCGACATCGGGACGCGTTCCTCGCGTCGCTCGCCGGTCGCCGGAGCGGACGATTGGGCTGTCGGAGCGGGCTGCTCGGCGGCAGGGGCGGGTGCGGGCACTTTCGCCTGTGCTGCTGCGAGGACGTCGTCCTTGGTCAGTCTGCCATCCTTGCCCGAGCCCTTGATCGAGGACGGATCGACGTGATTCTCGAGCACTGCGCGGCGCACCGCCGGT
Organism: Sphingomicrobium sp.; assembly: GCA_035575595.1. Taxonomy (GTDB): domain Bacteria; phylum Pseudomonadota; class Alphaproteobacteria; order Sphingomonadales; family Sphingomonadaceae; genus Sphingomicrobium. The sequence continues at coordinate 55,960 of DATLXR010000048.1, forward strand.
GACAGTCGAAGCGCGTCGCTCGCCGCGCCGGCCTTGTCGGCCTCGGGGGCATGTTCGTCGCCGCGCGGCATTGGTGTTTCGGCGGGGCCCGCTGGGTTGGTGGCAACCTCCGCGGTGGCCGGCGCGGGGGCAGCCGGCGCTGGAGCAGAGGCGACCGCCCCGCCCTCGCCGACACGGGCGATGATTGCGCCGACTTCGACCGTCGCGCCGACGGCGAATAATTGTTCGCCGAGCGTCCCCGCAACCGGCGACGGCACTTCGACCGAGACCTTGTCGGTTTCGAGGCTGACAATCGGCTCGTCGAGCGCGACCGGATCGCCGACCGCCTTGAGCCATTGGCCGACGGTCGCTTCGGTGATCGATTCGCCCAGTGTCGGGACCTTAACGTCGGTGGCCATGAGAGTTCCTTACGAAGCTGGAGCGGTAGCGGGGGCGGCGGCGGGGGCGACGTGTCCGGCCTTGAGGCCAAGCGCAGAAGCAATCAACTCGGCCTGTTCGGCGGCGTGGCGCTTGGCAAGCCCCGTTGCCGGCGAAGCGGAGGCGGCGCGACCGGCGTAGCGCGCACGCCTGCCCGCGAACCCAGCTTCGCCAAGGCAGCATTCGAGCAGTTCGGCGACGAAATTCCACGCACCATTATTGCGTGGTTCTTCCTGCGCCCAGACCAGCTCGGTCAGCTTTGGCATCGCCTTGAGGCGCTCGACCAGCGGCTCGGACGGGAAGGGATAAAGCTGCTCGACGCGCATGATTTCGGTTTCGCGATCCCCCGCCGAATCGCGCGCGTCCATCAATTCATAGCCGAGCTTGCCCGAGCAGAGCACGAGGCGCCTGGTGGTTCCGGGCGCGGGTGGCGAGAGGTCGGACACCAGGCGGCGGAAATGGCCTTCGCCAACGAAATCCTCGCGGCGGCTGACCGCCAGCTTGTGACGAAGCAGCGATTTGGGAGTCATCATGATCAGCGGCTTGCGGAAGTCTCGGTGCATCTGACGGCGCAATATGTGGAAATAATTGGCCGGGGTGGTGCAGTTTGCGACCTGGATATTGTCCTCCGCGCAGAGCTGGAGGAACCGTTCGAGCCGCGCCGAACTATGCTCGGGGCCCTGTCCTTCGAACCCGTGGGGGAGCAGGCACACCAGCCCCGATGCGCGAAGCCACTTGGCCTCGCCCGCGGCGATGAACTGATCGAGGATGGTCTGCGCGCCATTGGCGAAATCGCCGAATTGCGCTTCCCACAGCACGAGCGTCTTGGGATCGGCGATGGTGTAGCCATATTCGAAGCCGAGCACTCCGAATTCGGACAATGGACTGTCGCGCACTTCGAATCGTGGCGAGCCATCGTGCTCGATCGTGCGCAGCGGGATATATTTCTCGCCCGACATCTGGTCGACCCAAACCGCGTGGCGCTGACTGAATGTGCCGCGCCCCGAATCCTGCCCCGACAAGCGGACTCGATAGCCGTCCTCGGCGATCGACCCGAAAGCGAGGGCCTCCGCGGTTGCCCAGTCGATTCCGGCGCCGCTTTCGAACATTTTGGCTTTGGCATCGAGGACTCGGCCAAGCGTCTTGTGGATGTTAAGCCCGGAGGGAACCGTGGTGAGCAGCTTTCCAAGACGGTCGAACTGCGCATCGTCGAGCGCGGTGCCGACGTTGCGGCGACCGAGGAACGGCTCGTCGGGGCGGCCAAGGCCCGACCAGCGGCCTTCGAACCAGTCGGCCTTGTCCGGAGCATATTGAGCCCCGGCGTCGAACTCGCCTTCGAGAAGGGTTAGGAACTTGCTCGTTCGATCGTCGATCCACGCCTGATCGACGACTTTTTCGGCTATCAGACGGGCGCCATAGATCGCGCTGATCGGCGGATGCTTGGCGATCGCGGCGTACATCAAAGGCTGGGTGAAGCTCGGCTCGTCGCCCTCATTATGGCCGAAGCGGCGATAGCACCACATGTCGATGACGATGTCGCGCCCGAAGCATTGGCGATATTCGATCGCCAGCTTGCAGGCAAAGGTCACCGCTTCGGGATCGTCGCCGTTGACGTGGAGAATCGGCGCCTGGACCGACTTGGCGATGTCCGAGGGGTAAGGCGAGGAGCGACCGAATTGCGGCGAGGTGGTGAAGCCGACCTGGTTGTTGATGACGAAGTGGATCGTCCCACCGGTGCCGTAACCGGGGAGGCCCGAGAAACCGAAGCATTCGGCGACGATCCCCTGCCCCGCGAAGGCTGCGTCGCCGTGGAGCAGCACTGGCAGAACGGTCTTGCCATGCTTGTCGCCGCGCAGCGTCATCACGGCGCGGGTCTTGCCGAGCACGACGGGGTCGACCGCTTCGAGGTGCGACGGATTGGGGACGAGGCTCAGATGAACCTTATTGCCGTCGAACTGACGGTCGGACGAGGTGCCGAGGTGATATTTGACGTCGCCGGACCCACCGACATCGGCCGGATTGGTCGCTCCGCCAGCGAATTCGTGGAAGATCGCGCGGTAGGGCTTGCCCATGACATTGGCGAGAACATTGAGGCGCCCTCGGTGCGACATTCCGACGGTGATCTCGGTCACGCCCAAAGCGCCGCCATATTTGATGATCGATTCGAGCGCCGGAACCGCGCTTTCGCCGCCGTCGAGGCCGAACCGTTTCGTGCCGACATATTTGCGGGCAAGAAACTTTTCCCACTGTTCGCCGTGGATGACCTTCTCGAGAATTGCCTGCTTGCCCTCTGGGGTGAAGACGATTTCGGCGCTTTTCCCTTCCATCCGCTCCTGAAGGAAGCGTCGCTCCGCAAGGTCGTTGATGTGCATATATTCGAGGCCGAGCGTGCCACAGTAATTGGCCTCGAGCACCGGAACGATCTCACGTAATGATGCGTCGTTGAATCCGAGCGCCCCGCCGAGCCAGATCTTGCGGTCGAGGTCGGCATCGGTGAAGCCGTGGAACGAGGGGGTGAGTTCTGGCGGCACTTCGTGATGGGCGAGGCCGAGCGGATCGAGTTTTGCAGCGAGGTGTCCGCGGACGCGATAGCTTCGGATCAGCATCATCGCGCGGATCGAATCTTCGGCGGCGTGGCGGATTTCGTCAGGGTTGGTGGCGCCCGCGGAGACGGCTGCGATGGCGGCGGCGCGCTCGATGCTTGCCTCGGTTGGATCGAGCCCGAGGTTTACAGCGTCGAGCTCAGCCAGGGGCCAATTGGGCCGCGCCCAGCTTGGCCCCTGCTCGCGATCGATCGCCATCGAGTCCATCGGACTAACCTTTCAGAAGCTCCGCGAGGGTGCGGCCAAGCTCAGATGGGCTTGGACTGACCGTAATTCCAGCCGCCTCCATTGCGGAAATCTTGCTTTTGGCGTCGCCCTTGCCGCCCGCAACGATCGCCCCGGCGTGGCCCATTCGGCGCCCAGGGGGAGCAGTCAGCCCGGCGATGAAGCCCACCATCGGCTTGCGGCGCCCCGCGCGCGCCTCGTCAGCGATGAATTGCGCGGCGTCTTCCTCGGCCGATCCGCCAATCTCGCCGATGATGATGATCGACTTGGTTTCCTCGTCGGCCATGAACAGTTCGAGCACGTCGATGAAATTGGTGCCATTGACGGGATCGCCGCCAATTCCGACCGCGGTAGTCTGGCCAAGGCCTTCGTTGCTCGTCTGGAACACCGCTTCATAGGTCAATGTGCCCGAGCGCGAGACCACGCCGACGCTGCCCTTCTTGAAGATGGTGCCGGGCATGATCCCGATCTTGCATTCGCCCGGGGTCAGCACGCCGGGGCAGTTCGGGCCGATCAGCCGCGATTTGGAGCCCGACAAAGCGCGCTTGACCCGCACCATATCGAGCACCGGAATGCCCTCCGTTATCGTCACGATCAGCGGCACTTGCGCCTCGATCGCCTCGAGGATCGAATCGGCTGCGAATGGCGGCGGGACGTAGATCACGCTCGCCGTAGCGCCGGTCTTCTCGACCGCTTCTGAAACGGTGTTGAACACGGGCAGGCCGATATGGGTCGAACCGCCCTTCCCGGGCGTGACTCCGCCGACCATCTGCGTTCCGTAATCGAGCGCCTGCTGCGTATGGAAGGTCCCGGTCTCGCCGGTCATTCCCTGGGTGATGACCTTGGTATTGCGGTCAACGAGAATGCTCATTGTCCAAGACTCCCGTCGATTGCTTTGCAGGCCACCAGCAACTCCTTGACCGCGTCGACGCTGACGGTGAAATTCTTCTGCGCTTCCTCGTCGAGTTCGATTTCTACGATCTTTTCGACCCCTTCGGCGCCGATGACGATCGGAACGCCGACGTATAGGTCATCGACGCCATATTGGCCGGTGAGGTTGGCTGCCGCGGGGAGGACGCGTTTCTTATCCTTTAGGAAGCTTTCGGCCATGGCGATCGCGCTGGTTGCGGGGGCGTAGAAGGCGCTGCCGTTGCCGAGCAAGGCGACAATCTCACCGCCGCCGCCGCGGGTCCGCTTGACGATCGCGTCGATCCGCTCCTGCGTGGACCAGCCCATCTTGATGAGGTCGGGGACCGGAATGCCAGCAACCGTCGAATATTGAACGATTGGCACCATCGTGTCGCCGTGGCCGCCAAGCACGAAGGCGGTGACATCTTCGACCGAAACCTTGAATTCGTCGGCGAGAAAATGACGGAAACGCGCTGAATCGAGAACTCCAGCCATTCCGACGACCATTTTATGCGGAAGACCTGAGAATTCGCGCAGCGCCCAGACCATCGCGTCGAGCGGGTTGGTGATGCAGATCACGAACGCGTTCGGGGCATGCGTCTTGATCCCCTCGCCGACCGCTTTCATCACCTTGAGGTTGATGCCGATCAGATCGTCGCGACTCATTCCGGGCTTTCGCGCGATGCCGGCGGTGACGATGCAGACGTCGGCCCCCGCGATATCGGTGTAATCGTTCGATCCCTTGAGGCTGACGTCATAGCCGTCGACCGGAGCGGCCTGCGCGATGTCAAGCGCCTTGCCCTGCGGAGTGCCCTCGGCGATGTCGAACAGGACGATGTCGCCAAGCTCGCGCATTGCGGCAAGGTGGGCGAGCGTCCCGCCAATCATACCCGCTCCGATTAGCGCGATTTTCTTGCGGGCCATGAGGGCGTTCAACCTTTCGTCAGATATTTCGAAGCCGCGCGAAGATCGGCGAGGCGCACCGGAAACGGGCGGCGTCCGCTTAGCCGCATGGATGAAAAGGGGCAACCGCTCAGGCGACAAAGTGGCCGTTCATCTTAGGGAAAGGCTCGGTTCATCGCAGGGCAAGAGAGGAACCGCCGAGGGCGCCCGGACGTTTCTTATCTATTGGAAAGCATGGGTTTGTTGAAAACTGACTTCCATTGGAAAAGGATTTTAGCAATGAAAAAGCTACTCATATTAGCCGGTGCGGCGGTGATGCTTTCGGCTGGGCCCGCGATGGCCAAGCCCAATCACGACAAGCAGACGCACGCGAAGAAGGCCGATCGTTCGGGTGTGCCCTCATATCGTCAGCGCAATCGCGCCGACATCAACAAAAATGGCATTCTCGATTACCGCGAACGCCGCATGGTTGATTTGAACAATAATGGCCTCGCCGATTGGCGTGAGCGTTGGATTGACGCAGATCGCGATGGTATCGACGACCGCCGCGAAGGCTTCCGCTCTGGCAACCGTCACGGCGCCAAAGCTTGCCCTCCGGGTCTGGCCAAGAAGAACAATGGTTGCCTTCCCCCCGGACAGGCCAAGAAGCGCGACTTCGCTCAAGGCCAGCGGATTCCCGGCGACTTTAGTGGCTACACGCCATATGGCGATTTCTCGTCCGACCTTCGTACCCGGTACAATCTCGACGATGACTATCGCTACATCCGTCGCGACAATTTCATCTACGAAGTTGATCCGACGACACTCCTAGTAAGGCGCGTTTTGAGCCTCTTCGGCCGCCGCTAAACTAGGTTAAATTATTAAGGCCGCGCAGCGAAAGTTGCGCGGCCTTTCTTATGCGATTTACTTCTGTAACCCATGACCTTCTTCGAGATAGGCGGTGCTCTGCATTTCCTCGAGACGGCTGGTGGTCCGCTGGAATTCAAAGCCGCCATCGCCCGTCGGGTAAAGTAAAGCAGGCTCGGCGTCGGCGGCTGCGAGCAGTTTGACCCGATGTTCGTAAAGAGCGTCGATCAAAGTGACGAACCGCGCCGCCTCATTGCGCATTTCACGGCTCATCACCGGGATGCCGACCAAGATCACCGTATGGAATCGCCGCGCGATCGCGAGATAATCGGCGGCGCCACGCGGCTCGCCGCACAAACGCCTGAATGAAAAAACCGCGACGCCCTTCAGGGATTTGGGAACGTGAAGGCTTCGTCCGGCACCGACATCGAGCTCTTCCGCTGGAACATGGGCGCGGTCTTCGACCGGATAGTCGGTAAGCCGGAAAAAAGCCTCGCTGAGGGCCGCGGTCGCCTGCGCCCCGTTCGGGACGAGCCATGTGTCGAGACCACGCATCCGATCGAGGCGATAATCGGTTGGGCCGTTGAGGGGTACCACCCGCATGCGCGCTTCGATCAGCTGGATAAAGGGCATGAACAATTCGCGGTTGAGTCCGTCCTTGTAGAGATCGGCCGGCGGACGGTTCGAAGTCGTCACCAGGCCGACGCCCTGGGCAATCAACGCGATGAACAGGCGCGACATGATCATCGCGTCGGCCGAATTGGTAACCATCATCTCGTCGAACGCCAAGAAGCGCACCTCTTCGGCGATGTCCTTTGCAACGGCGATGAGCGGGTCGCCCTCCTCAATCGCGCGCGCCGCTCGCAGCCGCTGATGCACGTCAAGCATGAACGGGGCGAAATGCGTGCGGCGTTTGGGCTCGACTTCGATATTATCGAAGGCAAGGTCCATCAGCATCGATTTGCCGCGCCCAACCCCGCCCCACAAATAAACGCCGCACGGAGCCTCGGCCTTGGCGAACAAGCGTGCAAACAGATTGCGCCTCGAGCCGGCGAGATCGGCGGCGAAAGCGTCGAGCGCGGTGACCGCGCGAGCCTGGTCCGGATCGGGCTTAAGTTCGCCCGCGCCCAGCAAGGCAGCATAAGCGGCGCCAACCGGCCCGTTCATGTCAGATCACGAATCCGCTTCAGCGTGCCCGTGAAACTGTGCGTGGGCTGGCCGTCCTGCTCGCAATGCCCCGACAGAAAGACGTGCCCGCCTCTGGTCTGGCCGACGAGGCGGATGATGGCGTCGAGCGGAACGCCAATCTTTCCGCGCGCGATGAAATGGGTGGCGCAGTCGAGCGTGACATAATGGCCTTCGCTCATTCCGGCGATTCGCCCGCCGGCGAACAAGGCCATGTCGATGAAGCTCATCACCGCCCCGCCGTGGATCGAGCCGCCCATGTTGAGATGCTTCGCCGTGGGGAACATGCGGACGCGGGCGTTGTCGCCGTCGGCACGAAACAGGATCAGCCCGGTCTGCGCGGCGAAGCTGTCGGCGGGAACGTCGGGCCAATGATGCCAGCCGTCATGATCGGGATGCGGTCTGGCGCTCGATGGGAGGCGCGATGGCGCGTCACTCACGCGATCAAGCCGCGCGCTCGGCGACGAGTTTCTTGACCTCCGCGATCGCCTTGGCCGGGTTCAAACCCTTGGGGCAGACGTTGGCGCAGTTCATGATCGTGTGGCAGCGGTAGAGGCGGAAGGGGTCCTCGAGCTGATCCAGCCGCTCGCCGGTCCCCTCGTCGCGGCTGTCGGCGAGCCAGCGATAGGCCTGGAGCAGTACCGCCGGACCGAGGAACTTGTCGCTGTTCCACCAATAGGATGGGCATGACGTCGAGCAGCAGGCGCACAATATGCATTCGTAGAGGCCGTCGAGCTTGGCGCGGTCGTCGGGGGACTGGAAGCGCTCCTTCCCCGAGGGCTGCGGGGTCGCGCTCTTGAGCCACGGCTGGATCGAGGCATATTGGGCATAGAAGTGGGTCATGTCGGGGACGAGATCCTTGACCACCTCCATGTGCGGCAAGGGGGTAATTCGCACTTCGCCCTTTACGTCTTCGATCGCCATCGTACAGGCGAGCCCGTTCTTGCCGTCGATGTTCATCGAGCAGGACCCGCAAATTCCCTCGCGGCACGAGCGGCGGAAGGTCAGCGTCGGGTCGATCTCATCCTTGATCTTGATGATCGCATCGAGCACCATCGGGCCGCATTTATCGAGGTCGATGGTGAAGGTGTCGTAGCGCGGATTGGCCCCGCTATCGGGATCGTAGCGATAGATTTTGAACGACTTGAGCCGCTTGCCGGCGGCGGGCGGATGCGCGCGGCCCTTGGTAATCTTGCTGTTCTTGGGCAGGGTAAATTCGGCCATGTCGACGGCTTGTCCTGAATCTGGTCGGCGGTTGCGCTTGGCGATAGTCGCTCGGGTCGCGCGTTTCCAGCCCTGTCGCCAAAAGCCCGAAGCTTGGATATGAGCCGGGGCGATGGACGACATCGCCTTCCTTGCCGTTGCGCAGGTTCATCAGCATCTCCACTGGCTGCCCGCGGCGCTGCGCCTTGCGCGCGAACCGGGGGTGCGGGTGACCGTCCTCGCGTCGAGCCGCGCCGGGATTGAGTTCGTTCGAGGTTACGACCCTGAGGGCATTCTTCGGTTGCGCTGGCTGCCCACGCCTTCGCTTCGGCGCGATGGACTGTTCACCCCGCCGAAACGGCGACTGACCTTGCTGCTTTATCACAGGGAAATCGGGCGGTTTTCGACGATCGTCACGACCGAGACGACTAGCGCGGTTCTGCGCCGGGTGCCCGGTTTTCGGTCGCGAATGATCCACCTCAAGCATGGCGCGGGCGATCGCGAGGGGGGCTATAATCCCAAGCATGCCGCGTTTGATTTGACGCTCGTCAACGGCCCCAAGGACAAGCAGAGACTGATCGAGCGCGGGCTCGGGACCGACGCTAATGTGAAAATTGTCGGTTATGCCAAGTTCGAGCTCGCGCCGACCGCAACGCTGCCACCGTTCGCGGACGATCTGCCGCTAGCTCTGTATAATCCGCATTTCGACCCGGCGGTGTCGTCCTGGTTCGCCGCCCGCGAAGGGCTGGTCCAAGCAATGGCCAGCATATCGGGGTGGAATTTCGTGATTGCCCCGCACGTCAAGCTGAAGCGAGCCGAGGGCCCCGGCCCAACCTCGGGAAACATATTCTTCGACCCGGGCAGCAGGGCGTCGATCGATTCGACCTACACCGAGGCGGCGAGCATATATATCGGCGACGTCAGCAGCCAGGTGTATGAATTCCTGCGCCGGCCGCGTCCCTGTATTTTCATCAACACGCATCGGGTCGATTGGCGCGGTGACGAGCATTACGCCCATTGGCACCTTGGCCAGGTGATCGAGAGGCCCGAGGAGCTGGGGCCCGCACTCGAGCGCGCCGCTGCGCTTCAGCCAGTGTTCGAGCCACTTCAGCGGGAAGCCACCAAACGGTCGCTCGATCCGTCGCCCGAACCCGCTTCCGAGCGGCAAGCGCGCGCGATCCTTGATTTTGTTCGCAATCAGTCGCTTTAAAGCGCTTTTACCGCCGCAAGCACGGCTTCGGCATGGCCCGGCACCTTGACCTTGCGCCAAGCCTTTACCACCCGTCCGCCCGCGTCGATCAGGAAGGTCGAACGCTCCATCCCCATATATTTGCGCCCGTACATCGATTTTTGGACCCAGGTTCCGAAGGCATCGCTGATCGCGCCATCGCAATCGGCCGCAAGCGGCACTTTGAGCTCATATTTGGCGATGAATTTGCCGTGCTTCTTCATCTCGTCGCGCGACACCCCGACGATGACCGCGCCCGCGGAAGTAAACTCACCGGAGAGCGCGGTGAAATCTTGCGCTTGGCGGGTGCAGCCTGAAGTATCGTCCTTGGGGTAGAAATAGAGCACAAGCGGCCCACCTGGCGCCGCCAGATTGATGCAACGGGCGTCGCTCAACTGCGCCATCAGCGCGGGGACCTGTCCGCCTTCTTCGATCATGACCTCATATCCTTCACTTGCGCCCAGCGGCCCGCAATCCTTTCGCGCGCTTTCTCGATTGCTTCAACCAGTCCCGGCCAGTCGTCCTGACCGCACAGGGAAGCGACCAGAGCGCGCGACTGCTCGGCGGGCTCCATGCCCTCTGGTGCGACCAGCCGCAACAACACCAGCATCCGGCTGAGCAGCCGGAGGTCGGCATCGACTTGATCATCGATCAATCCCGCCTCGACCAGCGCCGCAAGCGCGACCTCGAGCCGCGGGTCGAAGCCGATGCGATGGGTTAGCTGAAGCGTGTGGACCGCGAATTCGAGATCGACGAGCCCACCTTCACCAAGTTTGATGTCTAGCGCACCGTCGGGCGGTTTGTGGTGCCGAATATCGTCGCGCATCTTCGCGGCATCGGCGCGAACCTTGGCGGGGTCGCTTGCGAGCGACAGGATGCCGACGATCTGCCGATGCACCCGCTCACGCACTGCGTCAGACCCGGTCAGTGTCCGCGCCCGGCACAGAGCCATATGCTCCCACGTCCACGCTTCGCCACGCTGATAGGCGTCGAACCCCTTGAGGCTGACTGCGAGCATCCCCTGCGCGCCTTGCGGGCGAAGCCTTGTATCGACGTCATAAAGCGGTCCTGCGGCGGTCTGGACGCTCAACGCGGCGGTGATCCGGCTCGCCAGGCGGTTGTAATAATCGGTGGCGCTGAGCGCTTTGGCGTGATTGCTGCGAGCTCCCTTGGGTGCGTCGAACAGAAACACCACGTCCAGGTCGCTGGCATGAGTCAGCGCACGCCCGCCGAGCCGCCCGAGCGCAAGGACGACCAGTTCGCCGCCTTCGATCTCCCCGTGACTCTGTACGAAATCGCGAGTGACTGCTTCGGCGAGCGTCACAATCGCCGCTTCGGCAAGGTCGCTATAGCCCTCCGCAATGGTAATCGGGTCGCGGTGCGCGGCGATCAATTGGACGCCCAGCGCGAAGCGGCGCTCTCCGACCAGCCGTCGGACGCGGTCGAGCGCTGCATCGAGTGGATCGTCCGCGGTTGCCGCCTGTAATCGCTCGGCGAGTTCGGCTGCGGCGGGCGGAGCAGCGAAGGCAGATTCGTCGAGGAGCCCATCGAACAAGCTGGGCCGGCGCGCAAGTTGGTCGGCAAGCGCTGGCGCATGCACCAGGATGAGGGCGAGCAATTCGGCGAGCCTCGGACGCGCGTCTAACAGCCGGTAGAGATTGACCCCGCTCGACAAGCGTTCGACAATGTCGCCGAAGCGGTTGAGCGCCCGCGCCGGATCGGGTCCGGCAGCAATCGCGCGCATCAACGTCGGCAGCATCGCCTCAAACGCCGCGCGCGCGGCGGGGGAGCGCAGCGAGCGGGCCCGCCCCGAGCGCCACTCACCAATCCGCCGCAACGCGTCTTCGTCGGAATAGCCAAGCGCGGCGAGTTCGGTGCGAAGGACATCGGGATCGCCCGACAGCCGCTCGCCGCGCTCACGCACCAGGCCGTCGAACTGCTCAGCAACCCCATCGACATGAGCGCGCAAGCCGTCGAGGAGCGCCGCAGCATCGACGCGCCCGTCGAGCGACGCCACCGCCTGAAGCGCGGACGCATCGGCGGGCAGGCGATGTTCCTGGCGGTCGTCGATCATCTGCACGCGATGCTCGGCGGTGCGCAACGCGCGGTAGGAATTGCCAATCATGGCCGCAACCGCGGGATCGAGCCCACCCCCAACGCTTAGCGCTTCGAGGGCATCGAGCGTGGCCGGCGCGCGCAGCGCCGGATCGCGCCCGCCGTGGATCAGTTGTTGTACTTGCGTAAAAAATTCGGCCTCGCGGATTCCGCCGCGCCCGCGCTTGAGGTCGTACCCCGGGCCAAACCCCTGCCCCTGAGCATAATGGTCCCGGATGCGGAGCGAAATGTCGCGAATCTCGTCGATCGCCCCGAAGTCGAGGGCACGGCGCCAGATGAAAGGTTGAATTTCAGTCAGGAAGCGCCTGCCCAGCGCCACGTCGCCTGCACAGGCCCGGGCCCGAATGAAAGCGGCGCGTTCCCAGGGTTGCGCCGAGCTTTCGTAATAGGAAATGGCGGCGTTGATCGGGAGCACGATCGGGGTAACCTCGGGCGCCGGGCGAAGCCGCAAATCGACCCGCGCGACATGGCCGTCGGCGGTGCGTTGCTGAAGCAGTTCAATAAGGCGCCGACCGTAACGCACCGCGGCTTCGCCGGGGTCGTCGCGCTCGCGCCGCGGTAGGGTTGCCGGATCAAACAAGAGGATCAGGTCGACGTCCGACGAATAATTAAGCTCGCTGCTTCCGAGCTTGCCCAAGGCCAGCACCGCCAATCCCCCTGCCGGAGCATCGGGCATCCGCTCGGCGATCGCCGAACCAAGAGCCTCGTCGATCGCTTGATCAGCGAATCGGGAAAGATGGGCGGTCACTTCCTCAAGCGACAACTCTCCCGCGAGGTCGCCAAGTGCGACCGCAAGGGCGAGCGCGTGGCGGCGGCGGCGAAGTCGGCTCGCGACGTTTTCGCCCTCCTGGCGGAGCGCCAATGCAATTGCTGCACCGGCGCCCAATTCCGTGAACGAGCGGACGATTTGAGGCCAATGCTGAATTGCTGCGCGGAGAAACGGGCTGTTTTGGTTCGCGCGCTCAATCGCCCCACCCCGGGCGTGCAGTGCAAGTGTCGCCTTCATGACACAATCTTTGAACTTTTTCGACGAATCGCGAAACCAGGGGACTTCCCGATGGTTCTTATACCATGTGTATGGAAGCTGTCTCTCATCCGGCCATGGCCTCGTCGCGTGACCGCGATCTGATTCGCATCGAATTCCCCGATGATCGCATGGGCATTACCGCTGCCCTCCGCCAGGCCTTTGCCGAGGCGGCAAACGAGCGCAGCACTCACGACTTTGACAAATTGCTGAGCGAACTCAACTAGTCAACGCGCTGGCGACGATTGCGTCAGTCGCGGTCGCGGCTGAGCTTGTCGACCTGACCGATGATTGCCTGCAAAGCCGAAACATTGGGATCTGTCTTATGCTGGCGACGCGAAGGGAGCGTTCCACCGGTAAGCAATGCTTCGAGAGCAACCCGCCCGCGCGCGACCCGGCTCTTGATCGTTCCGACCGCGCAACCGCAGATGTCCGCGGCTTCCTCATAAGCAAAGCCGCCCGCGCCGACGAGAATTAGCGCCTCGCGCTGGGGTTGCGGTAGATGCATGAGCGCTCGCTGCATGTCGCCAAGCTCGATGTGGCGATCCTGACTGGCTGGAGCAGCAAGAATTTTCGCCGCGGTGACATCGTCCCACTCACCCTTGAAACGTGCGCGGCGCATCTGGCTGAGAAACAAATTGCGCAAAATTATGAAGGTCCAGGCACGCATGTTGGTCCCTGCCTGGAAGCGCTTGCGCGCTGCCCATGCCTTGAGCAGCGTTTCCTGAACAAGGTCGTCTGCAAGGTCTCGGCTACCCGAAAGTGAGCGGCCGAACGCGCGCAAGTGGGGAATTACCGCAGAGAGCTGATCCTTGAAATCGGGATCGGATAGCGGCACCGGCTCGGGGCGCGGCGCATCATATTCGTCCTCGTCCATTTCGTCGCTGTCAGCCAATTCGTCCTGCCCCGGTCATTTGGCGCACATCGTACGCCTGTTACGCCAACCCATGCTCGCTAAGAAAGAAATAGTGTCTAGCGCGCCACCAGCAATATGATCGCAAAGATGACTATAACCAGAACGAGTCCGACCCCAAGGACATAACGGGTCATGTGTGGCGTCGTGCCGGCACGCGCCTCGGTCTTCGTCAGATGTTCGGGCTGCTCGTCCATGAAAATCCTCAATCGGTTCGTCCGGCTAACGCCGCGCGTGACTCTCGGTTCCGAAAGTTCACGCGAGCCTGTTTGAAGTAGTTAGGCTGGCACGGTTGCCGCGTCGAAGAACAAGGCTTGGCTGATCGCAGCTTTGACCGTCGCGCGTTGGAACGGCTTGGTGATCAGGAAAGTCGGCTCGGGCCGGGTTCCAGTCAGCAATCGCTCGGGAAAAGCGGTAATGAAAATTACTGGCACCGCGAATTCCGCAAGAATGTCTTTGACCGCGTCGATTCCCGAACTGTCGTCGGCAAGCTGGATGTCGGCAAGCACCAACCCAGGGGGCGATTTGCGCGCTTGGGCGATGGCCTCGTCGCGAGTGACCGCGACGCCGGTTACATTGTGACCAAGATCGCGGACGATCGATTCAATGTCCATGGCGATAATTGGCTCATCTTCGATGATCAGCACGTCCGCATGAGTCTGGCGTTCGATCTCAGCGAGTGCCTCGGCGACGAGCGACTCTACATCTTCGGGGCTCGCCTGAATCAAAAATGCAGCGTCGTCGTTGGAAAATCCTTCAAGGCTGGTGAGCAGCAAGGCTTGGCGCGACAGCGGCGTCACTCGGGCGAGGCGGGCGTGAGCGATGCCCTCGGCGCCATCGATTTCGGCCGACGGTTCTTCGCCTTCCTCTATATTGGCGCTCGACCAGATGGCATGAAAAGTGCGGTAAAGTCCCAGACGAGGATCGATGTCACGCGGAAATTCTTCCGGCTGGGCAACAATCGTCTCAAGCGTCGCGCGGACGAAATTGTCGCCGTGAACCTGGCTTCCAGTTAGCGCGCGGCTGTAGCGGCGCAAAAAAGGCAGGTGGGGGGCGAGATCCTGACCAAGCGACATAAGGGAATAATCTCCAGACAAAATGGGTCCGCCCGTTGTGGGCGTCCGGTTATGACGATGCAACCCCGAGACGATGCAGAACCACGACGATCCTTGAATTGGAATCCCGCGGTTGCATGTGCGGTGGGAACAAAGCTCGGGCCATTTGGTTTCCAAATCCGGAACACGCGTAATCGACCGCATTGACGAGGGCAGCGGACGCAAGATAGTTGCAATCGGCGCGGAGGTGTCGATCTCCCTCCCGGTTGCGCTCAGTTTTGCATTTTTATGGCGCGTACGCATGCGCGTACGCGAGGGGGATGAGAGGTTGAGTGGTAGTCAGGCAGACGGTGCGCGCGAAGGTGGCAACCAACCCGCAGCGCCCCGGTCCCCGAAGGATCGAAAAAAAGACAAGACGAATGTTGTCGGCCGTGCCTTGCGCACAGTGTATGACGACACTCTGCGCGAAGAAATTCCCGACGACTTCCTCGATTTGCTCGGCAAACTTACCTAGCGAATCCCGTAAGGCGTTGGGGAGGCCCGCATGACAGCGCGCTCGACCTTCGGCCAGCT
Organism: Sphingomicrobium sp.; assembly: GCA_035575595.1. Classification (GTDB taxonomy): domain Bacteria; phylum Pseudomonadota; class Alphaproteobacteria; order Sphingomonadales; family Sphingomonadaceae; genus Sphingomicrobium. The sequence continues at coordinate 71,159 of DATLXR010000048.1, forward strand.
TCGGACCCCGGCGAAACTGTTAATTTTGCTCGCGCTGGTCATGCTCCCGATCGGCGGCCTTCTCATGTGGAGCGCTTTGCGCGACATCCAGTCTGCGAATGTCGCCATGTCCTCCGTCGCTGGTCAGCAGGCGCGAGCTTCGGTCCGGGCAATAGACAGTTTGATCGCCCGTAACGCACTCGCCCTGCGAGTGGCAGCAAACGCCGCCGTCGGCATACGCGGGGAAAACGCCTGCGTAGAAGCCGCCCGTACCCTCGCCATCACTCCAGCGGTCGCTCGCCAGTTCGAAATCGAGGATGCTAATGGAATTCCTTTGTGCGCGAAGGGCGATTTTGCAGACATTGCCAATCCACCGCGCGCTCGCCCTGGCGACATCCGCTTGTGGATTGCCGAGGATGAGCGTTCGCTGCTGATACGCACTGGGGTGGAAGGCGGGAGCGCGACGTCGCGGATTAGTGCGCCAGAGCTTAGCGCCGCTCTACGCAGCGAGGGTGCGGCGATCAACAAAGCGTCTGTCGATGACGGCCGCAAGCGGATTGTCCTGATCGGCACTAGCGATACGCGCCCATCCGACGAGCCGGTTTTTCGCCAGCGCATCAAAATCGGCGCCGGACGGCTGGAGGCGGAAGTCACAAGCCCAGGCAAGGGCATCACGACGTTTGAAAAAATCGTAATCCTGCTGCCGTTCGTTATGTCCGCAATCGCAGCTTTGTTGAGTTGGTGGCTGGTCAATCATTTGCTGGTCCGCCCGCTATCGCGATTGCAACGGAGCATCAGCGACCATCGGCCGGGGGAAGACTCGCAGCTCATCGAGCCCGAACAGCTTGGACCGGCAATCGAAATCCGCGAACTTCGCGACGCCTTTGTGCGCGCAGTCGAACGGATCGAGGAAACCGAGCGCGGCATGGCCGAGGCACTCGAAGGACAGCGCAAGCTGGTGCGCGAAGTTCATCACCGCGTGAAAAACAATTTGCAGGTGGTCGCCTCGCTCCTGAGCATCCATGGGCGAAGCGCCGACAGCCAGGAGGGCAAGGCCGCCTTTGCCGCGATCGGACGACGGGTCGATGCGCTCTCGGTCGTGCACAGAAACCACTATGCCGAACTCGAGGATAATCAGGGGATCGCCCTGCGTGCGTTGCTTACGGAACTGTCGGGCGGGCTGCGTGCAAGCGCGGCTGATACCAACCGTGGTGTAGCGATCGAGATTGATATCGATTCGGCATCCACCACTCAGGACGTCGCTGTCGCGGTGGCCTTCTTCGTCACCGAGATCGTTGAATATGCAATGCTCCACGGCGAAAGCGCGCCGGTCGAAATCGAAATGCGGCGGACTTCCCCGCTGACTGGACGACTGACCATTGCAAGCGCTGCCTTGCTAGAAAGTGACCAAGACCCGGCCGAACGGCGGCAATTCGAAAGGATCGTCGAAGGCCTGGCGCGTCAGTTGCGTTCACCGCTCGACCGAAATTTGGGTCGATACCACATTGATTTACCGCTGTTTCCCGAGCGGTGATGAGGTCCAGGCAAATTTTTTGAATATATTTCGAATGGCATGGAACAGCTCTGAAAAGAACGCGTTTAACGAGTCGGATAGCGATCTTTTGCCCCCCCCGCTCTCGCTGTCCGGTAAAATGGGCCCGGAACCGCCAACCCTCCCCCCCGGTGGCGTTTTCGGGCCCACATTTGTTCAGAGCCCGGGCAGTCAACCAAAACCTACGACCAAGGCTGGGCTTCTAAGGCTGTGCGGTGGTTCCCGGCTCAACCATGACTGCCGGGCGCCGCTTCGCACGCGCCGCTCGCCAGTGAGTCAGGCGGATTGCGAGGATCGCGAACTCGTAGAGCAGATAAAGCGGCACCGCGAGCATCAGTTGCGACACCGCGTCGGGCGGCGTGAGGATCGCCGCGATGGCCACTGCCGCGACGACCGCGTAGCGTCTCGACTTCGACAATTGCTCGCGACTAACCAGCCCCGCGCGCTCAAGGATCATCAAGAGGATCGGCAACAGGAAGGCGACCCCGAAGCCGAATAGGAAACGAGTCACGAAGGCGAGGTAATTGCCGACTCCGGGCAAGGCTTCCTGCTGCACTCCGCCAACATCGCCCTGGTAGCCAAGCAGGAAGTGCAGCGCCCAGGGCATTGCCAGGAAGTAGGCAAAAGCCGCGCCGCCCGCGAAAAAGAATGGCGTCAGCAACAGAAACGGCAGGAAAGCGCGTTTCTCCTTGGCGTACATTCCCGGGGCAACGAACCGCCAGATCTGGGTAGCGAGCACTGGGAAACTGATCATCAGCGCTGCGAAGAAGGCGACCTTGACCTCCGCGAAGAAGGCTTCGAACACGTCGGTATAGATTAGCTTGCCCTGCCCCGCCGCGAGCAGGGGCTGGACCAGGATCGCGAAAATGGGCTTGGCGAAATAAAGGCAGATGAAGAAGGCCAGCACCAGCGTTCCGACGACCCACAGCACGCGTCGGCGAAGCTCGATCAAATGGTCGAGTAACGGCGCCTTGCTGTCGTCGATGTCGGCAATCACGGCAGCGGGCGATCGGTCGTCGGAATGGGGTCACGGTCGGGCGCCGCGCCTGCTTCGAGCGGAAGCAGCGGCTCGGCCTCCGGTAATGCTGTCATGATTGCATCGTCTGGACCTCGAGGCGCCGGGTCGGGATAGACTGCGCCAGCCGGGAATTCACTCAGGATGCGCTGATTCTCCGCGCTCCATTTCTTTTCCATTTCCTCAAGCTCGGCCTCGCGCATGATATTGTCGACGCCCGCGGTGAAGTGGCGTGCCATTCCGCGCATCTTGCCGACCCACTTGCCGATGGCCATCATCACCTTCGGAAGATCCTTGGGGCCGATGAACAGCAGCGCCGCGATGGCGATGATGACAAGCTCGATCGAATCGACGCCGAACATTGAGCGTCAGCGCGCTTTTAGCGAACGATATCGTCGCGCGGCGGCGGCGGCGCTACCGGATCGGCGGGACGCGGCTGCTGCGGAGTGATGTCGATCGGCTCTGCTTGAGGCGGGATCTGGCGCTGCTCGGCGGCCCGCTGGTCCGCTGCGCGCTGTTCCGGACGCTTGGCCTCGTCTTCCTCGGACATTCCCGTCTTAAAACTCTTGAGGCCCTTTGCCACGTCGCCCATCATCGCCGAGAAGCGATTGCCGCCGAACAGCAACAGGATGACGACGCCGAGAATGATCCAATGAATGAGGCTAAAACCGCCCATGTGCGAAACTCCGGGAAAGGACTGCCCCCCACTTAGGCATCATCGTCTTCATTTTCCAGAAGAAGCTGCCCCAAAGCCTGATCGTCAAGCGGATCGAGCAGCCCCGCTGCCTTGAGGTCATCAATGCCGGGCAGATCATTGCGAGAGCCAAGCCCGAAGTGGGTCAGGAATTCGTGAGTCGTCGCATAGAGCAATGGCCGCCCCGGCCCCTCGCGCCGCCCGGCAGTGCGCGCCCAGCCTGCTTCCATCAGCACATCGAGCGTACCCTTCGAAATTTGCACTCCGCGAATCGCCTCGATCTCGGCGCGGCTGACCGGCTCGTGATACGCGATGATCGCCAGCGTTTCAGTCGCCGCACGCGATAGCCGGCGTGGCTCCTCGCGGGTTCGTCGCAGGATGTGGGCAAGATCGGGCGCAGTCTGGAACTGCCAGCGCCCACCACGCTCGACCAGTTCAACACCGTGCCCGGCGTAGCGCTCAGCGAGATTGCGCAGCGCCGCCTCGACATCGCCTTCGCCGGTGTAAGCGGCAATGTCGGCCGCCGACAGCGGAGATGCCGAGGCGAACAATGCCGCTTCCACGCTACGGTCGAATTCGTCCATCAGCCCGCTTTCCTCAACCGCAGCTCCGCGAACGGGGCGTCCTGCGCGAGGTCGATGCGCCCCTGGCGCGCGAGCTCGAGCGCCGCAACGAACGAGCTGGCAAGCGAAGAACGGCGATAGGCTGGATCGCCCGTTACTGGGAGAAACGCCTCAAGCCGGGTCCACTCGATCGCCGTGCCAAGCAAAGCCGAGACGCGCGCGATCGCGTCCTCCAGCGTCATCACCGCACGATCGGCAACGACGTGCATCGCGGGCTGGGTGCGCGCCCGCACCCGCCCATAAGCCGCGAACAAATCGAAAGCGGTCGCGGTCCATGCCGATTTGCGAACCAGCCGAAGCCCCTCGGGCCAGCCGCGAACGAAGACGTCACGCCCGACGCGATCGCGCGCCATCAACCGCGCCCCCGCCTCGCGCATCGCATCGAGCCGCTGAAGTCGCAGTTGGAGTCGCAGTTGGAGTCGCAGCGCCAATTCCTCGGGGCTCGGATCGACGCTTTCGTCGCGCGGCAGCAACAGACCGGATTTCAGCAATGCGAGCCACGCCGCCATCACCAGATAATCGGCCGCAATTTCGAGCCGCAGCGCCTTCGCCTGCTCGACGAATACCAGATATTGCTCGACCAGCGAGAGGATCGAAATCTCGCGCAGGTCGACTTTTTGCACCCGCGCAAGCGTCAGAAGCAGGTCGAGCGGCCCTTCCCACCCGTCGAGGGTCAAAGTCAGGGCGTCGTCGTCAGCGCGCTCGCGTCGGTCGAAGTCGAAGTCCACGGGCGAAGCGTAACGTCGTCCGCCAAAAATCCAACCGTCGCGTCAAACCCCAACCGTCGTGTCAAACCAGAGCGAGCAGCGCATCCCTCTTGGCCACGGCTTCGGCAAAATCCATTTCGTCGTTGGGAGTGAAACGCATTGCCATTGCCCGTGCCAGCCTTACTTCGCCTTCAGCCGTAAGCGCCGGGACGGCCTTGGCGACGTCGATATTGTTTGCCAGCACGCCGTCACATGGCAAGGCCACGTCACAACCCGCCGCGACGCATGCGGCCGCCCGCTCACCCAGGGTGCCCGTGAGCGCGTTCATATTGCTGTCGTCGCTCATCAGGAAACCATCGAAGCCGATCCGGCCGCGAACGATGTCGCTGATGACTTTCGGCGACTGGCTAGCCGGCCGCTCGTCCCACGCTTCAAAAACGACATGAGCCACCATCCCCATTGGCGCGTCGCGAAGCCGCTCGAACGGCTCAAGGTCAATCGCCAACTGTTCCTCGCTGGCGGTGACGAACGGCAATTCATGATGGCTATCGACGAGAGCCCTTCCATGGCCCGGGATATGCTTGATCACTCCGATGACTCCCGCGGAGGCAAGTCCGTCCAGCTGGGCTCGCCCTAGCGCCGAGACCTGCATGGGCTCACTTCCAAGCGCCCGGTCCCCGATGATGTCACTCGCACCCGGCTGGCGGACATCGAGCATCGGCATGCAATTGACGGTCACCCCCGCTTCATTGAGCATCAGGCCCAATGCACGCGCATTGACTCGCGCCGCTTCGATCGCGCTCGACGGGGCCACCTTATAAAGCCGGTCGAATGCCTCCCCGCTGGGGAAAGCGGGCCACACCGGCGGACGCATACGCGCCACCCGGCCGCCTTCCTGGTCGATCAGAATCGGCACTTCGTCATGGCCTTCAAGAGCGCGCAGGGAATCCGTCAGCCGCCGTAACTGCTCAGGGCTTTCGATGTTGCGACGGAACAGGATGTAACCGGCGGGCTGCGCGTCGCGAAAGAACTTAGCTTCGTCCGGGGTTAGTTCCAAGCCTCCGAAGCCGTAGATCGCAGCCTGCATTATTGCACCACCAAACAGCTTTCGCCCGCGGCCCTAAGCGCGGTGCAGGCGGCGCGGGTCTGTTCGCTGGACCCGGTGGCGCGCAGGCGATGGACCGCCTTGCCGCCGACCGTGGCGCTGATCACCGATTTGCGAAGCGCCGCAACTTCGGGGAAACGCCCCGCCAGCATTCCCCACGCGGTGTCAGCCTTGATTGTCGATCCGTAAGCACCAAGCTGGATCATCGGTCCGGTCGAACCAGTAGCATTGTCATCCGGCGCTGGCTCTTTGGTTTCATTGGGCGGAAGCTTCTTCGGCGCGGGCTCAGGCGCAATCGTCGTGGCTGGAGGCGCTTCGGGCGCGGGCGGCTCTACGCCTGCGGGCAATTTGTCCATGTCGAGCGCGGCATCGGGATCCTCGCCCGCGCTGGTCGAAAAAGCAGTTTCGCTTTCGCCCGCGACATCGAGTCCGCCCGGATCTTCGGGGCGGAGCTTATACGGACCTGGCTCGGCGCGGATCAGTTCGGGAACCCCGCTGACCTGAGCATCGCGCCGTCCGACCCAGAAAAACGTCCCGGCGACGAGCGCAGCGGCGACCGTAACCATCAGCAATGCGACGAGCATCTTCTTCGCCGAGACCCCGCGCGGCCCATCCTCGTCGTCGACGCCTTCGAGCCACGGCAGCCCCTGATCGTCATAAGTCCGGCCGTCGCCCATTCTGGTCCCCTCACTCGCGCGCCATCGCGCGTTCCCTCATTCTAGAAGTGATGCGGCGAAAGGGGAGCGATTTATTTCACGAAGGTCCCGGCAGCACCGCGCAGCCGCGCCCGATCGACAGCAAATTCTGGCATAGGATACGGGCGTGGTCGGGCGAGTGGGCCTTCACCTGCAAGCGATAGGCGCGCGCATTGCCACTGGGTGGCTGCGACATTTCAACCGACTTAGGCAATGTCTTGAGGTAAGGATAAACCCGGACCAGCCGCTGGTGAGCAGCATTGGCCTGGCGACGGTCGGGATATTCGCCGAGCTGGACGACCCTGCTTGCATGAAGGACGCGCTGCGGTTGCACCAGCGCGCGGCGAGCGGCGAGTACCCGGCGCGATGGTTGAAACTCGGGCGCGCGCGGCGCCCGGCGCTCCCTGGTTGCGGGCATCGCACTTTGCTCGACGACCTCCGTCTTAGCAACCATGGCCGCCCTTCTGGCCTCGGCTTGACGCATCCGCGTTAGCGGGGGCGGCACCTCGGCCTTGAGCGGAGGCAAAGACGAAAGCGGCGGAACCGCGGCGGGCAGCGTCGCGGGCGTCTGCGGCGCTACCGGCGGGGCCTCGCGCTCGGATTGAAAAACTGGCCCCTGCCCCGACCCGCGCCCGGCGAGATAGGAAATTACTCCGACACCAGCAATTAGGAATAGTGCCAATAGTGCCAACAGCGGAGCGCGCGCCCGGCTGGCGACTATGGCCGACCCCCTCGACGGGTCTAGCCACCGCGCGCGATCGGGTTCCGCCTTGACCATCAACGCATCTCCTCGGCTGCCTCCACGCCCATCAACGCGAGGCCCGAACGGATGATCCGCGCTGCGCCACGTGCCAGTTCCAAACGCGCGCGGGTCAAATCGGGGCGCGCCTCGATCAGAAAGCGTCTATCTGGGTCGTCATTGCCCCGGTTCCACAATGCGTGGAATGCCGACGCCAGGTCGCCAAGGTAGAAGGCGATACGGTGAGGCTCGTGGGCGAGCGCAGCAGCCTCGACGATCCGTGGATATTGCGCCGAGAGCTGGACCAAAGCGAGTTCTTCGGCGTCGAGCAAAGTCAGATCTGCGCTGGCACTGACCGACACTCCGATTTCTACCGCCTTGCGCTGAAGCGAAGCGATCCGCGCATGGGCATATTGGACGTAGAACACCGGATTGTCCTTCGACGCTTCGACCACCTTGGCGAAGTCGAAGTCGAGAGGGGCATCGGCGCGGCGCGTGAGCATCATGAAACGCACGACGTCCTTGCCAACTTCTTCGACGACTTCTGCGAGCGTCACGAAATTGCCAGATCGCTTCGACATCTTGATCGGTTCGCCGGCACGGAACAAACGCACCATCTGGACGACCTTGACGTCGAGGTCGACCCGACCGTCGGTCAGCGCAGTCACCGCCGCCTGGATACGCTTGACGGTCCCCGCATGGTCGGCGCCCCAGATATTGACGAGATGATCGGCCGTCTCGGCCTTTTGCAGATGGTAAGCTGCGTCGGCACCGAAATAGGTCCAGCTACCATCTGATTTCTTGATCGGTCGATCCTGGTCATCGCCGAATTGCGACGACCGAAACAGCGTCAGCTCGACGGGCTCCCATTCGTCATGCTCGTCCAAGCTTTTTGGCCGTTCGAGCTCGCCTTCATAGATCAGCCCCTTGGCGCGGAGCATCGCTTCGGCACGCTCGGGCGCGCCCGCCGCCTGCAGTTCGGCCTCCGACGCAAACTTGTCGTGGTGGATTCCAAGCAAAGCAAGGTCATGCCGGATCAGTTCGATCATCGCCGCAACCGTTTTCTTCCGGAACAGGTCAAGCCATTCGGACTCGGGTGCGTCGACGAATTTAGCGCCATATTCCGCGGCAAGCGCAACACCCACCGGCCTCAGATATTCGCCCGGATACAAGCCCTCGGGAATTGCAATCGCTTCGCCAAGCGCCTCGCGGTAGCGAAGCTGTGCCGAGCGCGCGAGCGTGTCGACCTGGCTGCCCGCGTCATTGACATAATATTCCCGGGTAACCGCAAATCCTGCCGCCTCGAGCAGGCTGGCAAGCGCATCGCCGACCACCGCGCCGCGGCAATGCCCCATGTGCATCGGCCCGGTCGGATTGGCCGAGACATATTCGACATTGACCCGCTGGTCCTTGCCAACGCTCGAACGGCCATATGCCTCGCCTTCGGAAAGGATCGTCGCCAATTCAGCGCGCCACGCCTCATCACTCAAGCGAATATTGATGAATCCCGGCCCAGCTACGCTGACCTCGACCACATCGGGCATCGCCTCCAGCTTGGGCGCGATCAGCGCCGCGAGCGCTCGCGGATTAGTCCCCGCACCCTTCGCGAGCACCATCGCGACGTTCGTCGCGAGGTCGCCATGCAACGCATCGCGTGGAGGTTCGACCGCGATAGCGGCGCGGTTCAGTCCGGCCGGAAGCGCCGCCTCGGCTTCGAGGACATTGAGCGCTTCATCAAGAAATGCGGCGTAGCGGGCATATAGGGACATGCCGCGGCTCTAGCGCAGCCAATTGAGCGCGTCACCTTGCAGTCAGGGAACTAGTCGGGCTGCGCCGGATTGGGCTTCCAAGTTTGCGGGGTTGTCGCCAAACACACAGGATTGATTTCAAAGCGAAAGGGCAAGAATTGGCTCCGCCAAAGTTCAAAGCGCCGGTTTGGCTCGAAGAGCATCTTCGACTGGCGGTCGAAGCGGCTTGCATCGCCTTATGGTCATGGCAGGTCGATGACGACCGTTTCGCGATGGACGAGCGTGCCTTCGACCTGTGGGGATTGCCCTGGTCGGATAGCGTCACCTTCGAGGAGCTTTCCAAGCATATTCACCCGGTCGATCGGAACCGCGTTCGCGCGGCCTTCTCCGCAACGCGCTCGGTCGAAGGATCGTACGAAATCGACTTCAGGATTTGCCTTGGCGAC
>DATLXR010000049.1:0-9634 GCA_035575595.1 Sphingomicrobium sp.
GCGCCATAACGAGCACGCGGCACAAACGCCTCCGGCGCAAAATGCTTGGCCACCGACTCCGCGAAATGATCAGGTGCGCCGGCCCAAGCGCTCATCTTCGCTGCGGGGACATTAAGCAGATGAGCCTGCTCGCTTGTCGAATAAGCGATTCCCAGCCCGGCAAGCCATCCGCCCTCGACAAGCAAGGATGCAATCCCGCGCCGCGCCAGATCGGCCGCGGCCATCGTTCCCGAATAACCGCCCCCGACGATCACCACGCCAAGCGCGGCTGCCTCAGATTTCATAGTCGGGCCAGGCGTTCGGGTTGGCTGCGCCGGACTTGCGCTTGCACATCTGTTCGTGGAGACGGGTTATAGTCCGCCCAGCAGTCTCGGTGAAAATTCCCGGGATCAACGCATGGACGAAACAGGCCGCCCCAGCACCGATCATCCGCACCCCGATGGCAATCGCTCCGACACCATGCTTTGCCCACCCCATTTGCAACGAACGCGGATGATCGCGAAACAGACGGCCCAGCATATAATCGCGCCCTTTTCGACGTGTTGAACTTGGTGGCCCCGGAGGGACTCGAACCCCCGACCTGCGGTTTAGGAAACCGTTGCTCTATCCTGCTGAGCTACGAAGCCATGCCGCTCCCCTTATGGCGCGCTGCCCTTCGAATCAATTCGCGCCGCACCAATCGCGCGACGGTGCTCCATCACAGGAATCCGCGCCCGCACCTCACCGATCATTTCAAGGTCGATATCAGCAAACACCAGCCCCGGCTCACCACCAAGCTCGGCGACGACGCGGCCCCACGGGTCCACAACGAGCGAATGGCCATACGTCTCGCGCCCATCCTCATGTCTCCCAGCTTGCGCTGCGGCGACAAGGAATACCCCCGCCTCGATCGCTCGCGCGCGCAACAACACTTCCCAATGCGCCTCGCCGGTCGGAACCGTGAACGCCGCGGGAAGCGCGATGACCCCCGCCCCCGCTTCGCTCAGCCGCTCAAACAAGGCCGGAAAACGCAGATCGTAGCAAATCGTCAGGCCCAGCCGCCCGACCGGAGTCCTATCCGCGACCACCGCCTCGCGCCCGGGCTGATACATGGCGGACTCGCGCCATGATTCCCCGGTCGGCAAGTCCACATCGAACAAATGGACCTTGTCGTAGCGCGCAACAATCTCCCCGGCTCCGTTGATCACGAACCCGCGGTTGACCAACTTCCCGCTATGGCCCTTCAGCGCAAGCGAACCCAGATGCACCCAAATTCCGGCGTCGCGAGCCGCCCCGCGGACCGCAGCAAGGACTTCATCCTCACCCTCACCCCGCGCCTTGCGCAGCGCTCGCTCACGGTCGCGATCGAGCATTCCCGACATTTCGGGAGTAAACAGCATCACGGCGCGCCCCGCCGTGGCTTCATGAACCGCCGCGACCAGCCGCGCCGCATTGGCCGCGGGCTCGATCCCGCTCTGCGCCTGGTAAAGCGCGATTCGAACCTTGTTCACGCGGCGAGAAGTGCGTCGAGCTTGCCGTCCCGCTCGAGCGTCATGAGATCGTCGCACCCGCCGACATGCTTTCCATCAATGAAAATTTGCGGAACGGTCATTCGGCCACCCGCTCGCCGGACCATCTCGTCCTTCTTCGACCCCCCGCCATCGACGGGATGTTCCTCGAAATCGACCTTCTTCATCTCGAGCAATCGCTTCGCGCGAGTGCAAAACCCGCATGTCGATTTGGTGTAAATTTCAAGCTTCGCCACTTTGATCTCCCGTTGCCGTCCGGCCTTTATCGCATCAGCGGCGAAGGGCGAACTACCCTCGCCCAGCTGATCAACTCGACTCGAGCGGCGCCCGCCTTGCGCAACGTGCGCGCGCAGGCCTCGGCCGTGCTTCCACTCGTCAGTACGTCGTCGATCAGGACAATTGTCCGTCCGTCGAGCCGCAAGGTCGGCGCGATACCAAATGCACCTCTGACCGCCGAGTGGCGCTGCTTATAATTCATTCCCTTGAGCGGCGGCGTGCGCTTTGCGCGAAAAAGCAGCTGATCGTCGACGGGCAAATTCCATCGCCGCCCCAATTCCCGTGCGATCAGCCCCGACTGGTTAAAGCCACGGTTCCAGAGACGCCAGCGATGGAGCGGCACCGGCACCACAACGCTGTCGTCATTCGCCGGACCGAGCAGCGGCGCCATGTAGCGCGCCATCGTTCGCGCCAGAGCAATCTTCCGGCCATATTTTAATTTAAGTGCGATGGTGCGTGGAACGTCACCATAAGCAACTGCCGCGCGCATTCGGTCGAGAGGCGGTGGGTGCGCGACACATCGGCCACACATATCCGCCTCTGTCGCTTCGAGCGGCAGGCCGCAGCAGGTACAACCCGACTCCCCAAGCCAATTGATCTGAGACCAACAGTTAACGCAGAAACCGTCCACGTCGGTGATGATCTCCGCGCATCCCGCGCAACGCGGCGGAAGCGCAAGATCGAGCAGGCCGCCGCAGAGCTTCCGGAAAGGCTGCGCGCTGATCATCGGCCCTTGTCGCCCGCCCGCGCGCGCCGCACAAGCGCCGAAATGCCCGGCCCCCTGTTCAACTCCCGCCTGCGCGCGCTCCGCCGCGACCGCGCCGCCCGCATGGGAGGAGAGCTCGTCCTGCTTGATCGTGCATTCAACGAATGTCTCGATCGCCTGCGTGATTTAAACCGCGATTTTGATCGCACCCTGCTGATCGGCTCGCCCTCTCCGGAATGGCCGCGTCGCCTTGAGCAAGCCGTCAGCCGGGTCGAAGTCTTCGATCCGGGTCCGCGCATGGCCGCCGGTGCCAGCGGAGTCGCAGGCGAAGAAGATCGTCACGACTTCGGCGAAGCGCGCTTCGACCTGGTCATCGCAGTCGGAACGCTCGATACGGTCAACGACCTTCCACTCGCTCTGCGCCAAATACAACGTTCGCTGCGCCCCGACGCACCTTTGCTCGGTGCAATGGCGGGCGGCGACACGCTGCCAGCGCTGCGCTCAGCGATGATTCAGGCCGACCTTGCGACTGGCGGGGTCGCCCCCCGCGTTCATCCCCGAATCGAGCCTTCCTCGCTCGCCACTCTTCTCGCTTCGGCCGGTTTTATCATGCCGGTAGTCGATGTCGATCGCGTACGGCTTCGCTATCGCCTGCTTGGCGACCTCGTGCGCGATCTGCGGGCAATGGCGGCAACCAACATCCTCGTCGATCGCGCGGCCGGGCGCGGACACGACTGGGCACGGCTCGCCGCCACCGCCTTTGCTAATCTCGGCAAGGACGGCCGGACCGAAGAGCGGTTCGACATTCTTCACTTTCTCGGCTGGACGCCTCGATAATGAAATGTAGACAGCGCCGCCTTAACCTCGCTGGCACCACGGTTCATTAAGCCTGTCGAGTCATTACGCCTTGGTGGATCAAGACCAAGAGGAGGGTGGCGTGGACGCTATCCGGACGACCCTGCGTCGACTGCGCTCGGACAAGCGCGGCGCGACGGCAGTGGAATATGGACTAATCGCCGCGCTCATCGTCGTCGCGATGCTGTCGGGTCTCAGTGCCCTTGGCGGCAGCGCCGGTGGGATGTGGGGCAAGCTTCAATACAAGTTCGTCGCCGCCGGCTGATCAAGCCGGCGGTGGACCGCTTAGCGAGCGCGAGTCCCGTATACGACCAGCTTGACCTTCTGGCCGGGCGTGAGCGCATTTGCGCCCGACAGGCCGTTGAGCGACAGGAACCGCTCCGCCCTGAAGTCGCGATAGGCCATCCGGCTCGCGAGGCTCTGCAGCGTATCGCCGCGCCCGACGGTCACAACGTCGATCACCCGCGGACGGATCGATGCCGCCTCGGTTGGGCTAATTCTCCTGAGCGAACCGAGCATCTGCGAAAACGGTGCCATCCCCTGCCCAGCCCCGGTCAGCATGATGAAGTGATAAGCGGTGTTGGCATCGAACTGATAGGCCATCACGCTGACATCAACCCCGCCGGAAGACGTGTTTGCACGCCCGGAGACGAAGGCCGCCTGAAGGCCGTTAATCGTCGTCCCCTGCACCGGCCCAAGCTGAATCTGAGCTTTCCCCTCGGTCAGCTCGTAAATCACGCGCCCAATATAGCGATCGAAATTCCCATCGAACTGCCCTGTACTGAACTGCGCCTTTCCTGCTGATCCTGAAATCGAGACTTCGCGCGCGCCGTTCTGCATCTGATAGCCGACCGGCACGATGAACTGGAGCCGCAGGTCCGGATGAGTAAAGCTGCGGCCGTCGATAACTCCCTGCGCGGGATCATCGTCGACCAACGCCCCGTCGAGCTGCGCCAGGAAGGCATCGCGATTGCGCAAACCCTGGCTCGCGCGGCCCGTGCGTTGCGCGCTCGCCGCTGCCTGGCGCGTACGATTCTCGTTGAGCGGATGGGTCTGCGCCCACTCGGGTGTCGAGCGGCTGTCCTGACCCTGCACCCGCGCCTCGAGCGCGCTCGAGCGGCCAAGCGCGGCGAGCATCGAACTGCTCGCCAGCGGATCATATCCCGCCGAGGTCAGATAGCGGATCCCAAGCGTATCCGCCTGATATTCCTGATCGCGCGAAAAGCTCAGGGTCGCCAGCTGCGACGCCTGCTGAGCGCCTTGAGCGATCATATTGCCGAATCCGCTCCCGACAACCGAACCGAGCACCGCGCCCAATACCCCGAGGATCGAATTGCGGGTCGAAGCCGATTTGCGCGCCTGCGCGTGGCGCCCCGCGATGTGACCGACTTCATGACCGAGCACGAACCCCAGCTCGGCCTCGTCGTTCATCAGCCCCATCAACTGGCGCGTGATGTAAACATACCCACCCGGCAGCGCGAAGGCGTTCTCCACCGCTGCATTGAGCGTCGTGAAGCGCAAGGTCTGACCCGGATTCGCCAGGCCGGAATATGCCGACACCCGCCGCCCGACACTTTCGACATAAGCCCCGCGCGCGCCGCTCTCCGCCCCGCCAAATTCAGCGATGACTTGCGGATGCTGGCGCTGCGCTTCGTTGATGTCGCGCGGATTAAGGCCGCCGCGCGTCTGGGCGATCGCGACTCCGGCAGTGGCAAGGGCGGTGGCGGCAAGGAATAGATGGGACGTTCGCATCGATTTTCTCCGGGGTTGGATAGCTTCAACCACGCGGGATCGATGAGGTTCCGAAACGGCCTAGCCGCCGTTCGACAGGAACTTGCTCCGCCGCTGCTCGATCAGCGCGTCCCCGGAAAGCGTCGCGCAGCCGTCCAGTTCTTCGATCAGTGCCGCCTTGAGCGATGCGATCGCGGCGCCGGGGTCGCGATGCGCGCCCCCGAGCGGCTCAGCCACGATCCGGTCAATCACGCCGAGTGCCTGGAGGTCACCGGCGGTGATGCGCATCGCCTCGGCGGCATCGGCGGCCTTGTCGGCGGTCCGCCACAGGATCGACGCGCAACCTTCGGGCGAAATCACCGAATAGACAGCATGTTCGAACATCAGCACGCGATTGGCGGCCGCGAGCGCAATCGCTCCGCCCGATCCACCCTCGCCGACCACCGCGGCAATCATCGGCACGCTCAGCGAAAGGCATTGTTCGGTGGACCGCGCGATCGCCTCCGCCTGCCCACGCTCCTCAGCCTGCACTCCCGGAAATGCCCCCGAAGTATCGACCAGGCTGACCACCGGCACGCCGAAGCGGTCGGCAAGCCGCATCAGGCGGATCGCTTTGCGATAGCCTTCGGGCTTGGCCATTCCGAAATTATGCTTGATCCGGCTGGCGGTATCGTCGCCCTTTTCATGCCCGATGATCATCACCCGGCGTCCGTCGATCCGCCCGAGCCCGCCGACAATCGCTTCATCCTCGCCAAAGGCGCGATCGCCGGCGAGCGGAATGAAATCATCGGCGATGCCGGCAAGATAATCCTTGAAGTGCGGGCGCTCGGAATGTCTTGCGACCTGTGTCTTCTGCCACGGCGAAAGCCGCGAATAAGTCTCTCGAAGGAATCTCGCGGACTTGGCGTCGAGCCGATGAACCTCGGCGTCAATATCGATCGAGCCCTCGCTCGCGGTTTCGCGCAACGCAGCGATCCGCCGGTCAAGTTCGGCAATCGGTTTTTCGAAGTCGAGATAGGTTTGCATTGAGCGGCGCGGGGTAAGGCGGCGCGTCGATTACGTCAACGCGTCTCGCCACCGCTGCGTGGCCGCGCCAGCGGATGCCGCGCATTGACGAGCTCGATTAACCGCGCGCTGTCGACGTGGGTATAAATTTGCGTCGTCGCGATGTCGGCGTGTCCAAGCAGCGACTGCAGCACTCGCAAATCCGCCCCTCCCGCAAGCAAATGCGTAGCAAAGGCATGACGCAGGACGTGCGGACTGATCCGCTCGGGCGCGATTCCGGCCAAGGCTCCGATCGCTCTTACGATCTGGAACAGTCGCACCCGGCTGAGGTGCGCGCGGCCGCCCGGGAACAGCCACGGCCCTTCGCTCGGGCTCGCACGCGTCCAGGCCGCCACCGCCGTCTCCGCGCGGCTCGAAATCGGCGCGAGCCGCTCCTTCCCGCCCTTGCCCTTAAGCATCAGGAAGGGCTGCCCCGGACGCACCGAGCGTCGCGGCAGCGACACCAATTCGGTCGCGCGCAGCCCCGAACCATAAAGCAGCTCAAGCAAGGCCAGGTCGCGAAGCGCTTGCGGACGCCCGCTCGCCGCGCGCTCCTCGACCGCGACGAACATCGCCTCGACCTCATTCGTGTCGAGCACCTTCGGCAAGGGCCGCTGCATCACCGGGCGCGGCAGCGCTGCCGACGGATCGTCGGCGCGCAGCCCCTCGTCATGCAGGAAGCCGTAAAATCGGCGAAGCGCAGCGGCCCGGCGCGCTACCGTCGAGGACGCCAGCGCCCCCCAGGTCTCGCCCAGCGACGCAATTTCGGCAGGCTGGGCGGCCTCAAGCGAACCAAGCGCAACCGCGGCCGCCTCGAGATCGCTTCGATAGGCCGAAAGCGTGTTACGCGCCGCACCCGCCTCCGCCGCCATCATGTCGAGAAAGCGATCGACCAAAGCGCGGTCGTTTGCGATCACGTCCGCGCCAGCGCCTCGGCCGCGATCATCCGCGCAATGCCCTCCTGCCCCGTCCGCCGCAAGGCATTGGTGGCATGGAACAGATAATGCGCAGGCACGTCGCCGATCTCGCGCGCCTGCATCGCGGTTCCGGCAAGGATCATCGCCGTCCCTGCCTGACGCCGCATCGCCGCGCCATCGATCAGCCGGGTCCAGCTGGTCTTGCGGGCAAGCCCAAGCCCATAGCGCTGGTTCAGCCTGCTCGCGGTACTCGCGTCGATCCTCCCAAGCCCGGCAAGCCCGGCGACCAGCAACCGAGTCCGCCGTCGATCCTTCGACGTGTCGCGCCCCGCGAACTCCTCGATCCGCCCCCGGTCGATGCCAAGCCCGCTCACATCGGACACGCCAAGCGCAAGCATCGCCCAAACCCGATCCGCCGGTTCGTCGTCCATCTGCCCGATCGTCTTTGCCCAGCGTAGCGCCTGACGGTCATACCCTCCGGCGAGCAGCGCCGCGATCAGATTGGCGGCATCATCCTGCAATTCGGGATCGGGCGCGATCAAGGTCGCGGCCCTCGCCGTGGTCACCCACCCCGCCATCTGCCGCTCGCGGTCGCGATCATTGCCCCAGAAATCACGGAGCGCCCCCATCCGGGCGGCGCGGTCCTTGCCGACGAACGCCTGTCGCAACTTCCACGCATCGCTACCGCCCAAGTCGTCAGGGTCGGTTGTGTCATAAACCGCCGAGTAAAGATCGATCATCGCGTCGGACGACATCACTCCCAGCGCCGCCGCAGTCCGCGCCGCGTTCATACGCTGCGCCGCCGAGAACATCGGAGCCCGCGCAAGCCACCCGCGAAGGCGTGGATTGGCGCGGTCGATCAGGCGTTCGGGGGGCATCATCCCCGTGGCCGTGGCCATGCCATAGCTCCAGCTGTTGAGGTAGGTCACCGGCTCCCATTCGATCGTCACGGCGCGCGCCGTGTCCGCGCCCGCTCCAACCACCTTGTCGGCCAGCGCAAGATCGATTCCCGCGATCCGTCCGCGGCGCCGGGCCCGGTCGATGTCGGAAGCAGCACGCTCGGCCTCACCCGCAAGCGAAGCACAGATGGCCGCGACCAAGGGCGCCATCCGCTTCTCGACTTCGCCCAATGCGGTTTCGATCGCGCAAAGCCCTGACGGATCACTATTGGCCAATGCGACCTGTGCGGTGACCTGGACGAGCTTGGGCGTGAAGCGGTCGGTATCGATCCCGGCGACCAACATCCGTGCCGCATCGGCCTCGCCCATCCGCAACAGCATCCACGCGCGCTCCGCGACCCAGTCCGCCGGATCGATCAGCCCCGGAGCATTGGTCTGCGCCAGCAACATATTGCGCATGCCGATCTGTGCCCAACGCGACGCCAGCGGAGCATTGGTACGGCGCAACAGCACCGAAAGGAATTGCCCCGCGGCCGATCCCCAGGGTCGCGCGTCGATCCCGTAATCCGCGGGCGCGATCGCTCCGACCAGTGCCGGATCGCGGCGACGATCTTCGCGGTATTCAATCGGAGGCGGCGGCGGTGCCAGATCCGCCTCGCTGACCAGCTCATCGACGATGATGTCCTCGATGCGCGACAAAGCCGGCGATCGCGGGCGCGCGACGGTTTCGGCCGGTGCCGGAGCCGGGGCCGGAGTGACCGTCGGCGGCGGCGGGGGCGCCGGCTGACCAAAACCCGGTGGCAAGATCGATTCGGGCTGGCTCTGCGCAATCGCTGTCCCGGCCACGCCGGCGGCAAATGCGACCAGCAGCGCAAGGCGACGATTAGCGCTGCGTGGCACTGGGCACGACATCGACTTCGATCGTCCGCACTGGCTGTTCCTCGACGCTGCGCGACAGGAGGATCGCCCCGCCGACGATCAGCGCAAGCAGGACAATCACTATGACTAACAGGCCTCGCATTCGCACTCCGCTCAAACCGGGGAAAGGATCGGCGCCGCTTTGCCCGACCCGCGCCCCTTATGTATAGCCCCGCTGGTGGAAAAGCTGATCGCCTTACTCGACCGCCCGATCGTGCTCGTCGGCCTGATGGGGGTCGGCAAGTCGACCGTCGGGCGACGCCTCGCCGCGCGGCTGGGTTTGCCGTTCATCGACAGCGACAGCGCGATCCAGGACGCGGCGGGGGGAGTCTCGGCCACCGAAATGTTCGAGCTTTATGGCGAAGATGAATTCCGCGACGGCGAGCGACGCCTCGTCGCCCGGCTGGTCGATGGCCAGCTTCGAGTCATCGCCACGGGTGGCGGGGCCTTCATCGATCCTCAGACCCGCAAGTTGCTCAAGAAAAGTGCGATCACCGTCTGGCTCGACGCCCCCGTCGAGGTGCTCGCCGAGCGCACCGGGCGGCGCAACAGCCGTCCGCTGCTTCGCAACGACGATCGCGGGGAGGTGCTTGCGCGCCTCGATGCCGAGCGCAGGCCCGACTATGCCGAGGCCGACATCCACGTTCACAGCGGCACCGGCGCGCACGGCGACGTGGTCGATGCGATCATCGCTGCGCTCCGCGAGCGGGTCGGAGCGTGACGCTGATCCGGATTCAATCCGGCCCATCTTCCTACGACGTGCTGGTCGGACCAATCGAC
>DATLXR010000050.1:0-3678 GCA_035575595.1 Sphingomicrobium sp.
CGGTGCTGGCCGGCGGCGCCGACGCTGGGTCGGCGCGGCCTCTAGCAGCGGGGGGCAGGCTTGCAAAGGCCCGTCGTGCCGGTCAGCCGCCATCCCCGCTTGCCACCCCCGCCATCCGCACTACATTGCCCCTGATGACCAGTGACCCCGCTTCCGCGCTTTCCTCGCTCCCCTCGGCCCGATACGGCATCGGCCAGCTTGTGCGGCATCGCCTGCTCGACTTTCGCGGAGTGATTTTCGACGTCGATCCGGAGTTCGCCAATTCGGATGAGTGGTACGAAGCAATCCCCGAAGCGATGCGCCCGGCCAAGGATCAGCCCTTCTACCATCTGCTCGCAGAAAATGCGGAGTCCAGCTACATCGCTTATGTCAGCCAGCAGAATCTGGTGATCGACGATGACGGCGACCCGATCGATCATCCCGCTGTCGGGACAATGTTCGATGGCTTCGACGGGCAAAGCTACAAGCTGAAACGCGAGCACCGCCACTAGGCTGGAGGGCCGCTGCAAGTGGGGAGAGCCGAAGCCCTCCCCCTTAAATCAGAATCCAACCCCGACGCGCGCGTAGAGGAAGCGTCCGTTGAATCCGAACGGCGACGCTCCGCCCGAATAGGGAATATATTGAAAGTTCTGCGGATAGACGCCGCCTCCAGGCCGCGGCCCGAACGGACGGCGGTCCGGATAAACGTCGAACAGATTGTTCGCGCCGACCGCAAGGTCGACCCGCTTCATCACGGTATAGCGAAGTTCAAGGTCGGTGATCCATTTCGGGCTGAGCACCTGGTCGTCGGGGCCCAGCGCAGTCAGGCTGCTGGCGTTGGGTGCAGCCGGTGGTGTGTTTTCGAGGGCAGTCGACTTGCCGTAGCGCGTCGTCCGTGCCGTAATCCCGAAGTCATTGATGTCACCCTCGGCGCTCAGAACAACCTTATTTTTAGGCTGGCCATCGGTAAGCCGAATGCCCTCGACCCGGCCGAACAGCACCAAATCCGGGATCGTCGCGAGCGGCCCGAGCGCGTTGATACGCTTGTCGATCTTGGTCTTGTTGACGTTGAGCGCAGCGGTCAGGTTCCAGCGGCCCAGCCCTTCGGCGCCAAACCGATATGTGCCGATGACGTCCAGCCCCCTGGTCGTCGTGTCGAGGCCGTTGATGAAGAAGCGTGCCGCCCCGATGTTCGGGAAACCGTTGGCGCCCAAAACCGCTTTGATGGCCAGTCGCTGGGCTTCGGTGCCGCTGCCGGAGGGACCCAGATTTTCGGTTAGCACGATCCGGTCTTTGATCTTGATGTTGTAGAAATCGACTGTCAGGTTGAAACCACGGAACGGATTGGCCGTCGCCCCGACACTGAAGTTGACCGATTTTTCCGGTTCCAAATCCTTTGCACCCAGCGCGCGGGCGACCGGACTGCTGACTGGGAAAGTGCTCGATTCCACGGGTACGCCCGCCAGAAAGTTGGTCGAAGTTGTGCTGAAGAATTGCTGGTGAAGTGACGGTGCTCGGAAGCCGTTCGAAATCGAGCCCCGAACCGCATATCCATCGACGATCTCATAGCGCATGGCGAGCTTGCCGTTCACTGTCCCGCCAAAGTCGGAGAAATGCTCATACCGTCCGGCCACTTGGGCGGTGAGACCTTCAAACAGCTTGCCGTCGAGTTCGACATAACCCGCGAAGCTATGACGGCTTTCATCGGTTTCGCTGGCCGGCGGGAACCCGGGGAACCCTTGCGTTCGGTCGGGGGCGGCCCGGCCGGGGAATGTGCATAAGTTCGCCGAAGTCAAACGGCCGCCTGCCGCGGCGCAGTCGGCGGGATTTGAATTGGGTATGGCGGCGCGGAAGAGCGGCCCAGTTCCGTATGACTCAAGTTCGCCTGGCCTGATCTGAAAATTTTCATTGCGAAATTCGGAGCCTATTGCGACCGATAATGGGCCGGCGAGCCCAACGGCGAACTCGCGCGCAAAGTCGAGATTGACCTGAAACTGACCGAATTCGAGCCCACCGGCATCGACGACTCTCTTTGCCGCCGGGCCGAACGAGGTGTTGAGGCTGTCGCGGACCGTATAGTCGAACTGGTTGTGGCCATAGCCCGCGGACAAATCGCCCTTCCAACCCGCTACGTCACCGCGCAGCCCGACGGTTCCTGAATAATCCTTCAGATCGGTGTCGATCAGCGGCAGGAATCCGTCGGGTGTGAGGGCCACAAAGTTCTGCGGAGTTGCCGGTGTCGCCGGAGTCAGCACTGAAAAGTCACGATTTGGGGCGCCGTTGGCCGACCGGTAATTCGCCGCGCTCAAGCCGTCGCGCTTGCCGTAGGATCCAAAAGCGTAAAGCTCCATGTCAGGACCGACCGGAACACCAGCATTGACGAAGATATTGAAATCTTCCGTCTTCGCGTCGCCAAATTTGAAATTCAGCCGGTCAAACGTCAGCTCGCGCGCGTCGAATGCCGGCGGAGAAGGTCGGTTGTAATTCGGACGAAGGTCAAAGCCCGCACGGTTGGTCGCGTTACGGTCACGATACTCGGCTGTGAAGTTAACGTAGCCCGGCCCAATCGGAAGGCCGAGATTTGCAGCGAAGGTGGTCATTGCGCCGTCGCGCGCCTTGCGCTCGCCGCTCCCGTTGGCGAGGAAATAGCGCGGCACGGCTTCATTTGTGTTGAAGATCGGCTGCCCCGAGGCGTCGGTCTGCAACCCGTCGAAGTCGGCCACGCCGTCGAGCGTCGTTATATATTTGCCGAAGCTCGCCACGGCACGACCGCCGTTGCTCGCCTTCTTCAATTGAATGTTGATCACCCCGGCGATCGCGTCGGAGCCATATTGCGACGAGGCGCCGTCGCGCAGGACTTCGATCCGTTCGATCGCCAATGTCGGGATAAGATTGAGATCGACCGCCGCGCTTCCGCGCCCGATCGTCCCGTTGATGTTGAGCAGCGCAGAGACGTGGCGGCGCTTGCCATTGACGAGCACCAGCGTCTGATCAGGACTGAGCCCGCGCAATGTCGCCGGGCGCAGAACGTCGGTGCCATCCGCGATCGACGGCTGCGGGAAGTTGAACGAAGGCACTAGCTGGTTGAGGATCTTGTTGGTTTCGGTTAGGCCGGTGTTGACCAGAGCCTCACCGCCAATGACGTCGATCGGCACTGGTGAATCGGCAACCGTCCGGTCGGTCCGGCGAGTACCGGTGACGATGATCGTATTGTTGGGATCGGGCTGCGGCTCGTTGGCAACCGACTGCGCCGGCGGCGTGGTCTGCTGCGCTGCTACCGGCGCAATTATCGCGATGGTCGACAGCCCCGCCAGCAAAATTGATCGATTGAAACGCGCCATGCAAAATTCCCCTTCTGCCCTCCGAGCGCGGATTTCATCCGTCCGGAAGGGCCCCATGACCGAACGTGCATCAAAACAGCCATCTTGCAACGCCTCAGATGCAAATTAACGCAACACGGCGGCGGAATGTCGCCCGAATGTCACATTTCGAGGGCCGGTTGACAGAATCGCCCCTACCCCATAGTCGGCACGCTTTCCGCGCGAAGGCTTTGCCTCGCAGCGCCGAGGGTTGCGCGGACACATCGTTACGGAAGAGAGTGACCCATGTTCGCAATCGTGCGCACGGGCGGCAAGCAATATCGCGTTGCCCCCGGAGACAAGATCGTCGTTGAGAAGCTGGCCGGCGAGGCTGGCGACA
>DATLXR010000051.1:0-62434 GCA_035575595.1 Sphingomicrobium sp.
TGGTGAGCCGTGCTGGATTCGAACCAGCGACCTACTGATTAAAAGTCAGTTGCTCTACCAACTGAGCTAACGGCCCCTCACAGCTGGCCCCGTTAGCTTGCACTTCGGCGCTTGCCAAGGCGCGCCGCGAGATGGCGTGGAGTGAGCGCTCCGTCCACCCTCCATTCCGGCGCGATCGCGGCGAGCGGACCAATCACGAAGCTTCGCTCCTCAAGGCGCGGGTGGGGGATGGTCAGGCGTCGTGATGCGAAGCGCCCCCCGCTCCAGGCAATGATATCCAGGTCGAGCACGCGGCTTCCCCAGCGGCGCCCGGGGCGCCGCCCAAAATCGCGTTCGATCGCCTTGACCGCACCAAGCATCGCGACCGGACCAAGATCGCTCGTCACCATCGCGACCGCATTGGCAAATTCGCGTCCCGCCCCACCGACCGCCGGATTGAGGATGATCGGGGAGGCATCGTAGAGGCCGAATTCGGCATCGAGACAGGCAATCGCCGCCGCGACGACTCCGCTCGGCCGGCCGTGACGGACGTGAGGCCGGTTGGAGCCAAGCGCGATTGCGTAGAGATGCGTTGCGTCGCTCATCGGCGCTCGCCTAGGCTGAGGCGATGAATTGCACCACCCCCGCGGACCTCTCGCCAATCCCAAACGCCGAGGCTCCGCGCGATTGCCTTTTATGCCCGCGCCTCGTCGCCTTCCGCCATCAATGCCGCGCCGAGCATCCCGGCTGGTGGAACGCGCCAGTGCCCGCTTTCGGCGACCCGCAGGCATGGCTCGCCATCGTCGGCCTCGCGCCGGGAAAGCATGGCGCCAACCGCACCGGGCGCCCCTTCACCGGCGATTTCGCTGGCGAACTGCTCTACGCCACGCTCGCCAAATTCGGCCTGAGCCAAGGCACTTTCGGCGCCGAGCGCGATGACGGACTCAAGCTCAACGGCGCAATCATCCTCAACGCGGTCAAATGCCTGCCTCCCGCAAACAAGCCCGAACCTGCCGAAATCGCCAATTGCCGGGCCTTTCTCGAAGCCTCGCTCGCCGCCTTGCCCAATGTCCGGGTGATCGTCGCGCTCGGCCAGATCGCCCACGTCGCCGCGTCGCGCGCGCTCGGACTCAAGCCGAGCGCAACCAAATTCGCTCACGGTGCCCAGCACGCCGCCGAAGACGGCCGAATCCTGCTCTCGAGCTACCACTGCAGCCGCTACAATCAGAACACCCGAAGGCTCGACGCGGCGATGTTCGAAAGCGTGTTCGAGCAGGCGGTCGCGATCAGATGTCCTGAGTAAGCCGCCCGTAAAGCTCCGGCCTCCGATCCCTGAAAAATCCAAAGGCGGCGCGATGCTTTTTGGCTGCAGCGAGGTCCAGTTCGGCGACGAGCACACCGGATTCTTCCGCGCCAAACTCGGCGACGACATCCCCGCGCTCGTCGCAAATGAAGCTGTGGCCGTAAAAACGCTGGCCCCCCTCAACGCCAATGCGGTTGGCGGCGATCACCGGCACCACGTTCGAAACCGCATGGCCGATCATCGCCCGGCGCCATAACCGCGAAGTGTCGAGGTCGGGATCGTGCGGCTCGGTCCCGATCGCGGTCGGGTAGAACAGGATTTGCGCCCCCATAAGCATCATCGCGCGCGCGACCTCGGGATACCATTGATCCCAACAAATACCGACGCCGAGCGTCGTGCCAGCCCCGGGCCAGACCTTGAAGCCGGTATTCCCCGGCCGGAAATAGAATTTTTCCTCATAGCCCGGCCCATCAGGAATATGGCTCTTGCGATACACCCCCGCGACTTTTCCATCGGGACCGATCATCGCCAGACTATTGTAGTAATGCGGCCCGTCGGCCTCGAAAAAGCTGGTCGGGATCCAGATTTTGAGTTCCTCGGCAAGCGCCTGCATCGCCAGCACCGAGCGATGCTCCGCAGTCGGCCGGGCGCTTGCGAACAAAGCCTCATCTTCGGTCCGGCAAAAATACGGACCCTCAAACAGCTCGGGCGGTAGCACGACCTCAGCGCCTTTCGAATGCGCTTCGCGGACAAGGTCCGAAACATTGGCGATGTTGGCGGCGCTGTCGTCACCAAAGGCAAGCTGAAGCGCGGCGACAATAAGCTTGGTCATTCGGGCACCTGCTGACTTAGGCAGTGGAAGCTTCCGCCCCCGGTCAGGACATGGTCTGCGCGCAGCCCGACTACTCGCCGGTCAGGAAAAATATCGGCCAACGCTTCGACCGCCGCGGCATCGTTGGAAACGCCATATTGCGGAACCACGACTACCGCACTGCCAATGTAGAAGTTCATATAGCTCGCCGGGACCAGCTCCCCGTCGCGAACCACTGAACCGGGGGAGGGGATCGCGACGACCTCGATTTCGGCATCGAGCAAGGCCTCGGCGGCATCGGCATAAGCGTCGGAATTGGGGTCCGCCTCGACCGCTTCGGGAACCGCGACCCGCCCCGGCGCAACGAACCGCGCGAGATTGTCGACATGACCGTCGGTGTGATCGTTCTTGAGCCCTTCGCCAAGCCACACAATCCGCGTCGCGCCGAGATCGCGCTTGAGCCGCTGCTCGACCTGCTCCTTGCCGAAACCCGGATTACGATTTGGATTTAACAGACATTGTTCGGTGGTCAGGAACAGCCCCGTTCCGTCGCCGTCGATCGCACCGCCCTCGAGTACCCAATCGGCCTTGGCGAAGGGCAGGGAAGCCGCCCGGCTGAGCCGCTCCCCAATACTGCCGTCGCCCTCAAGCTCATATTTGCCGCCCCAGCCGTTGAACCCAAACCCCTGCGCCCGCCGCACCGCCCCTGTCCCGCAGATGATCGCCCCTGTGTCCCGCAGCCAGACATCACCGAACGGCTCGACAATGATCTGAGCAAAAGGCGCAAGTCGACGCGCTTCGACCGCCGCAACCTCATCAGCCGCGACCAGCCAAATCTTTTCCCCCGCGCCATCGGCGTAGACCGCCCGCGCAAAATCAGCGACCTCGGCCTGCGCCGGTCCAAGGTCGTCCTCCCACAGATCGGCATGCGACGGAAGGCCAATCCACACGGCCTCGTGCGGCGCCCATTCGGGGAGGGGGGTCTGAGTCATGCGCGCGCTCTAGCGCCGTATATGAAAAAGGGCGACCCCGCAGGGCCGCCCTCTTGCACGCGAATGTTCGGCAGGATCAGCGCGAATAGAATTCGACGCCCAGATTGGGCTCCATCTTCACCGGATAGGGCACTTCATCGAGCGTCGGGACGCGCGTGAACGTCGCCTTGGCGGTGCCGTCGATCGCGACATATTCGGGAACGTCGCGCTCGGCGAGGCTCTGCGCTTCCATCACCAGCGCCATTTCCTGCGCCTTGGGACCAAGCGTGATCTCGCTGCCGACGTCGCAGCGGCGCGAGGCGATGTTGCACTTGACGCCATTGACGCGGATGTGGCCGTGGCTGACCAACTGGCGAGCGGCCCAGATCGTCGGCGCGAACTTCGCGCGATAGACGATCATGTCGAGCCGGCGCTCGAGCAGGCCGATAAGGTTCTGGCTGGCGTCGCCCTTCATCCGGCTGGCGTGCTGAAAAGTCTGCTTGAACTGCTTCTCGGTGACGTCGCCATAATAGCCCTTGAGCTTCTGCTTGGCGCGCAGCTGAATGCCGAAGTCCGAAACCTTCGATTTGCGCCGCTGACCGTGCTGGCCGGGGCCATATTCGCGGCGATTGACCGGGCTCTTGGGGCGTCCGAAGACGTTCTCGCCCATCCGGCGATCGAGTTTATACTTGGCGCTTGAACGCTTGCTCACTGACAAATCCAATCTGCTTGTTCAACAAATCCCGGACCGCGCCACCGATCCAATTGATCGGCAGGACCATCACTTCACCGGGGTGTGAGGTCGATTGCGAAGCCGCGCGCCTAGCCCCGCCCGCACCCAAGGTCAAGCTTTGCAACCGCCTCGCATGGCCGCCAGGCCAGGCTTTGCAACCATGCGCCTTGCTGGCATGGGGCCGCAATGACCCAAATCCGCGACCCCCAACAGTGTACCATGATGAGCGAAGTCCGCGCCGGGGTCGATCAGGTCGATCGGCGGATCGTCGAATTGCTCGCCCTCCGCTTCGGTTTCATGGACGCCGCCGCTCGGATCAAGCCCGACCGCGCTGCAGTGCGCGACGAATGGCGCAAGGCCGACGTGCTTGCAAAGGTCGCCGAATCCGCGCGGTCCGCCGGCGTCAATGAGGAGCTACTGGCCCGCATCTACGAAGACCTGATCGAAAGCTCGATCGCGCATGAAATGCAGCGCTGGGACGCGCTCCACCCCTCGACCTAGCTCCTTGGACGCGGATCCACCAGCGCGCGAAGCATCCCCCGCACCATCTTCAGTTCGCGGCTCGACCATCCCGGCTTGGTCATGATCGTGCGCATCGTGTTTCGAGTCGAAGGCACCTTGTCCGGCGGAAAATAATAGCCCGCATGCTTCAGCGCCGCATCGAGCTGCCCGATCATCCCCTCAAGCTCACCCATCGGCGCGACCGGCTCGCCATCCTTCGCCGGCGGCTGGACAAGCCCCGCCCCTCGTCTACCCCCGCGCGACCATTCATAGGCAAGCAGGATCACTGCCTGGGCAAGGTTGAGGCTTCCAAATTCGGGGTTGATCGGCACGGTGACGATCTGCCCCGCAAGCGCAACGTCGTCGCTCGCAAGCCCCGATCGCTCCGGCCCGAACAGGATCGCCGATTGCCCCGGCGACCCGTGGATCGTCGCCGCCATCTCCTCTGGCGCAACCACTGGCATGACCAAATCGCGGCGGCGAACGGTCGATGCAAATACCGTCGAGCAATCGGCAATCGCCGCGGCGACGCTGTCGAATAGCTGCGCCTGCTCAAGCAGTTGGTCCGCCCCACTCGCCGCAGGCCCGGCGTCAGGATTGGGCCAGCCATCGCGCGGACTCACCAACCGCAACTCGGTCAGCCCAAAATTCAACATCGCCCGCGCCGCTTTTCCGATATTCTGGCCAAGCTGGGGCCGAACCAGGACGATGACGGGTGGAGCGCTCACAGCAAAGTGTCGCGCGGCGCCGGCTTCGCTTCGGGCTTGTCCTCGCCGACGCTCACGGCAATTTCGGCAAAATCGCCAGCCTCGGTGAAATCCTTATAAACCGACGCAAAGCGGATATAAGCGACATGGTCGAGCCCCTTGAGCCCGTGCATCACCGCTTCGCCAATCGCGTCCGCGCTGACCTCGTCGCCGCGCGTTTCAAGCTGGCGCTGGATCCCGCTCGCCAGCCGGTCGATCTTGGCGGCATCGATATCGCGCTTGCGGCACGCATGAGCGATCGATCGCTCGAGCTTGACCCGATCGAACGGCTCGCGTTTGCCGTCTTTCTTAAGCACGGTCAGGTCGCGCAACTGCACCCGCTCGAAGGTCGTAAAGCGCGCGCCGCACCCTTCGCACTGCCGCCGCCGCCGGATCGCCGCTCCGTCCTCGGACGGGCGCGAATCCTTTACCTGGCTGTCTTCATGGGCACAGAATGGACAGCGCAACGCTCAACCCTGATAGATTGGAAAGCGAGCGCACAGGGCCCGGACGCGCCGATTGACCTCGCCCTCGATCGCCGCATCGCCGCCCTTGGCCACTCCGCCAAGCACGTCCGCGACCATGTCGCCAATCTCGACGAATTCCTTCTCGCCGAACCCGCGCGTTGTCCCGGCCGGGGAACCGACGCGGATTCCGCTGGTCTGCATCGGGGGCAAAGGGTCGAATGGCACCCCATTCTTGTTGCAAGTAATCCCGGCGCGTTCCAGCGCCTCATCGGCGTCCTTGCCGCTGATCTTGAGCGGGCGCAGATCGACCAGCGCAAGGTGGGTATCGGTCCCCCCGGAAACCAGATCGGCCCCGCGCTCCTTCAGCCGCCCGGCAAGCGTCTGGGCATTGCGAATGACCGCCTTCGCATAAGTCTTGAACCCCGGCTCGAGCGCTTCCCCAAACGCCACCGCCTTGGCCGCGATGACATGCATCAAAGGCCCGCCCTGCAAGCCCGGAAACACCGCCGAATTGATCTTCTTGGCAATCGCCTCGTCGTCGGTCAGCACCATCCCCCCGCGCGGCCCGCGCAGCGTCTTGTGGGTAGTGGTGGTGACGACGTGCGCGTGACCGAACGGCGTCGGATGCTCGCCAGCCGCGACCAGCCCCGCGAAATGCGCCATGTCGCACATGAAGATCGCCCCGACTTCATCGGCGATTGCGCGGAACTTGGCGAAGTCGATGTGGCGCGGATAGGCCGATCCGCCGGCAATGATCAGCGTCGGCCGATGCTCCTTGGCGAGCGCCTTGACCTGCTCGAAATCGATCAGATCATCGTCGCGGCGAACGCCATACTGCACAGCGTTGAACCATTTGCCCGACATTGCAGGCTTGGCGCCGTGCGTGAGGTGCCCGCCCGCATCGAGGCTCATTCCCAAAATCGTATCGCCCGGCCTGGTCAGCGCAAGCATCACCGCGCCATTCGCCTGGGCGCCCGAATGCGGCTGGACGTTGGCAAAGCCGCAGCCGAACAATTGCTTGGCGCGGTCGATCGCCAGCGTCTCGACCGCGTCCGAAGGCTCGCAGCCCTGATAATAGCGGCGCCCCGGATAGCCTTCGGCATATTTGTTGGTCAGCACCGATCCCTGCGCCTCGAGCACCGCGCGTGATACGATATTCTCCGAAGCGATCAGCTCGATCTGGGTCTGCTCGCGGGTAAGTTCGGCGCTGACCGCACGCGACACCGCAGGGTCGGCATCGGCAAGCGTGCGCGTGAAAAATCCATCGGGTTGCACGTCGTTCAATGTGGCGGCGCTGGCCATCAGTCGCTGTCCTGCAAAAGAGATGAAAGTTTGTCGACCCGGCGCTGGTGGCGTCCCCCCGCGAAGTCGGTTCCCAAAAATGCCGTGACAATCGCCTTGGCCATGTCGCTCCCGACCAGCCGCGCGCCGATTGCAAGCACGTTGGCGTCATTATGCTCGCGGGCGAGCGCTGCCGAGAATGGATCGTCGACGCGCGCGCAGCGGCAACGCGGATCGCGATTGACGGCAATCGAAATACCGATCCCCGATCCGCACAGCGCAAGCCCTCGCTCCGCCTCCCCGGAGCCGACCGATTGCGCCAGTTTCGCACCAAAGTCGGGATAATCGACGCTTTCCGAATTGTTGGTGCCAAGGTCAGTCACGTCATGCCCGTCCTCGCGCAGCCATGCGGCGAGCTCATTCTTGAGGAGGAAGCCGGCATGATCGGCGGCAAGGGCGATGCGCATGTCCTAACCCTAAGCCATGCTCCCCGGATTCGCCAGCCTTCAAGGCGGCGAGCGCGTGCGGCCGTACCAAGTCCAAACCCGCGCCAGCGTCGACCAAAACTCGCGCATTTCGGCGGACGCGCAATTATCGCCGCCCAAGCGCAACCGGGATGATTATACTTCAGTGAGCGGTCGGCGCAGCCGGCTGGCTTAAGCGTCATCCCGCAGATCGGATGAACTCGAGAAGGAAGGGTCGAAAATTGAAATGTCTCTCGCTGGGCTTGGCCGCGATCATCGGGCTTTCCATCCTTTCCGGCGCGGGTCACGCGCAGTCGGGCGACGATCGCGACCGGGCACTCATCGCCGTCCTCGAAGAATCCTATGTGGCGGCGCCCGATCCGGCGCTCAAATATCTTCTCGCGGAAAGCTATGCGCGGCTTGGACAGAGGGACAAGGCGCTTGAGGCCCTCCGCGTCGTCGTGGCGAGCAATCAGCCCTTCTTGCCTCCGGAGACCAACCCCCTGTGGAGATATGCCAAGGATGGCGAGTTCGCGCCGCTTCTGAAAGTCCTGCGCGACCGGGTTCCGGTGACTTCGAACGGGGTCGTCGAATTTACGCTCAGCGGGCGCCCGATTGTCACCGAGGGCATTGCCTATGATGATTCGTCACGACGCGTTTTCGTCGGCGACCTCAACAGCCGTTCGATCTTCGAAATCAGCCGGCTTGGGGTGGTGAAACCCTTCGTCGCTGGCTTGAAGAATCAACCCTATGGGATGACCGTGGACCTGAAGAGGCGGTACTTATGGGTCGTCCTGTCGAATTTCCTGGCGGGCGAAAAGACTCCGCGCACCGAATTGATGCGCATTCATCTGGACAGCCGTAAGACGGCAACCTTCTCTCATCCCGAGGCACGCAGCCTGAACGACCTCGTCGTCGGACCGGATGGCGATGTCTACGCGTCCGACATCGGCGCCGCGAGCGTGTGGCGAATTTCCCCTGCAACGCGCCGATGGACCGCGCTTGTAAAGCCAGGGTCGGTTTCCTTTCCCAATGGCATTGCGATCGACGAAAGCGGGAAGCGCATCTTCCTTGCTCAAGGTAGGCGGATCGTCGCGATCAACCTTGCCGACGGCAGCATGGTGCCGATCAAGAAGCCCGATACTTTAAGCACGCTGGGAACCGATGGGCTTTATTACCGCGACGGCAATCTCTTCGGGATTCAGAATATTACCTCGCCCGGCCGGGTCGTGCGCATGCTCCTCAACAAGCAGAGGGATGAAATCACCGGCTTTGACGTGATCGAGTCCGCAAATCCGATTTTCGACCTTCCAACGACGGGCGCATTTGTCGGCGACAAGTTTTTGATCATCGCAAACTCACAAATCTATCGCATCGACCGCAGAGCGCTCGATCCTTCGCAACTCAAGCCAGTCGTGCTCCTCAGCTATAAGGTCCCGAAACCCTAGCTATCAGATCAGGCCCCACTCAAGCCGCGAGGCGAAGCTCCAGCCGGTCCCAAATCTCGACCAGAGCGCCGGTCAACTCGTCCATCATCTCGACCGTATGGTTCGGCCCGGGAGTGAAGCGCAACCGTTCGCTTCCGCGCGGGACGGTGGGGTAATTGATCGGCTGGACGTAGAGTCCATACTCCGCGAGCAAGATGTCACTGATATGCTTGGCCTTGACCGGGCAGCCGACCTGCAGCGGG
This sequence comes from Sphingomicrobium sp., assembly GCA_035575595.1. GTDB lineage: Bacteria > Pseudomonadota > Alphaproteobacteria > Sphingomonadales > Sphingomonadaceae > Sphingomicrobium. The sequence continues at coordinate 8,947 of DATLXR010000051.1, forward strand.
ACGATATGGGTTGCCGAATCCATCACCGGCAGCCCGGCAGCGCGAAACCGCGACTTGAGCGCCAAGGCTCCGGCTTGCTGCGCGACGCGCTCCTCATTGCTCGCTTTCAAATGGCGAACGCTCGCAAGCGCGCCCGCGACCAGCACCGGTGACAAAGACGTCGTAAAAATGAACCCCGGAGCATAGCTGCGGATGCAGTCGACGATGGTTTTGTCGGCAGCGATATAACCACCCATCACTCCGAACGCCTTGCCGAGCGTGCCCTCGATGATCGTCACCCGGTCGGCGACGCCCTCGCGCTCTGAAATCCCGCCCCCGCGCGGTCCGTACATTCCAACCGCATGAACTTCGTCGAGATAGGTGAGCGCGCCGTAGCGATCGGCAAGGTCGCACATCGCCGCGATCGGCGCGACATCGCCGTCCATCGAATAGACGCTTTCGAACGCAAACAGCTTGGGCGCATCCTCGGGCTCGTCGCGAAGCAGCTGCTCGAGATGCTCGAGGTCATTATGCCGGAACACCCGTTTCTCGCAGCCCGATGATCGGATCCCCGCGATCATCGACGCATGGTTCAACTCGTCCGAAAAAATCACGCAGCCGGGCAGCAATTTGCCGAGCGTCGACAGTGCCGCCTCGTTCGAGACATAGCCCGACGTAAACAACAGCGCCGCCTGCTTGCCGTGAAGGTCGGCAAGCTCGGCCTCCAGATCGACCTGGTAATGCGTATTGCCGCCAATATTGCGCGTTCCGCCCGACCCGGCGCCGACGTCGTGAAGCGCTTCCTCCATCGCCGCGACGACGGCGGGGTGCTGGCCCATGGCGAGATAGTCGTTCGAGCACCACACGGTGATCGGCTTGGGACCATTGTGCCCCGCAAAGCAGCGCGCGTTGGGATAGCTTCCCTTGGTCCGCAAAATGTCGATGAAGACGCGATAGCGCCCCTCGTCATGCAGACGCTCGATCGCCGCCTTGAAGATGCCGTCGTAATCCACCCGCGTCCCTTCGCTCGCGGGCGCTTTACCGCCGCTCGCCGAACATTTCCACTCTAAAGCGTGCGCACCTCGTCAAGCCCGAAGCGCGCCAGCACCGCAGGCGGAATCCGCGTCCCCCCAGTGAATATCGCGATCCCGCGCGGCCGCACCGCCGGCCACGGCTGGTCCGCAGTCAAAAAAGCAATCCGCCTGGCGATCCCCGCACCCCCATCGACCCGCGCCACCCCCGGCCAGGCCGCCGCGATCTCCTCGCCAAGCAAAGGAAAATGCGTACAGGCAAGCACCACCACGTCGATCTCCGCCCCACCCGGCGCCTCGATCATCGGCCCCAGCGCCTCGCGAACCGCCGCAACGCTGACCTTTTCCCCCGCCAGCTTGGCCTCGGCCAGCTCGACCAACCCCGCCGACCCATGCCGCACGATGGTACAGTCCGCCGCAAACCGCCGCGCAAGATCATCGACATAAGGCTGGCGCACCGTCGCCTCGGTCCCGAGCACACCGATCACCCGGCTGACCGAAACTTCGGCAGCAGGCTTGATCGCCGGAACCGTCCCGACCACCGGAATGTCGAGCGCCGCTCGGACATGGTCGAGCGCGATCGTCGACGCGGTGTTGCACGCAATCACCGCCAACCGCGGCCGAAAGCGCTCGACCAGCCGCCCAAGCAATGCCGGAACCCGCGCCGCAATCTCCCCCTCGCTCCGCGTCCCGTAAGGAAAAGCCGCGCTATCCGCCGCATAGACGATCGGCGCATAAGGAAGCAGCGCCCGCGTCGGCCCAAGCACCGACAGGCCGCCCACTCCCGAATCGAAGAACAATAAGGGCGCCGCCGGGTCCATGAGGCGTGATGCCGTGCCCCCTTTCCCCGGGCAAGCCGCATCAGACCGGCGGCAATCTTGCGGGCGCTCCCCCTTGTGCTAATCCACGGGGCATGGACCAACCCTATATCGCACTCCTCGTCGGCTATCTGCTCGGCTCGATTCCCTTCGGCCTCCTGCTCACCCGCTTCACCGGCAAGGGCGATCTGCGCGCGATCGGCTCGGGCAATATCGGCGCCACCAACGTTCTGCGCACCGGCTCGAAGGGCCTCGCCGCATTGACCCTCCTGCTCGACGCCGCAAAGGGCGCGCTGGCCGTGATCCTCGCGCAAAACTTCTGGCCCGATGCCGTCAATTTCGCAGCGGCGGGCGCGCTGGTCGGACACCTCTACCCGGTCTGGCTCAAGTTTCGCGGCGGCAAGGGCGTCGCGACCCTGCTTGGAATCCTCATCCCGCTGCTCCCCCTCGCTGCGGCGGTCTATGCCGCTGTCTGGGTCGGAGTGATGATCGTCGTCCGAATCTCATCGGTCGCGGGCATGGCTGCGGCGGCGAGCGCACCCCTGTCGGCGGCAATCGGCGGCCATGACCCGCTTTTCCCCTTCCTGCTCAGCTTCGCGCTCCTGATCCTCTGGCAGCACCGCGAGAATGTCCGGCGCCTCAAGGAGGGAAATGAACCCCGCGTCGGCCGCTCGCAAAAATGAGTTCCGACCTGCTCGATCGGCTCCAGCTGATCCGCACCCCCTCGATCGGACCGATCGCCATCCGCCAGCTGCTGCTCCGCTTCGGCAGCGCAAGTGCGGCGCTCTCCGCCATCCCCGACCTGGCACGGCGCGGCGGCGGCAAGTCCCCGGCCATCTTCCCCCGCGCTTCGGCGGAGCGCGAAATGGCAGCGGTCGAGGCGCTCGGCGCGCGCTATCTCTCACTCGGCCAGGGCCTTTACCCGCGCGCCCTCGCCGAGCTCGAAAACGCTCCCCCGCTGATCGTCGCCAAGGGCCGCGTCGAACTGCTCGATCGACCGATGGTCGCGATCGTCGGAGCGCGCAACGCGTCGGCCGCAGCCTGCCGTTTCGCGCGCGGCCTTGCGCATGATCTCGGCCGGGAAGGGACCACGATCGTCTCCGGCCTCGCCCGCGGGATCGACAGCGCGGTCCACGACGGCTCGCTCGACAGCGGCACCATCGCGGTCATCGCCGGCGGGATCGACGTCGTCTATCCGCCGGAGAACCAGGCACGCCAGGCCGACATATCGGCACGCGGGCTGCTCCTTGCCGAAATGCCCCTTGGAACCGAGCCGCGCGCTCGCCACTTCCCCTATCGCAACCGGATCATTGCCGGCCTCGCCGCGGGCACGGTGGTGGTCGAAGCCGCCCCGCGCTCGGGCTCGCTGATCACCGCCCGGCTTGCGGCCGAGGCAGGGCGCGAGGTGATGGCGGTCCCGGGCTCCCCGCTCGATCCGCGAGCCCAAGGCTGCAACGGACTGATCCGCGACGGCGCGACGCTGATCCAGAACGCGGCGGACGTGCTCGAAGCGCTGACCCCCATCGCGGGACGGTTCGCAAGCCGCCACACCCCCTTCGACTACGAACCCGCCCCCCTCGAAGCAGTCCACGCCGAAGCCGAGCCCGACCTGCGCGCCGCAGTGGAAAGTCTCCTCGGCCCATCCCCCGTCGCGGTCGATGAGATCGTCCGGCAGTCGGGCGCTTTGGCGGGCGCATCGGCGGGCGCTGTCCAACTCGTCCTTCTCGAACTCGACCTCGCCGGCCGGCTCGACCGCCATGCGGGAGGCAAGGTCAGCCTTGCGCTGACGCACCACCACTCAGCCTCTTGACGGGCAAAAACCGCCCAAGCCACCATACGCGTACGTGTGAGGAGCATCGCTTGAAACTTGTCGTCGTCGAATCGCCTGCCAAGGCCAAGACCATCGAAGCCTATCTCGGCCCCGGGCATCGCGTGCTTGCAAGCTACGGCCACGTCCGCGATCTGCCGCCCAAGGACGGGTCGGTCGATCCCGACGACGGCTTCGCGATGCTTTGGGAAAATTATCCCGACAAGGCGAAGCAGCTCAAGGCCATCGCCGATGAGGCGAAGAAGGCCGACACTTTGATCCTCGCCACCGATCCCGATCGCGAGGGCGAAGCGATCAGCTGGCACGTCCAGGAAGTGCTGCGAAAGAAGAAACTCCTTCCCGCCAAGGTCGAGCGCGTCACGTTCAACGCGATCACCAAGGCGACCGTGACCGAGGCGATGAAGCATCCGCGTAGCCTCGACGAGGATCTGATCGACGCCTATCGCGCCCGCCGGGCGCTCGACTATCTGGTCGGCTTCACTCTGTCCCCAATCCTCTGGCGCAAGCTTCCCGGCGCCAAGTCGGCCGGTCGCGTCCAGTCGGTCGCGCTTCGCCTGATCGTCGATCGCGAGCGCGACATCGAAGCCTTTAAGGCGCAGGAATATTGGTCGGTCTCGGCGATTTTCGAAAGCGACGGAACGCCCTTCACCGCGCGGCTGGTCGGACTCGACGGAAACAAGATCGACCGGCTGACGATCGGCGACAAGGGCAGTGCCGACGCCGCCAAGGCGGTGGTTCAGGCCGGGCGCTTCACCGTCGCCTCGACCGAGACCAAGCCCTTCACCCGCAACCCCCCGCCGCCGTTCACCACCTCGACTCTGCAGCAGGAAGCCTCGCGCAAGCTCGGCTTCTCGGCGAGTCACACGATGCGCATCGCCCAGTCGCTCTACGAGGACGGGCTGATCACCTATATGCGCACCGATGGCGTGCAGATGGCGGGCGAAGCGATCTCGGCCGCGCGCGGTGCCATCGCGAGCCGTTACGACGCTGGCTATGTTCCCGATAAACCTCGTCTTTACAGTAGCAAGGCAAAGAATGCTCAGGAAGCGCATGAAGCAATCCGCCCGACCGATTTCCACAAGGCAAGCGGCGGCTCGGGCAACCATGCGCGGCTTTACGGCCTGATCTTCAACCGTGCGCTCGCAAGCCAGATGGCCAGCGCGCGGCTCGAACGCACCATTGTCGAACTGACCGACGGGGCAGGGCGCGCAACGCTGCGCGCGACCGGCCAGGTCGTCCTGTTTCCGGGCTATCTTGCGCTCTATGAGGAAGGCCGCGATGACACATCGATCAAGAACGCCGACTCTGAATCCGGCGATGAAGACAGCGCGCGGATGCCGCTGCTCAAGGCGGGCGATTCCCCGGCCAAGCGCTCGGTCGATGCGGTGCAAAGCTTCACGCAGCCGCCGCCGCGTTTTTCCGAAGCGAGCCTGGTCAAAAGGCTCGAGGAACTCGGCATTGGCCGCCCCTCGACCTATGCCGCTACGCTGCAGACGCTCAAGGATCGCGAATATGTCCGCACCGACAAGAACAGGTTCATCCCCGAAGAAAGCGGGCGGCTCGTAACCGCATTTCTCGAACGCTTTTTCCAGCGCTACGTCGATTATGACTACACCGCCTCGCTCGAAGAGGGCCTCGACGATGTTTCGGGCGGGCGCACCGGCTGGCAGCAATTGCTCGCCGACTTCTGGAAGGATTTTAAGCCCAAGGCGGGTGAGGTGATGGAGCAGAAGCCGTCGGACGTCACCGCGGCGCTCGACGAATTTCTCGCGCCCTGGCTGTTCCCCGACCGCGAGGACGGAAGCGACCCGCGGCTTTGCCCGGCGTGCGGCGAAGGCCGCCTTGCGCTTCGCGGCGGCAAGTTCGGCTCGTTCGTCGCCTGCTCCAATTATCCCGAGTGCAAATATACCCAGAAATTCGGGCAGGGCGGCGCAGACGGCGCGGCGAGCGATGGGCCGACCGAGCTCGGCGAAGGCGTCACCCTGCGCAGCGGGCGCTTCGGCCCCTATGTCCAGCAGGGCGAGGAAAAGGACGCCAAGCGCGCCTCGATCCCCAAGGACATCGGCAGCGACGGCCTGACCCTAGAAACCGCGCTCCAACTGCTCTCGCTCCCGCGCGTCATCGGCGATCACCCGGAAACCGGAAACCCGATCAGCGCTTCGATCGGCCGCTACGGCCCCTATCTCCTCCACGACGGTAAATATGCCCGGCTCACCTCGACCGCCGAGGTATTCGAAACCGGAATGAATGCGGCGGTGGTCAAACTCGCCGAAGCCGCCGCCGCCAAGGGCCAGCGCGGCGGCGCGCGCGAGGCGCTCAAACTGCTCGGAGTGCATCCCGAAACCGCCAAGGACCTCAAGGTCATGGAAGGCCGCTACGGACCTTACGTAACCGACGGCACAACCCACGCGACCTTGCCCAAAAGCGCCGACCCCGCCGCGGTTACCCTCGAAGAAGGCATCGCGCTGATCGACGCCAAGGCGGCCAAGGGCCCCGGCGTTAAAAAGAAGAAAAAAGCGCCCGCGAAGAAAAAGGCTTCGGCTAAAAAGAAGGCCTAGCCGCAGGTACGGCAGGCCGGATCGGCGGTGAGGCGCAGCTGGCGCCAGGCAAGCGCGGCGCCGTCGAACAAATGAAGCGTTCCCGCCGCGTCGGCGCCAATCCCGGTCAAGGCGCGGATCGCGACCAGCGCCGCGAAATTACCGACCGTTCCCGTCAATGCGCCGAGCACTCCAAGCTCGGCGCAAGTGTCGCAATCCTCGGCATCGAACGCATCGCCGACGAAGCAGCGAAAGCAGGGCTTTCCACGGAACAGCGCAATTTGTCCCTGGAATTGCTGCCCCGCCGCCGACACCAAAGGAATGCCAAGCCGAACCGCGCAATCGCTGACCAGCAATCGGGTCGCGAAATTGTCGGTTCCGTCGAGGATCAGATCATGGTCCGCCAGAAGCGCTTCGGCATTTTCGGTGCCGACCTGCTCGCCGATCGCCCGGACGCTGACGTGGGGATTGCGCTGCTCGACGAAGCGCGCCGCAAGCTCGGCTTTGGATTGTCCAAGATCGGCGGTTCGAAAGAGCGACTGGCGCTGGAGATTGGACAAAGCGACCCTATCTCCATCGATGATCGTCAACTGTCCGATGCCCGCTCCCGACAGCGCCGGGATCGCCGCCGACCCGATTCCGCCGGCACCAACCACCACGACCCGCGCGGCTTTTAGCCGCTGCTGCCCCGCGCCGCCCAATAAAGGCAGAACGATATGCCGGGCATAACGATCGAGCTCATCGTCGCTGAAGATCATTGCCCGGTGCTTCCAAAGCCTCCGGCGCCGCGCTCGGTATCGCAAAGTTCGTCGACTTCATCGAACATTGCGGGAGTGACCGCTGCGGGGACGATCTGTGCAATCCGCTCCCCGCGGCGGATCGCGAACGGTTCGTCGCCATGGTTGATCAGCAATATCATCAATTCGCCGCGATAATCGCTGTCGATCGTCCCCGGCGTGTTGGGAACGCTGATGCCATGCTTGAACGCCAGCCCCGAGCGCGGGCGCACCTGAATCTCATAACCCGCTGGAATCGCGACCTTAAACCCGCTGGCAACGGCATGGCGCTGCCCCGGGTCGAGGTCGAAATCCTCCGCCGCGACCACATCCATCCCGGCAGCGCCAGGGGTGGCATAGGCAGGCAAGGGCAGTCCCTCACCATGAGGAAGCCGGGCAATGCGAATGCGGATCACGCTAACTCCTTGATAATGCGGTCAATCAACAGTCGCGCAATCTCGTTCTTGTCATATTCCGCACCTTCTTCAATCCCCGCGGCGCTAATCAAATGAACCCGATTGCGCGATCCCCCCATCACATCGCCCGAAACATCATTGGCCAAAATCCAATCCGCCCCTTTCGCAAGCTTGGCGGTCGCATTGGCAATCACGTCGCTGGTCTCAGCCGCAAAGCCAATCAGCAACGCGGGCCGCAGCGGATGCTTAGCCAGAGTCGTCAGAATATCTGGATTAGCCTCAAAGCGAAGCTGCGGCGGCCCCGCGGATTTCTTAAGCTTCACCGCACTCGCCTCGACCCGCCAATCAGCAACCGCCGCAACCAGGATCGCCACATCCGCCGGAAGCGCCGCCTCGACCGCCGCCGCCATCTGGACCGCAGTCTCGACATCGATTCGCACCACGCCTCCCGGAGTAGGAAGCGCAACCGGACCAGCGATCAGCGTAACCCGCGCACCAGCCATCGCGGCGGCAGCAGCAATCGCAAAACCCTGCTTGCCCGACGATCGATTGGCGATGACCCGCACCGGGTCGATCGGCTCATGCGTCGGACCCGCGGTAACCAGAACATGCTTGCCGACAAGCTTGCCAGGATCAACTGCGCCAAGCGCTACCGATCCAGTAAGCATCGGCGCAATGCGCGTCATAATGTCGGCCGGCTCGGGCAATCGCCCGGGGCCATATTCCCCGCACGCCATGTCACCCTCATCGGGATCGATCACAATAATTCCGTCCGCCTTGAGCCGATCGATATTGCGGCTCGTCGCGGCATGCTGCCACATTCGCACGTTCATCGCTGGCGCAATCACCACCGGCTTATCGGTCGCAAGCAACAAAGTCGTCGCCAGATCGTCGGCGATCCCCGCCGCCATCTTGGCGATGAGGTCAGCAGTTGCGGGGCACACCAGTATCAGATCGGCTGCGCGGCTGAGCTGGATGTGGCCCATCTCGGCCTCGTCCTTCAAATCCCAAAGCGAAGTATAGACCGGGCTTTCGGCAAGCGCGGCAAGGGTCATTGGAGTCACAAAGTGCGCTCCGCCCGCGGTCAAAACGGGGGTCACTTGATGTCCGGACTTGCGCAGCAGTCGAATGAGCTCACTCGCTTTGTAGGCGGCAATGCCTCCACCAACGATCAGAAGGACGCGGCTCATATTTCAGCGTCTCGCACGCCGCGGGCTGAGCGCACAAGCTCGGCTAGAGCGCGCGGAACGAAGATCAGCCCGACCAGCGACAATGGCGCGACCAGCAACGCCCAGTAAAAAGTATCGGCGCGCGCAAAAATGGCGAGCATCGCACCATAGCCAAGCAAAAGCAGACTCACTCTGAGCGCCCATTGAGTCTTGACGGAGGCCCAGCCGAACAGCGACAACAGGATCACTGCTGCGGCGAGACCCTTTGGCAACGCAGTTGCGCTCGACACCATCGAAAACGCGCTCAGCGCGAAGCGCGCGCCTAGCAGTGCATTCCATCCGGGTGATTCCAGATCCTCGGGCCGCACGACCGCCGCGACCAGTGAGAAATGATACAGCATTGCAAGTGCGAACAGGCCGACCACTGCGGCCCAGCCCATTGCTTCGCGCCACCGCCGCTCGATTGCGGCGAGCCCGCCCATGGTAAGGATCATCGGTAAGGCGGTTTCCCGCACCAACAATGCGAGTCCACCGGCGACAATCGCCCAGGCAGCGTGGCTCGGGCGTCTAAGACCGATCATCAACGCCATTAGCAGCGCCGCCCAGCTTTCGTGAAACATGCCCGTAACCGGCTCAACCAGCGTGGCGGTTCCGCCGACCATCAACACCAGCGCAAGCCCGAGCATTCGCAGCGGCAAATGCGGCTCAAGCCGTCGCCACCAAACCGCTAACACAGCTAGCGCAAGCAGCCCCTCAACAATGATCAGCGTGATCTCCGCGAAATGCGCATATACGAGCGTCAGCGTTGGAAGTCTGAAGGTGAAGAAGGGCTTGAGCGGGTAGCCGCCCCTGCGCAGTTCCTCGGCGGCGACTGGATAATAGCCCTCGCCTCTGGAAACCCGTACGGAAATGTCGCGATAAAGTTGCAGGTCGCTCTGTTCGGCCTCTGACGCGCGCATCTTAGGTTGGGGGGACGAGGCGACTGGCCACAATGCGATCAGCAACACCGCGACAAGCCCGAGCAGCAGCAGGGTCGCAGGCGCGCGACGCCACCCATCAAATCGCGTGTGAAAGCTCCCCAGGTTCACGCTAAGCAAGCAACAGGAAGGTGGTCCCCGCGCCGACAGCAGCGGCAAGCAGGGCAATGGCGGCGGGGAATGCCCAATTTGGTCGCTTTATGACCTCGACCTCGCGCAGCGGGGGCGGGGGCGGGGCAGCGCCGGCTGGCGGAAAGGAAGCGTCAAACTTGCGCAGCAACTCAGGTATCAGCTTGAAAGCGCGCACCGTCTCCACGATACGATCGGCGTAATAGGCCTCTGGGCCAAGTTCGGAGCGAAGCCAGTCCTTCAGGAACGGCTCGGCAGTCTCCCACATATTGATGTCGGGATCGAGTGCGGTGGCGACTCCTTCCTCCATCACCATCGTCTTTTGTAGCAAGAGGAGATGCGGTTGGGTCGGCATGTCGAAGTCGCGGGTAATCGAGAAGAGACCCTCGAGCATTCTACCGACGCTGATTTGCTTGACTGGTAGACCGCGGATCGGCTCGCCGACGGCGCGCAGGGCCGTCGCAAACTCAGCGACATTGTGATGGTCTGGCACATATTGCGCCTCGAAGTGGATTTCGGCGACGCGCTGATAATTGCCGGTAATTAATCCGTAGAGAATCTCGGCAAGCCACATCCGCGCTCGACGGTCGATCCGTCCCATGATTCCAAAATCGATCGCTGCAACCCGGCCATCGGCAAGCGCGAACAAATTGCCTTGGTGAAGATCGGCGTGGAAGAAGCCGTCAATGACCGCTTGGCGAAGGAAGGCGCGGATGAGGATCGCGGCGAGCGATTTCGGATCGTGACCCGCCGCGATCAGCGCTGGGCGATCGCTGAGCTTTATTCCATCGAGCCATTCGAGCGTCATCACCCGCCGTGCAGTCCGCCGCCAGTCAATTTCGGGAACGTAGAAGCCCGGCTCAGCGACCATTTTCTCCTTGAGTTCGGAGGCCGAGGCGGCTTCGCGCTGAAGATCGAGCTCGCGCCGCGTCCATTGCTTGAAATGAGCGACCACCAGCCGAGGACGCAGCCTCACCGCCTCGTCGCCGCCGAGCAGTTCGACATGCGCAGCGGCCCATTCATAGGTCTCGAGCGCCGCGGCGAATTCATCTTCAATCCCGGGGCGGAGAACCTTTACCGCGACGACTCGTCCCTCGGTAGTAATTGCACGATGGACTTGCGCGATTGAGGCCGCGCCAACCGGGATTTCGTCGATCGATGAGAATAATGTCTCGATCGGCGTTTCGAGCGCGGTCTCAATCGCGCTTTTGATCGCGGAGAATGGCGCTGGAGGGAGTGAGTCTTGAAGCTGGAGAAGATTAGCGGCAGCAACGTCGCCGACAAGATCGGGGCGGGTCGCAAGCGCCTGGCCAAGCTTAATTGCCGCCGGGCCGATCGCCTGAAGCGCGGCGGCATAATCGGGGGCGACCGGTTGGCGAGCTCCAAACCGAGCGGCCCGCACAAGTCGGCGCACAGTGGGCGGAGTTAATGGATCGCGCTCGATGCCCTGAAGTGCGCCGTGTCGGGCGAGCGTTCTGCCCCATTTGAACAGTCGCCACAGATGCGTAACCGCGATGGTCAAGCCGATTTGCTCCGAAGGCGTCCGGCCATCAAATCTTCCAGCCACCATGGATCGCGACGAGTCCGCCGAGGATTGGCTCGACACTGGTCGCTTGAAACCCAGCATGTCCGATCATCATCCGGAACGTCTCCATTCGCGGAAAACGGCGGATTGATTCGATCAGGTAGCGGTAACTTTCCTCATCGCCGGCCACTGCCTTGCCGATTCGCGGGATGAGATGTTCGGCATAGCGATCATAGGCCTGGCCGAGGCCGGGCCATTCGGAAGTCGAAAACTCGAGACAGTAAAAGCGTCCGCCGCGTTTAAGGACACGATGGGCATGCCGTAGCGCGGCGGGAATATCGGTGACGTTCCTGATCCCGAATGCGATCGTGTAGGCGTCGAACGCGGCATCTGGAAAGCTCAGGCTTTCGGCATTCTCTTGCCGCCATTCCAGTCCGCCTATGCCGCGCTTCACCGCGCGCTCCATGCCAACGTCGAGCATGTCGCGATTGATGTCGCCGATCGTGACCAAAGCTCCGCGGGCAGCCATTCGAAACGCGACGTCGCCGGTCCCTCCCGCCATATCGAGAACTCTCTCACCCGCTCGGGGCTTTACCTTGGCTACGAAGCGATCCTTCCACAGGCGATGTGTCCCGCCTGACATTAAATCATTCATCAGGTCATAGCTGCGCGCGACCGATGTAAAGACGCCGCCGACACGTCGCGTCTTTTCGTCGGGAGTGACCAGTTCGTCGCCGAAATTGACCTTGTCCATCGCGGCGCCCTAGCAGGGAGTGCGGGGGCGCGAAACGCCCTAGTGACAACGAGGTGACATGCCCGAATTACCCGAGGTCGAAACCACGGTGCGTGGGTTGGCGCGCGTGCTCGACGGGCGCCGCTTGGTCCGGGTCGAGCCTCGCAGAGCCGATTTGCGCCGAGCGATCCCGATCGACCTTTGCCGGCGGCTGACAGGGGCACGCATTATTGGTCTGGCTCGACGAGCAAAGTACGGGCTGATCGCAACCGACCGAGGCGATACGCTTATCTTTCACCTTGGGATGTCCGGCCGGTGGCGGATCGACCCGGATGAAATCGGTAAGCATGACCATCTGCTGGTCGAGACCGATGATGGGCACCGGCTCGCCCTTAATGACCCACGCCGCTTCGGCTCGCTCGACCTGATGCCCACCGCGGACGTCGTCACGTGGCCACCGATTGCGGCGCTTGGTCCCGAGCCGCTGGACGGCTCGTTCGACGGCCGCTGGTTAAAGCAACGCTTCGCGGGCCGCAGCGCCGCCATCAAGCTTTTGCTTCTCGACCAGCGTATCGTCGCTGGGCTCGGCAACATCTACGTCTGCGAAGCCCTGTTCCGCGCGCGTATCGATCCCCGCAAAGCCGGCGGGTGGATTGCGCTCCCGCGTCTCCAAGTCCTTGCGGGGGCGATCCAGTCGGTGCTGGAGGATGCCATCGCCGCCGGGGGATCGTCCTTGCGCGACTTCGCCGGACCCGATGGCAAACTGGGCTATTTCTCTAAGCAATTCCTTGTCTACGGGCGGGAGGGCGAAGTTTGCCGCAATTGCTGCTCGGGTAAGGTCCGGCGAATCGTCCAGGGCGGGAGGTCGACGTTCTACTGCGCATCGTGCCAGCGCTGAGAAGCTTTCCAAGCGTACCGAAAGACCCGTGCAGTTGACGCGAATCGCCCATTTGGGTAGGGGGACGGCACGCCGGTGCGAGCCAAGAGCTGCGCGCCGCTTTTTTCATTGAGTCCATTAACCCAGAGGTCGATCGATGGCGAATACGCCGCAAGCCAAGAAACGCATTCGTCGCAACGCCAATCGTGCACAGATTAACGGTGCACGGGTCAGCCGCATCCGGACTTTCATCAAGGCCGTCGAGTCGGCTTTGACCGCGGGCAATAAGGACGATGCGGCGAAGGCGCTCAAGGCCGCGCAGCCCGAGATGGCACGCGGAGTCGCACGCGGCGTGATGCACAAGAATACGGCGTCACGGAAGTTTTCGCGGCTTACCAAGCGCGTGGCTTCGCTCTAAACCATCGGGCAAGTCCCACATTGAAACGGGTCGCTGGAGCAATTCGCGGCCCGTTTCATTTCGATCGCAGAAAAAGTCAGGGAATCCCGCGATTCGTTTTGAATGATTTTTGAACTACTTCGAAAAACCCGCGAAATTTGCCGAATTATCGCATTTCCGTTACTCTTCGATGTCAAGCCGGTTTATTTTGGCTTGTGAAAAAATGCCGCTTGAATGCGCGCGCGGTTCCTTTCAAAAACCATTTCTTCCGGCGGCGAATCCGCGCCGGGGGGCAAGATACAAGTCGGTGTTTGCCGTGCGACTCGGTCGTCCGGATAAGATCGCGCGCGTCTTGTGAACATGATCAAATTGGAGGCGCGCGCCAGTGCAGGGCAATCGGGAAATTTTGTGCCAATCCGATGCTGCTGCACCGCATGCTACCCCGCTCAATGCTGCGTGGGATGTCATCCGCGCCAATCTACGTCGTGACCTCGGTGCGCGCACCTTCGATGGCTGGCTGAAGCCTGCCGAACTCGGTCCGCTTGATGGCGAGTCGGGTGAGCTCGAGATCGTCATGCCAAGCCAGTTTATGGCGGATTGGGTTACTTCGCATTTTGGTGAACGGCTGGCTCTCGCATGGAAAACGGTGCTTCCGCTGGTGCGGTCGGTGCGAGTTGTAGCCTCAAGCGCCGGACCCCGGCCGATGCCCCTGCTGATTCTTGAGGAAGTTCCGCCCGAGCCGAAGCCCGCGGTGCATCGTGACCCATCTGCGCCCAATTTCGATTCGCGTTATCGTTTCGAAACTTTCGTCGTCGGTAAAGCGAATGAGGTCGCTGCCACCGCAGCCCGGACCCTCGCGACAGCCGAGCGAGTGGCCTTCAATCCTCTTTTTCTCCATGGCGGCACCGGCCGTGGAAAAACTCATTTGCTCCATGCGATCGGGCAGGCGTTCCTCCAATGCCAGCCAGGCGCGCGAGTCGTATCGATGTCGGCGGAAAAGTTCATGGTCGAATTCGTCCGCGCGTTGCGCGAAAACGACACGATCGGCTTTAAGGGACGGCTGCGCTCCGCCGACTTGCTTTTGATCGACGATGTACAATTCATCGCCGGCAAGGATTCGACCCAGGAGGAATTCTTTCACACGATGAATGAGATCATCACCGCTGGACGGCGGCTGGTGATTACGTCCGATCGTGCGCCCCAGGATCTCGACGGTATCGCGCCGCGGATCCTTTCGCGCCTATCTTGGGGACTAGTAGCAGACATCAATCCGGCCGAATATGAATTGCGGCTAAACATCATCGATGCGAAGTTGACCGCTCTTCCGGGGGTGGAGATGTCGCGGCCGGTGGTCGAATTCCTCGCACGCCGGCTGACCAGCTCCATCCGCGAACTCGAAGGTGCGCTCAATCGCATCTCGGCTTATGCACTGATGACCGGGCGGACGATCGATGTCGCTTTCGTCGAGGAAGTTCTCGCCAACGCTCTACGTGCCAACCAGCGCCGTATTTCGGTTGACGAAATCCAGACCCAGGTTGCCGAACATTATCGCATTCGCAAGGCAGAGATGACGTCTGCCCGTCGAGCGCGCGAAGTGGCGCGCCCACGCCAAGTTGCAATGTATCTATCGAAGCAACTCACGCCCAAATCGCTGCCTGATATCGGTCGTCGCTTTGGCGGGCGCGACCACACGACTGTAATCCATGCGGTCAAGCAAATCGAAAGACTTCGAGCGAGCGACGCCGAACTCGATGCGGACATTCGCCTTCTGACTCGTCAGCTGGAAGGCTAAGCTTCCTTCGCCGGCGCAGCTCATGAAAAGGCCCGCTTGAGCTATGAAGCGGGCCTCTCATTAGGTTAGTGGCGACCTATCGACGGGGTGCGGTCGGGACCGTGATCCTAACCGTCTCACCGGATCGCCCAGGAAAGCCAGTAAACATCGCTTCGACCAGATTAGGGACGATACCGGAGAGATCATCGTCGTGCGAACGAGCCTGAGCGCGGCCCTCGAAGAGCGCGGCGTTATCAACCTTGCGCCGAATGTCCAAGTCGAGGTGGGTTTTGTAAACCGTGTAGCTCGTCGTCCCGCGGTTATACCCATAGGGCGATCCGAAAGGACTGTCCCATCCGTAATAAAAGGGCGAGCGAGCGCCGTATGAGTTCCACCTTGAATAATAGGGACGCGAATAGGACCCGTAAAATCTGCCGCGGCCATAAAAGGGGTCGTCGTAACCGCCGTAGCCGCGACCATAACCGCCATAACCGCCATAACCGCCATAACCGCCATAACTGCCATAGCCTCGGCCGTAACCGCGCCCGTAGCCCCCATAACCGAAGGGGTCTTGATCGTAGCGGGTGGTTCCTTCGTCAACTCCGTAACCAAGACGCACAATCATTGTCGCCCGATTCAAAGAGGTGGCCGGCAGGTAGCCCTGAGCCTGCATCGCTTGTGCAACCATTCCCGCGTAACGCGAAAACTCGAGCCCACCCGCTCCGCTTGCATCGGCGGGTACGACCACGAAGCTTTGACCCTGCGGGGCTGGCATAGCCTGGTAGCGTGAAACTCGCGTCGGCAGACCAGTAGCGCAACCGGCGACGGCAATGACCGAGACACCAAGCGCAAGTGCCACGGCGAGTTTGGAGATACGCATCCGACTTTCCTTCGATCGAAAAACAGCCCTTTATTCAGCGATATAGCATAAGGCGGTCTGAATAGTCGATGAAGCGAAAGAGTGGCCCTGCTGACGCGCGCCGTTAGCGGCGGACCCCGACCGAACGATAGGCGCTGGCCAAGATGGGCGCTGCGATCGCGGCAGCTCGCTCGGCGCCGTCGGCCAATATTGCATCGATCCGCGCCTCGTCGCGCCGCAACTCCTCCAGCCGGCCACGAAGCGGCCCAAGCAGGTCGATCAGCGCGTCGGAAAGCCGCGGTTTCAATTCGCCGAACCCTTGGCCAGCAAAGCGCGCGCATATAACGGCCTCGCTTTCATTGAGGACCGCGGCAAGAATCCCGACCAAATTTCGCGCTTCGGGCCTCGTCGCTAGAAGCGCGGGATCGCCGGGAAGTGGCTCGGCATCGGTCTTGGCCTTACGCACCTTCTGGACGATGGCGTCGTTGCTATCGGTCAAATTGATCCGACTCATGTCCGATGGGTCAGACTTCGACATTTTTACGCTGCCGTCGCGAAGGCTCATGACTCGCGCTGCAGTGCCGCCGCCAATGAAAGGCTCAGGCGCGACGAACAGTTCGGTGTCGAAGTCATTGTTAAACTTAACCGCGATATCGCGCGCCAGCTCGATATGCTGCTTCTGGTCTTCGCCGACCGGGACGTGAGTCGTCTTGTAAACGAGGACGTCCGCTGCCTGGAGCACTGGATAAGTAAACAGGCCGACGCTTGCGCCCTCGCGGCTCTTGCCCGACTTCTCCTTGAACTGGGTCATGCGGTTGAGCCAGCCCATCCGCGCAGTGCACTGCAGGATCCACGCGAGTTCGGCGTGTGCCGGCACGGCGCTCTGCGCGAAGAGAATCGATTTTTCCGGGTCGATACCCGACGCGATCAGCGCTGCGGCCATTTCGCGAACGTTGTCCCGTAGCGTGTCGGGCTCGCCATCGACCGTCAGCGCGTGGAGGTCCGCAAGGAAAAACAGGCATTCGGCCTCGTCCTGCATCCTTACCCAGCGCAGGATCGCACCGAGCAGATTGCCAAGGTGCAAACCGCCGGTCGGCTGGATTCCCGAAACGACGCGCATCGGCGGTGCCATGATCATTCGGCGACTTTCTTGCGGCGGAGGAGCGTTGCAATTGCCTCCTTGTCGATCCCACCGATTAGCCAGGCAATCGCGAAATAGACCATTCCGCCGACCCCGATCAGAGCGCCGAGACCCACCACGCGTTCGATAAGGCTGCCAAAGAACATGTCTCCTGCAAAATGGCGAACCGCATATAGCGCACCACCCATCGCGAGCGCCGCGATCAACTGCTTGCCGACGCGGCTCACTAGCCAGACCGGCATACGGAAATGACCTCTGGCATAGAGAATGCCGAACAATAGCGCGAAGTTGACCCACGCGCTTGCAGAAGTGACCGTGGCCAGGCTGTAAATGCCCATCACCGGGATCAGGAGGAAATTGGCCAGTATGCCGGCCCCGAGCACGCCCATCGCAATCCGCACCGGGGTTCGGACGTTTTTGCGCGCGTAAAAGGCCGGCGTCAGCACCTTGACCAGCACGTAGGCTGGAAGACCGGTAACCAGAATGGCAAGGATGTTGCCGGTGATCCGAGCATCCTCGACACTATATTCGCCGCCTTGGTAAAGCGCGCCGATGATGGGCCCTGATCCGACGACAAGCGCGAGTGTCGCGGGGAGAGTGAGCAGCATCGACAAATCGAACGCGCGCGCCTGGACATCGGCCGCTTCGGCCTCAGCATTGCGTTCGATCGCCTGGCTGATCGCGGGCAGGATCGCTACTCCCAGCGCCGTGCCGATGATCGACAACGGCAATTGATTAAGGCGGTCCGCATAGCTCAAATTGGTCAACGCGCCTTCGCCAAGGCGCGTCGAGAAATAGCCGTAAAACAATTGGCTGATCTGATAGACGCCCGCCGCAAGGGTCGCGGGGAGAATGAGGACGATCAGCTCCTTCACCGCCGGGGTCACGCGCGGACGGCCGAAGTGAAGTTTTACCCCGGCGTTGCGCACGGCCACCCAGCACAAGGCGAACTGAAAAATTCCCCCGACAAGCACCGCGATCGCCATGTAGCGAACAACTTCTATCTTGTCGGTCGGAGCGATCAGAAGCGCTACGATCAATGCTACATTGAGCAACGCAGGCGCGAAGGCCGCAATTGCGAAGCGCATCAGCGAATTGAGCACCCCGGATAGCAAGGCAACCATGCTGATGAACAACAGATAGGGGAAGGTCCAGCGCGTCAGCTCGACCGCGAGATCGAACTTGCCCGGCACCTTTTGATATTCGGAGGCAACCAGCCACAACATGCCTGGCATCGCCACTTCGAAAATCACTGTGACAACCAGTAGCGTCGGCATGAAGACCGACAGGATATCGTTCGAAAAGGCTTGTGCTTCGTCGTGGCCGCCGGCCGCAAGCCGCCTGCTGAACAAGGGGACGAATCCGGACGCGAAGGCGCCCTCCGCGAATAGCCGCCGAAAAATGTTCGGCAATAAAAACGCAAGATTGAACGCGTCGTTCGCGTGGCTCGCGCCGAGCACCCGTGCGCTGATCATATCGCGCACAAAACCGAGCAATCGGCTGACCAAGGTTAAGCCGCCGATCGAGCCGATTGCCCGATACAGATTCATTCTGACCGGCTCAGGCGTTGCCGGCCGGATCGACGTCGGCAAGTTGCCGGTCGGCGCCAGCGGCCTCATTATTGGCCGCTTCCAGCTGCGCCATGTACGTCGCCCCGAAATCGACCGGATCGAGCAGGACCGGCGGGAAACCGAGGTTCGAGACGGTCTCGGCCACTATCTGCCGCGCAAACGGGAACAAGAGCCGCGGTGCTTCGACCAGCAGGAAGGGCGGAAGCGAGTCCTCAGGCACGTTGCGCAGTCCGAACAAACCAGCGTAGCTCAAGTCCACAATGAAATGCGCACCTTGCTCGGAACCTGCCTTGAGCTCGATCCGCAGGACAACCTCATGAACTTCCTCGCTGATGCGATTGACTGCAATGTTGAATTGAACGTCGAGTTGAGGAGTGCCCTGCCATTGAAAAACCTGAGGAGCACTCGGATTTTCACCAGACAAATCCTTGATGTACTGGGTAATCGCGCTGACCTGAGGACCGGAGTCCTGATCGCCATTAAGGGCGCTGTCGGCTGTGTCTTCCTGCTCGGCCATAATCGTTCGATCTTCCATTGGTCGGGAACTTGCGGCAAGGCGCGACGGTTGCGCCAGACGTGCGGTCGCGCCTAGCAGCCACCCTTAAGGCGTGCAATGGACGAGGTGCGGAGAAGGACACGGTGGAGCGCCGTTTGAATCCGTGCGTTGAGCACATTATGTTGGAGGGGATCGGCGCCCGCAAACCTCGCCGTTTTTGAAAAGGTTCTTTCTTTGACTGCGATTGTCATCCTTGCGCTGGTCGCCGTGTTTATTGGACTCAGGCTTTACAGCGTGCTCGGCGAACGTACCGGGCACGAGCAGCCGATCCCCAAACCGGCCGACCCCGATGCCCGGCTCGAACCGCGTGCCGACTCCGCCGCAGCCGCCGTGACACCGGCCAGTGATCCGGGCGAACTGGCCTATCTGCCGACCGCAGGTCCGGGCGTCCGGGCGCTGCTCGCGGCGGACAATAGTTTCGACGTGGCACGCTTCCTCCAGGGCGCTCAGTCGGCCTATCGCCTGATCCTGGAATTATTCTGGAAGGGCGACCTGGAGGCAATGCGCCCGCACGTCGATGCCCATGTGTTCGACACTTTTGCGAGTGCGGTGGACCAGCGATCGAAGGACGGCCTGGTGCTCGACAATCGCCTCGTGACGATCGATCAGGCAGTCATCGCTGGTGCCGAGGTAGATCGCAAGGTCGCGCTGATCACGGTACGTTTTGAGGCCGACATTGCCGCGGTGACTCGTAACGCCGAGGGTGAAGTGGTGGCCGGATCGCTGTCCGACGCCATCCAGACCCGGGACCGCTGGACCTTCCGCCGGGACATTGACGCCGCCGATCCCAATTGGCAACTTGTCGAAACCGACGAGGAAGAGTGAGCCTCCGCCGCAGGTCAATCGCGCTGACCATCGTCCTGTTGCTGGCCGGTTGTGTCAGCCGCGCGCCGCCACCACCTTCGACTGTAATCGTTACACCGACGCCGGACTCGGCCGCGGTCCCGCCGCTGGCCGTCATTCCAGTCGCCGACACAGCGCTCAAGGCCGGACTTAAGCTGGAGGCGGCCCAGCCAATCGACGGAGTCCAGGCGGTGCGGGCGCTCAATGCGTTCCGGATCAGTTGCCCGGTCATGGTGCGGCGGACCGATGCCAGTCTGCTTACGTCCGGAACCGACTGGCAGCCATTGTGCGTCGAGGCTGCAAGTGTCGCGCCGACGGACGCAGCTAACTTCTTTCGCGATCGTTTCGACTGGGTCAAAGTTGGCACGGGTGAGGCGTTTGCGACCGGCTATTACGAACCCGAGATCCGCGGATCGCGCGTGCGCGCGCCGGGCTTCGAGACGCCGGTCTACCGGCTCCCCCCCGACCTAATTCGCTGCACCCGCCCCAATGGGGTCGAGGGGCGCGGCCGGATCGACCCCACCGGCCAGTGTGTCCTCTACTCCGACCGGGCTGAGATCGAGGACGGAGCCTTGGCCGGGCGTGGGCTTGAGATTGGCTGGGTGGCTGATCCAGTCGAACTCTTCTTCCTTCACATCCAGGGGTCGGGGCGGCTTTTGCTTCCCGACGGGGGAGTGATGCGGATTGGCTATGATGGACAGAACGGGCGCGAATATGTCGCCATCGGGCGGTTGCTGCGAGACCGAAACCTGCTCCCCGCGGGAGGGGCCTCGATGAAGGCGATCGTTGACTGGATCCACGCCCATCCCACCGAGGGCCGCGCGTTGATGCGCGAAAATCTTAGCTACATATTTTTCAAGGAATTAACGGGGGCGGGGCCGCTCGGCGCAATGAACGTGCCAGTGACGCCGCGCGGGACAGTGGCGACCGATCCGAAGTTTGTACCGCTCGGCGCCCCGGTGTTTCTCGATCTCGACCGCAACGAGGCAGACGGATTGTGGGTCGCGCAGGATACGGGCGGAGCGATCAAGGGCGCGAACCGGTTCGACACCTTCTGGGGCGCAGGAGCGGGAGCGGAAATCACCGCTGGGGGAATGTCGGCCAAGGGCAGTGCGCTGGTCCTGTTACCCAAGGGCACGGCGGCCCGTGCGCAAGCTCTCCGCTGACGAAGAGCTCCTGTGGTCGCGGGTCGCGGCGACGATCCGTCCGCTTTCGCGCGAACCGGTGCACGCGGGTCCTGTTCCAGAACCGCCAGTTGCGGTCGCACTGCTGCCAAAGGCGAAAATTCGCGGACGCGTGCCGGCTCAGCGAGTGGTCCCAACCGTCACCGAACCGCGACGAACCTTGCGGTCAGCGACTCTCGATGGTCGATGGGACAGAAGATTGCGCGACGGCGATATCCAGCCGGACCGAACGCTCGATCTTCATGGGCGCAACCTTGACCAGGCGTGGGGAGCAATTGATTATGCGCTCGAACAGGCCATCGCGGGGGGCGAGCGCTTATTGTTATTCGTGACTGGTCATGAGCGCCACGGTGAGCCACCTATCGCTCGCGGCCGGATCAGGGCGGCGGTATATGATTGGCTCGCCGCGTCACGACATGCCTCCGCAATCGCCGCAGTGCGGCCTGCACACCGTCGTCACGGTGGCGGCGGGAGTCTCTATATCGTTCTTCGCAGGCGATAAGTTTTCCATCCTTTCTTAACCTCACTCATTTATCGCTGTCCGATTGACGACGTGGCCGCCGACTGGCGGTCAAGGGGACATGTGATTAGGGTGACGACGGAAGGGACCGCGCAGAAACTGAGCAACGCCTTGCTCTCGGGTGCCGCGGGCTTCGCGTCGTTCGTGTTCTCGCTGCTTGCCTTCCTTTACGTAACCGAGCTCGATTGGCAGATTGTCGCCTCAATTGTCGCAGGCATTTTCTGCCTGTTGATCAGCTACATCGCGTCTGAGCGCCCGAACAGTGAGACCGCACGCGCCATGAGTGCGCTTGGCGAGCGGCTGCTTGCCGTGGAGCAGGGCGATTTCACCAGTCCAGCACCGCGGATCGTTCGCGACAGCTTACCCAAACTCGCCTCGGCGGTTGACGCACTGATCGCCGAAGTGCGAAGCTCTATTGAGAATGCCCACGCTCTGGGCATGTACGACCCCGTGACCTCGCTTCCCAATCGGCTCCACTTCCGCGCGGAGGCTGACAAGATGATCGGCACGGCGGTTCACCCCGTGATGTCGGCGATGTTATTCGTCGATCTCGATCGGTTCAAAAGCGTCAACGACAGCTTGGGCCACGCCCGCGGGGACCAGTTGCTGATCATGGTTGCCAACCGCTTGCGGGTCGTCGTCGCCGCTGAAATCGTCGAAAGCAATGAACAGCGTCCGCTGCTCGCTAGACTTGCTGGCGACGAATTCACGATCTTCGTTCCGCGCATTTCGGCAACCGCCGATGCCGAGCGGATCGCTCGACGGATCGCGCTCGCGATCGACGAACCGTTCGAGCTTCATGGACATAGCATCGACATTGGCGCCTCGGTAGGAGTGGCGATCACTCCCGAGCATGGCACCAGCATCGAATCTCTAATGCGTGCGGCCGACATTGCCATGTATCGCGCCAAGAAGAGCGGGGGCAGCCAATATTGCCTCTTCTCAACGGAACTTGCGGCCGAGCATAAGGCCAAGACCGACACCGAGGCGGCGCTTCGCGAAGCGATCCAGCGCGACGAGTTTGTGCTGGTGCTCCAGCCGCAGCTGAGCCTCATTAGTGGCGAAGTAACCGGGGCCGAGGCGCTGTTACGCTGGAACCATCCGCGCGACGGCCTGCGCCTGCCGGCGACCTTCATTCCGATCGCAGAGCAGACCGGAATCATTGCCGAAATTGGCGACTGGGTCATCGTCGAGGTCGCTTCAATGCTTACCGATTGGCAACAAAGCTCGATCAAGCGGAGGCTGGCTTTCAACGTCAGCCCTCGCCAGCTCGATCGCGCCGACTTCTTTATCCGGCTACGCGCTACATTCGCCGAACGAAAAGTGCCGTTGTCGATGGTCGAACTCGAATTTACCGAAACCGCGGCGATGAAATGCTCTGAGGGCGCTCTGGCCGAAATTGCGGCGCTACGGGCCGACGGGGCGTCGATCGCGATTGACGATTTTGGGGCAGGCTACTCCAATATCGCTCGCCTCAGGGCGATGCCGCTCGACCGGGTCAAGCTCGACCCGTCGCTGATCGCCGATATCGACACTAGCGAAAAGGCCCGCACCGTGGTCCAGGCGGTGATCCAGCTGGTCAAGGGCGTCGGTGCGGAAATTGTCGCCGAGGCGGTCGAGAATTTTGCCCAGGCCGACATCTTGCGGGCGATGGGCTGCGATACGATCCAGGGGTTTATCTTTGCCCACCCGATGTTCGAGGCAGAATATCTTGCCTGGGTCCGGAATGCCGAAGCCGGCGATCGATCTGTAGCCTAGGCAAGTGCACGCTCAATGATTCGGCGGTAGATGCGCGTAAGTGCGTCGATATCGGCGACCGAAGCAAGCTCGCCGACCTTGTGCATCGAGGCATTGGGCAATCCGAAATCGACGACCGGGCATAATGCGATAAGGAAACGTCCGTCCGAGGTCCCGCCTCCGGTCGACAAGGCGGGTTTAATCCCCGTCTCCGCCACAATCGCTTCGACTACCAATTCATAGAGTTCGCCTGGCGGAGTAAGGAATGCTTCGCCTGAAATGAGTGCGCGCAAAGTGGCGTCAGGTGCGTAGCGCAGGACGACTTCGCGGACTCGCTTCACGAGGTCGGCGCCGCGCTGTAGATTGTTGAAGCGGATGTTGAGACGCGCCGCGGCGCGGCCGGGGATGAGATTGGTCGCGCCGGGCGGAGTGAGGACTTCGGTGAATTCGAGGTTCGACGGCGGGAAAGCGTCATTGCCCGAATCAAGTTGCCATGAGTCGAGTTCGGCGACGATCCGCGCGAGTGCCCCGACTGGATTGATCGCGCGGTGCGGGTAGGCGACATGGCCCTGGTGTCCGGGAACGTCGATCCACATGTTGACCGAACCGCGCCGCCCGATTTTGACCGTGTCGCCAAGCCGGCTTTCGCTGGTCGGCTCTCCAATCAGGATCATGTCGGGCTTGATGCCGCGATCGCTGAGCCAGTCGATGATCGCGACGGTGCCGTGCTCGGCGGGGCCTTCCTCGTCGCCGGTGATGAGCAGCGAGAGCGTTCCGCGATGCTCAGACACCGTGGCGGCCGCGGCGACGAAGGCGGCGATCGCGCTTTTCATGTCGTTTGCGCCGCGTCCGATGAGCGCACCGTCGATGATTCGCGGCTCGAACGCATCGCCATCCCAGCCCTCGCCGGCCGGAACGACGTCGAGGTGGCCGGCGAAACCGAAGTGCGGAGCGCCCGATCCGCGCAAGGCGACGAGATTTTCGACCGCTGGGTCGCCGCGAGTGAAGCGATGGACTTCAAATCCGAGTGGAAGCAGTGCGGCCTCGAGGACGTCGAAAACCGTGCCGGTGGCGGGAGTTACGCTCGGGCAAGCGATCAGGCGGGAGGCGAGGTCGACGGGATCGATCATGCGCTTAACGTCGCTAAAGTCTCAAAAGTCATAGAGTCGGCGACCATTTCGGTGGGGGGAGGGCGAAGCGCGGCGGTCGGTGCTAGAAAAGTCGAAATGGATGGCCGCATGGGCCAGAACCTAGCCAAGTCCTCCCGTGTAGGACAGCATAAAGGAAAGCTTATGCCCAAAGTCGATCTTCCCTTGATCGCGGAAAGCAGCCGCACCGGATATCCGCCGCCCTTCGACCGCGAGGTAGCAGGCCGCCGCTATCGCCGCCTTGCACCAGCTACTGGGATCGAGGACTTCGGTGCGAGTCTCGTCCGGCTCGAACCCGGCGCCTGGTCTAGCCAGCGCCATTGGCACGAGGGCGAGGACGAATTGCTGGTGATGATCGAAGGCGAGGCAATGCTGGTCGAGGATGAGTCGCGGACTTTGCTGAAGCCCGGCGACGTCGCGGCCTTTCCCAAGGGCAATCCCAACGGGCATCATTTGATCAATGAGTCGAAAACCGACTGCAAATTCCTGGTGGTCGGTGGGGGCACGCCGATGGGAGGGACCTATTCGGACGTGGACATGATCTTCACCGCCGATGGCAATTACGAACATAAGGACGGCACGCCTTATCCGGCGCGGCGAGTCTAGGCGGCGGCGCCCTTGTCCTCATATTGTTCGATCACCCAGGGTTCGTCCTGCGCAAGTTCGAGCCATTCGACGACGTCGGCACGGTGGAGGACCGCTGCCATATAGGTTGTCGCGAACGGCGGCACCTTGACGCCGTAGGTGACGAAGCGCGTGACCACCGGCGCGAACATGATGTCGGCGGCGCACCACGACCCGAACAGATATTCGCCCGATCCGCCAAATCGCGCGCGCGCCTGCGCCCACAGATTGAGGATTCGAACCACTTCAGCCTCGACATCGGGCGAAAGCGGCACCGATCCGAACGACTTGCGCACGTTCATCGGCAATTCGCGGCGCATGTTGGAAAAGCCCGAATGCATTTCGGCGGCCATCGATCGCGCCATTCCGCGCGCGGCATCGTCTTCGGGCCAAAATTTTTCGCGACCGACTCGGTCGGCGAGAAATTCGATGATCGCCATCGAATCCCACACCACGCATTCGTCTTCCCACAGCACGGGAACCTTGCCGAGCGAGGGCGCGAATTCGTCGCCTTCGCGGCGCTTTTCCCAATCTTCGTCGAACATCGGGACGACCAGTTCCTCAAACTCGAGGCCGGATTGTTTGAGCGCGAGCCAGCCGCGCATCGACCAGCTTGAATAGGCCCGATTGCCGATGATCAGTTTCATGTCAGTGCTGCCTCAAGGATTGCGCTTCTCAACTCGGCAATCCCCTCGCCGGTTTCACTCGAGGTCGCGAACAGGGTCGGATGCGATGCAGGGTGAAGCGCAGCCTCAGCCTGGACGGCGCTCAGCGTCGCGGCAAGCGCAGACGGCTTGATCTTGTCGCCTTTGGTCAAGACGATGTTGTAGCTCACCGCGGCCTTGTCGAGCATCGTCATCACTTCGCGGTCGACATCCTTCAGCCCGTGGCGCGCATCGACCAGCACCAGCGTCCGCTTGAGCACCTGCCGCCCGCGAAGAAAATCGTTGATCAGGAAGCGCCAGCGCTTGACCATGTCCTTCGGCGCCTCGGCAAAGCCATAGCCGGGCATGTCGACCAGCCGAAGCACCGGCGGGCGCCCGACGTCGAAATAATTGAGCTCCTGCGTTCGCCCCGGCGTGTTCGAAGCGCGGGCGAGTCCCTTGCGGTTGGTGATCGCGTTGAGCAGCGACGACTTGCCGACGTTCGATCGGCCCGCGAAGGCAATTTCGGGCGCGTCCGGATCGGGCAGATGCTGAAGCTGCGGCGCCGACTTGAGGAAGTCGATCGGCCCGGCGAACAATTTGCGCGCCGCCTCAGTCAGATCGGGACTGCCGGGATCGGATTCGTCGATCATTTGTGCGCCGGCACCGCGCCTTCGGCGTCGCTGTCCTTCTGCAGATCGTAGCGGTGATAGAGCCACTTCTGCTGGGCGATGGTGAGAATGTTCGACACCACCCAGTAAAGTTGAAGCCCGGCCGCGAAGGGCGCCATGATGAACATCATCACCCACGGCATGATCGCGAAAATCTGCTGCTGCACCGGGTCCATCTGCGCCGGGTTAAGCTTGAACTGCATCCACATCGTCACTCCGAGCAAAATCGGAAGCACGCCGATGGCGAGGAAGCCGGGCGGGGTGAAGTCGAGCAGGCCGAACAGATTTAGCGGGGTCATCGGGTCGGGCGCGGAGAGATCCTTGATCCAGCCGTAGAAGGGCTGGTGGCGCATTTCGACCGAGACCATCAGCACCTTGTAGAGCGCGTAGAACACCGGGATCTGAAGCAGGATCGGAAGACAGCCTGCCGCCGGATTGATTTTTTCCGATTGGTAAAGCTTGAGCATTTCGGACTGAAGCTTGGGCTTGTCGTCCTTATAGCGCTCCTGGATCGCCTTCATCTTGGGTTGGACGCGGCGCATCCCGGCCATCGATTTGAACTGCTTGTCGGCGATCGGGAACATCAGCAGCCGAACGATGAAGGTCAGGCAGATGATCGCAACACCGAAATTGCCGGTGACCGCGAACAACCAGGTGAGCAGCGAGAAAATCGGCCGCATGAACCATTCGAACCAGCCCCAGTCGATCGACTTGGAAAGCTTGGGAATACCCGCCGCTTCGTAGCGGTCGAGCCAGTCCTTTTCCTTGGCGCCCGCGAACAGACGCGTTTCGCCGCTGACGGCCTGCCCCGGGGCGACGATGCTCGGCGTTCCGGCATAATCGGCCTGGTAGGCGCCGCTCGCGCTCTTGCGGAAGCTCGCCGCCACCGGTGCGCCATTGGCCGGGACAAGCGCGGTCAGCCAATATTTATCGGTGAATCCGAGCCAGCCGCCTTTGCTGTCGCGCGTGACCCCGGCTTTGTCCTCGTCGAGCGTTTCCCAATCGACCGCATAATCGGCCTTTGCGCCAAGGAAGGAGATTGGCCCGACGTGGCTGGTCCAGCTTGTCACATCGGCCGATTTTTCGGCGCGGCTGGCAAGACCGTAAGGGGTGACCGCGACCGGTGCGGAGCCGAGATTGGCGACGCGCTGGCGGATCGAGAACAGATATCCCTCGTCGACCGACACGATCAGTTCGAAGCGCTGGCCGGTCGGATTGCTCCACGACAAGGTGACGGGCCTGGCCGGGGTGAGAGTGGTCGCGCTTGCGGTCCAGACGGTGCTCGGATCGGGCACCGCGACCCCCTGGCCGGTCCAACCGAAGCCCGCGAAATAAGCGCCGGGCGATCCGGCGGGGGAGAGAAGGCGAACCGGCGGGGATTCTCCAGCGACGCCTTCGCGCTGGCGGACAAGGACGAGGTCGTCGAAGCGCGCGCCGGTGAGGTTGATCGATCCCTTGAGGCTTGGCGTCGAAATCGTCAGGCGCGGGGTCTCCGCGAGCACGACATTGCGCGCGCGGATGGCCTTGGGCGCATCGGCGCCGGGGTCGGCGTTGGGCTGAGGCACGGCACGCGCCTTGCCGTCCTCGACGCGCACCGTTTGCGGCCCCGCGGTCGGGAAGAATTTCTCGGACAGCAGGCTCCAGCCGATCAGCACCAGCGCGCTCAGCACGATCGCCATCAGCATGTTGCGATTATCGTTCAACACTCAAGTCCTTAAAAATCGGATCAGGGAACCGGATCGGCACCCTGTCCCCCCCACGGATGGCAACGAAAGATTCGCTTGAGCGCGAGCCAGCCGCCTTTGAGCGCGCCATAGCGCTGCAAGGCGGTGATCGCATAGGCCGAACAGCTTGGATTGAAGCGGCACGAAGGCGCAAGCACACGGCTTGGGCCCTTTTGCCAGCCGCGGGTGAGCAGGATCAGGCCGCGTGCAATCATCGCGCGACCTTGGCGAGCGCGCGCTTCAGTTCGGAGGCGAGGCTCGCATAGTCGCGCTCGATCCCGCCCGCACGGCCGATCAGGACATGGTCGGCGCCGGAGATGGCATGATCGGGGAAGGTTTCGCGAACAAGCGCGCGAAAACGCCGCTTCATGCGGTTGCGGACGACCGCATTGCCGATCTTTTTGGTGACGGTGAAACCGACCCGGACCGTCCCGTCGTCATCGCCGCGCGGGCGAACGAGCAGGACGAACCCGGGCATTGGCGCACGACGGCCGCGATTGGCGGCGAGGAAATCGGCGCGCTTGCTTAGGGTGACTAAGCGCTGAGCTTCTTGCGGCCGCGGGCGCGCCGTGCCGCCAATACCTTGCGTCCGCCGACCGTCGCGCTGCGATGACGGAAGCCGTGGCGGCGTGCCCGGACCAAGTTGCTCGGCTGGAAAGTGCGCTTCATCGCTCATGCCTTCAAAATCTAATGCAAAAAGGGCCGCGCAGGCGGCCGATGTCGATGGCGCCGATACGGCGGGGGGGCGTTAAAGTCAACGCTGGGCTTGGGTGGGTCAAGGGTGCGGCCCGGTTTCGCCGGGCGGGGGCGGGCGGCCGACATCCTCGCGTTCCTTGCGGATGACCTCGCGTCGCTTCGCGCTTTCGCGGCGCAGGCCCCAGTCAGCCCAACGCCCGAACTTGGGCTGCCAGCGCTTGAAATGGACGTAGCGGCGCTTGGTCCACATGCTTGTGCGCAGCATGAGGGCAAGGCCCGCGGCGAAGACGAACAAGCCGCCGGGACCGGGGATCACTCCGGCGAGCGGGGAGACGATCACGAGCAGCACGCCGACGCCGAAAATGACGTTGCGGACCGCCGGTCGCTCCTCGAACTCGCGCCACTGATGCCTCGTCCACATGGCACGCGATGTGGGCCAGCGGGGGCGCCTGGACAAGGGGTGGTTGCTTGTCGCGGGGTGGCGCGGCTAAGCTTGGCGGGCCGAGCCAGGGGGATATTTGTTTCATCAATATCGGGGCGACCGCTGATGGTCGCGACCGTTGCTACCGTAGCCTACCTCGGGCTCGAGGCGCGTGCCGTCGAGGTTCAGGTACAGCTTGCCGCTGGGCTTCCGGCTTTCGTCATCGTTGGTCTGCCCGATAAAGCGGTCGCCGAGAGCCGCGAGCGGGTTCGCGCGGCGCTGTCGGCGATTGGGCTTGCGCTTCCGCCCAAGCGGATCACGATCAATTTGTCGCCCGCCGATCTGCCTAAGGAAGGGTCGCATTTCGATCTGCCGATCGCCTTGGGGTTGCTTGCAGCGATTGGGGCGACCGACGCGGAGGGGCTTAGCCATTATGTCGCGGTGGGCGAGCTTAGCTTGGACGGGCGGATAGCGGCGTCGCCGGGGGTGCTGCTCGCCGCACTGCATGCTTCGTCACGCGATATGGGGCTGATTTGTCCCGCGGTCCAAGGCGCCGAGGCGGCATGGGCAGGCAATGTCGAATTGGTCGCCGCGCCCGATCTGCTTGCATTGCTAGCGCATTTGAAGGGCAGCGCGACTTTGCGCCCGCCTGAGCCGGGGGAGGCCGAGCCTGCGGCTGGCGGGCCGGACCTCGCGCAGGTCAAGGGGCAGGAGGTTGCCAAGCGCGCGCTCGAGATTGCCGCGGCGGGGGGTCATAATCTGCTGATGTGCGGGCCGCCGGGGGCGGGGAAGTCGTTGCTCGCCGCGTGCCTGCCGGGAATATTACCGCCGCTCGAGCCCGCCGAAGCGCTCGAAGTGTCGATGGTCGCGAGCGTTGCGGGTGAGCTCGAGGGCGGGCGGGTGCGGCGGCGGCGGCCGTTCCGAAGACCGCACCATAGCGCCTCGATGCCCGCGCTGGTCGGTGGCGGGCTAAAGGTGCGGCCGGGGGAGATCAGCCTTGCGCACCTCGGGGTGCTGTTTCTTGACGAGCTTCCGGAATTCCAGCGCGGGGTGCTCGATTCGCTTCGCCAGCCGCTTGAAACCGGGACGGTCAGCATTGCCCGCGCCAATATGCAC
This sequence comes from Sphingomicrobium sp., assembly GCA_035575595.1. GTDB lineage: Bacteria > Pseudomonadota > Alphaproteobacteria > Sphingomonadales > Sphingomonadaceae > Sphingomicrobium. The sequence continues at coordinate 39,365 of DATLXR010000051.1, forward strand.
GTCACGTTCCCGGCGCGGGTCCAGCTGATCGCGGCAATGAACCCGTGCCGCTGCGGCTACCTCGGCGACCCCGCGCTTGCCTGTGCCCGCGCGCCGCGCTGCGCCGCCGATTATCAGGCGAAGGTCTCGGGCCCATTGCTCGACCGGATCGACCTCCACGTCGATGTCGCGAGCGTCAGCGCCGCCGATCTGACGCTTCCGCCGCCCGCGGAGGGCAGCGCTGAAGTCGCAAGGCGGGTCGCTAACGCCCGCTCGGTGCAGACGGCGCGCTTTGCCGGGCATGGGGTGCGAACCAATGCGGAGGCCGACGGCAAATTGCTCGACGAAATCGCGACTCCAGACGAGCCAGGCGGCAAGTTGCTCGCCGAGGCGCTCAATATGATGCGGCTGTCGGCGCGGGGATATCATCGCGTGCTGCGCGTCGCCCGGACCATCGCCGATCTGTCCGGAAGCGCAAGCGTTGGCCGAATCCACATTGCCGAAGCGCTGAGTAACCGGCGGCAGGCACCGCGCAATTAGTCCCCGCTTGCCCGGTATAACCGACGTGCTAAGGGGCGGTCTCCGCGCCCCCGTGGCGGAATGGTAGACGCGCTCGACTCAAAATCGAGTTCTGAAAGGAGTGTCCGTTCGAGTCGGACCGGGGGCACCAGGAGGCAGGGCGGTAAAAAAGCGGTTCAAGGGAAGGCTGTCCTTAGCGCGCCTCGACGAATAGTGAGTTTGAGTTTGGAACCTGGACCGAGCGGACTACCGTAAATCCAAGTTTCTTGAACTCCTGTGGCACTTGATCACGCGTCCACCAGCGGCAATGATACGGGTCAATCTTGGCCCCGTAGCGAGCCGTTTCCTTCTGTCGCGCATCTTCCAAAGCGTGTGCAGTTGCTCAACAGGCGCGCCGATCAATCGCGCAGCCTTCCTCAGCGGACCGCCGCGCCAGATCACGTCGAATGTCTTGGCAGTCGCGATAGTGCCGGGATCATACACGCCGATCCACGCATAGACCGCGCCATTCGGCTTCAGGACCCGCCTGACTTCTGCCATGGCCTGCTCCAAGCCTTCGATATGATCCATCGAGGTGGCGAAAATCACCGCTCCGATCGTCTCGTCTTGAAGGGGCAGCCTTTCGGCAATTGCCCCGGCGAGCATTGTATATTCCGGATTGACCTCGACGCGGAATGGCTCGACCCCGATGTAATTCTGCAGCCCAAGTTCGGCGACATAATGTGGGAGTTGAGGACTGATCCCGGAGCCTATGTCCAGAACCGTTCCATTCCGGTCGAGGCTGACCGCCATAAAATTGCCGAACAGGCGCGGAATGGACGTGTCCGCATTATATTCCTCTTCGTGATATTCTGGCAAAGCGGCGTCTTGCTGAGCCTGCCACTCCGTCGAGATGGTTTCAGGCTCAAAGTCGTAACGGCGGCCGTGGACCGCGACCATCGAGCGGCATTGGTCGCACTCCAGCCCGCCGCCTGTCGGCTTCAACGGGGCACGTTTACAGGTTGGACAGCAGAGGAGGTCAATCATTGCCGTTGCCTAACATGGATTCCTCATCACGATAGTATTCATCCCGAGCACACCATCTCCCTGCGCAGCAAGACTAAGGCGAGTCGATCAGGTCCCGGATTCTTTGCGCGAGATCGGCATAGGTGAAGGGCTTCGACAGCAATTCGACGCCGGGATCGAGCCGCCCGTGGTGGACGATCGCGTTGCGCGCATAGCCGGTGGTAAACAGCACTTTCAGGCTCGGGAAGCGTTCGCGCGCCCGATCGGCGAGGACCGCGCCGCTGATGCCCGGAAGGACGACATCGGTAAAAAGTACGTCCGCCAAAGTTCCCCCGTCGAGCAGGCGAAGCGCCGTTTCGCCATCCTGGGCCTCGACCACCCGGTAGCCGAGTTCGCGGAGCGATTCGGCCGAGAGGGCGCGGACGTCCTCATCGTCCTCGCAGACCAATATGGTAGCGCTTTGATCGCCCTCGGGCGCGCGGCCGTCCATTTGGGATGCAGCATCCTCGCCCTGCGTTCCGACATATCGCGGAAGGTAGATTTTGACCGCAGTGCCTTCACCGGGCTCCGAATAGATTTTCAAATGCCCGCCGGATTGCTTGACGAATCCATAGACCATCGAGAGCCCGAGTCCGGTACCCTTGCCGACATCCTTGGTCGTAAAGAACGGTTCGACCGCGCGCTCGGTGGTCGCGCGGTCCATGCCCGCGCCGGTGTCGGAAATGCAGATAAGGACATATTGGCCCGGAAAAACGCCGCTGTGGAGTTCGGTGTAGGATCGATCGAGGTGGGTATTGGCGGTCTCGACAGTCAGCTTGCCACCGCCATCCATCGCGTCGCGCGCGTTGACTGCAAGGTTGAGCAAGGCGCTTTCGAGCTGGTTTGGATCGGCCTCGACTTGCCACAGTCCCGAGGAAAGGACCGTTTCGATCGAATAGAGTTCGCCCAATGCAGGGGTGTAGCATCTCGGACATTCCCGAGACCAGCTTGTTGGGATCGACGACCTTGGGCGCGAGCGGTTGGCGTCGTGAGAAAGCGAGTAGCCGCTGGGTCAGCACCGCGGCGCGATCGGCGCCCTTCATCGCATTTTCGACGGTTCGCATCAGCCGAGCCGATTCTTCGGGGAGGTTGCGGCGGAGAATGTCCAGATTGCCCGCGATGATCTGAAGCAGATTGTTGAAATCATGTGCGATTCCACCGGTCAGCTGACCCAGTGTCTCCATCTTCTGCGACTGGCGCAGCGCGTCCTCGGCCTCCGATCGAGCTGCGATTTCGGTGGCGACTCGCAGTTCAAGGGTTTCGTTTAGCGCAGTCAGCGCCTTTTCGGCGGCGACGCGTTCGGTCAGGTCGATGATCGTGCAGATTGCGCCGACCTGTTCTTTACCAAGCAGAACCGGCGCAACCCAATATTCCACCGGGACGGCGGCCCCGTCTTGCCGGTAAAAGGATTCGTTCGAAACATGACCTCGGACACCTGTCGACGCACATTGGTAGATCGGACATTCCTCGACGGGGTAATGCGACCCGTCCGGGTGGGTGTGGTGGATCAGGTCGTGGAGCTTTCGGCCAAGGACTTCGCTTTCGTCCCCGAATCCCATCATGTCGATGAAGCTGCGGCTGACGAGATTGGTATTGCCTTCGCAGTCGACCGCGTAAAAAGCGCCAGCCGCCGACGCAAGGATCGTCGCGATCCGCTGCTCGGACTCGTGAAGCGCCTGTTCGGCTTCCTTGCGCCGGGTGATATCGACAACCACGCCGCGAAGCCGAATTGGAACGCCCGTCTCATTGTGCGAGACCAAGCCGCGTACCAAGACCCAGCGATCCGCCCGGCCTGCGGCCACGACACGATGTTCAACGTCCAGATCATCGCCACCCGCGATTGCATGCTCGATCGCGGCACCTACGCGGTCCGAGTCATCGGGATGTATCGCATCCAGAAAACCAGTGACCGGAGCGCCGGTGGCGGCCTGATTGGGGTCGACCGAATAGAATTCGGCGAAGCGCGCGTCGGCGAACACCAGGTCGGTGTGAAGGTCCCAGTCCCAGATACCGATCGCTGAGGCGGCGTGAAGCGCGAGCTGAAACCGTTCTTCGCTTGCGCGAAGCTTGCTTTCCGCTTCGAAGCGTTCGGTGTCGTCGCGGACGGTCAGAACCGCGCCGATCTGGCGGCCATCAGCGAATAATGGGCGGGCCGTTCCCATCGCAACCGCTTCGCTGCCGTCAGGTCGACGGATTCGCCAGCGCTCATCGACCAATGTTTCACCGCCAAGGACAGCACGCGCGAGTGGCAGCTTCGCCGAGGGGTAGGGCTCACCCTCCATCGTAAACAGGCTGTAACTTGACGCGTAGGCGTCAGGAGCGATTTCGAGTTTCTTGACGCCGTGGAGCGTTTCGGCGGCCTTGTTGACGAACACCAATCTGCCGTCAGCGCCGGCAATGATCACGCCCTCCGACAATTGTTCCAATATTGGCGCCTGTTCGTGAGTCAGCCAATCCAACGCGCTTTCGGGCGAAGGCGAGCTTTCATCGGTGCGGCTGTCACGGTTCATGGTCGGCCTTTGAGTCGCAGCGGGCGTCGGTGTGTAGCGCCATCATCGAATAACTGTCACCTGTCGATAAAGACGCGTTTTAGTTAAATCAGTGCGTTGTGCCGCGACGGCTGGTGGACGCGCGCAGCGCTGTTAAGGTCGCGCAATGAAGGCACCCGCCCCGGCAAACGGCGATTCGCAAGAGCATGAGCATGAAACGCTCGAGCTGAAGCGTGTCCGACTGCTGGCTGCGCTGACCCTGATCGGTGGAATCGGGCTGATCCTGGCAATGCCGTTCGCACTTCGGGCAGGGGCCGAATTTTTCCTGCCCGTGACGGCTGCTTTAGTGATCGCGATCGCGCTGGTCCCAATGCTCGAATGGTTCGAGCGGCAGGGGGTGCCGGCCAAGCTCGCCGCCATTTTATGCGTAATCGTGTTCCTGCTGATCGCGGCATTCGCAATCGCCTCGATCGTGCTTCCGGCGATCGACTGGGTCGCCTTATTCCCTTCGCGGATCGGGCGCGTTACCGATGCGCTGGCGCCGCTGCTGGAAATTTACTCCAGTCTCGAAAAGTTCATCGAGAAGACCTTGTCGCGGATTGCGACCGATGTGGACAAGAGCCGCACTGTGCGCGTCGAGACCCCCAATTCGATGTTGGGTCTAATCACTGCTTCGGCGCCGCACGCGGCGATCCAGCTTTTCTTTGCGCTGCTGGTAATCTATTTTTTCCTCGCCGGCTGGACCGGGATGCGCAAGCGCACGATCGTCAGCCGAGGCAGCTTCGAAGGCGCGCTGACCACCGCGCGGGTGATCCAGCAGGTCGTCGCCGCGACTTCGACCTATATCGGCACGATTACCGTCATCAACGTCGCGCTTGGCGCACTGACCGCCTTGATCCTGTGGGGGATCGGGATGGATTCGCCTTTGATGTGGGGCGGGATCGTCGCGGTCCTCAATTACATTCCCTATCTCGGACCGATTGTCGCAGCGCTATTGCTTGCGCTCGGCGGTCTGATGACTTTTGCCGATCCCTGGGCCGCACTCCTGCCGCCTGCGATTTTTGTCGGGCTGCATCTGATCGAGGCCAATGTGCTTACCCCGCTGATCGTCGGTCGGCGCCTGACGATCAACCCGCTGCTGATCCTCGTTTCCTTATCCTTCTGGGCGTGGGTGTGGGGAACCACCGGCGCGCTGCTCGCGGTGCCGCTACTGATCATCCTCAAGACGATTTTTTCGGCGGCGGGGACGCCCGATATCGCGGGCTTCCTGTTCGAGGACGGAACGCTGACGCACGTGGGCGAGGAAGAAGAAAAGAGCGAAAAGGCCGAATAAAGCATCCGCGTTGAGCGTTCAGCGGGCGCCGATTCCCCGAAAATGCTCCGGCGCTTGTTGACAGCCTATAGGGGCTACCCTAGTTGCCCGCCCACGCCGCTCAGCGGGTGTAGCTCAGTTGGTTAGAGCGCCGGCCTGTCACGCCGGAGGTCGCGGGTTCGAGCCCCGTCACTCGCGCCATTTTCCGTCATGTTCGAATTGGCGCAGGAAAAAGCAGCGCGGATTATTCGGTCGCGTCCGCGGTCTTGCTCATAGCTTCGATTGGCGGACCAAAGGGCTTGGTCGCAACGCCTTGGGGAGCGGTTCCGTCGAGCGCCCGGCGCAAATTGTCCGAGGCAGCAACGCGGTCGACATAGGGGGTCAGTTTGATCGCTTCGACCGCCGCGCGCGCTTTTAAATTGAATTGCACCGCAACGCGTTTTCCGTCCTGCGCAACCTCGACCCCGGCGATCTTGTCGAGCTTCGCTGCGGCAATTTCGGTCGTCGCGGTCATCGCCTTGGGAAGAACGTGCGGGACGGCGAGCGCGGCCTGGCGGAGAATCCGCGCATCGGCTTCGCGTGCCGCATAGGCCTGCGAGAAAGCGGCGGCGCGACCCCAATTGCCCGACCAGCGATAAAAGATATGCGCGCCCTCGACATGGGTCTTGACCAGGCTCGATGCCCAATAAGGGACGACATAATTGGCGTGATAATGGGTAGCGAGGCCGACCGCGGCGAAGACCGATCCGGTGAGCGCCTGCTCGGCGACGATGCGCGCGCGCTTCCATGCGGTCGCCATCGGCGCACGGGCAAGCGATCCGTCGCAGGTGAAGGTGAACTGGCATCCGGTGACTCGGGTGGAGCCTTGGTAGACCACGCCGCACACGCTTGACGGATAAGCCGGGTGGCGGACGCGGTTGAGGATCACCTGTGCGACCGCGCGTTGTCCCGAATCGCTTTCCTGCCCAGCCTCATAATAGATTGCGCTGGTCAGGCATTCGACCGCTTGGCCGCTTGCCGCAGCGTTCGCTTTGGCCAGGCTGAAGGGAGTGGCTGCGGTCAGCGGACCGACGGCGACCGGGATTTGGGCGTTGAGCGCGATCGCCTGATCGGGGGCGACATCGCGCAATTCGGTCGCGCTTGGGGAGGTCGGCGCCGCTTCGGCGAGTGGGGCAAGCTTGCTGGCGTCGCGAGCGAGATCGCCCAGCGTCGGAGTCGCTGCGCCAATGCTCACGAGCGCAAGCGCGGCGGCGCATCCGAGGAGGACGAAGGTCGCCGTTTCGCGCGGATGCGATTGCCATGGCCGCGCGGGCTTGAAGGGGAAAGTCGTGGTCATACGGACAGAATATATGGCTTTTTGATAGACCTGGTTCAATGAACCTTGAACGAACCGAACGCCTCAGCGGCGGAAATGTCCCGTCTCCATCCACCTCAACAAGGGTTTCAAGGGCAGGATCCAGACGAGGCCGGCAACGAGGTAGAACGAAGCTTGTAGCACAACCGGCCATCGCCCGACAAATGACGACAGCGACGCGACGAGTACCGCCCAGATCGCGATCAGTGCCAGGATCGCGAAGACTCCCGCCGGTTTGCGCCAGCTTGGCTCGTTCATCGAAACATCTCCAGACCGGCGGGGGAGGCGAATCCGTCGAGCGGGACGTCCCACGGATCGGGGTCGAGCAATTCGTCGAGCCGCTGGAACTCCCAGCCGACTCCGACCAACCGCGCCCCGGCTTCGCGCAGGCCGGGCAAGGCGCGGTCGTAATGGCCCTTGCCCATTCCGATGCGATTGCCTGCACGGTCAATCGCGATCAGCGGCATCAGGATCAGGTCGGGCGTGACGATTTCCGCCTCGGCGCCGGGTTGAAGGATGCCCCAGGGTCCGGGATCAACCGGCTCGCCTGCTCGGAACGTCATTCGTGAGTCACGATCGACGAAGGAAGGAAAGGCGATCGTCAGGCCGTCGGCGCGGGCACGCGCGGTCGCGGGGAGGGCGCTGATTTCGTCCTTCATCGGATAATAGGCCGCAAGCGTCCCGGCAGTCGCGAACAAGGGGGATAGGGCGGCGGCAAGCGCGTTCTCGAGCGCGGCGCGAGTTTCCACCGCGAGCGACGTGGCATAATCGCGCCGCCGCTGCCGCATTTCGGCGCGCAGCCGGACCTTGCCGGAAGGGGGGAGTGACGGGACCACCTTGGCCGTTTGCCTGAAATCCTCTGACGCCACAAACGTCAGGTGGGAACCATGTGCACCGGGCCCCAGTGTACCCACAGTGGCCCGGACAGGGACAGTCCCCTAGGATATTAAATCGCCTCAGGGATGTTCATAAGCTCGTACGAGGCAGTACCCGTCGCTTCTTATCTAGGCGCTGCGGTCATTTCGCTCAAGGGCGTCGGCCAGGGCCTCGAGCCGCTCGGCAAGCTTGCCGCTGCGTTCGACCAGCTCGGGATCGGGTCCGCTTGGAAGCTCGACCTCGCGCCCATCGACGATTTGGTCGGCGAGCAGCAAAGCGGCGAACAATAATTGGCGCGTTTCGGACAAGGTGCCAAGCCCGGCGATCGCTTCCTTGCTCTTGGCATCGACCAAAGCGGCGGCCGAGCGGAGATTTTCCTCCTCACCCGCGCGGCAGGCCAGGCGATAGGGCCGCCCTGCAATGGTCAGTTCAACTTCGGCCATCAGCCCTTGCCCCCGGCCGAGCGGATCAATTCGTCGAGTTCGGCGACGACATTGGCAACCTTGCCGCGAAGGGCATCGTCGCGGCCGCGGTGCTTTGCCCCGCGCTCGATCGAACGCTCGATGCGAAGCAAGGCACCTTCCGCGCGTTCAAAGGCTTGATCGAGAGGGGACTTGCTCATCGCCTTTGGGACTAGTCATGTTGAAACGGCTTGCCAAGCCGCCTGGCTTGGCATGCGCAAGGTTGACGCTGCCGCGGCCGGACGACATTAGGCGGCGGACCATCGGCCAGCAAAAGAGCCTGTCGCGTCGACCCTTGGGAGAGTAAATGCCAACGCAACGCCGACTCGCGAACGCCATTCGCGCCCTCGCGATGGACGCGGTGGAGGCTGCCGCCTCGGGTCATCCCGGGATGCCGATGGGCATGGCCGACGCCGCGACGGCTCTATTCACGCGCCACCTGAAGCACGACCCGAGCGAGCCCAATTGGCCCGACCGCGACCGGTTCGTGCTGTCGGCCGGCCACGGCTCGATGCTGATCTACGCCTTGCTTCACCTCACCGGCTATGCGCGTCCGACGCTCGACGACATCCGCAATTTCCGGAAATTATCGAGCCCGTGCGCGGGGCATCCCGAAAATTTCATGCTCGACGGAGTCGAGACCACCACCGGCCCGCTTGGGCAGGGGTTGGCGACCGCGGTCGGAATGGCGATCGCCGAGCGCCACCTCAATAGCATCTATGGCGACGATCTGGTCGACCACCGCACCTGGGTGATTGCCGGCGACGGCTGCCTGATGGAGGGCATCAACCATGAGGCGGCGGGACTTGCGGGGCACCTAAAGCTTGGCCGGCTGATTGTGCTGTGGGACGATAATCGCATCACCATCGACGGTCCGACCGACCTTAGCCGCAATGAGGATGTCGTCGCGCGTCACGCCGCAATGGGCTGGCACACGGTCGAGTGCGACGGAATGGACAGCGCCAAAGTGTCGAAGGCGATCGAGGAGGCGATTTCGGACGAACGTCCCTCGCTGATCCGATGCAAGACCATCATTGGCTATGGCGCGCCGACCAAGCAGGGCACCGCCGCCACTCATGGCGCTGCGCTCGGTGCCGACGAGATCGCGCTCGCCCGCAAGGAATTGGGCTGGAGCGACGAGGCATTCGTGATCCCCGACGATGTCGCCAAGGGCTGGCGCGAGGCGGGTGCGAGGAGCGCCAAGGCGCGCGCCGAATGGCATCGCCGCCTTAACGACAGCAGCAAGAAGGACGAATTTCTCGACCGCATTGCGGGAAAAATCGACCAGAATTGGCTCGACGATCACCTCGCGACCCTTCTCGCCGACCCGCCCAAGGTCGCGACGCGCAAGGCGTCCGAAATGGCGCTTGAGGCGATCAACGCGGCGATCCCCGCGACCATCGGCGGCTCAGCCGATTTGACCGGATCGAACAATACCAAGACCAAGAACCAAGGCCCGCTCGACTCGACCAATTACGGCGGGCGCTATATTTATTACGGCATCCGCGAATTCGGAATGGCGGCGGCGATGAACGGGATGGCGTTGCATGGCGGGATCATTCCCTATGGCGGCACCTTCCTGGTGTTCGCCGATTATTGCCGCCCAGCGATCCGCCTCAGCGCGCTTCAGAATGCGCGGGTGATCTATGTCATGAGCCACGATTCAATCGGGCTTGGCGAGGACGGGCCGACCCACCAGCCGATCGAGCATCTCCAGTCGCTCCGGCTGATCCCCAACCTCGCGGTCTTCCGCCCCGCCGACGCGGTCGAAACCGCCGAATGCTGGGCCGCGGCGCTTTCACGCGAGGGGCCAAGCGTACTCGCTCTGTCGCGCCAGAATCTTGCGCCAGCACGGACCGAGGCTGCGCCTGAGAATCTGAGCGCACGCGGCGCTTATCGGCTCAAGCCCGCCTCGGCCGCGCGCCGGGTAATCCTGCTCGCGACCGGCTCCGAAGTCGAAATCGCGGTCGAAGTCGCCGCCCGCCTCGAGGATCAGGGGATCGGCACCGACGTCGTGTCGATGCCATCGACCGATCGTTTCGACGCCCAGGACGCCGACTGGCGCGAAGACATCCTTCCCGACGTTTCGAACAAGGCGATCCTGCGCGTGTCGATCGAGGCGGGGACGACGATCGGCTGGGAGCGCTATACCGGCCTGCACGGGCTCCGCTTCGGCCTCGACCGCTTCGGCGCGTCGGCGCCCGCGCCCGACCTTTATCGCCATTTCGGCCTTACCGCCGATGCCATCACCCCTAAAATCGTGGAGAAACTCAACTCATGACCAAAGTCGCCATCAACGGCTTCGGCCGCATCGGCCGCCTCGTCGCCCGCGCAATTCTCGAGCGCGACGACCATGACCTTGAGCTTGTGTCGATCAACGATCTCGCCGACGCCAAGGCGAACGCGATGCTGTTCAAGCGCGACAGTGTCCACGGCCGCTTCCCGGGCGAAGTCAGCGCCGAGGGCGACACGATGATCGTCAACGGCAAGCGCATCCGGGTTACTGCCGAGCGCGACCCCGCCAAGCTCCCGCACAAGGAACTTGGCGTCGACATCGCACTGGAATGCACCGGCTTCTTCGCCGATCGCGAAGGCGGGCAGAAGCATCTCGACGCAGGCGCCAAGCGCGTTCTGATCTCGGCCCCGGCCAAGGGCGCCGATCTGACCGTCGTGTTCGGTGTCAATCATGACAAGCTCAGCGCCGAACACACGATCGTCTCCAACGCGAGCTGCACGACCAATTGCCTCGCTCCGATCGCCAAGGTGCTCAACGATTTCGTCGGGATCGAGCGCGGGCTGATGACCACGATCCATGCTTATACCAATGATCAGAAAATCCTCGATCAGATCCATCCCGACATGCGCCGCGCGCGTGCCGCGGGAATGTCGATCATCCCGACCACCACCGGTGCCGCGCGCGCGGTCGGCGAAGTTCTCCCCGAGCTGAAGGGCAAGCTCGATGGCTCGGCGGTGCGCGTGCCGACCGCCAACGTCAGCCTGGTCGATTTGACCTTCACCCCCGGTCGCGACACCAGCGTCGAGGAAATCAACGGCGCGCTCAAGGCAGCGTCTCAAAGCGGTCCGCTCAAGGGCATTCTCCAATATACCGATGAGCCTTTGGTCTCGATCGACCTCAACCATGATTCAGCAAGCTCGACCGTCGACAGCCTGGAAACCGCGGTGATCGGCGGCAAATTGGTCCGAGTGGTCAGCTGGTACGATAATGAATGGGGCTTTTCGAACCGCATGGTCGACACCGCGGGCGCAATCGGAAAATTGATCTAGGCTCAACATTGTCGCTCATCCTGAGTAGGGATCGAGCGAAGTCGAGAGCCCGTATCGAAGGACGTCCTTCGATACGCCATTGCGACAGGCTCAATGGCTAGTCAGGATGAGCGGATGCTTTGCGACCAATGACCAGTTTCAAGACCCTCGACGATCTCCCAGCCAACCTCAGCGGCAAGCGTGTGCTGGTGCGCGTCGATCTCAACGTGCCGATGGACGGTGCGTCGGTGGCGGACGACACGCGGTTGCGGGCGATGCTTCCAACGGTGCTCGAACTTGCCGACAAGGGCGCGCTGGTGCTGCTGCTGTCGCACTTCGGGCGGCCCAAGGGGCGTTCGCGGCCGGATTATTCGACCGCGCAACTGGTTCGCCCGCTGACCCTGCTCACCGGGCGCTCGGTTCGTTTTATCGAGGACTGTCAGGGCGTTGCAGCAGAAAACGGGATCATGACCATGCTCCCGGGCAATATCGGAATCCTCGAAAACACGCGCTTCCACCTTGGCGAAGAAGCCAATGATCCCGAGCTTGCGCGCGGAATGGCGGCGCTTGGTGATTATTTTGTCAACGACGCCTTTTCCGCAGCACATCGCGCCCACGCCTCGACCGCGGGCATTGCAGAGCTTTTGCCAAGCTTTGCCGGGCGCGCGATGGAGGCAGAGCTAAAGGCGCTCGAAAAAGCGCTCGGCAATCCCGAACGCCCGTTAGCCGCGGTGGTCGGCGGGGCCAAGGTCTCGTCGAAACTCGCGGTGCTCGGTCACCTCGTTGCCAAGGTCGACCATCTGATCATCGGCGGTGGAATGGCCAACACCTTCCTCGCGGCGCGCGGAGTCGACGTCGGCAAATCGCTCGCCGAACATGATCTGGTCGGGGAGGCTGAAGCGATCTTCGAGCGTGCCGAAGCGGCAGGCTGCACCATCCATTTGCCTTACGACGTGGTCGTCGCCAAGGAATTCGCCGCCAACCCGCTTTCTCTTCGCACCTGCAACGTCCACGAAGTCGCGGCCGACGAGATGATCCTCGATGTCGGGCCAGCCGCGGTCGAGGCGCTCGGCGACGCGATCAAGAATTGCCGCACTCTGATGTGGAACGGGCCGCTCGGAGCGTTCGAAACCCCGCCGTTCGACGCGGCGACGGTCGCGCTTGCACGGATCGCTGCGGCTTTGACCGTGGACGGCGGGCTGGTCTCGGTCGCCGGGGGCGGGGACACGGTAGCGGCGCTCAATCATGCCGGCGTGGCTGCGGATTTCAGCTTCGTCTCGACCGCGGGCGGCGCTTTTCTCGAATGGATGGAAGGCAAAAAATTGCCCGGCGTCGCGGCGCTGTCCTCAAAGCTCTGAACAAGGAAATTCGAATGCAGCAGCAGGAAATGTCGGCGAAGATCGGACAAGGCGAGGGCTTCATCGCGGCGCTCGACCAGAGCGGCGGTTCGACCCCGGGTGCGCTCGCGGCTTATGGCGTCGATGCCGAAGCCTTTTCAAGCGACGAGGAAATGTATGCGCTGATCCATCAGATGCGCACGCGGATCATCACCTCGCCATGCTTCAACGGTGACAAGGTCATCGGCGCGATCCTGTTCGAGCGGACGATGGACGGCGATGCCGACGGCAAGCCGGTGCCCGATCTGCTCAAGGAACGCGGCGTGGTGCCCTTCCTCAAGGTCGACAAGGGGCTCGAGGAGGAGAAGGACGGGGTCAAGCGGATGAAGCCGATGCCCGATCTCGACGCTTTGCTTGATCGCGCGGTCGCAAAAGGCATATTCGGGACCAAGATGCGGTCGGTGATCGAGCGCGCAAGCCCGACCGGGATCGCAGCCATAGTGGCCCAGCAGTTCGAGGTCGCTGCCCAGATCGCGGCCAAGGGCCTGATGCCGATCATCGAACCCGAAGTGTCGATCAAATCGCCCGAGCGCGCCGAATGCGATGCCATCTTGCGCGACGAGATTATGCAGGCGCTCGATGCGATGTCCGACGGGCAGGTGATGCTCAAGCTGACGCTCCCCGCCGAGCCCAATCTGTTCGCGCCGCTCGTCGATCATCCGCGCGTGCTTCGCGTGGTCGCTCTGTCGGGCGGGTTCAGCCGCGAGGAAGCGTGCCGCCAGCTTGCGCAAAATCGCGGAATGATCGCCAGCTTCAGCCGCGCCTTGCTGTCCGACCTGCGCAACGACATGGACGACGATCAGTTCGACCGCTCGCTCGACGGCGCGATTGAGCAGATCAAGGCCGCGTCGATCACCTGATGCCTAACGACCGCCCACGAAGGTGAATCGGTAGGGGATAGGCTTCCCCACGGTGCCGGCCATTTTCGCGGGTTCGACCGAAACCAGCGCGAGACTCGTTCCCTGAATCGTGATGGGTTCGCCAAGGGTCAGGTCGCGGACTTCGCGCCCGCTTGCTCCGCGAGCCTCGGCACGCAGCACCAGTCGGCCGGCCCACACGCAGCGCGCGTTTATGGGACAGCGGCTGTCCTCGACGATTTGCATTGGGCGGACGCGCAGCGTGCCGACGGTGGCAATCTTGCCAAGCCCCGCGGTCGGGCTGTCCACGACCACTGGAACGGTCGCACAGGCGACCAATGCGAAGGTCGCGAGCAGAGGCGAAGTGCGTTTCATTGGACGCGGCGTCGGCTTTCGCTAATGAGCGCGTCATGAACGCCGACAGCGATTATGTGGATGAAGTCGACCTCGCGGCCTTCGCGGCCCCGCAGCGGCGCGAGCCGTGCGAGCTTTATCTGATCAGCCCGCAGGACGTCGGCGGCGCATTTCCCGATCAGCTCAAGGCCGCGCTTGCGGGTGGCCCGGTCGCCGCGTTCCAGCTCCGCGTCAAGGATGTCGATCCGCACGAACTGGCACGGCTCGCCGAACCGCTTCAGCGGATCTGCGGCGACGCCGGGACCGCGTTCATCGTCAACGACAGCGTCAGTCTCGCCAAAAGGCTTGGAGCGGACGGAGTGCATCTCGGCCAATCGGACGGCGACCCGCGCGAGGCGCGCGCCATCCTTGGCCCGTCGGTGCAGATCGGCGTCACCTGCCACGACAGCCGCCATTTCGCGATGGAGGCGGGCGAGGCGGGGGCCGACTATGTCGCGTTCGGCGCCTTTTACGAAACCACGACCAAGCCCTCGCATTACCGCCCCGTCCCGCAATTGCTGAGCTGGTGGGCAAGCCTGTTCGAAGTGCCATGCGTCGCGATCGGCGGGATCACTCCGCTCAACGCCGCGCCGCTGGTCGCCGCGGGAGCCGATTTCATCGCAGTCTGCCAGGCGGTCTGGGGAAGTGGCGATCCGGCAGGGCAGGTCGCCAAGTTCGAGGCATTGTTTACCGCACAATAGGAAAGCCCGGGAAACAAAGCCGCACTCTGTCGCGTTGCACGCAGACATTCTTCGCCGGGAGTCCGCCAGTGCCGCGTTTGCTTAATATCGTCCTTGCCACCACCTCGCTCGCCGGCCTTACCGGTCTGGCAATTGCCCAGAACGCCGCGACGCCTGCTCCGGCTGCCAAGAGCGAAAAGCCGTGGGTTGCGCCCGGGACGCCGGGATCACCAATCGATGGCACCCTGTTTCATGCTCAGGTGCTCATGTCGGCGCATGGTTTCTCGCCGGGCGCGATCGATGGGAAAAAGGGTGAATCTTTCCGGCTGGCGCTGACCAGCTTCCAGGAAGCGCGCGGACTGACCGAAAGCGGCGAGCTCGACCCGGCGACCCGTCGCGCGCTGATCGAGGTCGATCGCCCCTCGACTGTCATGGTCAAGCTTGGCCCAGACGATGTCGGTGGCCGATTCGTCAATCCCTTCCCTGACGAGCCCGAGGCGCAGGCCGAACTGTCGTTCCTCGGATATCGCAACATGCTCGAGAAACTGGCGGAGCGCTATCACACCACACCGCGCACGATCGTCGCACTCAACGGGCCCGACAAGATGATCGGAATGGGTCAGACCTTGCGCCTCCCCAATGTCGTTCCAGCGTCGCGCGACTATGCCGGGACGCCTGGAAACGGCGGAACCGTGATGCGGCTGCTCAACGTCGATCCCACTCAGCCACAGGGCGATTATGTCGTTGTCGACAAGAGCGATGGCGTGATGAAAGTCTATCGCGGCGAACTTCCAGCGGAAGGCGACGAGAGCGGCGAGGGTCAGCTGGTCGCGGCTTTCCCGGTAACGATGGGATCGAAGCAATATCCGCTGCCGATCGGTCGATGGAAGGTGACGACCTACGCCTTCTTGCCGCCCTTCAATTACCAGCCAAAATTGCTGAACAATCCGAAGTCCGACCGCGACCTCAAGCTTCCGCCAGGCCCCAACGGCCCGGTCGGAGTCGCATGGCTCGATTTGACCAAGGAACATTACGGGATTCACGGCACCAATGAGCCGCAGACGATCGGTCGCGCTGAATCGAGTGGTTGCATTCGCATGGCAAACTGGGATGTGATGCGCCTGTCGCGGATGATGAAGCCTGGCTTCACCGCGATTTTTCAGGGGTAGGCTATAAAGGGGGGCAGCTTGCGGACAATCGGCACGGCAATCGTCACGGCGATTTTGGTGAGCGCCTTCTGGCTGTTCTACTTCAACATCAGCAGCGCTCCGAGCCGGACCGCACCAGGCGAAATCGCGCGGTCGGGGTCGGACGGACAGGTTGCGGCGGCTGGCGACAAGAAATTGGTCAATGGCGCGGTAGTTGCCGAGGGGGTCACCGTTGGCCCCGCCGGACTTGCCGTCCCGGTGGCCGGCGTCAAGCCGGAGCAATTGGTCGACACCTTTACGCAGGCGCGGGCAGGGGGCGCGCGGGTCCACGACGCGATCGACATCATGGCCGCAACCGGCACTCCGGTCGTCTCCGCATCCGATGGCATTGTCGAAAAGCTCTTCTTTTCGCAGGGCGGCGGTGGGACCAGCGTCTATGTCCGCTCGCCCGATGGCCGCTGGAGCTATTATTACGCACACCTCAGCGCCTACGCCCCCGGACTGCATGAGGGGCAGAAGCTGCGGCGCGGCACCCCGGTCGGTTATGTCGGCTTCAGCGGCAATGCCAACCCCGCCGGCCCGCACCTCCATTTCGCGATCAATCGCATGGCGCCGGGCGAAAAATGGCATGAGGGTGCGCCGGTCAATCCCTATCCGCTGCTTGCCGGAAACCGCGCGAAGCGCTAGGGCGCGCCCGATTTCTCACACTTCCGTTCGCCTTCGGGCTGCTTCGCTCTTTGAATCGTCGGACAGGGCTTCTCTCGGCCCGAACGGAGACGAACAGGATTAGATCATGAAAATCGGCGCCGTCACCATCCGTCCGGGCAATATCATCGAATATGAGGGCGGCATCTGGCGCGCGGTCAAAATCCAGCACACTCAGCCCGGCAAGGGCGGTGCCTATATGCAGGTCGAGCTCAAGAACCTCATCGACGGGCGCAAGAACAATGTCCGCTTCCGCTCGGCCGAATCGGTCGAGCGCGTCCGCCTCGACACGAAGGATTTCCAATTCCTGTTCGCCGACGGCGACATGCTGACCTTCATGGACAAGGACAATTACGAGCAGATCAATCTTCCGCGCGACCTGCTCGGCGACGCCGCCGCCTTCCTCCAGGACGGAATGGACGTGGTCATGGAGCTCCACGACGAACGCCCGATCAGCGTGCAATTGCCCGACACGATCGAGGCACTGATCGTCGAGGCCGACGCGGTCGTGAAGGGACAGACCGCCTCCTCGTCCTACAAGCCGGCAAAGCTCGAAAACGGAGTCCGCGTCATGGTCCCGCCGCACATTGGCGTCGGCACGCGCATCGTCGTCGACGTTTACGAGCAGACCTACGTCAAGCGCGCCGACTGATGGTTTCGCACTCCGGTCTGATCACCGTCATGCTCCGCGCCGCGCGCAAGGCGGCGCCGCGTCTCCGCCGCGATTTCGGCGAGGTCGAGCATCTGCAGGTCTCGCGCAAGGGCCCCGCCGACTTCGTCTCGATCGCCGACAAGCGCGCCGAACAGACCTTGATCGAGGAATTGCGCGCGGCGCGCCCCGACTGGGCGATCCTCAGCGAGGAATCGGGCGAGCTCGAAGGCGATCCGGCCAAGCCGCGCTGGATCATCGACCCGCTCGACGGCACCACCAATTTTCTCCACGGCGTTCCGCATTTCGCAATGTCGATCGCGGTCGAGGAGCGCAAATATGACGGTAGCAGCGACATTACGCACGGCCTCGTCTATCAGCCGCTGACCGACGAGAGTTTCTGGGCCGAGAAGGGCCGCGGCGCCTGGCTCGCCGACCGCCGCCTGCGCGTTTCGGCGCGCAAGCATCTCGACGAAGCATTGGTCGGAACCGGCCTTCCCCATTTCGGTCGCGGCGATGTCGCCACCTGGTCGCGGATCTACGCCGCAATTGCTCCTGAAGTGTCGGGCATCCGCCGCATGGGCGCTGCAAGCCTCGATCTGGCATGGGTTGCAGCGGGCCGGTTCGACGGTTTCTGGGAAGACGATCTCGACATTTGGGACAGCGCGGCAGGGGTAATCCTGGTCAAGGAAGCGGGCGGTTTTGTCAGCGATTATCGCGGCCAGGACCGAATGTTCGACCGCCGCGAATATCTCGCTGCAAGCGGCGAACTCCACTCGCGCCTGCACAAGCTCGTTGCCGGAGCAACGCGACGCGCAGCATAGAAATGGATCACCTGATGAAGGTTTTCGCCACTCTGATGGCTTTGGCGCTGTCAACCGGCGCCACTGCTGCGCCCCAACTGACGACCGTCGCCACCGTCCCGGCATCGCACCGGCTGGTCGAAGGGGTTGCGAGTGACGGACGGACGATCTGGGTTTCGAGCGTCATCGACCGCACCATCCTCGCTTGCCGCACCCGCTGTGTCCCGCTCGCGCGCCTCCCCGAAAGCATCACTCCGCTTGGAATGGCGTGGGACGGCAAGCGCCAGCTTCTGTGGATCGCCGCCGACTGCCCGCCGCTCCCCGGAGTTGCCAAATGCGCCAACGGCTCGCTGGTCGCGCTCGACCGCAAAGGCCGCCTGGCGCGGCGGCTCGCACCGATCAGGACCGGTTTCCACCCCGGCGACGTGTCGGCAGCGGGCGGAAATGTCTTCGTCAGCGACAGCCTCAGCGGCGCGGTCTACCGCCTCGATCGCCCCGGCACGGCACTCACGACTTTCCTCGCGCCGGGGATCGGCAAGAGCGCGCAGGGCAGCGTTCTCGACGCCGCCGGACGCCGCCTGATCCTCGCCGATTACAGCAGGGGCGTCGCGTCGATCGACCTTGCCACCGGCAAGCGCACTCTTTTGCCGCAAGCCGACGGCTCGCCCCTTCGCGGGATCGACGGAATCGCGCGCTGCAATGATCGCTATTTTACCGTTTTCAACGCGCAGCCCCCGGGCCGCCTGATCGCCTTCACCATCAAGGATGAACGGATCGTCACGCAGGACATTGTCAGCGGCCCGCCGCTGCTCGACCCGACCCAGCTTGCGACCGACGGCAAGCGGTTGCTGATCGTCGCCAACGCTGGATGGGAAGCCGCGTCAAAGCCAAACTCCCCGCCGCGCCAGCCCGCGCCGATCATGGCGCTCGCGCTTTCGGAGCACTGCAAGGCGAATTGACGACGTTTGGTCCGCATTCGGACCAGCGCGCAGTTGCGGCCCCACGCGCCCTGTCCTAAAGCGCCGCCAAATCTCGCGTAGTGGAGTTCCCCTTGGCAAGCGTTGCCGCCGGTTATCTGCCGATCCTATTGTTCCTCGGCGTCGCTCTGGCGCTGTCGGGGGCATTTGTGCTTCTGCCGATGGCGGTCAGCCGGCTCACCGGGACTCATCAGCCGACCGCCGAGAAGCTCAGCGAATATGAGTGCGGCTTCCCGGCGTTCGAGGACAGCCGCGCGCAGTTCGACGTGCGTTTCTACCTCGTCGCAATCCTGTTCATCGTGTTCGACCTTGAAGCTGCTTTCCTGTTTCCGTGGGCGGTCAGCCTGATGGGCAGCGGCTGGGCAGGTTGGATCGCGATGATGATCTTCCTCGCCGAACTCGGGCTGGGTCTCGCTTATGCGTGGAAGAAGGGGGCGCTCGAATGGGAGTGATGCTTGACCCCGCGGCCAATCCCCACCCGACCGAGGAAGAGATTGCCCGAGCCGCCGGACTAGTTCCCGGCAGCGCCGACGAAGCCAAGTTCCTCGCCATGCGGCAGGAGCTCGACGAAAAGGGGTTCCTCGTCGCCAGCCTCGACGATCTCGTCACGTGGGCGCGGACCGGATCTTTGTGGTGGATGACCTTTGGCCTCGCCTGCTGCGCGGTGGAGATGATCCATGTCAACATGCCGCGCTATGACTTGGAGCGCTTCGGGGTCGCGCCTCGCGCGAGCCCGCGCCAGTCGGACGTGATGATCGTCGCGGGCACGTTGTGCAACAAGATGGCCCCGGCGCTGCGCAAGGTTTACGACCAGATGTCGGAGCCCAAATACGTCATTTCGATGGGCAGCTGCGCGAATGGCGGCGGTTATTATCATTACAGTTACTCGGTGGTGCGCGGGTGCGACCGGATCGTCCCCGTCGATATATACGTCCCCGGCTGCCCGCCGACCGCAGAGGCATTGCTCTACGGCATCATGCAGCTCCAGCGCAAAATCCGCCGCATCGGGACGATCAACCGATGAGCCCGCATCTCCCGCGCCTCAAGGAGCGCGCCGACATTGCCGAGACGTACAAGTCAGCACTCGGCGCGGCTTATGTCACGCACAAGGTCCATGTCGGCGAACTTACCGTGACCGTCGCGCGCGAGGCGATCGTCGAGGCAGCGCGGACCTTGCGCGATGAATATGGCTATCAGCAATTGATGGAAATCGCGGGCGCCGATTATCCCGCGCGTCCCGAGCGGTTCGAAGTCAATTATCATTTTTTGTCGCTGACCGAGAACCACCGTATTCGCCTCAAGGTCACCACCGACGAGCAGACCCCGGTGCCGACCCTGACGGGTCTGTGGCCCGTTGCCGGCTGGCTCGAGCGCGAAGTGTATGACATGTATGGCGTGATCTTCGCGGGCAATGTCGATCTGCGCCGCATCCTCACCGATTATGGCTTCGAAGGACATCCGCTGCGCAAGGATTTTCCGCAGACGGGCTATGTCGAATTGCGCTATTCGGAGGCCGAGAAGCGCGTCGTCTACGAGCCCGTCAGCCTGGCGCAGGATTTTCGCAGCTTCGACTTCCTGATGCCGTGGGAAGGGCCCGAATATCGCTTGCCGGGCGACGAGAAAGCCGAGGGGCAAACCCCCGCCGCGCCCTCGCCCGCACCCGCGCCCACCGGGCCGACCAAGGTTGTTGCAAAGGCTGGCCCAGGCGATCCCAAGGTGACCGAGACGACGGCGGATACCGGGGCGGGAGCGCCTGCCGATGCGGCGGCGAGGAAACAGGCGCGCAAGCCTGCCGCAGCCAAGGCGGACAGTGCCGGCGGCAAGGTCAGCGATACGGCCGAGCCCAAGCCGGGGAAGACGAAGTGAGCAAATTCCTCCATCGTGCCCCCGCGAAGGCAGAGACCCAGTCCAGCGCCGCAGGCGCTGCCTTCCGGCAGCGGTCTGGGCTCCTGCCTTCGCAGGAGCACAAGCTATGACCACCCGGCTCAATGTAACGGTCGGCGCACCCGAAGCCGGTGACGTCACGCGCGGTGACGAGGCGATCCAGAATTACACGATCAATTTCGGCCCGCAGCATCCCGCCGCGCATGGCGTGTTGCGTCTCATCATGGAGCTCGACGGCGAGATCGTCGAGCGGGTCGATCCGCACATCGGGCTGCTCCACCGCGGCACCGAGAAACTGATCGAATATAAGACCTACGCTCAGGCGCTGCCTTACTTCGATCGGCTCGATTATTGCTCGCCGATGTGCATGGAGCATAGCTACGTGCTGGCGGTCGAGAAATTGATGGGGCTCGAGGTGCCGCTCCGCGCGCAATATATCCGCGTGCTGATGGCCGAGCTGACGCGGATCATGAACCATATGCTCAACTTGGGGTCGCACGTCATGGACGTCGGCGCGATGACCCCCAATTTGTGGCTGTTCGAGGTCCGCGAGGACACGATGCAGCTTTACGAGGCGGTGTCGGGTGCTCGGATGCACGCCAATTACTTCCGCGTCGGCGGGGTCCACCAGGACATTCCGCCGCGCGTGCTCGACAAGATTGCAACCTTCCTCGACACCTTCCCGATCATTTTCGAGGATGCGATCAGCCTCGTCGCCGACAACCGCATCTTCAAGCAACACAACGTCGACATCGGCACCGTCAGTCGCGAGGACGCGATCGCATGGGGCTTTTCGGGTCCGATGATCCGCGCCGCGGGCATCCCGTGGGACTTGCGCAAGTCGCAGCCCTATGAAGTCTATGACCGGATGGAGTTCGACGTTCCGGTCGGGACCCGCGGCGACTGCTACGACCGCTTCATGCTCCGCGTCGAGGAGGTGCGGCAGTCGGCGCGGATCATGCGCCAGTGCCTTCGCGACATGCCCGAAGGCCCGATCGGGAGCCTCGACCGCAAGGTCTTCCCGCCCAAGCGCGCCGAGATGAAGCAGTCGATGGAAGCGATGATCCACCACTTCAAGCTCTACACCGAGGGCTATCACGTTCCCGCCGGCGAAGTGTACGTCGCGACCGAAAGCCCCAAGGGCGAGTTCGGCGTCTATCTCGTCGCCGACGGGACGAATAGGCCCTACCGCTGCAAGATCCGCCCGACCGCGTTCAGCCATTTGCAGGCGATGGATTTCATGATGAAAGGCCACATGCTCGCCGACGTCACCGCAGTGCTGGGCGCGGCGGATATCGTGTTCGGGGAGTGCGACCGGTGAAAATTGTAACGCTTATGACTGCCATGATGCTTGCGTCGATCCCGGCGGAGGCAGCTGCTGCTTCTGACAAACATGCGGTCAGGCTGTTTATAAAGGCGGTCAAGCAGGGCCAAGATCTCAACGCCGACTTTCCGGGAGCCATCAGTCCGTCGGAAATCGCGTCGCTGCGCCGAGTTGCCGAGTGCAACGCGCTGAATCTGATGAAGCAAGAGGGTGGCTATTTCACCGTCGTTTGGGATTGCGGCTCCAAAGGGGGACTCGGGATGCAGGTCATTCTCGAAGACAGTCGGATTACAAACGTTTCGACGTTCGAGGTCGAAAGGCGTCCAAACTAATGGCTGAGCGTCACTTCGCCCCTGACACGCCCGAGCTGCGTCAGCGCTGGGAAAAATTCGCGTGGAACGAGGCCAACACCAAGGCGGCGGCGGATATCGTTTCGCGCTATCCGGCGGGGCGGCAGGCGTCGGCGTCGATCCCGTTCCTCGATCTCGCGCAGCGCCAGGTCGGGCTGGAGACGGGGACGCAGGGCTGGCTGCCGATCCCGGTAATCGAATTCGTCGCGCGCGCGCTCGATATGCCGGTGATCCGCGTCCAGGAGGTCGCCAGCTTCTACACCATGTTCAACCTCGCTCCGGTCGGCAAATACCATGTCCAGGTGTGCGGCACGACGCCGTGCATGCTGCGCGGCTCGGACGATGTCCTCGCCGCCTGCTTTAAGCGCGGGTTGAAGAAGGGCCACACCACAGGAGACGGGCTGTTCACGCTGACCGAGGTCGAATGTCTCGGCGCCTGCGCAAACGCGCCGATGGTCCAGATCAACGACGACAATTATGAGGACCTCACCGCCGACAGCATGGGCGCGGTGCTCGACGCGCTCGCTTCGGGGCAACGTCCAAAGATCGGCCCCCAGATCGACCGCCAGACCAGCGCCCCCGAAGGCGGCCCGACCACGCTCAAG
>DATLXR010000052.1:0-79835 GCA_035575595.1 Sphingomicrobium sp.
CATACAAACTATGCGAGGTCAAGCGCCCTCAGCTGAACTGAAGCTAAATAATCTGTCTACCGACGTATTGGTGCAATTGGTTGCTGTAGTTTGCCGCATTTGGTGGGATTTCGTAGAGTAACCGGTCACACACCACTCAGAATATCACGAACGTCGAGGGGAAACTTTGCTTCACACATAGCTTGGTAGGCGACATCTAAACTGACGCCCTGACCATACACAGAGCTAACAGCGCCATCCGAATGACCGACGATCTTATCAATCAAATACTGCGGCTGCTTAGCGTTCCGGAAAGCGTCTTCGGCACCATGCCGGAAGCTGTGGAACACCAGGTCATTTCCGGTCAGCCCCGCCCGGTCCAAGAAGCGACCGAACCATTTCGAGGCCTCGGTGCTTGCTTGACCATCGATGCCAAACTTGAACTCGCCGAATAAGCGGACACGGCCTTTTCCCAACTTCTTGGACCGCTTCTGAACGAACTCGGCGAAACCAAGGGTGAGTAGGGCAGGGTGCAAGGGCACACACCTAATGCCCGCCTTCGACTTGACGTGCTTCCTTTCGTCGGGACTGGTGCCCGGCCCGTTGTCTTCGTTTATCGAGATGTGGGGCACTCCAGCTTCGAGGTGAACGTCACGCACTTGGAGCTGAACCAGTTCACCCAGCCGTGCGCCTGTGTAATAGCCAAGCAAAGGCAGCCAGAATTTGCCGTCGCGTATCTGTATGGGACCGGGATCAAATCGACGGTGGACGGACTTGCAGCCCGTAAACATCGGTGCGGTAAAGATCGTCCGAAGCTCTGCGGCATCGAAGCCTCTTCGCGCCCGGCTAACCTTCTTCGGTTGCCCGGTTTCGATCCGAACCTTGTCGGCCGGATTGCTCGCGAGATAACCTTCGACGTTTGTGCACCAAGCGAAGAAGGCCTTACAGGGTTCGAAAATCAGTCGAGCCGTTTTAGGTGCTATCCTTTTGATTTTATTGGACGTTTGTTTCGCAGCGAAAGAAAGCCCGGGCTTCCGACCATAATTGCACCGAAGCGAAAGTACGGCGTCACGGAAGCCTCGAACGTCATGCGGTTCGATGCTCATCAGTGGCCGGGCGGCCCCAACGTGCTCGACCAGGTAGCTCAGCATCCGGACACGGCTGGTATGAGTTTTTCCTCTCCAGCGCTCGGCCCCGGCTTCCAGATAGAGAGTTACCGCATCCTCCAGAGTTGGTCCGACCGAGTTACGAATGGCGTTCTGAGTACCGGCGCACTCAATTTCGGGGCGCGCGCCGAACAGCTCATCGGAGGGCCGGTAAGGCAAGAGCCGATCTTCGAGTCGATGCATGAACAACCGCTGCTGCTCGATTACCGCCCGGGCCAGCCCTTCGAGTAGGTCCAGCCTCCTCGCGGGCGACTGGTCGGCCAGGTGAAAGGCCGTGCCAGACAGGGCGCTTTCAGCAAGCCCATTGATGGTTTGATCGAAATGGCTTCGATCAATTTGGTCCGTCAGCCCTTCGATACACTCCGTGGCCAAGCTAACTTGCTCGACGCGCTCAAGATGCGGCTCGACCCGGTCAGGCATAAAGCCATCGTCTACCGCAGCGCTCAGCCCGTCGAAACAAGTCCGAACGATCTGTCGAATATCTTTGCGGCTCATCTCTTGTGCACGGATCACGTCAAAAACCTCCTGAAGCCGATAGCGGAGCGTGGCTGTGAGGAGGGTGGCTTTCCGGCGATCTCCGGTCCGAAGGGTCCGGGTGATCTCTGACATTCCTACCAACAGCCTCAGATCGCGAGGAACCCGCTCACGGAAGTGATAGGTGCCGTTGCGAAACTGAAGGTGTGGAATGCGGCTTCCGCGTGATGCGGCGTATTCCGGCGATGGCCCCACCAATTTTTGGGCCGGCCCGGCCGATTGGGTTCCTTCGGCCGCAGAGGGCACCTCCCGCGAGAGGAGGTGTAGCAAATTGTGTAGCAAAATCCGGGTAGTGCCGAAAGCACTTTCCCTAGACTTTTGTTTTGAGGCCCTTTTCTCCGAAGGGTGGTGGAGAGGACTGGATTCGAACCAGTGTACGGGAAACCCGGGCAGATTTACAGTCTGCTGCCTTTAACCACTCGGCCACCTCTCCAGGTGCTGGCAGGGGCGCGCAATGGCTGCCCCCTAGGGCGCTGTCAACTGCCGGTAGGTCGACGCTCACATGCTTCAGGCGCAAGATCGCCGCGCTAAGCGCGCGCTCCAATCCACCCCATGCCCCGGCGCGAGGTCGCCGCGCTACGCGCGCGCTCCAATGCACCCCATGCCCCCGGCATGGGGTGGATTGGAGCGGGTGAAGGGAATCGAACCCTCGTCATAAGCTTGGAAGGCTTCTGCTCTACCATTGAGCTACACCCGCCCGAAGGCAGCGCCGCCGCGCCTTTGCCATCGGCAGCGCCTCAAGGTCAACAGCCGGGAACGACTCTTCGCGCCAACGATTGAATCCACTTCGAAATCTTCCTGGAGGCAAGCATGGCGGCGAGGCCCAGTTGGCGCGGACAGATCAGGCTCGCCCTGGTCGCGATCCCCGTGGAAATCTTTCCAGCGACCAAGTCCGGACGCTCGATCGCCTTCCACCAGATTCACGAACCGTCGGGTCAGCGTGTGCGCTATGAAAAGACCGTCGCCGGGATCGGACCGGTCGACCGCGACGAAATCCTCAAAGGCTATGAGGTGTCGAAGGGCGAATATGTCCTGCTCGAGCCCGAGGAGATCGAAAAGGTCAAACTCGAAAGCCGCAAGACGCTCGAACTGACCCAGTTCGTCGACCTCTCGGACATCGACCCAATCTATTACGACAAACCCTATTTCGTCGTCCCCGCCGATGACCTTGCCGAAGAAGCGTTCATCGTCCTCCGCGAAGCGCTTCGCAAAGCGAAGAAAGTCGGCATTGGCCAGCTCGCAATGCGTGGCCAGGAATATGTCGTCAGCCTTAAGGCGTGCGGACGCGGGATGGTTCTCGAAACGCTCCGCTATGCCGATGAAGTCAATAAGGCGTCGTCCTATTTTCGCGACATTGGCGACACCAAGCCCGACCCCGATCTGCTCGATCTTGCGAAGACGCTGATCGACAAGAAAGCAGGCGATTTCGACGCTTCGACCTTTCAGAATCGCTACATCGACGCGCTCAAGGCGCTGATCGCGGAGAAGCAGAAGAAAAAGGGCAAGAGGATCATCCAGGACGATAGCGCCGACACGCCGGCCAAGGGCTCGAACGTGATCGACCTGATGGCCGCGCTCAAGAAGAGCCTCGACGCCGGTGACCGAACGCCTGCTTCGACACAAGCGGCGAAAAAGACGGTGGCAAAAAAGCCCGTCGTAAAGAAATCCCCGGCGAAGCCCGCAACGCGGAAGCGGGCCTGATCGATGGCCAAGGCGCCCAAGCTCGATATCGAGACCTACAACAAGAAACGCGATTTTTCGAAGACCGCCGAGCCCAAGGGAGCAACTACTCGCAAAAAAGGCGACAGCTTCGTCGTCCAGAAGCATGATGCCTCGCGGCTTCATTGGGATTTTCGTCTTGAACTCGACGGCGTGCTCAAAAGCTGGGCGGTTCCCAAAGGCCCATCGATCGACCCCGCCGACAAGCGCCTCGCGGTTCGTACAGAGGATCACCCGCTCGACTATGGCAGCTTTGAAGGCACGATCCCCGAAGGCGAATATGGTGGCGGTACGGTGATGCTCTGGGACCGCGGGCGGTGGATCCCCGAACCGGGTAAGGATCCATCGAAAACGATCGAGGAGGGCCATCTTCATTTCACGCTCGAAGGCGAGCGGATGAAGGGCGAATGGGTTATGTTTCGCTTGAAAGGCCGCCCTGGTGAACGCGGCGAGAACTGGATGCTAAAAAAAGTCGACGACGAACATATCGGCGCTGGTGAAGCGCTCGTCGAGCAAGGCCTAACCAGCATTACCACCGGCCGCTCGATGGCCGAGATCGCCGCTGGCGCCGACGTCTGGAAAAGCAATCGTGGCGGAAACAAAGGGGGCCGTTCACGCAAGAAGGCCGGGGTCGCCCCGCCAGCCTTCCGCGCGCCGCAACTGGCAACCCTCGTCGATGCCGTTCCAAGCGGACCCGACTGGCTGTTCGAATATAAATATGACGGTTACCGCCTGCTGCTCGCCACCGGGGGCGGTTCGGCGACCGCCTGGACCCGCAACGGCAATGACTGGAGCGACAAGTTTCGCGGACTGGTCAAGGCAGCTTCCGCGCTTCCCGCAGGGTGCCTGATCGATGGCGAAGCGGTCGCATTGGGGGAGGGGGGCAAGCCCGATTTCCAATTGCTTCAGGCGAGCTTCAAGGGTGGCAAGGCCGATCTCGCCTTCTACGGATTCGACCTGCTCGTCGATCAAGGCGAGGACATCACCGGCCTCCCCAATCTCGAACGCAAACAGCGGCTTGCTGCGCTTCTCAAAGGAGTCGGAGCACCGATCGTCTTCGGTGACCATATCGTCGCCAGGGGCGAGGCTTTGTTCAACGCAATCTGCGCTGAAAAAGGCGAGGGAATTATCGCCAAAAAAACGAGCGCCCCATATCGCGGTGCGCGCGCCAAATCCTGGCTCAAGATCAAATGCATCCAGCGGCAGGAGTTCGTCATCGTCGGCTGGCAGGCAAGCGACAAGCGCCGAGGCTTTCGCTCGCTCCATCTTGCAGTGCGCGATGCTGGCAAACTGACCTATGCCGGGAAGGTCGGCACTGGCTTCGACACCGCGATGATCGAAAGCCTTAGCGAGACGATGCGGCCGCTCGCCCTCGACAAGCCTGCGCTAGACGTGCCGCGCGCATCCTTGCGCGGCTCGCACTGGATCGAGCCCAAGCTTGTTGGCGAAGTCGCATTCACCGAGTTCACGAGCGACGGCGTTCTCCGCCACCCCAGCTTCATCGCGCTTCGTTCCGACAAGCCCGCGGACCAAATTGTCCGCGAGGTGCCGCAGAAACTCTCCTCAACCGAGCAAAAGGGCGAGCGTGCCACCGCTGCGAGCTTCGGCACAAAGATCTCGAATCCCGACCGGGTGATTTTCCCGGGCGACGACCTCACCAAGGGCCAACTTGCCGATTATTATGCGGCCGTGTCGGCCCAGCTACTGGTAACCCTCGGCGATCGCCCGATGACCTTGATCCGCTGTCCGCAGGGCCGTGCAAAACAATGCTTTTTCCAGAAGCATGATACCGGCTCGATGGGCGATTCAGTCCGCCACGTCGCGGTCACCGAGAATGACGGAGAGGTCGCCGATTATCTCTACGTGCGAAAACCGCAGGGCCTCCTCGAATGTGTTCAGATGGGGACGATCGAGTTTCACGGCTGGGGGTCAAAGATCAAGCCGCTCGAAAAGCCCGACCGGCTGGTGTTCGACCTGGACCCCGACGTCGGGCTGGGCTTCGACAAGGTTCGCGAGGCGGCCCAACGGCTGCGCGAGCTGCTCGCCGATCTCGGGCTGGTCACCTTCCCAATGCTGACCGGTGGGAAGGGCATCCACGTCGTCGCACCGCTCGACCGCAGCGCCGCCTGGCCAGCGGTCAAATCCTTCGCGGAACGATTTAGCCGAGCGATCGCAGAAGCCGAGCCGCAAACTTTCACCGCCAACATCCGCAAAAAGGAGCGCAAAGGCCGCATTTTCCTCGACTGGCTTCGCAACCAGCGCGGCGCGACCGCGGTCATGCCCTATTCGGCGCGCGCACGCGATACGGCTCCCGTTGCCGCGCCGATCGACTGGTCCGAACTCGACGGCTTCGAAAGCGCCGCCCACTTCACAATCCGCGACTCCGACCAATTGCTCGAGCGCGCCAGTTCGCTTTTGCTCGCGGGCTGGGGCGAAGCAAAACAGAAGCTGCCGAAGGCGTGAGCGTCTAGCTCTGGCCAATCACCCCCGCGCGAACATGCTCAAATTGTCGGCGACGATAACCCATCCCGATGGACGCCGTTGCCAAGCGCGCAGATAAGAGCCGCGCTTCGGCGCGCCGCCATCATCGACCCAGCTTGCATAGCCATAGGTCCAGCCGAAATCCCCGGCGGTCGAAACCCCACCACCCTTGGGCTTCATCGCGATTTTGGCCGGGCGCAGTGACATTTCCGCGCGCGCCGCGGCCAGCCCGACCGAGGGGTGTCTGCTAAATCCGGTCAGCCAGGCTTCCGGCGCAATCTTGCCAAGCAAAGCGCTTGAATTGACCGCCGTCGCAGCACCAAGCGCCGTATCCGCCGCGAGCAGGTCGCGCCATGCCAGCGCGGGATCCATCGGCCCGACGGTGGAAACGGGAACAATGGCCGGGGCATCCCCCGGCTTGCTCGAAACTAATATCTTATTTTGTCCAGTCCCCTGGTCGATCAACCACTTCCACGAGCCATCAGCCTGCTTTTTCCAGATGGTAAAATAACCGCCGAAATTTCCGCCCGGATAGGTTGCGGGGCCGGTCGTGAACCCCAGGTCGCCCGATTGCGCAACGCCGGCAAGCATCGGCCACCAGGCGACGTTTCCTGTGTTGTTGACGTTGGGCCAGCCTGCCAGATCCTCCTGAACATTGCGCACTCCGGCCGGGCGCACGGCAACTCCATCCGCGGCTGCATATTCCTGAAACGCCTGCTTCAGCGGAACCTGCTTGTGGCGCTCGGCGAACGCGCGTTCTGCGGCGATTACTGGAGCGACCATTGCCTCGCTGCTGCGCATCGAAACCGGATTTACCGACGCGCACGCACTTACAGCCAACAGAACGGCTGCGAGAAAATATCGGTGCAAGGAAGATCCCCCTTAATTGCGTTTCGAAAAAGCCTACCGATTTTGGAGCGGCTGTCCACCGGACGGAAGCGGTTTCCTAAATCTCGAGCGGGAACCGCAGCGTCGCCGTTAGCCCGTCCGGGCGCCAGTCGCGTTCGATCGTGCCCTTGAGGTCGGCCTTTACGCTCATCGCGATCATTCGCTGCCCAAAGCCACTGCTCGACATATCCGGACCGCAAGTCTCGCCGCCGCTTTCGGCCCAGGTCAACACGATCTCTCCGTCGACCGGTTCCCAGTCGAGCGCCACAACGCCCTTATCGCTGCACAAGGCTCCATATTTGATGGCGTTGGTATAGAGCTCGTGGAGGATCATCGACAATCCGAGCAATTGTCCCGGATGAAGCAAAATTTCCGGCCCACCGAAGCGCGCGCGCCCGTTCACGACATCGGCGCCAAGCACTTGCTCGGCGAGTGCGGAAATTGCGACGTCCTTCCACACCTGGCCGACCAGCAATTGATGCGCCCGCGCCAAAGATTCGAGCCGTCCGGCGAATGCCGCACTGAACGTTGCGATGTCAGGCGAAGTGCGCGCGGTCTGCTGGGCGATGGCGGAAACCACGGTCAGCATATTCTTCACGCGGTGGTCGGATTCGAGCAGGATGCGTTGCTGGCGCTCGGCTTCCTGCGTACGATCGCTGATGTCCCGCATGAAGCCGATGAACATTTTTTCGCCGAATTGCTCGCTCGCAGTGACTGACAATTCGATCGGAAATACGCGCCCCTCGCGGTCCAGTGCGCTGACTTCGATCCGCAAGTCGAGTACCGGGCCTTCACCCGTCGCAAGATAGTGCGCGAGCCCGGCCTCATGCCCGGCGCGCAAGTCTTCGGGAATGATCAAGTCGCTCAGAAGCGTTCCGCGCGCCTCCTCCCAACTCCACCCGAAGCATTTGGACGCATGGTCGTTCCAGCCAATGATGGTGCCATCGGTCCCCATCACCACAACAGGGTCAAGCGCGGTGTCGAGCACCGACTGAAGACCTGCGTGCAAACTCCCCCAGGCGAAATTCATTTCGGCATCACTACGCAATTTTTCGGACACTTCCAGTGGTTTTGGTCAAGCAACACTCGTCCCTGCAAAGTGATCGGTCGCCCGAATCAAGCCGTCGAGGATTCCCGGCTCGTCAAAACTGTGCCCGCCGTCCGGAACGATCACTAGCTCGGCCTGAGGCCACGCCTTGTGCAGGGCCCATGCCGCGCCCGGCGGAGTGCAGCAATCGTGCCGCCCCTGAACGATGACCCCCGGGATCCCAGCCAGCTTGCCAGCCCCAGCAAGCAATTGCCCTTCCTCCAACCATCCCTGATTTGCCATATAATGGTTCTCGATCCGGGCGATCGCGATCGCGAACTCATCCTCGGTGAATCGTTCGATCGTCTTGGCGTTCGGCAGCAGGGTGACGACTTCGCCTTCCCACTTGCTCCATGCCTTGGCGGCGGTCAGCGCCACGGCGCGGTCCTCGGCGGTTAGCCGCCGGCGATAGGCGCCGACCAGATCGCCATGCTCATCGACCGGGATCGGAGCAACGAACTCCTCCCATTTGTCCGGGTAAAGCGCCGACGCTCCCCCCTTGCGATAAAGCCAGTCTATCTCGTGCCGGTCGAACAGGAATATCCCGCGCAAGACCAGCTCGGTGACCCGCGCCGGATGCGCTTGCGCATAAGCCAGGCTCAGCGTCGATCCCCAACTTCCCCCGAATACCAGCCAGCGCTCGACGCCCGCCATCGTCCGCAATCGCTCGATGTCCTCGACCAGATGCCAGGTGGTGTTGGCGACCAGGCTCGCGTGCGGGGTCGATCGCCCGCACCCGCGCTGATCGAACAGCAGGAGGTCGTAAAGCGCTGGATCGAACTGGCGACGATGCT
This sequence comes from Sphingomicrobium sp., assembly GCA_035575595.1. Classification (GTDB taxonomy): domain Bacteria; phylum Pseudomonadota; class Alphaproteobacteria; order Sphingomonadales; family Sphingomonadaceae; genus Sphingomicrobium. Next base: position 8,649 of record DATLXR010000052.1, read on the forward strand.
TCTCGTTCGACCCGCCGCCCGGCCCGCCATGCAAAAACACCGCGGGCTTGGCCCCCGGAGTCCCGCACCGCTCCCAATAAAGCCGATGCCCGTCGCCGACGTCGAGCATCCCCGACGCATAAGGCTCGATCGGGGGATACAGGGTGCGGCGTTGGTCACTGGCCATCGGTCGGACTCCTAGAAGCTGTAATCGTCATAAACGCGGCTGACGTCACCGTTCCACTTACCATGATAATTTTCCAGCAAGCGGTCGGCGAAGGTCTGGCCCGACGCCACCACTTCGCGCAACGGGTCGAGGAAACCGCCCTCGCTATCGCCAGCGCTATTACGCTGGTCGCGATCGGTCAGGCCCGAGCCCGCGATATCGAGGATTTCGCTGGCAAGATCGCGGACCGTTCCACCACCGGGGACCGCCGCGTCGAGCGCCTCACGCGGCACCGCGTGGCGCAGCGCCTCACGCTCCTCGATCGTCCAATGCTTGACCCGCTCCCACGCAGCGTCGAGCGCATTATCGCTGTACAACAGTCCGACCCACAAGGCGGGCAGCGCGCAAATCCGTCCCCAGCGCCCGCCGTCGGCGCCGCGCATCTCAAGGAAGCTCTTGAGCCGCACTTCCGGAAAGGCCGTCGACAGATGGTCGGTCCAGTCGGCAAGGGTCGGCTTTTCCCCCGGAAGCACGGAAAGCTTACCGTCAAGGAAGTCGCGAAAACTAAGGCCCGCCGCATCGATATATTTCCCGCCGCGGAAGACGAAGTACATCGGCACGTCGAGCGCGTAATCGCAATATCGCTCGTAACCGAACCCCTCCTCGAACACGAAGGGCAGCATGCCCGTTCGCGCCGGGTCGGTGTCTTCCCAGATATGACTCCGGAAGCTTTTGAACCCATTGGGCCGACCCTCGGTCAGCGGCGAATTGGCGAACAGAGCCGTCGCAACTGGCTGGAGCGCCAGTCCGACGCGGAACTTCTTAACCATGTCGGCTTCTGAGCTATAATCCAGATTGACCTGAATGGTACAAGTTCGAAGCATCATGTCCAGCCCGAGCTTGCCGACACGCGGCATATGATCGCGCATGATCTGGTAACGGCCCTTGGGCATCACCGGCAATTCGTCGCGCCTTTTGTCGGGCCACATTCCAAGCCCGAGAAAGCCGAGCCCGAGGCGATCGCCGACCGCCTTGACCTGCTTCAGATGGCGCCCGCTCTCGGCGCAGCTTGCATGAAGATCGGCAAGGGGCGCTCCCGACAGCTCAAGCTGGCCTGCTGGCTCAAGGCTGATGGTGCCGTCAACGCCGCTCAGCGCGATGATCCGGCCACCTTCCTCAACCGGCTGCCAGCCGAACTCGGTCAGGCCGACAAGCAAATCGCGAATTCCGCCGGGCTCATCCCAGGACGGTGCCCGATAGTCGCTGGTGCGATAGACGAATTTCTCATGCTCGGTGCCGATCCGCCATGCTTCGCGGGGCTTCTCTCCGTCCGAAAATATCGCCAGCAAATCGGCGCGGCTGGCGATCGTCGGGCTTTCCGAAAGGTCAGTACGCGTGGTCATGGAATCGCCCCTAGTCGCCCCGCCGCCCGCCGCAAAGCGAATTGCGCGAACCGAGTCTCTACCAATCACCCACCGAAGTCATCCACGCCGACACCGCGGCCAATGCAGCGGTTTCGGCGCGAAGGATTCGCGGCCCAAGGCTGATCGCGGTCGCATTGTCGGCCGCGCGGATCGCTTCCGCCTCCTGCGGAGTGAAGCCGCCCTCGGGTCCAGTTAAGATAGCCGCCGCGCCAGGCGCAAAGCCGGTTCGCGCCGCCGCCCCACCGGTCTCGTCCGCGAAATAAAGTGCCCGCTCGGAATCACGCTCCCGCAGGAACTGCTCAAGCTTGACCGGCTCGTCGATCCCGGCAAGCACGGTCCGCCCGCATTGCTCTGCGGCTTCGATGATGTGGCTGCGCATCCGGTCGAGGTTGAGCTTGTCGACGATCGTTCGATGAGTGATCACCGGCACAAGCCGCGCAACGCCGAGCTCGACCGCTTTTTCGACCAGCCAGTCGACCCGCCCCTTTTTGACCGGCGCGAACGCCAGCCACAAATCGGGTACCACCTCCTGCGCCCGCGTCGCCTCGCGCACCACCAGCGTCATCCGCCTTCTGCCTGCCTCGACCACCTCGGCAATCCACTCGCCCGACAAGCCATCGAACAACAGCGCCGCGTCGCCCGGTTTCAGCCGCATGACATTGCCAAGATAATTGGCCTGGGCGCCCTCGACCGCAATGCTCGCCCCACTGCCAAGCGGTTGGTCGACAAACAACCGCGTCAAACTTCGCGGGGGCCAGGCGGGTGTTGCAGGCATTCTGCGCTCCTAGCGCGCAAGAAAAGGCTCGTCTAATGTCTCCTCCCCGGAAGCGGGGTTGGGGGCCGGCACGGCCGGCGAGGGGAGTTTCCTGACAGTGATCGACGCACTAACCCCGATTGTAGTGCAGGACCGTAATTGCTGGCGGATCGCGCGTGCGACCGAGGCAAGCGTGATCGTCGATGCCGCCGATTATTACCGTCATATCAGCGCGGCAATGGTGGCTGCCGAGAATCGCATCCTCATCGTCGGCTGGGATTTCGACACGCGCATCGCGCTTGCTCCCGACGAAAATGGCAAGGGCGAGACGCTTGGCCGCTTCTTCCTCCGCCTCGCCAATGAAAAGCCCGAGCGCGAAATCGATATCCTCAAATGGAGCTTCGGCGCGCTCAAGCAATTCGTTCGTCCGGCGGCACTGGTGTGGCTCTTCCGCTGGTGGCGCACCCGCTCGATCGACTTCCGCTTCGACCGCTCGCACCCACCTGGCTGCAGCCATCATCAAAAGATCGTCGTCATCGACGACTGCCTCGCCGCCTGCGGCGGGATCGACATGTCATCGCGGCGATGGGACACTTCGGATCACCTCGACGACGATCCGCATCGCAAGAGGCCCGATGGCAAGCCCTATGGCCCTTGGCACGATGCCACCATGCTGGTTCGCGGGGAGGTTGCTCAGGCGCTCGGCGTGCTTGGCCGCGAGCGCTGGAAGGCCGCAACCCACGAACGGCTTGAACCGCTCGATCCGTTCGAATGCCCCTGGCCCGACGACTTGTCGCCGATGTTTCAGAATGTGGACATCGCCATTGCACGCACCCGCGCCGCTTATGACGATCTTCCCGAAATACATGAGATCGAGACCCTGACACTCGACATGATCGCCGCCGCAAAGCGGTTCATCTATTTCGAGAATCAATATTTCACGAGTGCAAAGATTGCAGCGGCGATCGCAACGCGCATGGAGGAGGATGATCCACCCGAAATCGTGCTGGTGATGCCGCGTACCGCCGACGGCTGGCTCGAACAAAAAGCGATGGACGCCGCACGGCTGCAAATCGTCGCGGCAATCGGCAAGGTCGATCGGCACAACCGCTTCAGAGTGTTTATTCCGGTGACCAAAAACCGCGCCGACATTTACGTCCACGCCAAGATCGCGATCGTCGACGACCGGCTGCTTCGCGTCGGCTCGGCCAACCTCAACAATCGCAGCCAACGGCTCGACAGCGAGTGCGATGTGGTGATCGATACTGCGCTCGAAGCGAATTGTGACACCGGCCCTGAAATTACAGCGCTTCGTTACCGCCTGATCGCGGAGCATCTGGGCTGCACGACCGAAACCATCGCCGCCGCCGAGCATAATGGTGCATCGATGCTCACCGCGATCGAATCGCTTCGCGGAAGCGGCAAGTCGCTCGATCTGCTTTCAATGGAAAATTTGGGGGAGGTTGAGGAATTCATTGCAGCCAATGAGTTGCTCGATCCGGAAAACCCCGATCAACTGCTCGAGCCGATCCACAGGCGCGGGCTTTGGCGGAGCTGGGCAAAGGGCCGTGCCCTGATCGTCGGGCGCTTCGGCCGCAAGCCCGCGCCGGCGGCCACTCCCTGACTTCCAACCGCTACCTAGCGAGCGATTAAAGCTGCGGCTGGGCCATTTCGTTGGTCATGACGGCTTCGGCGCTGCGCAAATCGGCATCGGCGGCGCGCACCTCGCTCTTGCGGCGCTCTTCCTCGACCCGCATGCGATCGGCCTTCAGCGATCGCGCGGCAAGCGCATCCCACGCTGCGGCGGCGCGCAAATGGCCTTCACGAACATTGTGGAGAGTTGAAGCGGTCGCCTTGTCGCGTTCTTCGGTGGCACGAGTCTGATAGAAATTGGACTGAATCGACACGCGCGCTCCTTAAATATCAAGCAGTGAACCCGGCCCATCCGATGAAACGGATGGGCCGGGCGCCCCCTCAAAGAGAGCCACAGCTCTAAAATAGACCCCCGCCAAAAGCAGGGATCCAGGCCTTAGATGGCCTTGAGGTTGGTCGCACTCTCGCGGCCACGACGATCGGGCTCGAGTTCGTACGAAACGCGCTGATCGCTCGCGAGCGAACGCATTCCGGCGGCTTCAACCGCACTGATGTGCACGAACGCGTCGTTTCCGCCGCCGTCCGGGGTGATGAAGCCGAAGCCCTTGGTTTCGTTGAAGAATTTTACAGTGCCTTGCATATTAGGGTCCTTCCCTTGGCACGGATCGCCAATCGATCCGCTAAGCTAGAAGCGGCTCAGAGGAAGGGGGCGATCGCTCGCCCGTAACCATCATAGTGCAACTGGTAGCGCGGCGCTTATAATCGCGCACACGCAAAAACGCAAATAGAGATAATTTCCCAAGCCATTACCGCGCCTTGGCAAGGCGCCTACCAGGGCAGGCGGCGACTCGATATCGCTGTCCGCCGCACCGTTCCGCCGATGATCTGCGATTTCAGCCGGCGGCGAAGCAAGGCCGCGCCCTCGCTGCTCATGCATACCAGCCGAACGCCGCCATCGGGCAGCGACTCGATCGCCGACACTCCGATCGATCGCGTCGCGCATTGCTCGCGGGCTTCGGCTTCGGACATTTGCAGATTGATTGCGCGGCTCATGGAGACCTTCCTTTGCGGCGCGTAAGCGGGAGCAAAAAGTCTCCCGTGCACCTTAAAGCTCACCCTAGCACAGTCGCCGCGCAAGCGATACTCGCGGGCCGTGACACCGACCACTCAACCCGCATCCCATCTCGTTCCCGACAGCGAGCGGCGCGGCCTGATCGGCGCGCTTCCGCCATCGCTTCGCCCTTTCGCGTCGCTCATGCGGATAGACCGCCCGATCGGAACTTGGCTCCTGTTCTGGCCGTGCGCGTGGAGCGTCGCGCTTGGCAATGGCTGGTCCGGTAGCTGGGACTTGCTCTTGTGGTTCGCGCTCGGCGCGTTCGCAATGCGAAGTGCCGGCTGTGTGTTCAACGACATCGTCGATCGGAAATTGGACGCTCGCGTAGAACGCACCCGAGCGCGCCCCCTCGCAAGCGGTCGCGTTTCCCTGGCGGCGGCATGGGCCCTCCTGGCCGGCCTTTGCCTGATCGGGCTGCTCGTCCTGCTCCAACTTACCCCCTTCGCGCAGCTGGTCGCGCTTGCAAGCATACCGCTCGTCGCAATCTATCCCTTCATGAAGCGCATCACCTGGTGGCCGCAGTTGTGGCTCGGCCTGGTCTTTTCCTGGGGTGCGCTGGTCGGTTGGGCCTCCAACCCCCTGTGGCCGATGGTACCGGACACTCGCGCACTTATCGGCGGCCTCGGCATTGGCGTTATGCTTTATGCGGGGACATTGTTCTGGGTGATTGGCTATGACACCCTTTACGCAATCCAGGACGTAGAGGACGACGCGCTGATCGGAATCAAATCTTCCGCGCGGCGGCTCGGCGACAGGGCCGCGTCTGGCGTTGGCCTGTTCTACGCTACAGCGATCCTTACGTGGGGCGCCGTTCTATGGTCGTTCAGGCCGCACTGGCTGTCCCTTCTCGCACTTCTTCCAGCTGCGCTGCATCTCGCACGCCAGGCGATCCGCGCCGATCCCGCCGATGGCCAGGCCGCGCTCGTCCTATTCCGCTCGAACCGCACCTGCGGGCTGCTGGTCTTCCTCGCGATGCTGGTCGTCGGCTCGGCGACGCGCTAGGCGGCGTCTTATGCTGACCACCGACCTTGCCCGCGACACCGCCCAAATGCTCGTCGAGCGAGCAACTGCCGCCGGGGCCGACGCTGCCGATGCCGTCTATGTCGGCGAGCGTTCGACCTCGGTCGGGGTCCGCCTTGGTGCGCTCGAAGACGTCAGCCGCTCCGAAGGCGAGGAAATCGGCCTTCGCCTTTTCCTCGGCCGGCGCAGCGCCGGCGTCGCCTCGTCGGACCTGTCCAAAGATGCGCTTGACGCACTCGTCGATCGCGCGCTGGCGATGGCCGGCGAAGCCCCCGACGATCCTTACGCCGGGCTTGCCCCGCAAGAACAATTGCTGCGCGAAAGCCCGGCCGATCTCGACCTCGACGATGGCGGCGATCCCGACCCGGCCGAACTCCGCGCCCGCGCTTTGGCCGCCGAAGATTGCGCGCGGAATGTCGAGGGAGTCAGCAATTCGAACGGCGGAGGCGCTTCGGCATCGGCATCGACCTTCGCAATCGCCACCAGCCACGGGTTCGCCGCCGCCACCCGTGCCACCGGCTATAGTTGCTCGGCCAGCGTCATCGCCGGGTCAGGCGCCGCGATGCAGCGCGACTATGGCTGGCATTCGGCACGCCACGCCTGCGACCTCGAATCGCCCGAAGACATCGGCCGCCGCGCCGGAGAACGCGCTTCGGCACGTCTGAACCCGGTGCGAGTCGATGGCGGCTCCATGCCGATCCTGTTCGATCCGCGAGTCGCGACCAGCCTGCTCGGTCATTTCGTCGCGGCAATCTCTGGTGCCGCGATCACGCGCCAGTCGAGCTTCCTGCTCGATGCGCTCCACACCCAAATCTTCGCCAAAGGCATAAGGATCAGCGACGATCCTTTGCGTCCGCGCGGCCTGCGCAGCCGCGCCTTCGACGGCGAGGGCCTCCGCGCCGCTCCGCTCGCTCTGGTCGCCGACGGCATATTGACCTCGTGGCTCGCCGACAGCGCCTCCGCTCGACAGCTCGATATCGCGCCGACCGGCCATGCGGTTCGCGGCGTCTCGAGCATGGGGGCAGGGCCGTCGAACCTGACCATCGCGGCAGGCGAGCGCACGCGCGAGGCCATGATCGGCAGTATCGCCAACGGCATATTGGTCACCGAATTGATCGGGCAGGGCGTCAATGGCGTCACCGGCGATTATTCGCGCGGTGCGGCAGGCTTCCTCATCGTCGACGGGGAAATCGGTCCGCCCGTCTCCGAAATCACCATCGCGTCGAACCTGAAGACAATGTTCGCGACGCTCGAGCCGGCAACCGACCTTCACCTTCGCCGAGGCATCGACAGCCCGACGCTGCTGGTTCCCGAAATGACGGTCGCATCGGCTTAACCGGCCGGCGCAACCTTCCCCAGCCCAAGCCGCGCAATCTCGATCTTCGGGCAACGGTCCATCACCACCTTGAGCCCCGCAGCCTCGGCTCTCGCCGCCGCGGCCTCATCGACCACGCCAAGCTGCATCCACACCGCCTTGGCTCCGGCGGCAATCGCCTCGTCGACCACCGGCCCAACCTCGCTCGACTTGCGAAAGATATCGACCATATCGATCGGATCGCCGATCTGCGCCAGCTCGCGCCAGATGAATTCGCCATGGACATGCTCGCCGGTGATCCGCGGATTGACCGGGATCACGCGATAGCCCTGTCCTTGAAGAAACTTCATCACCCCGAAGCTTGCGCGGCCCGGATTATCCGATGCACCGACCAGCGCAATCGTCCGCGCACCCTTCAGCAGTTCGCCAATATCCTCGTCACTGGTCAACGGCATCGGGATCTCCTCAAACCATCAATGTTTCAGCGTGCGATTGTCTCCAATTGCGCGATCAGGCGCCGTGCAAGCTCGGCAAAGGCATCCGCCGCCGGCCCATCGCCCGCGGCCGGGGGGGTCCCCGCGTCCGACGCTTCGCGGAGGCTCGCCGACAAGGGCAGGCGCCCCAGGAACGCGATCCCCAGTGCCGCCGCGCTCGCCTCGGCTCCACCGCTCCCGAACGGGTCGCTATTCTCGCCGCAATGCGGACAGAAATATCCCGCCATATTCTCGACCAGGCCAAGGATCGGCACTCCGGTCTTTTCGAACAAATCCACCGCGCGCTTGGCGTCGATCAGCGCCAGGTCCTGCGGTGTCGATACAATCACCGCACCGTCGGGCCGCGCCTTCTGCATCAGCGACAATTGCACGTCGCCCGTCCCCGGCGGCAGGTCGACCAGGATAATCTCGGTATCGCCCCACTCGCCCTCGATCAGCTGGTTGAGCGCCCCCGACGCCATCGGCCCGCGCCACGCAAGCGCTTGCCCGGCAGGAACAAGCTGCCCGATCGACAGCAACCGCACCCCATGCCCCTCGACCGGGATCAGCTTCTGCTCTCGTGCGACCGGCCGCTCATGCGCGCCAAGCAGGGTCGGCTGCGACGGCCCATAAATGTCGGCATCGATCATCCCGACGCGCTTGCCCATGCGCGCCAAAGCGACAGCGAGATTCGCGGCCAGAGTGGATTTGCCGACCCCGCCCTTGCCCGATCCGACCGCGACGATTTTTCGATCCACCCGTGACACGGTCAAGGCGATCCGAACCTGCGCGACCCCCGGGATGGCAAGCGCGGCCTCCCTCAGGCTGGCCTCGAGTTCGGCCTGTTCACCGGGGCCAAGCCCTTTTGCCTCGACCACCAAAGCGGCGATGTCGCCCTTCAACTTCGAAGAGCGAATCCGCGCCGCGTCGCGGTGGCTCGACAGTTGCGAAAGCGATGGGTCATGCGCCATGTGCCGCGCCCATAAGCCGCTTTTCGACCAGCGGCACTGTTTTTCGCCGCGCGGCGCCCTATTAAGGGGTCATGAGCATTTTTCAGGGCTGGGGAGCGCGCGGTCGCGCTTTGTTCAACGACAGCAAGGGGCCCTGGGGCTCGAGCAATGGCGGATCGGGCGGCGACGAGCCGCCGGTTCCTCCCAAGGGTCCGTGGGGTGACCCTCCCAAGCGCGGCGGCGGTGGCAAGGGGCCGGTCGGCCGCAGCCCGGTCAGCTCGCTCGACGATTTCCTGAAGAAGAATCGCGACCGCTTCGGCGGGTCGAACGGTGGCGGGCCGGTCGGCACTGCCCAGCGTCCCGACCCCAAAATTTTCTACTGGGGCCTCGCTGCGTTCGTCGTCCTGTGGTTGCTGTTCACCACCATGCACCGCATCGCCCCGGGCGAGCGCGGCGTCGTCACGCTCTTCGGAAGTTACAGCCGCACCCTCTCGCCCGGCATCGGACTGACGCTTCCGTCGCCGATCCACCGCGTCCAGAAGGTCGACGTCGAGGATATTCGCGAAGTCACGCTCGGTTCGGCTGCCGAGGAAACGCTGATGCTCACCGGCGATCAAAACATCATCGACATCGCTTATCAGGTGCGCTGGAACATCCGCGACCCCGAACAATATTTGTTCGAGCTTGCCGAACCCGACGATACCATCAAGCAGGTCGCCGAAAGCGCGATGCGCGCCATCGTCGCCCAGGTCAGCCTCAACGACGCGATCGGCAACAAGCGCGGCGAAATCGAAGCACGCGTCGCCGAGGAAATGCAGCAGACGCTCGACGGCTACCGTGCCGGGGTCGTCATTCAGGGCGTCGCGGTCAAGCAGGCCGATCCCCCCGCCGCCGTCAACGACGCCTTCAAGGAAGTCACCGCGGCGCAGCAGGAAGCGGGCAGCTACATCAACCAGGCCAATGCCTACGCGCTTCAGCTCCGCCAGAAGGCGCAGGGCGAAGCAACCGCCTTCGACAAGGTCTATGACCAGTACAAGCTCGCCCCTGTGGTGACCAAACGCCGCATGTATTATGAAACGATGGAGCGCGTCCTGCAAAAGGTCGACAAAACGATTATCGAGGCGCCGGGTGTGCAGAGCTATCTGCCGCTCAACGAACTCAAGCGAAGCACGCCGAAGGGGCCGGGCCAATGATGGACCTCGTTCGCCGCCGCCCGCTGGTAAGCGGGGTTGTCGCGCTTTTCCTGCTCATGGTCCTGCTCAGCACGATCGCGATTGTCCCCGAGACCCGCCAGGGAATTGTGGTGCGTTTCGGCAAGCCGGTGCGGATCGAAAATCCCTACAAGCCCGGTGAGCGCTTCGGCTCGGCGGGCGCTGGCCTGACCTGGCGGATCCCGTTCGCCGAAAATATCGTGTGGATCGACAAGCGCGTCCGCGCGGTCGACATGGAGCGGCAGCAGGTGCTCTCGACCGACCAGCTGCGGCTCGAAGTCGATGCCTTCGCCCGCTACCGGGTCGTCGATCCGCTGCGAATGTTCATCGCCGCTCGTTCCGAAGACCGGGTCGAGGCCGCGCTTCGCCCGATTCTCGGCTCGGCGTTGCGCAACGAACTCGGCAAGCGGCCGTTCGCTTCCTTGCTCTCGCCCGAACGCGAAGGCGTGATGGAAAACATCCGCACCGGGCTCAACCGCGTCGCGCGCCAATATGGGGTCGAGATCATCGACGTGCGCATCAAGAAGGCCGATCTTCCCGACGGCACCCCGCTGCAATCGGCCTATGAACGGATGCGCTCGGCGCGGCTTCAGGAAGCACGCTCGATCCGCGCCGAAGGTGCCAAGCGCGCGCAGATCATTCGCGCCGAGGCGGATGCAGCGGCGTCGCAAACCTATGCCGCCAGCTTTGGGCGCGACGCCGAATTCTACAATTTCTACCGCGCGATGCAGTCCTATGAAACGACGTTCATCGGCCAGGACGGCGACAAGCCGTCAGGCACCAGCGTCATCTTATCGCCCGATAATGAATATCTGAAGGAATTCACTGGACGCTAGGCAGCGGGAGCGGTTCAATTCGCGTTCAGGCTCCCTACCTAGGTGATACATTTCGCCAGTCCGGCAAAAAAATAAGGAATGAACTTGTCTAAGGAGTCCCCGATCGTGCGTTACGCCTATGGTGTCGCAGCCGCTTTACTGCTTGGAGGAACTGCTTTTTCGGTCGCGACCGGACAGGCTGGCGCGCAGGTCGCGCAAAACGCGCCGGCCGCAATGGCCCCGCGCGGGGCGCCCGGATCCTTCGCCGACCTCGCCGCTCGGCTCCAGCCCGCGGTGGTCAATATTTCGACCAAGCAACGCGTCGCGGTCCGACCGCGCAGCGGCAGCGGAGACCCGTTCGAGGAATTCTTCCGTCGCTTCGGTGGGGAAGTTCCTCAGGGTCAAGGCCAAGCTCCCGGCGGCGCCGGTCCGCAGACCCGCGAGGCGGGCTCGCTCGGCTCAGGCTTCATCATTTCGCCCGACGGCTATGTCGTCACCAACAATCACCTCATCCAAAATGCAAGCGGCACCGGCACGGTCGACAGTGTCACCGTAATTCTCACCAACCGCCGGGAATATACTGCGCGGATCATTGGCCGCGATCAGGCTTCGGACCTCGCCTTGCTCAAGATCGATGGCAATAATCTGCCTTTCGTCAATTTCGGCGACAGCACCCGCGTGCGCGTCGGCGACTGGGTCATCGCGATCGGCAACCCCTATGGGCTTGGCGGCACCGTCACTGCCGGGATCATCTCGGCACTTCACCGCGGGATTACCGGCGTCGGCGCTTACGACCGCTACCTTCAGACCGACGCCAGCATCAACATGGGCAATTCGGGCGGCCCGATGTTCGACCTCAACGGCAATGTCATCGGAATCAATTCCGCACTAATCTCCCCGACCGGCGCGTCGGTCGGCATCGGTCTTGCAATCCCCGCCGAGGCCGCCCGTCCAGTGATCGACGCACTCCGCCGCGGCCAGCGTCCGCAGCGCGGCTATCTCGGCGTCGGCCTCCAACCCCTCGACGAAAATATCGCCGCCTCGCTCGGGCTTCCCAAGGAAACCGGCGAGATCGTCAACTCGGTCGTCCCCGGCCAGGCCGCGGCACGCGCTGGCTTGCAGCAGGGCGACGTCATCCTGCGCGTCAACAACCGCAACGTCACGCCCGACGAAACGGTCAGCTACCTCATCGCCAACACTGCCGTCGGCGCCCGCGTCCCGGTCGAGATTATCCGCGACGGCCGCCGTCAGACGCTTGCAGTGGCCGTAGGCCAGCGCCCGACCGAAGAAGAATTGGCGCGCCAATCGGGAATCGTCGGCGGCGATCAGCCAATGGCCGAGGAGACTCCGGTGGCTCCGGGCGCCGCGCTCGGTCTGTCGCTCCAGACGCTGACCCCGCAGATCGGTCGAGCGGTCGGGCTGCCAACGACCGCAAGCGGTGTGATCATCACTTCGGTAGCCCCTGGCAGCGATGCCGCCGAGAAGGGCATCCGCCGCGGCGATTTGATCGTCTCGGTCAATCGTCAGGCGGTCGCGACACCCCAGGCGGTCCTTTCCGCCGTCGATACGGCTCGGCGTGCCGGACGCACCAGCGTGCTCATGCTGGTAAAGCGCGGCGCTGCGCCCGAGCAATTCGTCGGAATCGACATCGGCGCGCGTTAAATCAGGAAACCTGTTCCTTCCCGCGCCCCCACCCGGCCTCCCATCTAGGATATTCTGCATGGGAGGCCGGGTGGGGGCGCGGGCTGGTGCGGACTTCACAACAAAGAGCGCCCCCTTGCCCCGCCTCACTCCTTCGGCCTAGGCTCGACGCCTATCGCCTAGGGAGTGAAGCGATCTTATGGCCAGCCAGCCCGCGACCAGCATCTACATCGGCTCAGGCCCCGGGGGCGCTGCTCCCCAATCGCTTGAGCTGAAACGCGCCAATCGCCACGGCCTGATCGCGGGCGCGACCGGAACCGGCAAGACCGTCACGCTTCAAGGCATCGTCGAGGGACTTTCGGCCGCGGGCGTCCCGACCTTCGTCGCCGACGTCAAGGGGGACCTCGCCGGCCTCGCAATGCCCGGATCCGCCACCGCGAAAACCCACGAGCCTTTCGCCGCGCGCGCCGCCGAGATCGGCTATTCCGGCTGGAGCTACGAAGCTTCGCCAGTCCAATTCTGGGACCTGTTCGGCGAATCGGGTCACCCGGTCCGCACCACGGTCAGCGAAATGGGCCCGCTTCTGCTCGCGCGGCTGATGAACCTCAACGAAGTCCAGGAGGGCGTACTCACGATCGCCTTCACCGTCGCCGACAGGGACGGTTTGCTGCTGCTCGACCTCGACGATCTTCAGGCGATGCTGGTCTCGACCGGCGAGCGCGCCGACGAACTGACTCTTGAATATGGCAATGTCTCGAAGCCCTCGGTCGGCGCGATCCAGCGCTCGCTGCTCCAATTGCGCGCACAGGGCGGCGACCATTTCTTCGGCGAACCCGCGCTCGAGCTGGAGGATTTCCTAAAGCTCGACGAAAACGGCCGCGGAATCGTCAATATCCTCGCCGCCGACCGGCTGATGGCAAGCCCGCGCCTCTACTCGACCTTCCTGCTCTGGCTCCTGTCCGAATTGTTCGAACTGCTCCCCGAGGTCGGCGACATCGACCAGCCCAAGCTCGCCTTCTTCTTCGACGAGGCGCATCTGCTGTTCGACGACGCCCCGCCAGCGCTTCAGGATAAGGTCGAACAGGTCGTCCGGCTGATCCGCTCCAAAGGCGTCGGCGTCTATTTCATCACCCAGAACCCGATCGACATTCCCGACGACGTCGCGGGTCAGCTCGGCAATCGCGTCCAGCATGCACTGCGCGCCTTCACTCCGCGTGATCAGGCCGCGGTCAAGTCCGCCGCCGACACGTTTCGCCCCAATCCGGCGATCGACGTCGCCTCGGCGATTACCCAATTGAAGGTTGGCGAAGCCTTGGTCTCGCTGCTCCTCCCCGACGGATCGCCATCGCCGGTCGAGCGCACTTTGATCAAGCCGCCGCGCTCGCGAGTCGGCCCGCTCAGCACGGAGGAGCGGGCGGTAATGATCCGCACCGACGCGATTGGCGCCAAATATGACGTCCTGCTCGACCGCGACAGCGCCGACGAGATCCTCAGCGCCAAACGCGACGAAGCCGCCGCCGCCGCTGCATCGGCAAAGGCCGAAACCGAGGCCGAGAAATCCGCCGCTGTGACTGCCCGCCAGGACGCGCTCGCCGCCAAGGAAGCCGCGCGTACCAAAATGGCTGAGGAACGCCTCGCCAATCAACGACTGCGCGAGGATGAGCGCCGCCAGCGCGAGGCCGAGCGCGCCGAGGCCCGGCGTGCACGCGAAGCCGCAAAGCCCTCGATGGCCGACAAAATGGTCCAGTCTGCGGGCCGCTCGATCGCCAGCTCGGTCGGCCGGCAGATCGGCAATTCGCTTCTCCGCGGCATTTTCGGCGGGCTGATCCGTGGTCGCTGACGCGCTCTGCGTGGATGTCGCGACATTGGAGCAGGAATGGCGCGAGGCGCTGCTGGCCAAGGACGAAGAAGCGCTTCGGCGGTTGATCCACCCGCGCTTCAAATTGGTCGGGATCCGCCCGACGGGCTCGGTCGCCGCCGATCTTGAACAATGGATCGCGGCGCTCAGGCGGATGGACATCGCCAGCCTCGACGTAAGCGTCGTCGAATGCGTTTCGCTGGACGAGGTCATCGTCGCGACCATCGATGCTCAGTGGACGGTCCGCTACCTCGGCCAATTGATTACCGAGCGGGTGCTGCTGACCGATGTTTGGGTGCGATCCGGCAACAGCTGGCAGGTCGTTCGCCGCCACAGTTCGCCGGTCCCAAAAGGCGCGCATATCGGAGTCCACTAGGCCCGATTGTGGCCCCCACTTTCCTTTTCTTCGAAAAAGAGTCACACTCCCATCAGGATGAGGCCGTTCCGAAGGAGTGGGTTTTATGCTCGTCACCATGTTGCTTGCGCTCGCAGCGCCCGATCCGCGCGCAATGGATCGCCCGCGAAAAGCCTATGCCAGCTGTATCAAGGGCTTCGAGGGCAGAAGCCTCGCTGCCAAGATGGCACCCGCCGCTTATTCCTCGGCGGTCAAAAGCGCCTGTCCTGCCGAAGCTGCCGAACTCACGCGCGCGCTAGTCGCGTTCGACATCGCCATGGGCAGCAAGCGGGCAGCGGC
This sequence comes from Sphingomicrobium sp., assembly GCA_035575595.1. Taxonomy (GTDB): domain Bacteria; phylum Pseudomonadota; class Alphaproteobacteria; order Sphingomonadales; family Sphingomonadaceae; genus Sphingomicrobium. The sequence continues at coordinate 23,656 of DATLXR010000052.1, forward strand.
GACCGCCAATGCCGCAACCGACGTCGGCGACTATCTCGTCACCTCGGACGAGCGCTACCGCGACTCGGCAACTCCGGCATCCAAGCCCTAAGCAAGGCTGCCATTGTCCCGATCCGGATGCGTGCCTAGGGTCGCGCAATGACGCTCAACCTTGGCCTCGCGGACTGGATACAAGAAGCTGGCGACGAATCGTCGGCCACAATCGAACTTCGCCGCGCGATCCATTCGGATCCCGAACTCGGCCTCGACACTCCACGAACCCGCGCCAAGCTCAAGGCGGCGCTTGCCGATCTCCCACTGACGATCGTCGACAGCAGTTCGACCAGCGGCTTCGTCGCCATCCTCGAAGGCGCGGCACCAGGCCGGACCGTGCTTCTGCGCGGCGACATGGACGCGCTTCCGATCGAGGAAGCGACCGGGCTCGACTTCGCAAGCAAGGTTCCGGGGCAAATGCACGCCTGCGGCCACGACAGCCATTCGGCGATGCTTGCGGGCGCGGCGCGGATCCTGTGCGCTCAGCGCGAGTCGATATCTGGGCGAATCCTGTTCATGTTTCAGCCGGGAGAGGAAGGCCATCACGGCGCCCGCCACATGATCGCCGAGGGACTGCTCGGCGATCCGCTTCCCGACGCAGCCTTCGCACTCCACATCTGGCCGACGCTCGCCCACGGAGTCGTCGCGTCGCGCGCCGGGGCATTGCTTGCCTCGACCGATACGCTCGCCGCACGGATCGTCGGTCGTGGCGGACATGCGGCGATGCCCCACGATGCGCTCGACCCGGTCCCGGTCGCTGCCGAAATCATCCTCGCGCTTCAGACCGAGGTCGCGCGGCGAACTCCGGTGACCGACCCGATCATCCTCTCGATCACCCGTATTGCCGCAGGCACGACCCACAATGTCCTTCCCGACAGCGTCGATCTGCTCGGCACATTGCGAACGCTGACGCCGCGCGCCCGCCAACGCGGCCGCGAAGCGTTCGAACGCATCTGCACTCATGTCGCCGCGGCGCACGGTTGCAGTGCCGAAGTTTCGATCGAACCCGGCTATCCGCCGACGATCAACGACCCACGGGCGGTCGCGCTCGTGCAGGCGATCGCGGGGAATAGTTTCGTCGAACTGCCCGCCTCGAACATGGGCGGAGAGGATTTCAGCTACGTCCTCGAACAAGTGCCCGGAGCGATGGCCTTCCTTGGCGTCGCGCCCGCAGGCGAGGAGGCCGAGGGCAAAGCACCGCTTCACAATCCGCGAATGATGATCGACGAAACCGCGCTGCCGATCGGCGTCGCTCTGCACTGTGCCTTCGCCACCCATTTCCTCAACCGCGGTTGGGCGTGATTTCCCTCTAGCCGGGCACAGCCATTTGTGGTTGGTTCCGCCACCGAACCGAAAGGGATAAAATGGCAACTGCGGCATCTGAAACCAGTCTTCGCGAACTGACCTTCCGTGGGGTCGTGCTCGGCGCGCTACTCACCGTGCTGTTCACCGCGGCCAACGTCTACCTCGGCCTCAAGCTTGGGATCACCTTCGCCACTTCGATTCCGGCGGCGGTGATTTCGATGGCGGTCCTGCGTTTCTTTGCCAATTCGACCATCCAGGAAAATAATATCGTCCAGACGATCGCCTCGGCGGCGGGAACGCTGAGCGCGATCATCTTCGTCCTTCCGGGGCTGATCATGGTCGGTTGGTGGACGGGTTTCCCCTTCTGGCTTTCGGTCGCGGTAATCGGGCTCGGCGGAATTTTGGGGGTGATGTATTCGGTGCCGCTTCGCCGCGCGCTGGTGACGGGCTCGAATCTGCCCTATCCCGAAGGCGTCGCTGCCGCTGAAGTGCTCAAGGTCGGCGCCGGCGTCGGCGGAGCCGAAGAAAATAAGCGCGGGCTTGCCGCGATCGTCCTCAGCTCGATCGTCTCGGCCGCCTACGCAATCCTCGCCCAGACCAAGTTCGTCGCCGCCGAAGCGGCGCGAAGCTTTCCGGTCGGCGCCGGGGCCACCACCGTCACTACCAGCCTGTCGATGGCGCTGATCGGGGTCGGCCATCTCGTCGGCCTCGCGGTCGGAATCGCGATGCTCGTCGGACTGATCATCAGCTGGTTCGTGCTCGTCCCGTGGCAGACCGGCCTTGCCGGGCTCGCGTCGGCGGCGGACATTGAAACCCTCGTTTCGACCACCTTTCGTGAAAAGGTCCGCTTCATCGGCGCGGGCGCCATCGGCGTCGCCGCGATCTGGACTTTGCTCAAGATCATCGGCCCGATCATCAAGGGTGTGACTTCGGCGCTCAGCGCAAGCCGCGCGCGCAAGCTCGGCGGGCAGGACAGCCTCGACATCACCGATCGCGACATTCCCATCGGCATCATCGGTCTTTCGATCCTCGGTTCGATGATCCCGATCGGGCTGCTGCTGTCGGCCTTCGCCCAAAGCGGGCCGATCGCCGACGCTCCGGCGCTGACCATTGCGGTCAGCCTGCTCTACATCCTCATCGCCGGAGCGATCATCGCCGCAATCACCGGCTATATGGCCGGCCTGATCGGCGCTTCGAACAGCCCGGTCTCGGGCGTCGGGATCCTCACCGTGCTCGGCATTTCGCTGATCCTCGTCGCCTTGTTCGGGCGCGGGATCGGGGTCGACGCGTCGCAAAGCCTCGTCGCTTACGCTCTGTTCGTCACCGCGATCATCTTCGGGGTCGCGACCATCGCCAACGATAATCTCCAGGACCTCAAGACCGGCCAATTGGTCGGCGCGACTCCGTGGCGGCAACAGGTCGCGCTTATTCTCGGCGTGATCTTCGGCTCGCTCGTCATCCCGCCGATCCTGACCATCCTTAACGATGCCTTCGGCTTCCAGGGCGCGCCCGGCGCCGGCCCCAACGCGCTCGCCGCGCCGCAGGCCGCACTGATCTCGGCAATCGCTCAGGGCGTGCTCGGCGGAAGTCTCGACTGGGGCCTGATCGGGCTCGGCGCCGGCATCGGCGTCGTCGCGGTGATCATCGACGAAGTTCTGCGCAAGACCGGCAAGGGCTCGCTCCCCCCGCTCGCGGTTGGAATGGGCATCTATCTTCCCATGGCGCTGACCCTGCTGATCCCGATCGGCGCTGCCATCGGCCACTTCTACAACAAATGGGCCGAGCGCGCGCCCAACCCCGCCTTCGCCGAGCGCCTCGGAGTGCTGATGGCGACCGGGCTAATCGTCGGCGAATCGCTGTTCGGGGTAGCTTTCGCGGCAATCGTCGGAGCGACCGACAACGACAGCCCGCTCGCCTTGGTCGAGGAATTCCCGCTCGCCGTCCCGCTCGGGCTCGCGGTCTTCATCGCCTCGATCGCGTTCCTCTACCTCGCAACGCGGCGCAAGGCGGCGGAACCGCTCGCCGCCTGATGGTCGACACGCTCCACCTCGGCCAGTCGAGCCCGCTTCCTTCCTCACCGAAGGAAGCGAAGCTCGACTACGTCGCGAACCCGCGCGACACGCTCTACCTCGTCCGCTTCACCGCTCCCGAATTTACTTCGCTGTGCCCGGTGACCGGCCAACCCGACTTCGCCCATCTCGTCATCGACTACGCGCCCGCTGAGACGATCGTCGAATCCAAGTCGCTCAAGCTTTACCTCGGCGCCTTCCGCAACCATTGCGGCTTCCACGAAGACGTCACCGTCGGCATCGGCCAGCGCCTCGCCAAGGAAATGCGGCCCCGCTGGCTTCGTTTAGGCGGCTATTGGTACCCGCGCGGCGGAATGCCGATCGACGTCTTTTGGCAGACCGGCGCGCCCCCGCCCGAACTCTGGCTCCCCGACCAGGGCGTCGCTCCATACCGCGGCCGGGGCTGAGCATGGACGACCTCGTCTCGACCATTTGGCTCGAACGGCAGCTCGGTTCGCCCGACCTGACGATCCTCGACGCAAGCCTGTTCATGCCCGCCGACAATCGCGACCCCGCCGCGGAATTCACTGCCGCCCACATCCCCGGCGCACGCTTCTTCGACCTTGACGGCATCTCGGACCCCGCACGCCCCGGCGAGCACATGCTCCCCTCGGCCGCCGATTTCGGTCAAGCAATGCGCGCGCTCGGCGTTGGCCGCGACGACCGCATCATCGTCTACGACAACTCGCCACTCCGCAGCGCGGCCCGCGCATGGTTCATGCTCCGCCACTTCGGCGCCGATCGGGTCGCGATCCTCGACGGCGGCTTCGCCAAATGGCGTTCAGAAAACCGACCGATCGAGACCGGCGAAGCACCCCCGCGCAAAGCGCAGTTCGACGCGGTCGCACGCTCGGGCGAAGTCGTCACCAAGCCAATGCTGCTCGCCGGCGCCGGCGAGCCCGTGCTCGACGCCCGCGCCCGCGCCCGTTTCGAAGGCGCCGAGCCTGACCCGCGCCCGCACGTTGCCGACGGCCACATCCCCGGATCGCGCAACCTGCCCTTCGCAGCCCTCTACCGCGCCGACGGCACGCTGAAACCCGACGAAGACCTGCGCAAAGCCTTCGCCGTATCAGGTGTCGACCCGGGCGCTCCATTCATCGCCACCTGTGGTTCGGGGGTTACCGCCAACAGCCTAATCTTCGCGGCGCGGAGGCTCGGCGGGCGCGGCGCCCGGCTCTACGATGGCAGTTGGGCGGAATGGGGCGCCGACCCGGCCACCCCGAAGGCGCTTGGCCCCGCCTAAAGACTGAAAAGCTAGTCGATCGAATCGATCCCAGCGGAAAGCTCGCGCTCGAGCTCGTCAATCGCCGCCGGATTGGCAACGCCCCCGCGATCCTGCTGTCGGGCAATCGCCTCGAGCCCCGCCGCAGCGGCGCCTGCCACTTTGGCCGAACGCCGGTCGAAACAGCGCTGCGCCGTAGGGCTGGCAGCCGCCCAGCCAAGCGCCAGCCGCGCCTCGCTATCGCGGTGCGACACATCCTTGCCCGCGACCTGCTCGACGCAAGCGAGCGCGTGGCGAATGCTGGCAAGCCGGGCGACGGCTTCGGCATAGGGGGCGGGCAGTTCGCGTGGCTGCGACTCGGGGAGGAAGTGGATCATCCCCCTTCGTGCCAGAAGGCGGTAAAGGGTTCGTGAGTCAGGCCGCGGAAGCGGTCTGAATGTCGCGAAGGATCCACCCGCGCTGCGGGATCGTCTCGATGAACTCCGCCCCGCCGGCCGCCGAGCGCAGCTTCTTGCGCAGCTTGGAGATGAACACGTCGATGATCTTGGGCTGCGGCTGGTCGTCCGCCCGGCGATACAGATGCTTGAGCAGCATTGACCGGGTCACGACATTGTTGCGCGCGAAAGCGAGCAATTCGAGCACGCGATATTCCATCTCGGTGATCCCGATCGGATGCGTGTCGATGCGGATCAGCCGCTGCACCGCGTCGACCGACAGCCGGCCGCCGCACAAAGTCTCGGGCAAGTCGCCGCCATTGGCCTTGATGTTCTCGAGCAATCGCGACTCGGCTTCGTCGCTGTCCTCGGCCGACAGCCGCACCGGCGATCCGATCAACGCCTGCTGTGCCTCGGCCAGCGCGCGATGCGCTTCTTCGACCAGCCGCTGACCTTCCTCGAAACGGCGCTTGGACCGGTCGAGCATCGATTCAATTTCGACCAGACGGGCCGCTAGCGTGTTCGCGCTCATTCCCTGGCCTTGTTATTGAGGGGTCTGCGCCGAAGCGTCGGTGCCGTCACCCTCGGGCGCGGCGATGATCGCGCGGGTGGTCGCGCCCTTGTCGACAACATTCGTACCGGCGTCACCGGCGGTCGAACGAATACCCGTCGCGACACGGTCGCGCCCGGCGGCGTCCAGCATACTGACTTCGGTCGCACTGCGAGGGGCGGGGCCTCCGAACAAGGCTTCGATCGCCTGCGCCTGGGCATTTTCGGCCGAAAGGCTGACGGTTCCGGCGACCGGCGGGGTCAGCGAATAATCGGGCGGAATGATCAACGGTGCGTTGCGCGCGACCGCAAATTCGTCGAGCGCCTTGCGCTTGCCGATACCGCATCCGCCGAGCGCCAGCGCGGGCAGAAGAAGCGCCAAAATAATTGCCTTAGGCATGATCGAGTGACTCCGGTTTCGCCTTCCGCGACACGAGGAAGGCGCGAACGAGCAGGATAAGGACGCCGATGCTAATCGTTGCGTCCGCGACATTAAAGACCAGAAACGGACGAAACGAGCCAAAATGCAGGTCGGCGAAGTCGACGACATAGCCAAAGCGCGTTCGATCCACGATATTGCCCAGCGCACCGCCAAGCACAAGGGCAAGCGCAAACTGATCGCCGCGCGCTTCCTCGCGCCGGATCCACCAGGCGACCCCGATTGCGATCGTGGCGGTGACCGCAACCAGCAGCCAGCGTCCGACTTCGCTGTCGGCGGTAAGCAGGCCAAGGCTGATCCCGCGATTTTCGACCCAGGTCAAATTGAAGATCGGCAACAGTTCGATCTGCCCGCGCTGTTGCAACGCAAGCGGCCCGATCATCACCCATTTGCTCAGCTGGTCGGCGACGAACACCGCAAGCGCGAGCAGATAAGCGGGCAAGGGACTACGCATTCACCACTCCGTCACAACGATTGCACAGCTCGCCGTCTTCGGTGACTTCGGGCAAATGCCGCCAGCAACGCCCGCATTTATTGTTCTCGGTGCGGCTGATCGCGACCCCGTTTCCAGTCCCCGCCTCGACCGACGCCGCAATAAGGATTTCCGCCAGTTCGTCGCGATCGAAAATCGTCGGCTCGCCCCCGAGCGATACGCTGGCCTCAAGTCCGGACTTGATGATCTTGTCGCGGCGCAGCGGCTCGATCGCTTCATTGACCCGATTGCGAAGGCCGCGGACCTGCGCCCATTTTGCGGCAAGCGCCTCGTCGCGCCAATCGCCAATCTCGGGCCAGTCGAGCAGATGCACGCTTCCGGCCTCGGGGAAACGCGTCCCCCACACTTCCTCGCTGGTAAATACCAGCACCGGCGCCGCCCATCGCACAAGCGCGTGGAACAGGATGTCGAGCACGCTTCGATACGCCCGCCGCCGCGGATCGTCCGCCGCATCGCAGTACAGGCTGTCCTTGCGAATATCGAAGAAGAAGGCCGACAAATCCTCATTGGCGAAGTCGCCGAGCGCGCGGACATAGTCGTTGAAATCATAATTTTCGACCGCGCTGCGCAGCCGCTGGTCGAGCGCGGCAAGCAGCGACAGCATATAGCGCTCGAGCTCGGGCATCGCCTCGGGCGCAACCCGCTCGGCTTCCTCGAAGCCGTCGAGCGCGCCGAGCAGATAGCGGAAACTGTTGCGCAATTTGCGATATTGATCGCTCACTCCGGCAAGGATTTCCTTGCCGATGCGATGGTCCTCGGTGAAGTCGACGGAGAGCGCCCACAGCCGCAAAATGTCCGCACCCGTATCGCGCATCAGGTCGAGCGGGTTGATCGTGTTGCCGACGCTCTTGGACATTTTCAGGCCCTTGGCGTCCATCGTGAAGCCGTGGGTCAGCACTGCATCGTACGGCGCGCGCCCCCGCGTCCCGCAGCTTTGCAGCAGGCTCGACTGGAACCAGCCGCGATGCTGGTCGCTGCCTTCAAGGTAAAGGTCGGCGGGCCAGCGCTGCTCGGGCCAGCGCCCGCTTTCCAGCGTAAAGACATGGGTGCAGCCGCTGTCGAACCAGACATCGAGGATGTCGGTCACCCGCTCATAATCGGCCGGATCGCGACCCTCGCCCAAATATTCCGCGGCGCGCTCGTCGCACCAGGCATCGACCCCCCCGGCCCCGATTGCCGCCACCACTCGCGCATTGACCTGCGCGTCGATCAACGGCTGCCCCGACTTGCGCTCGACGAACAATGCGATCGGCACTCCCCAGGCGCGCTGGCGGCTGATCACCCAGTCGGGGCGGTCGGCAACCATCGAGCCGAGGCGATTGCGTCCCTTCTCGGGAACGAAGCGCGTCTCCGCGATCGCGCGCATCGCGAGTTGGCGAAGCGAAGCTCCCTCTCCCCCTGAGGGAGAGGGCTGGGGTGAGGGGTCAGCCGCGTCCGCGGCTGAGAGACTTTCGTTCGGTCCCCCACCCTCCGCAAGCTGCGCTTGCTCCTCACTCTCCCTCACGGGGAGAGGGCTCATCGGTGCGCCTCCTTCCGAACTGCCCCCGGCAGTCCGGATCGGCGCATCCATTCCAATGAACCATTGCGGAGTGCAGCGGTAAATAACCCTGGCCTTCGACCGCCACGAATGCGGATAGCTGTGCCGAAACTCGCTCGCGGCAAGCAAGGCTCCCGCCTCGCGCAGGTCCGAACAGATCGGCCCGTCCGCCGCGTTGAACTTGGCGTTGATCACCGAACCCTGACCACCGAGCCACGCCCAATCCCCGCGATATTTCCCGTCCCCCTCGACCGCGAACACCGGATCGATGCCGTTGGCCTTGCACAAGGCAAAATCATCCTCGCCATGGTCGGGCGCCATGTGGACAAGCCCGGTGCCAGTGTCGGTGGTAACGAAGTCGCCGGGAAGGAAGGGGCGGGGTTTTGCAAAGAAGCCGCCGAGATGATGCATCGGGTGGCGCGCGACGGTGCCTTCGAGGTCGGAGCCGTGGAACGTTGGCCATTCGCTCTCATGCCAGACATAAGTGCCTACGACCTCATTTCCGCCGCGTTCCTGAAAAGCGGCCGCAAGCTCCTTGGCGACGAGATAGTTCCGAGGTGAAGCTCCATCTCGCAGCAGGACGTACTCGACCTCAGGATTGTAAGCGAGGCCTTGGTTGACGGGGATCGTCCATGGGGTCGTCGTCCACACAACCGCGTGGGCGCCGATCAGCTCGCGGATCGGGCTTTCGACGATCTCGAACGCAACATCGATCTGCGTCGAGACCACGTCCTCATATTCGATCTCGGCTTCGGCGAGCGCGGTCTTTTCGACCGGGGACCACATCACCGGCTTCGCGCCGCGATACAGCTGGCCGCTCTCCGCGAACTTCATCAGCTCGGCGACAATCGTGCCTTCGGCCGAATAATCCATCGTCAAATAGGGCTTGTCCCAATTGCCGCCGATGCCGAGCCGCTTCAACTGCTCGCGCTGCGTATCGACCCAATGCTGCGCATAAGCGCGGCATTCGGCGCGGAACTCGGTGACTGGGACCTGGTCCTTGTCGAGCTTCTTCTTTCGATATTGCTCCTCGACCTTCCACTCGATCGGAAGCCCGTGGCAGTCCCAGCCGGGCACATAGGGCGCATCCTTGCCGAGCAAGGTCTGGGTGCGGACCACCATGTCCTTCAGGATATGGTTGAGCGCATGGCCGATATGAATGTCGCCATTGGCGTAGGGCGGGCCGTCGTGAAGAATGAACTTTTCCCGCCCCGCGCGCGCGTCACGCAACTGCCCGTACAGATCGTCTTCGCTCCATTTGGCGAGGATCAGCGGCTCCTTCTGCGGCAGGCCGGCTTTCATCGGAAAGTCGGTCTTGGGCAAAAAGACACTGCTTCGATAATCGGGTTTTTGGGTTGCATCGGACATTGCGGGGGGCCTTAGGCGAGGGGCAGTCAACCGGCAAGCAGCCGCCGCGCCTCCTTGGCATCCGCATGCATCTGCGCTTTCAGCGCATCGAGCGTGCCGAACTTCATCTCGGGCCGAATATAGTTATGCAACGCCACTTCAATCACGCGCCCGTACAGATCGCCCTCGAAATCCAACAGCGCTACCTCGAGCAATTCCTTCGGCGGCTCGAACATCGGGCGCACCCCCAGACTCGCCACCGCGTCATATCCGCCACCTTCTTCTATTTCGACCCGAACCGCATAGATTCCATAAGCAGGACGCTGGTAAGAACCGAGCTCGACATTGGCCGTCGGCCATCCCAGCTCGCGCCCTCGCTTGTCGCCATGGATCACCACCCCCTCGATCGCGAACGGCCGGCTCAGCAGCCGCATTGCAGAACCGGGATCGCCCGCTTTCAGCGCCTCGCGAATCCGGCTCGACGAAACCGCCTCTCCATCCAGATCGACCGCAGCGACCGTCTCGGCGGCAATGCCATGCGCCGCTCCAAGCTCCCGCAGCACCGCCGCATTCCCGCCCCGCCGCGCACCGAAGGTAAAATCCTCCCCGGTAACAACTCCGCTCGCACCGATCCGTTCGGCAAGAAGATCGCCGACGAAGTCCTCGGCGCTGGTCGCCGCTAGCTCGGCATTGAAGTTGAAGACCATCATCGCGTCCGCCCCGGCCCGCCCGAACATCCGCTCGCGCTGGGAAAGGCTGGTCAGCCGAAACGGGGCGGTGTCAGGCTTGAACAAGCGCACCGGATGAGGATCGAAGGTCGCGACGATCACCGGCCTGCGTTCATGTGCCCCTCGCGCGACCGCACGCCCCACCACGGCCTGATGGCCAAGATGAAAGCCGTCGAAATTGCCCAACGCGACGATTGCGCCGCGCATGTCATCAGGGACCGGGCGGTCGGAGGTCAGACGCTTCATCGTTCGCGGGCTTAACGTCTCTCAAAGGCAAGTCCAGACGCTTGACTCGGGCGCAACCCGACCATAGAGAACGCGCATCCCGTTTTCCGGCATATCGGCGGCGCATCCTTGCGCGCGCCGTTTTTCCGTTAACTGGGCAACGCGTCGAGATGGGGTGGTCGGGTGCCCGCTGCCCTGTGGAGCTAGGAGAAGACATTCATGGCACGAATTGCGGGCGTCAATCTGCCCACCAACAAGCGCGTCGTCATCGCGCTGACCTACATCCACGGCATTGGTTCGACCAAGGCCAAGGAAATCACCAGCAAGTTGAGCATTGCCGCCGAGCGCCGGGTTCAGGACCTGTCGGATCAGGAAGTGCTTCAGATCCGCGAAGCGATCGACGCCGGTCATACGGTCGAAGGCGACCTTCGCCGTCAAACCGCGATGAACATCAAGCGGTTGATGGACCTCGCCTGCTATCGTGGGCTTCGCCATCGCAAGGGCCTGCCGGTCCGCGGCCAGCGCACGCACACCAATGCGCGCACTCGCAAGGGCAAGGCCAAGCCGATCGCGGGCAAGAAGAAGTAAGCCGTCGTCCGCGGGACGATGATTTCATTCTTCTAAAACCAGCCGCCTCAGCAGCTTCAGAATTTAGGGATTTCCATGGCACGTGAACCTCAGCGCCTCCGCCGTCGCGAGCGCAAGAACATCACTTCGGGAGTGGCGCACGTCAACGCCAGCTTCAACAATACGATGATCACCATTACCGATGCGCAGGGCAATGCGATTGCCTGGTCGTCGGCTGGGACAATGGGCTTCAAGGGCAGTCGCAAATCGACTCCTTATGCGGCTCAGGTCGCCGCCGAGGACGCCGGACGCAAGGCCGCCGAACATGGTGTCCGCACCCTTGAGGTTGAGGTCAAGGGCCCCGGTTCAGGCCGAGAATCGGCGCTTCGCGCGCTGCAGTCGGTCGGGTTCAACATCACGTCGATCCGCGACGTCACGCCGATTCCGCACAACGGTGTGCGGCCAAGCAAGCGGCGCCGCGTCTAACTCGCGCGAACGCCGTTCGAGCCCATCACTCGGCTCGCAGGACTGAAATTTTCGGCGGGGGACGCTCCGCTAAGGGCAGGAAGAAAAATGGCCGTCAACTCCAAGAACTGGCAGGAACTCAAGAAGCCCAACGCGCTCGAGCGCAAGCAGGGCACCGACGTCCGGCGCAAGGCCGCATTTGTTGCCGAACCGCTTGAACGCGGCTTCGGAATGACGCTCGGCAATTCGCTTCGCCGGGTGCTTTTGTCGTCGCTTCAGGGCGCCGCGGTGACCTCGATCAAGATCGAGGGCGTGCTTCACGAATTCTCGTCGCTGACCGGCGTTCGCGAGGACGTCACCGACATCATTCTCAACGTCAAGCAGATCGCGCTGCGCATGGAAGGCGAAGGCCCCAAGCGGCTTCAGCTTTCCGCCACCGGCCCCGGCGAAGTTACCGCTGGCCAGATCGCGACCAGCGGCGACATCGAAGTTACCAATCCCGATCAGGTTATCTGTCACCTCGACGATGGTGCGACGCTCAACATGGAGCTCACCGCCGACATCGGGAAGGGCTATGTCCCGGCGCAGGCCAATCGTCCCGCCGACGCTCCGATTGGTCTGATCCCGGTCGATGCGCTCTACTCGCCGGTGCGCCAGGTCGCGTACAAGGTCGAGAACACGCGCGTCGGGCAGGAGCTTGACTATGACAAGCTCACTCTGACGGTCGAGACCGATGGCACAGTCACTCCCGAAGACGCGCTCGCTTATGCGGCGCGGATTCTTCAGGACCAGCTGCAATTGTTCGTCCACTTCGACGATAGTCAGGTGCGCGAGCGCCCGACGACCGGCATGGTCGGCGGCGGCAGCGCGATGGGTGGTCCGGCCGAGCCGACGACCGATACCAACCAACTCAATCGTTACCTGCTCAAGAAGGTCGACGAGCTCGAATTGTCGGTGCGTTCGGCGAATTGCCTCAAGAACGACAATATCATCTACATTGGCGACCTCGTTCAGAAGACCGAAGCCGAAATGCTTCGCACGCCCAACTTCGGACGCAAGAGCCTTAACGAGATCAAGGAAGTCCTCGCCTCGATGGGGCTTCGCCTCGGCATGGACATCCCTGGCTGGCCGCCGGAGAATATTGAGGAAATGGCCAAGAAGCTCGAGCAGGAACTTCTCGGCTAATCCATCGTCACTCCAGCCGCGGCTGGAGGGCATATGCAAGGGTTTGGGCGGTGCCCTTTCACCGCCTGGGCGGAGCTACCTGGAACGGGCTCCGGACGAACATAAGGAAGTATCATGCGTCATCGTAATGCCCATCGCAAGTTGCAGCGGACCTCGAGCCATCGCACCGCGATGTTTCGCAACATGGCTGCGGCGCTGATCAAGCATGAGCAGATCACCACTACTACCGCCAAGGCGAAGGAGCTTCGGCCCTACGTCGAGAAATTGGTCACTCTCGCCAAGAAAGGCGGCCTGTCGAATCGCCGCCTCGCTCATTCGCGGCTGATGGACGATGCCCAGCTGATCAAATTGTTTGACGTCATCGCGCCGCGTTATGCGGCCCGCGAAGGCGGCTATTGCCGGGTGATAAAGGCGGGCATTCGCATGTCCGACGCCGCGGCGATCGCGATCATCGAATTCGTCGACCGCGACGTTTCAGCCAAGGGACAGGATTCGGGCCCGGTCATGACCGAGGAAACCGAAGACGCCTGATCACGGACAATCCAGATTTCAAAATAGGGTCCGCGCGCACATCGCTCGCGGGCCCTTTTTGTAGTCGTATTTGGCCATAAAAACCCCTTCAGGATGAATGCAGCCTGCTCTTCCAGTTCAGGATCGATGCACCCGACCAGGCCCAAAAGATGTTTACTTTCAAGACGAACGTAAATTTGGGCAATCAACAGGAGCCTCATCATGAGCATTTTCAGCAAGATTCTCGCGGGCACCGCCAGCGTCGTAGCGCTGGTCGCATCCGCCGCGCCGGCAGCAGCGCAGCAATATCCTTATGGCTATGGCCAGAATAGCGGCGGCATCCTTGGCGCGATCATCAATTCGGTCACGGGCCAGGGCCAGCAGGGCTACGGTCAGGTCGACCAGCGCACGGCGGTAGCTCAGTGCTCGGCTGCGGCCCAACAGCGCCTCAACGGCGGTTATCGTAACCAGGGTTATGGCGGCTACAATGGTGGCAACCAGAACAATGGCTATCAGAACGGTTATGGCTATCAAAACGTCCAGGGCGGTGCGCGGGTGCTAGGCATCACCAATGTCGAACCTCGCGGCAACGGTACGCTCCGCGTCACCGGCGTCGCCTCATCGGGTCAGCTGGCCTATGCCCAGCAGGGCTACAATCAAGGCTATGGCAACCAGGGCTACGGCAACCAGGGCTACGGCAATGTGAACCAGCAGGCCGACCTTCGCTTTACGTGTCGTGTGGACAGCCGCGGCCGCGTCTTGGACGTCAACATTAATCCGCTTCAGAATGCTTATCGTCGCGGCTACTGATTTAAGGCGCTTAGTTCATTGTAAATGAGGAGGCGCGGACTAATCTGTCCGCGCCTTTTCTTTGCCTCCCGGAGATCCAGTCAATGCGTTCCTTACCGCCGATGCTCGGCCTGTTGATGGCTGGTGCCTGCTCCACAATTCCCGCCCCGATTACCCAGGACATCATGCCGCTCGTCACCCCTCCCGCTGCAGTTGCGGCTCCCAGCCCTCGTCTTGCCTATCCCGCAACCCGCCGCCTCGACCTGACCGAGCAGCATTTCGGAACCGCCGTCGCCGATCCCTATCGCTGGCTCGAAAATGACGTGCGCAACGATGCCCAGGTGCGCGATTGGGTGACGGACCAGAACCGGGTCACCGACGCCTTCCTCGCCACGCTGCCTCTTCGCGAAAAGTTCAAGGCGCGGATGACTCAGCTTTACGACTATGAACGCTTCGGTGTGCCCGTCAGGAAAGGCGGCCGCTACTTCTACACGCGCAACAACGGCCTTCAGAATCAGGCGGTGCTGTTCGTTCGCGAAACCGCCGATGGCGAAGGCCGGGTGCTGGTCGATCCCAATCTCTGGTCGAAGGACGGCGCCACCGCGCTCGGCGAATGGGAAGCGAGCGAGGATGGCAAGAAATTGCTCTACTCGATCCAGGACGGCGGCACCGACTGGCGCACGGTCAAGGTCATCGACGTCGCCACCGGAACGCTCGCACCGGACGAGGTCAAATGGGTCAAATTCTCTGCGCTTGAATGGGCCAAGGATGGATCGGGCTTCTATTATTCGCGCTTCCCCGAGCCCGGCGCTGGACAGACCTTTCAATCGCTCAACGAAAATCAGGCGATCTATTTTCACCGCCTCGGCACCGCGCAATCCGCGGACCGGCTGATATTCTCTACACCGCAGCGCAAAGACCTCAACAACACTGGCCAGGTGAGCGACGACGGCCGCTGGCTGATCACCACCTCGTCGAGCGGGACCGACGATCGCTATGAAATCGCGCTGGTCGATCTGACCAAGAAGCGCGCGACGCCCCGCATATTGGTCCCCGGATTCGAGCATAATTACAGCTTCATCGGCAACCGCGGCTCGACCTTTTATTTCCAGACCAACCAGGACTCGCCGCGCCTGAAAGTCGTCGCGCTCGACATTTCCCAACGCAAGCCGGCACCCAGGGTCCTTATCGCTGAAGACCAGGCAACGCTCGATGGCGTCTCACTGGTCGGTGGATCGTTGATCGCCTCCTACCTCGTCGATGCCAAAACCGAGGTCCGTGTCCACGACCTGACCGGCCAGCTCAAGCGCAAGATCGAGCTTCCCGGGATCGGGACGGCAAGCGGGTTCGGCGGTGATTTCGACGACAAGGAGACCTTCTTCGCCTTCACCAGTTTCAACCGGCCGACGACCATCTATCGCTACGATGTCGCCAGCGGGACCGCGCGCGTCTGGGAACAGCCCAAGGTCGCGTTCAATCCTGAGGACTATAGCGTCGAGCAGCGCTTCTTCGCGTCGAAGGACGGCACCCGCGTCCCAATGTTCATCGTCCGCAAAAAGGGCCTGACCGGACCAGCGCCGACCCTACTCTACGCTTATGGCGGGTTCAATATTTCGCTGACGCCAAGCTATTCGCCGACGCGTCTGGCGTGGCTCGAGGCGGGCGGGGTGTTCGCACTCGCCAACCTTCGCGGCGGCGGCGAATATGGCAAGGCGTGGCACGACGCCGGGCGTCTCGCCAATAAGCAGAATGTGTTCGACGATTTCATCGCGGCGGGCGAATATCTGAAGGCACAGGGGATCACCGGGCCGAACCAACTCGCGATCGAGGGGGGCTCGAATGGTGGTCTGCTCATCGGAGCGGTCGTCAACCAGCGCCCCGATCTGTTCGCCGCGGCGCACCCCTCGGTGGGCGTGATGGACATGCTGCGTTTCGATCGCTTCACCGCCGGGCGCTATTGGGTCGATGATTACGGCTATCCCAACAAGGCCGCCGATTTCGCGCGTCTGCTGGCCTATTCGCCTTATCACAACATCGAGGGCGGCCGCGATTATCCGGCGATGCTGGTGACCACCGCCGACACTGACGATCGAGTCGTGCCGGGCCACAGCTTTAAATATATCGCCGCGCTCCAGGCCGCCGAAAACACCGGCACCAAGCCCCTCCTCATTCGCATCGAAACCCGCGCTGGCCACGGATCGGGCAAGCCGACCAGCAAGATCATCCAGGAAACCGCCGACGTGTTCGCCTTCCTGGGCCATTTCACCGGGCTGGAAGAAGTGCGTTAGTCTGCGAATTTCAACAATTTACCGACAGAGAATCTGAACCTCAGCAAACCGAAAGTTCAGCAGCGATGCAGCCCCCGTCCGGCATAAGCGTTTTCATGAGGGACAGATCCTGTCCCGCTTGAAGAGGAGTATCCCATGTCGGGTTTGACGAAGATCTTGACCGGTGCAGCCGGTCTCGCGGCAGTGGTCGGCTTTGCAAGCCCGGCCGCGGCGCAATATTATCCGGGCTACGGCAGCCAGGGTGGAATCATCGGCACGATCATCAACGGCGTGATCGGTGGCGGCCAGCTCGGCTATGGCAATCAATATGGCCGCGGCCAGAACCATCAGCTTGCGGTCAGCCAGTGCTCACGCGCTGTCGAGTCGCAATTGGGTGGCGGCTATAACAATGGTTATGGCGGCTACAACAATGGCTACGGCGGTTATAACAGCGGCTACGGCAATTATGGCTATAACCAGAACCAGTCCCGCGGCCGGGTCGTCGGGATCACCAGCGTCGAGCAACGCTCGTCGGGCGTCCGCGTCCGCGGCGTAGCGGCTTCGAATAGCGGCTACGGCGGTGGATATGGTGGCGGTTACGGCGGCTACGGCAATGCCTATGGCGCCCAGGCCGACCTCAGCTTCAGCTGCAAGGTCGACTTTCGCGGGCAGGTCGTCGATCTCGATCTCGATCGTCGAAATGTCGGCTACAACAACGGCTACCGCGGCTATTAAGCCATCGGGATAAGCAGATAAGGATGCGCCGGGACCCAATGGTTCCGGCGCATTTTATATGCGTGTAGCGCGCCGTGACTTTTGGGCCATGCACTCGGCGCTCCGCTTTGCTATCGGGCCGCAATGACCATTCAACCCGTCCAATCCATCCTCATCGTCGATTTCGGCAGCCAGGTGACCCAGTTGATCGCGCGCCGCGTCCGCGAAGCCGGGGTCTATTGCGAAATCGCCCCCTTCAACAGCGCGCAAGATGCGTTCGATCGCCTCCGCCCGGGCGGCCTGATCCTCTCAGGCGGACCAAGCTCGATCACCGAGATAGACAGCCCGCGCGTGCCCGCAGCCTTGTTCGAAGCGGGAGTCCCGATCCTCGGCATCTGCTACGGCCAGCAAGCGATGGCCGAGCAATTGGGCGGCAAGGTCGTCAGCCACGACCATAGCGAATTTGGCCGAGCCTTCCTCGAAATCGTCGAACCCTGCGTTTTGTTCGATGGTCTATGGGCACCAGGCGAAAAGCATCAGGTGTGGATGAGCCACGGCGACCGCGTCGATGCGCTGCCCAAAGGCTTTCGAATCGTCGCCAAGTCCGACGGCGCGCCTTTCGCTGCCACGGTCGACGAGGAACGCCGCTTCTACGGCGTCCAATTCCACCCCGAGGTCGCGCATACCCCCGACGGCGCACGCCTGATCGCCAATTTCGTCCGCCACGTCTGCGGGCTGTCCGGCGACTGGTCGATGGGCGCCTTCCGCGATGCCAAGATCGCCGAAATCCGAGCTCAGGTCGGCACCGGCAAAGTCATTTGCGGCCTGTCAGGCGGGGTCGATTCCGCGGTCGCCGCAGTGCTCATCCACGAAGCGATCGGCGCCCAACTGACCTGCGTGTTCGTCGATCATGGACTGATGCGCGCCAATGAGGCCGAACAGGTCGTCGCCTTGTTCCGCAACTCCTACAACATCCCGCTGGTCCACGTTGATGCGGCCGAGCTGTTCGTGTCGGGACTCGCCGGGATCACCGACCCCGAGGCCAAGCGCAAATTCATCGGCAAAAGCTTCATCGACATTTTCGAGGAGGAAGCACGCAAGATCGGCGGCGCCGACTTCCTCGCGCAGGGCACACTCTATCCCGACGTCATCGAAAGCGTCAGCTTCACCGGTGGCCCCTCGGTGACGATCAAAAGCCACCACAATGTCGGCGGCCTGCCCGAGCGCATGAACATGAAGCTGGTCGAACCGCTACGCGAATTGTTCAAGGACGAAGTGCGGGTCCTGGGGCAAGAGCTCGGGCTTCCCCAGGCCTTCGTCGGCCGCCATCCCTTCCCCGGCCCGGGCCTCGCCATCCGCATCCCCGGCGAAGTCACCGCCGAGAAATGCGACATCCTCCGCAAGGCCGACGCAATCTATCTCGAGGAAATCCGCAACGCCGGCCTGTACGACGCGATCTGGCAGGCATTCGCGGTACTCCTGCCGGTGCGCACCGTCGGCGTAATGGGCGACGCGCGCACTTACGACAGCGTCTGCGGATTGCGCGCAGTGACCAGCGTCGATGGGATGACCGCCGACATCTACCCCTTCGACGGCGCCTTCCTCAGCCGCTGCGCAACGCGGATCATCAACGAAGTCCCCGGCATCAACCGCGTCGTCTACGACTACACCAGCAAGCCCCCCGGAACGATCGAGTGGGAATAAGAGAGTTACGCCGATTACTCGCTGCGCATCGGGGCAATCACCTGAGCCGCGAAACGGTCCATCTCCTCGGCTTGAGGGCTCATCTGGAGCAATAGAAGGTCCAGGCCGGCGTCCTCATACTCTGCGATGCGCTCACGCAATTGTTCGGGGGTGCCAACGAGATTGGGCCGAAGTCCGCGATTGGAAACGCTATATTCCTGGAGCTTCAGTTCGCGCTCAAGCTGCGTGCCCGATAACCACTGGTCGAAATTGTCGAACCCTTTGGGTGGCGTCGGCGGCAGCACAGTGATTCGATCAAGCTCACGCTTCGCCTCCGCCTCGCTATCGCGAACAATGGCATAGGCAGCCATCCCAAACTGCATAGGGGGGCCGCCCGCGGTTGCGCGGCGACCCTTCATGTCGGTAATCTTGGGCGCGATCGCCTCGACCGGGTCACCGTGCATGACATAGGCGTCGCACTGGGTGGCAATGATCGTTTTCGCGGTCTCGCTTTCGCCCCCGGCGTAGATTGTCGGACGTGGCTTGGCGACCGGCTTCGGCTCGCAGATTGCGTCCTTCAATGAGTAGCGCTCGCCATCGAAGCTGAAACGCTTTTGAGTCCACAGCCCATCGACCACCTTGAGCCACTCGCTGGTCCGCCCATAGCGATCGTCGTGCTGGTCGAATTGCAGCCCATATTGCGTGGCTTCGTCGGCCCACCATGACGAGACGACATTGAGCGCAAGCCGGCCATTGGCGATATTGTCGATGTTTGCCGCCGCCTTGGCGAACAGGGCGGGTTGATGAAAATTCGGGCGAACCGCGACCATCAGTTCAAGTGTCTCGGTAACTGCTGCAAGCGCCGCGGCGGTCGACCATGCGTCGAGGGCGGGAGCTTCGACACCCTTGATGTCGTTAAGATTGAGCTCAGCGATCAGACTCAAGTCCCAGCCGGTAGCCTCGCTGCGTTGGGCAAGGCGGCGCACATAGTCCCAGCTCGCCTCCATGCCCTCGTCCTCGACATTGCGGAGCCAGCCGCCGAATACAGGCATCCAATAGCCGAATTTCATATCATTTCCTTCGCCGCGAGGGCCGTTTCGATAAAATCAACGAGCTTTTCATGGGGATCCCACCCGAGCACTTCGATCGGGTTGGCGACAAAGTTGGACAGCGCGTTGATATCGTAGAATCGGGTCACTCCGTCGCGATCGTCGATAACCACCTCAATTCCGCCAACGTCCAGGCCCGCGGACCGCGCAATCTGCTCGGCAGCTGAAATTATCTCTGCTGACGGCGTAATCGCGCGCATGGCGATGGCGGTCCGGCCGGGCTGAACGAGGCAAGCGTCGGCAGGGCACAGGTCGAAGATCTCTCCGCCGCTGTCGATTTCAAGCGCGTACAAATAATCACCGCCAAGCGTCTCGATGCGCATGATGGTGCCACCGCGCGGTGGAACATAGTCCTGAACCAGCAGCACTTGGTCGACCGAGCGCGGGACCGCGCCATCGACGATCGATGCGGCGAGATGGTCGCGGTCGGCGTAGCGGGTGATGCCGGCTCCCGAGCCCCCGATATTGGCTTTGACCAGCAGCGGCCATGCCATGTCTTCGGTCGCGGCGAGCAAATCGCTGGCGCGGTGAACGACGCGGGTCGCAGGGACGGAATGGCCCAGGGTTGTGATCAGCGACAATTGGCGAGCCTTGGAAGAATCGATTGCGAGGGTCTCAGGCCCGTTGAGAATGCGCGCTCCGCGGCGGCGCCAATGATCGAGCAAGGCCGACGCGTAGAAAATCCCATGTTCGGCGTCGCGCAGAAAAGCGGACATCGCCACCCGGCTAAAAATCAGTGGGGCAGGCAAAACGCTCGCGGCCGGATCGAACGCATGATCGGTGAGCAGAATTTTTTCGAACGCCAGTCCACGTCGCTCAAGCGCGGCGAACAGCGGCTCGAACCAGAGAGGATGCTCGTAAAGAATGGCAAGCTGAGGGGACATGGCGGCCGATGCAATAGGAGGCTCTATGTGCGACCGCTGATCGGAAATGCAATGCTCGCTTGCGAACCAGTTGCAGTTGGTCGGGCGGAAGCGTAATTTGCTTCACCAATTGGGGGGAGATCGAGATGGACAAGCAACTGGAGTCCGACGCCGCGATACCGGCCTGGTTCTGGGTAGCTGTAGGCCTTGCGCTGGCATTCGAAGCTTTCGGCTGTTTCATGTATTTGACCCAGGTGACCACCGATCCGGCGAGCCTGCCGATCGATCAGCGCGCGATGTGGAACGCGACCCCGCCGTGGATGGTCGCGGCTTATGCGGTGGCGGTGTGGGTCGGCCTGATCGGCGCAATATTGTTGCTCGTGCGGCGCAGGCTTGCAGTCCCGGTGCTTCTCGCTTCGCTGGTCGCGGTGCTGGTCCAGTTCGGCGGTGTGATGCTCGTTCCGTCTGTGCGTGAGGTCACTCCCGACAGCGCCTTTGCCTTGCCGATCGCGATCACAGTCATTTGCTACGGCATTTTCATGCTTTCGCGGCTTGCCTACCGGCGGGGCTGGTTGCGCTAGGCGCCGCAAGCTAGAAGGCGGCAATGTCCACATTCACCATCGACAGCGCCACCAGTCGCGCGACCCCCGTCCCGGTGCCGGGCAAGCGAATGACGGTCCCCGCCCTGCGCACTCGAAAGGTCGCGAGCGACAATGGCTTTGTTACCGAAGAGCCAATCGTCATGCTTACCGCCTACACGATGCGGATGGCGCAATTGCTCGATCCGCATTGCGAGATATTGTTGGTTGGGGACAGTCTTGGGCAGGTGATTTACGGGCTGCCGTCGACGGTTCCAGTGACGCTCGAGATGATGTGCGCGCATGGCGCGGCAGTCGTGCGCGGAAGCTGGCACAGCCTGGTCGCGGTCGACATGCCGTTCGGAAGCTATGAAGCTTCGCCCGAACAGGCGTTCGCAAGCGCCGCGCGGGTGATGAAGGAAAGCGGCTGCGCTGCGGTCAAACTCGAAGGCGGGGCGGCGATGGCGCCGACCATCGCCTTTCTGTCGGAGCGCGGTATTCCAGTGATCGGCCATGTCGGGCTGACCCCTCAGGCGGTCAATACGCTTGGCGGCTATGGCGCTCGCGGTAAGAGCGAGGCCGAGGCAAAAAAGATTTTGGCGGACGCCAAGGCGGTCGCCGAAGCCGGGGCCTTCGCGATCGTGGTCGAAGGCGTGATGGAGTCGATCGCGGATCAGGTGACCGCGGCGGTCGCGGTGCCCGTGATCGGGATCGGCGCGTCGGCGAAGTGCGATGGGCAGGTGCTTGTCACCGAAGACATGCTCGGATTGTTCGAGCGCACTGCGCGCTTCGTCAAACGCTACGACGATCTCGCGGCCGGGATCACCACAGCGGTCGAAACCTATGCCGGCGAAGTGCGCAAGCGGTCGTTCCCGACGACCGACCAGACCTATCGCCCCAAAAACGGCTAACCCCGCGGGGCGTCAGCTCCCGCCAAACGTCGCGGTCAGCGGCGCTCTGAACGCAGCGCTGAAGCCATCGTAGATTGCCCGAGCGGCCTGAGCGATCGTTCGCGGGCGATCCGTCCCACCCCGGGCGAAGAATGCGACCGCGATCCGGCGCCCGTCGCGCAATGTGATATAGCCGACGTCGGTCGACAATCCCGACAAGGTGCCGGTCTTATGCTCCACCTGCGTGCCCATCGGCAGCAATCCGCGAATGCGGTTCTTGCCGGTCCGGCAGCGGCGCATCAGGTCGAGCAGATAGGAACGGCCTGCGGGCTTGAGCAATTGCCCGCTGTCGAGGCGTTTCAGAAGATCGACCATTGCTCGCGGCGTCGAAGAATCGCGAACATCGCGCAGATTGCGTTGGTCGCTGAGCAGGCGCGCAATCGTGCGATCGACGCGCACCCCGAGCATATTGTTCTGGGTCAGCCACGCCTGGATGACTTTCGGGCCGCCCAAATCCCGCAAGAACAAGTCGGTGGCATAATTATCGCTGTCGATGAGCATCGCTTCCATTTGCCGGGCGGCAGATTTGCCGCCAATCCGGTCGTCGAGCGATCGGCGCCCGTTTTCGACCTGGGCAAGATAATTGGCTGCGATGGCGACCTTGACCGTGCTCGCCATCGGGAATGGCTCGTCGCCATTGATACTCACGGTTTCGCCGGTCTTGAGGTCGAGAGCGGCAACTCCAACGTCACTCGGCGCTGCCGCGACAAGATAAGCGAGTTGCTGTTCGAGCGAGCGAAGCGCCGGCGACGAGGCCGCCCAGGCAGGCTGCGCAATAAGGGCCGACAGCCAGAGCAAAGCAGCGATGAAACGCATTATTTGACCATCCTCTTCAGGGAGGAACTTAGCGCGGCAGTCGCAGATTCGTTCCAGGGCATTAGAATCATGTCCTTTTCCTGCGCACCACCAGCTTAACGGGAGGTTACGCCGGTCGCTTGAGATGGAACAGCCATGATGTCGGCAACCTCCCGCATCCGGCCGAGATAGGTATTAAGCGCGCAGGCATCGGATCGGCACGCGTTGCGCCGAGCGATGAAGCGTTCACCGGATTTGATCAATGCCGCGCGCTTCGGCGCGTCGGACTGTCCCAACGACTGACCGTAAAATAGCGCCAATTGGCGATCGACCGCCGCCAGATTGCGGTTCCTGCACACCGCACTTTCGCCGCGCCGCTTCGCAAAATTGCAATTGAAGCTGGCGACAATTGGCGCTCGGGATGCTTTGGGCACAGGAGAAGCAGCCTCCTGGACGCGCGATATATCGCGAGAGGAAACAGTTTCCGGCGGCCGAACGATCGCGTCGGGCGGAGCCGGCCGTGATGGCGCTGCCGCAAGCCTTGGAACTAGTCCTTGTTCGCGCACATCGATCGTATCGCCAAGTTCTGTCAGGCGCGGAATGCGCGACAGCGTTGCCAATTGGCGCGCCATCGGGTCCGCGTTGGCGAGGATTAACGCCGGCTTTGCGTCCGGAGCAGAGCTGAGCGAAAAATCCATCTCCGCCGCCAGCCTGGTTCGCCCATGAGCAATTTGGGTCCCTGGCGGAGCAAGGACGACGACCAGCGCCTTGCAATTGACCGTCCCCGTATCGTCCCTGCTCGCCTCCAGCGTCGAGTCGATGCGCACGAAGGAATCGGCGGCAAGTTGCGCGAATGCTCTTCGATTACCCCGTTGAAACTGGCCCGCGCGGCGCACCAATTGCTCGCGGACGAGGTCGTGCGCGGATCGCGAGATGCACGTCGCGGCCGGATCGGACGAAGCGATCGGGGCCCGGAACCGACTGGCATCGGCAAGGCGTGGCGGCTCCTGCACGGCGAGCGGATAACGGATGAGGTATATAGGCAACAGCAGCAGCAGCATCACCGCCGCGAGCATCGCAATGCGTTCGACCGCGATCTTGTTCAGCCATGCGGCTTCTGTGCCAACCACCACCTCGTCGCTGTCATAGGCGTCGTCGCCGTTCCGCAACCGGCGATCATAATCGACGCGCCGATCATGGTCGCCAAGGACAGCATACGCCTGCGTGATCGCCTTGGCGCGCTCGGCTGCTTGCGGCGTTGCATTGGCATCGGGGTGGTAGCGCCGCATCAATGCGACATAAGCGGCACGGATCACCACGTCCTCGCTCGTGGGCGCAACGCCCAGGATGGCGTAGTAATTCGCGGTCACCTGGCTACCGTCATCGCAATCCTTTAACAAAAAATTCCATGCTGCACAGCGGCTCTCCATTGGAGCAACCGCTTGAGCCTTTGCCTTTGGCGCCGGGGGCGCTAGACGAGGCCGCGCCAGCTTTCGTTCATCCGGGGTGAGAGAGGGAAAGTGGCGAGCTGACATCTCCCGACCGACCGCAAGAGGATAATTTTGGCGCTTCCCCCTGACACAGTTGAAAGCTTCGCTCGCGAGGTCGACGAGAATCTCCGCCGCGACCAGGCGCGTGATGCAGCCAAGCGCTACGGCGGACTGATCGCGGGCGCGCTACTGCTGTTCCTTGCCGCGGTCGGCGGCTATTTGTACTGGCAAAATCAACAGGTAAAACAGGCCGAGCTGGCAACCGAGCAATTGTCCGCAGTGCTCGATGATCTTGGCACGGGCAAAGCTTCTACGGCTGCACCACGATTCGACACCTTGCGCCGCTCCGATTCCGAAGGCGTCAGCGCCACAGCGGGCTTCTCCCGAGCTGCGCTCGCGCTGCAGGACGGCGACCGCAAACTGGCCTCGAAAATCTTCGGTGAGATCGCCGCCGACGAGGATCTGGCTAAGCCCTATCGCGACCTTGCCCTCCTTCGCGGTACCGCGCTCGATTTCGACGCGATCGGGCCCGATGCGGTGATCGCGCGCCTTCAGCCGCTGGCCGTCCCCGGGCAGCCCTTCTTCGGAAGCGCGGGCGAACTGGTCGGAATGGCGCTCGCCGCCAAGGGGCAGCGCGCCCCCGCCGCGCAACTTTTTGCCAAGATCGCCGCAGACCCGGCGGTTCCCGATACACTTCGCAGCCGCGCCGTGCAGGTTGCCGGAACGCTCGGCGTTGATGCCAGCGCTTCGCTTCCAACCAATGCCGCAGCCGAACAATAGGACGAGTTAGATTATGATCCGTAACTTTCCGTCTGTCGTAACCCTTGCGGCCGCAGCAGCGCTGCTGTCCGGCTGCGGTATCATCAACAAGAAACCCAAGGCGACCCCGACCGTCGGCGACCGCGTCGCGGTTCTGGTCAACGAACTCGACATCGCCGTCGACGCAGCGACCGCCGCGCTGCCGATGGTACTCCCCCCCGCAACCGCCAATCCTGAATGGGGCCAGTCGGGCGGCAATTCGGCCAAGCTCGTCCAGCACGTCGCGCTTCGCGAAAGCGTCGGTCAGGCGTTTTCGGTCAGCATTGGCAATGGCAGCAGCAACAGCCGTCGGCTCGGCGGCGGGCCGGTGGTCGCAGGTGGCAAGGTCTACACGATCGACACCGCCGGCAGCGTCCGGGCGTTCGACGCCGGCACGGGCACGGCGCTGTGGGCAGGCCGGTTTGGCGAGGACAAGGGCAATAGCAATGTCGTTTATGGCGGCGGAGTCGCGGTCGACGGTGGACGCGTCTACGCTACCAACGGTCTGGGCTATGTCGCGGCGTTCGACGCTGCCACCGGCGCCCCAGTGTGGACGGTGCGCCCCGGTGGTCCGCTCCGCGGAGCGCCGACGGTCGCCAATGGCGCAATCTACGTCATCAGCCAGGACAATCAGCTCTATTCGCTCAAAAGCGCAGACGGCTCGACCGGCTGGTCAAGCGCCGCCGCGCTCGAAATTGCAGGCGTGTTCGGCAACGGCTCTCCCGCGGTCGCACGCGGCACGGTGGTCGCCGGCTTCTCCTCTGGTGAGCTTAATGCCTATCGCTACGAAAACGGCCGCATGGTGTGGCAGGATGCCCTCTCGCGCACTTCGATTTCGACCGCGGTGGCGGCGCTAAGCGACATCGACGCCGATCCGGTGATCGCCGAGGGCGTGGTTTATGCCTTGGGGCAGGGCGGACGGATGGTCGCGCTCGATATCCTGTCGGGGCAACGTCTTTGGGAACTCAACATGGCCGGAATTTCGACGCCATGGATCGCGGGCGACTGGCTGTTCGCGGTCAACGACCGTGCCCAGCTGATCGCGGTTCAGCGAACGACGGGCAAGGTCCGCTGGATCAACCAGCTCCCGCGCTGGCGCAACGAAAAGAAAAAAACGGGTGTGATCAGCTACGCCGGGCCGGTCCTTGCGGGGGGACGCCTGTACCTTGCGGGGACAAGCGGCGTGCTAGTCACCGTAAATCCGACCGACGGAGCGACGCAGTCACAAGGTGAAATTGGCGGATCGGTCCGGTTTCAGCCGGTGGTTGCGAACCAGACGATGTATCTGCTGACCGACGCCGGCCGACTGATCTCTTACCGCTAAGGTTGACGCTCGCTTGGCGGCGGGGCAGGTGGCGGCGATGCCCCAGCCCACCGTCGCGATCGTCGGCCGTCCCAACGTCGGCAAATCGACGCTGTTCAACCGTTTGGTCGGCAAGCGCGTCGCGCTGGTCGACGACCGTCCGGGCGTGACCCGCGACCGCCGCGAGGGCGAGGGCCGTCTGCTCGACCTCGAATTCCGGGTGGTGGATACCGCAGGCTACGAGGACGAGGATCCCTCCTCGCTTCCCGGGCGAATGCGCCAGCAGACCGAGGCCGCGGTGCGCGAGGCGGATGTCGCCTTGTTCATGATCGATGCGCGCGAAGGGCTGACCCCGCTCGACGAGGAAATCGCGCGCTGGCTCAGAAGCGAGGACACTCCGGTAATCGTCGCCGCCAACAAATCCGAAGGCCGCGGCGCCGAGGCAGGTCGGATGGAAGCTTTCGCGCTCGGCTTTGGCGAGCCGTTCGCTCTGTCGGCCGAGCATGGCGACGGGCTCGTCGATCTGTTCGAAGCGCTTCGCCCGTTCATCGACCGCGCCGAGGGCGATGAACTCGAAGAAGAGGAGCCCGACGAAGGCGGCCCGCTAAAGTTGGCGATCGTCGGGCGCCCCAATGCCGGCAAGTCAACCCTGGTCAACCGCATGCTCGGCGAGGAGCGGATGATCACTGGGCCAGAAGCCGGTATCACGCGCGATTCGATCAGCATCGAATGGGTGTGGCAGGCCCCCGGAGCGGGCGAAGGACGCGCGGTCCGGCTGATCGATACCGCGGGCTTACGCAAGCGGCCCAAGGTGCAGGACAAGCTCGAGAAACTGTCTGCCGCCGACACCCGCCGAGCGATCGATTTCGCCGAAGTGGTGGTGCTTCTGCTCGACGCAACCCGCGGACTCGAAGCGCAGGATTTGCGAATCGCCGATCAGGTGCTCGAGGAAGGCCGCGCCTTGGTCATCGCGCTCAACAAATGGGATGTCGCCGAGCACGGATCGTCGCTGTTCAACGGGGTCAAGGCGGCGCTGCTCGAAGGCTTGAGCCAATTGAAGGAAGTGCCGCTGCTGACCGTGTCGGCCAAGACCGGCAAGGGCATCGACCAGTTGCTCGGCGCGGCATTCGAAGTTCGCGACAATTGGTCGCGGCGGGTCGGAACGGGCGAGCTAAACCGCTGGTTCGGTAAGGCAGTGGAAACCAATCCTCCGCCAGCTCCCGGCGGCAAGAGGATCAAGCTGCGCTACATCACCCAGGTCAAAACGCGTCCGCCGAGCTTCGTCATTTTCGGAAGCCGGGTCGATCAATTGCCGACCAGCTATCATCGCTATCTGCTCAATTCGATGCGCCGCGATCTTGGCTTGGGACCGGTCCCGCTACGCCTGACGATGCGCGCAACCAAGAATCCCTACGACGACAAGGGACAATAACTCCCTCTTTACCCTTTGGCTCCTACACGGACCTATTGGGCCCGGAAGGACGGGGCAGGAGCGCTAAGTGGACGAGGGTTTTGACATTGTCGATTGGGTGCATTTTGAGAAGAGCCGCGCCGAACTCGGGCCCGGCTTTATTCGCATCCTCGGCTACTTCCGAGAGGACGGGGCCAAAAGTGTCGCACGAATCGAAGCCGCAATGCGCGAGCAGAAAACCATCGACCTCGTCATTCCCGCGCACACGCTAAAGGGTGAGGCGCGCCAATTCGGTGCCGATCCGCTTGCCGACCGCGCCGAACTGATCGAACAGACCGCGCGCTTGTGCATCGAAACACACCGCTTCCCCGGGGAGCTGATCCCCGACGTGGTCGAATTGCGCCGCTTGTGGAACGAGACGATTGAATTGTTCGACAAAGCGACCAATCCGCGGCTGACCCGGGCACCGCTGCAAACGGGTTTCGGCCGTAAAGTCGCCAATCAGGGTTTCGGGCGGCTTTAAGCCATAGCAGGCAAGCGCTTGCGGAGTGGCTGTAATTCACCACGCGCCAGGCTTCGCCAAATCCATTCGAATGGGCCGTAGTGGAAACGCGCCAGCCACGGCCTCGACCATGTCAGCATCAACAGCCAGATGCAGGGAACGACAAGCCATGCCTCGAACCGCGACAATTGGCCGAACAAGGCGATGCCCCCGCCGAAGAACAGGCTTGCGGCGATGATGCTGGTCGCCAGATAATTGGTGAACGCCATCCGCCCGACCGCCGCGAGCCGGGCTGCGATCCTGCCGGGCTGACGCGCAAGCAGGATGATCAGCGCGGCATAGCCCAGAGCCATCGCCACATGGAGCGGGGCTCCAATGCCAAGCAGGCCGAGAATCAGCAGGCCCGGGAGAAAATTGGACGCAACGACGATGATCCCGAGCAGGATCGATAATAAAAGGCCCGGACCGAGCGTCCAGATGGCGATGCGGCGGTAGCGGCGGTCGTCCCAGGCGCCGGTAAGGAAGCCCGATCGGAACGCCGCCATGCCAATCAGCATCAGGCCCAACGTCTCGACGCCGAATTGGAAAATCGTTCCCAGCGGCTCGATCGCGCGCTTGGTCAGGAAATGCTCGACCCGGTCGAACCATGGACCGCGCATGATCGCAACGGTCCTGGCGTCCCTGGCCGGATCAGCGACAAATTCGCGCTTCATCTCCTTCCAATATTTTTCTTCAGCGGGGCTCGCGGTCCCGTCGTCGACGGCTTGTTGCATTTGAACAAGTTGTACGCTGGCAACGCTCCACGACACCGCGGTCAGACTGATCAGGATTGTGGCCCAGATGAGCAAGATGCGCACGCGCGCCTTCCGGAAGAAGAAGGCAATCATTCCGACCGCTGCGTAGAGCGTAAGGATGTCGCCTTCCCACAGCAGGAAAAAATGGAGCAGGCCGAACAGCAACAGCACCGCCATTCGCGCAAAATGGGTCCGCCCCGGGGACGATCCGTTTTCCCGCGTGCGGTCGATGACCAGCAGAATCGAAGCGCCGAACAGGATCGAGAACAGGGTCCGCATCTTGCCGTCGATCAGCGCATAATTCGCGAACCACAGTGCGAGGTCGATTCCGCTCGCACCGCCCGCCGCGGCGGGGTTGAGATAGGCCTGACGGATCAGTGCAAAGTCGACGACATTGACCGAGAATATGCCCATCACCGCGACTCCGCGAATGATGTCGAGCGAAGCGATGCGTGGCCGGGCCGTCGGCTGTGCAAGCTCGGTCATCGACGCCCCCTCGGCAAATCAGAGCTTGGCGAGTCAGGCCTCGGCGGGTTTGGACTGGAGGTGAATGTAATTTTCGAGCCCCATCCGCTCGATCATGTCAAACTGCTTCTCCAGCGTGTCGATATGCTCTTCCTCATTGGCAAGGATTCGCGCGAACAGGTCGCGGCTGACGAAATCGCGCACGGTTTCGGCATGGGCGACCGCATCGCGAAGCATCGCCACCGCTTCGATCTCGAGGTCGAGGTCCGACTGGAGGATTTCGGTTACGGTCTCGCCGACCCGCAACCGGCCCAGCGCCTGAAAATTGGGGAGGCCGTCGAGGAACAGGATTCGTTCGGCAAGTTCATCGGCATGCTTCATTTCATCGATGGATTCGTGGCGCTCGAACTCGGCAAGGCGAGCGATTCCCCAATGGTCGAGCAGGCGATAATGCAGCCAATATTGGTTGACCGCGGTCAGCTCGTTCTTGAGCGCCTCGTTCAACTGCTCGATTACGCGTGAGTCGCTGGTCATTCTCGCCTCCTGAGTTCATCCGCCTCTAGGCGATAAACCACCTTGGCGAAAGCTCAAAAGTGGCGAAAAACCGCGAAATCTTTGTGAATGAAAGTCAGTCGCAATCGCGGCTCAGGCGGCCTGCGCATCGACCTTCAGGAATTGCGCGCGCTCGGCGAGGATCAATTCCTCGGCATGGTCGCGGCACGATCCGCATTCGAATTTGCAGCCAAGCGAACGATATGCGCTGTCAGGGCATGGGCAACCGCGCCGGGCGGCATCCCTCAAGTCCCTGTCGCGAATCGCATTGCAGCTACAGATGATCATCACGCCTTATTAGCGCTAATGCGAAGCGCTCGCAAGTGGGTTCATCAACTCCGGCAGGAACGATTCATGCATTCTACGCATATCCGCCAACTTCTCAGAACTCGGACCGCCACGGTCAACCAGATCGAAAATCAAGCTATCCCCACCAGTAATCCCAATGGGAATCGCAAACAGCTGCACCGCATTGGCAGCAGCAACGATCGTCTCCGGATCATTGGTCGTGATCACATAGCGTCCCTGATCCTCCCCAAATAATATCGCTCCCGGATTGGGGATTTGCGGAACGACGGTCATCGTCATTCCAATATCTCCAGCAAGCGCCATCTCCGCAACCGCAACCGCAGCCCCACCATCGGAACAATCGTGAACCGCAGTCACAAGACCCTTCGCGATAAGCTCGCGAACTAGCTCCCCACCACGCCGCTCCGCCGCCAGATCGACTGGCGGAGGCGGACCCTCGCGCCGCCCGTGACAGATTTCGAGCCATAGCGACTGACCAACATGGCTATCGCTATGGCCGATCAGGATGATGTGTTCCCCCGCCGCCTTGAACGCGATGGTCGCGCTGGCGGACCAATCGTCGAGGAGTCCGACTCCGCCGATTGCCGGGGTCGGCAAAATAGCCGAACCCCCGCCAGTGGCCTTGCTCTCGTTATAGAGGCTGACGTTGCCGCTAACGATCGGCATGTCGAGCGCGATGCAGGCTTCGCTCATACCTTCAAGGCAACCAACAATCTGGCCCATGATTTCGGGCCGCTGGGGGTTACCGAAGTTGAGGCAATTGGTAATCGCCAACGGTCTCGCCCCAACCGCGCAAAGGTTGCGATAGGCTTCAGCAACGGCCTGCTTTCCACCCTCGAACGGATCGGCGAGACAGTAGCGCGGAGTGCAGTCGGTAGTCATCGCCAGCGCCTTGCTCGTACCGTGAACACGGACCACCGCCGCGTCGCCGCCGGTCTGAACCGTGTCGCCGCCGACACGGCTGTCATATTGCTCCCAGATCCAGCGGCGGCTGGCGATTGCGGGGGAAGCCATGAGTTTAAGCAGGTCGGCGGCGATATCGGTCGATTGGGGGATGTCGGTGAGCGGGGCAGCGGGCGGCGTGCGGACGAAGGGACGGTCGTATAGGGGTGCGTCGTCGGCGAGGGGGGCGAGCGGGATGTCGCAGACGGTTTCGCCGTTGTGGAGCAGCACCATTCGGCCGGATTGTGAGACGTTGCCGATTATGGCAAAATCGAGTTCCCACTTCCTGAAAATGGCCTCCGCCTCGGCCTCTCGACCGGGCTTTAGGACCATCAGCATGCGTTCCTGAGATTCGGAGAGCATCATCTCATAGGGAGTCATTCCCTCTTCACGCTGAGGGACAGCGTTAAGGTCGAGTTGGATTCCAACACCGCCCTTGCTCGCCATCTCGACCGAGGAGGAGGTGAGACCGGCGGCCCCCATGTCCTGGATCGCGACGATCGCGTCGGAGGCCATGAGTTCGAGGCAGGCTTCGATCAGCAATTTCTCGGTGAACGGATCGCCGACCTGGACGGTAGGGCGCTTTTCCTCGCTGTCCTCGGAGAAATCGGCGCTGGCCATGGTCGCACCGTGAATGCCGTCGCGGCCGGTCTTCGATCCGACATAAACGATCGAATTGCCCACGCCTGATGCGGCCGAATAAAAGATCTTGTCCTGGTCGGCGACCCCGACGGTCATCGCATTGACGAGGATGTTGCCGTCATAGGCGCTGTCGAAATTAACCTCGCCGCCAACGGTCGGAACCCCGACACAATTTCCGTAGCCGCCGATCCCGGCGACTACCCCGGCAAGGAGATGGCGCGTCTTGGGATGGTCGGGCCGTCCGAAGCGAAGCGCGTTCAGATTGGCGATTGGCCGCGCGCCCATGGTGAAGACGTCGCGGAGGATTCCGCCGACTCCGGTCGCCGCGCCCTGATAGGGTTCGATATAGCTTGGATGGTTGTGGCTCTCCATCTTGAAGATGGCGGCCTGCGGCTTTCCGTCGGGGCCCGGCCCGATATCGATCACGCCGGCATTCTCGCCGGGGCCGCAGATTACCCAGGGCGCGGTGGTCGGAAGCTTCTTCAAATGAATGCGCGAGCTTTTGTACGAGCAATGCTCGGACCACATTACCGAGAAGATGCCGAGCTCGACCAGATTCGGATCGCGGCCGAGCGCGGCTTGCACGCGCTCATATTCCTCTGGGGAAAGGCCGTGTTCAGCAACAATCTCGGGCGTGATCGGGGCTGTGGTCATGGCCGCGGTCCCTAGCCGTGCCCAAGCGACAAAAAAACCCCCGGCGAGCGGGTCGCCGGGGGGTTTATTGGGTCAATTGAGACGAATCAGGCTTTGCAGCTTTTCCCGTTATACGTGACGCTGGCGTCGGTCGCGCTGCCCTTGAGCGCCGCGCCTTCTTCGCCGAGCGTGACCGGCGTCCCGACTTCATTCTTGTCGGCTTTGACGCGCGCGGTGCCGTCGGCGATCCAGTCGATATAGACCAAACTATTGTCCTTGCAGCGATAGGTCTTGCTCGCAGTGATCGCGGGCGGCAGGACTACGCCGGCGGTATTGACCGCAGCGTCGTTAGCAGCGCGGCCGGCGATGATGGTGTGATCCTGCTTATCGCAGGCTACGAGTGCCGCCGTGGCGACGAGGGCGAGAAGGATTTTGTTCATTGCGGGTCTTTCGCGGCCACCTTGGGGCGCGTCAAGCGACGATTGCACTTTCGTCGTACAGGCAATAGCGTTCGTCGAATGCACGAACCGCCCGGCAGCGACAGAATCCAGCGCGTCCGCATCGGCCTGACCGGACTGGCCTTTGTATTTCTTCTGGTTCTGCTTGGCACCGCGATAAGCCGATCGGGTGATTCGCCGGCCTCGACCGCCGTTGCCGCCAACGGGCTCAGCAATGATTCGGTCCCCGACGAGCCACTTGCCGAGCTAGGAGTCGCTCCGGGGCAATCGACGACAGACAATCGCGCCGCCGAGCGCGCGAGCGACTCCGCTCCAAGGCCGTGAAACGCGGCGCGCTCGCCGCAATTGCGGGCTTGCTGTTGATTGGCGGTTCCGCCGTCGCGGTCAAAATGTCCGCACCAGCCCCGGCTTCAACGGAACTCCGCCCGGCGCTTGCCCGGCCGAAGCTTGCGCTTCTGACCAGCCTGCCTCTGATGTTCGCCGAAAGCTTTTCGCTCGAGGGCGGATCCCCGACGCTGGAGCGACTCGAACAGCTTTATCGGGTCGAACCGATCGCTGTCGCCGATGCGCGAAGCCTTTCGGGGAAAAAACTGCTGCTGATGGCGCACCCGCGTGCGCAACCCGCCGAAGTGCTGGTCGAACTCGACGCCTGGGTACGCGCGGGCGGTCGCCTGCTGCTGCTCGCCGATCCCCGGCTCGATTGGCACAGCGATCGCCCGCTCGGCGATCCGCTGCGGCCACCGCCCGATTTTGCGGACACCGGCCTGCTTGCCCATTGGGGGCTGACGCTCGAAGGTCCGACGGTCGATGGCCCATCGTTGCGCGTGGTGCGCGGACGCGACGTCCTGTTCGGGTCCCCCGGGCGCCTGATCAGTCGCGGCGCTTGCCGGATCGGTGACGGAATGGTGGCGCGTTGCAGGATTGGGCGAGGCAAAGCGTCGATTATCGCCGACGCCGACTTTCTCAATGTCGCGGGGCCGAACGGACTAGACGGTCCGACCGCCGCGAATCTGGATCTGCTTATCGACGAGCTGGTGCGACTCGATTCTCGATGACCAAAGCTCGCCCACAATCTTATCCACAAGCCCATCCCGAAGAACAGGGCAAGAACATATAGTTAAGATCGATTGAGGAATTGTGAGATTTCCGCCACTAGGCACGTTTTCCCCAGTAGTGGCATGAAATCCCATTGTATCCCGACCCATGTTGAGTTACCAACACTGCCGTAGCGCGGGGCACACCTGTTCAGTCTTTCACTAGGCGGCGGGCCCACGGGAAACCGTGAGTCTGGGAACGGGAGAGTTGCGCCCTGAGGAGTGGGTCGTGGCATTAGAGCATCTGTTCCAAGGCAGTGCTTTGAACGCGGTGGACGCGAAGGGTCGCGTTTCCGTGCCAGCATTTCTGCGCGCGGTGATCGAGCGCCGCGGCGATGCCCGCACCATAGTCCTTGCCAAGCACGACTCCTTTGCAGCGCTCAACGCCTACGATCCCGCCTACGCGGCCTATAAGCACGCCAAGCTCGAACGCCTGGCTGAGAAGCAGGAAACCGACCCCGCCGCCGAGATCGATTATGCGCGGCGCACGATGATGGCCTTCGGCGCGACCGAGGAAGTGCCCTACGACAGCTCGGGCCGGATCGTGATCCCGCCAATGATGCGCCGCAAGGGCGAAATCGGTGACCTCGCCTTGTTCATCGGCGTTGGCGAGACCTTCCAGATCTGGAACCCCGAGCGGTTCCTGGCCGACAAGAATATCCCCGATGACATGAAGGACATTGCGCGCTTCCGGCTCGAGGAGCGCGGACTGTGAGCAATGTTGCGCCTCATGTCCCGGTTTTGATCAACGAGGTCGTTGCCCGCCTCGCCGTTGTCCCCGGCGAGACTCATGTAGACGGCACGTTCGGAGCAGGTGGCTATACCCAGGCACTGCTCCAGGCGGGGGCGGGACGAGTGATCGGGTTCGATCGCGATCCAGATGCGATCTCGAACGGTCCTACGCTCGTTCCGGACCCGCGGCTGACGCTGGTCCATGAACGCTTTTCGCAGATGGACCATGTGCTTCAAGAACGCGGCCTTCTGCCGGTCGATGGAATCACGCTCGATATCGGCGTGTCGTCGATGCAGCTCGACCAGGCCGAGCGCGGCTTTTCCTTTTCCAATGACGGTCCGCTCGATATGCGGATGAGCCAGTCGGGCCAGAGCGCGGCCGAGTTTCTCAACGAGGCCGACGAGGCGGAAATCGCGCGGGTTATCCGCGAATATGGCGAGGAACCCCGCGCGCGCAGCGTTGCCCGCGCGATTGTCGCGGCGCGCCCGCTTACCCGAACCGCCGAGCTTGCAGCGCTGGTCCGCAAGGCGCTTGGTCATCATGCCGGGATGAAGAGCGATCCTGCGACCCGCACCTTCCAGGCGATCCGCATTCACCTCAACGCCGAGCTCGACGAGCTCGAGCAGGGATTACGCGCGGCCGAGCGCTCGCTGAGCACCGGCGGCCGGTTGGCGGTGGTCACTTTTCACAGCCTCGAGGATCGCATTGTCAAGCGCTTCCTGCGGACTCGCAGCGGCGCAACGCCCGCCGGCTCGCGCCATCGCCCGATGGCGGTTGCCGGTCCCGCGCCAAGTTTCGAACAAGTCGCCAAGCCGCTGTCCCCTTCGGATAGCGAGTTGGCCCGTAACCCGCGCGCGCGCTCGGCCCGGCTGCGAACCGCAGTCCGGACCAATGCGCCCGCGTGGGACCAGGAGAAGGCAGCATGAGCAGCCGTAGCTTTAGATCCGTGTTCATGGTCGGCGCGATCGCCAGCGCCGCTTTGGGTTGCTACCTCGTGTCGTTGCGCGTCGCGTCCGAACGCGCGGCCCTGGAAAGCGTCGAGAATCGCATCGTCCTTGCCCAGCGCGACATTCGCCTGCTCGAAACCGAAATCGGCACGCGCGGCCGCCTCGCCCAGCTCGAGCGATGGAACGTCAAGGTCATCCGGCTATCGGCACCGAGCGCGGATCAGTTCGTCGAGGGCGCGTTCCAGCTTGCGACGCTGGCCAAGCCCGATCGCCGGCCGGTTCTGGAGGCGCCGCTGGTACTTGCCGCTGCACCCGTTTCGGTCACGCGCGCGCCCGCCGTGACCAGCGATGGCGCCGACGCGCCGCGCACGTCGCGACCGATCAGCGAGATGATGCACGTCGCCAATTATACCAAGCCCGAGCCGCGCCGTGCGCCGATTCCGGTCGCGACCGTCCGACCGGCCACCAAGGCGGCCGCTCTCGTACCTGCGAAAAAGTCTCCCGCTGCGCCGAAGCCGGTCAAGACCGCTTCGACCGACCCGCTTGGGCCATTGTCGACGACCAGCGCGAAGAGTGACTCCGCTTCGCGCGCCACCAAGGATTCCGGCTCGAACTGATGAACGCTCCGACGCCCGCTCTCGTCGCCCGGCCCGAGCGGCTCCGATTGGTCGGACAGCGTCGCCAGATTCTTGGTGTCATGCATCAGCGTTTGATGATCGGAATGCTGATCTACGGCGGAATCGTCGCTTTGATCCTGTTCCGCCTGGTCTATCTCGCGGCGTTCGGCGATCATGCGGGCCGCAAGGGCGCTGCACTCGATCTCGCCCCTGAGCGCGGCGACGTCATCGACCGCAACGGCCAGTCTCTCGCAGTCACCATCGACGCATGGACGATCGGGCTGCAGCCCGCGCAGGTGATCGGCAACAAGCTCGACCTTGCTCAGAAACTCAGTGTCCTGATGCCCGAAAAGGATGCCGCGACCTATCTTGCGATGCTGCGTTCGGGGCGACGTTTCTATTATCTGCGGCGGCGCGCGGCCCCGGCGCTGGTCGATGCGATCAACTCGCTTGGCGAGCCGGGGTTGGCACTGTCGCGCGAACCCGACCGGCTTTACCCGCAGACCGCGCTTGCGGCACATGTGCTCGGCTACACCGATGTCGATGGCAATGGCACCGCCGGGGTGGAGCGGGCGTTCAACGACCGGCTTCGCGACCAATCCCAGCGCGGAACTCCGCTGACATTGTCGATTTCGAGCCGGATCCAGCAGGCGCTCGAGCATGAGCTGAGCGCCTCGATGGCGCAATTCTCGGCGGTTGGAGCGGCTGGGATCATCATGGATATTCACACCGGCGAAGTGCTGGCGATGACGTCCCTGCCGCAGCTCAACCCCAATGCGGCGGGCAAGGGGAGTATCGAGGCGCGCTTCAATCGGGCGACGCTTGGCGTCTACGAACTTGGGTCGACCTTCAAGCCGTTCACCGTAGCGATGGCGATGGACGCGGGTGTCGTGAAGTCGCTCGGCCAGATGTACAATTGTCCGAAGGAGCTGCACATCGCCGGACGGACGATCAACGACACGCATCCTTATGGCCGCGCCTGCTCGGTGACCGAGATCATGAAGGAAAGCTCGAATATCGGCAGCGCGCAGATCGCGCAGCAATTGGGCGCGACGCGGCAGAAGGCATTTCTCGGCAAGATGGGTTTTCTTGAGCCGGTCGGGATCGAATTGCGCGAGCGTGGGCGCACGCTGACCCCGGGCAAGAATTGGAACGTGATCGAGACGATGACCGTCGGCTTTGGCCACGGCATTGCGGTGACACCGCTCCACCTCGCGTCAGGTTATGCGACTTTGTTCAATGGCGGGATCTATCGGCCGGCGACGATCCTCAAGGTCGACGCCAAGCATCCGGTGACCGCCGGGCGGCGGGTCTTTTCCGCGGATACCAGCTATCAGATGCGGGCGCTGCTGCGGCTGGTGGTGACCAAGGGGACGGGGAAAAAGGCCGATGCGCCCGGATACCGAGTAGGCGGCAAGACCGGGACCGCTGAGAAATATCACAATCGATCGCTGAAGGTGACGAGCTTCGCCGGCGTCTTTCCGATGGACGAGCCGCGTTATGTGATCGTGGCGATGCTCGACGAGCCCAAGGCGACGGCGGAGACCTTTGGGTTCAGCACTGCGGGCTGGAACGTTGCTCCGCTGATCAGCCGGACGATCAGCCGGATCGCGCCGATGCTGGGGGTCACGCCCGACAAGAAGCGCGAGCCGAATATGGCCGAAGTGCTTCCCTACGTGCACGAAAAAGACGAGTAGGCGGCGATGCGTTTGGGCGATCTTGCCGGCGTCGTCAGCGATTCCGCTTCGATGGGCCTTTTCAGCGAGCAAATGGTGACCGGTTTCGCGCTCGATCACCGTCAGGTTGCGGCAGGAAATGTCTTTGGGGCATTTCGTGGCAGCCGTTTCAATGGCGAGGATTTTATCGCTGAAGCTGTGGCGCGTGGGGCGGTGGCGGTCGTGGCTCGTCCCGAGGCGAATGTTGCCGGTGTGGCGCATCTTGCCGCCGAGGAGCCGCGCAAAAAGTTTGCTGAGCTTGCTGCGAGCTTTTTCGCGCCCTTTCCCGAGACCGTGGTGGCGGTGACCGGAACGAACGGCAAGACTTCGACGGTTGAGATGACTCGCCAATTGTGGCGAATGGCGGGGCATCGCTCGGCGTCGGTGGGGACGCTTGGAGTGACTACCGCCGACGATCAGGTCAGCACCGGGCTGACCAGTCCCGACATTGTCACTTTCCTGTCGAACATGGCGGGGCTCGAGCGGATGGGGATCAGCCACGTCGCTTACGAGGCTTCGTCGCACGGGCTTGACCAATATCGTGCCGAGGGGGTGCCGGTACAGGCGGCCGCGTTCACCAATTTGTCGCGCGACCACCTCGATTACCATGCCGGTATGGAGGAATATTTCGCGGCGAAGATGCGCCTGTTTGACGAAGTTGTCGCCGTCGACGGGACTGCGGTGGTGTGGAACGGCGATGCGCGGTCGGACGCGGTCATCGAGCGTGCGGGACGGCGCGGGCTCAGCGTGCTGACGGTGGGCAAGGACATGGGCACGATCGCGATCGCGTCGCGCCAGTCGACTCCGCTTGGACAGCAGTTGGTGCTTCGCCACGCTGCAAATGAGCATAGGTTGATGCTGCCGCTGATCGGCGCCTATCAGGTCGCGAACGTGCTGGTTGCTGCTGGGCTGGCGCTTGCGACGGGGGGCGACTGGTCCGAGACTCTTGCCGGGATGGCGCGAGTTTCACCAGTGCGTGGACGTCTGGAGCGCGCGGTGATCACCCGCGACGGAGCGCCCGTCTATGTCGATTATGCGCATACGCCTGATGCCATCGAGGCAGCGATCGAGGCACTGCGCCCGCATGTCGAAGGGCGGCTGATCATCGTGCTCGGGGCCGGTGGCGACCGTGATTCGGGTAAGCGCGGCCCGATGGGTGCGGCTGCCGAGCGACTGGCGGATCACGTCATCGTCACTGACGACAATCCGCGCGGCGAGGATCCGGCCGCGATACGTCGGGAAGTGATTAAGGGCGCTCCAGGGGCAATTGAGATTGGCGACCGGCGCGAAGCGATCGCGGCTGCGATCGCGATGGCGAGCGCGGGCGACATCATATTGGTCGCCGGAAAGGGGCACGAACAGGGCCAGATCGTCGGCGAACAAACGCTTCCGTTCGACGATGTCGAAGTCGCGCGCGAGTGCGCGGCATGAGTGTCCTGTGGACTTCGGAAGAGATCGTCGCGGCGACGCGAGGAGTCCTTAACGGTAGAGCATTCGAGGCGAGCGGAGTCACCTTCGACAGTCGCGAGGTCGTGGCGGGCGATCTGTTCGTCGCAATGCCGGGAAGCGCAACTGATGGTCATCGCTTCGTCGCGGGTGCCTTCGCGGCGGGAGCTGCTGGCGCCATCGTCAATTCGCCAGTCGACGCGCCGCACGTCATGGTCGGCGATGTTGCCAAAGCGTTGAGCGACCTTGCAGTAGCGGCGCGCGCTCGAATGGCGGGCAAGGTGATCGGCGTGACCGGGTCGGTCGGCAAGACCTCGACCAAGGAAGCCTTGTACGAAGCCTTAGACCGATATGCGCGCGGCAAAGTGCATCGATCTGTAAAGAGCTATAATAATAACACGGGGGTTCCGCTCAGCCTCGCGCGGATGCCGCGCGACTGCGAATATGCGGTGCTTGAAATGGGAATGAACCACGCGGGCGAGATTGCGGCGCTGACGCGGCTGGTGCGGCCCCATGTCGCATTGATCACGACCATCGCCGCGGCGCACATCGAGCATCTCGGGTCGATGGAGGCGATTGCCGACGCCAAGGCGGAGATTTTCGAAGGACTCGAGCCTGACGGAGTGGCGATTCTGCCTGAAGATGCGCCCCATCGCGAGCGGCTGGTAGAGGTCGCGCGGAGGCTGGCCGGCCGAACCATCACTTTTGGGCGGGGTGAGGCCGACGTCAGCGCGATCTATGCTGTGCGCGCGGACAATGGCGGCAGCCAGGTCACCGCGCGCCTGCAAGAGAGTGATTTGACTTTCACTATCGCTCAGCGCGGCGACCATTGGGTGAGCAATTCACTGGCCGTGCTTGCGGCAGTCGAGGCCGTGGGGGGCGATTTGGCGATTGCGGGGCTGGCGCTGGCGGACATGGCCGGGCTCAAGGGGCGCGGCGAGCGTCACCGGCTCAGTCTGGAGGGTGGATCCTATCTGCTGATCGACGAAAGCTATAATGCCAATCCGGCATCGATGGCGGCGACGTTGAAAGCCCTTGGCGCCGAGCGCGATGCTGAGCGGCGGATCGCGGTGCTCGGCCCGATGCGCGAACTTGGAGACAGTGCCGCCGCGGCCCACGCCGCCCTCGCCCCGGCACTCGCCGAGGCCCGGGTCGATCATCTGATACTGGTCGGCGAGGAGATGGACGCGCTTGCCCAGGCGCTCAATGGGACGATCGCGGTCGATCGTGTGGCCGATGCGGATGAAGCCGCGGCGCGGTTGACCGGGGTTGTTCGCCCGGGCGATGCGGTGCTGGTCAAGGCGTCCAATTCGATCGGGCTTGCGCGGCTGGTCGAAGCGATGGCAGGGGCAAGACCCTAATGCTTTATTTGATCGCCGAGCAGCTGGGCTTTCCCGGCATTCTCAACCTCATCCGCTACCTCAGCTTCCGCGCCGGTGGGGCAAGCGCGACCGCGCTGCTGATCGGCCTGATGATGGGACCGGCCTTCATTCGCTGGCTCCGCGCCAAGCAGGGCAAGGGTCAGCCGATCCGTGCCGATGGACCGCAGACCCATCTCGCCAAGCGCGGGACACCGACCATGGGCGGGCTGATGATCCTGGTGGCGGTTTTCATTTCGACTTTGCTTTGGATGGACCTCACCAACCCCTATGTCTGGGCGTGCCTGCTGGTCACCGCGGGGTTCGGGCTGATTGGGTTTCTCGACGATTATGACAAGGTCAAGAAATCGCATCATGCCGGCCTGTCGGGAAAGATGCGGCTTGTGCTCGAATTCGCGCTTGCCGGTTTTGCGACCTGGCTGATGGTTCGCGTTGGCGGGACTCAATTGTATCTGCCGTTCGTACAGGGGCCGGTGGCGGACCTCGGCTGGCTGTACATCGCGTTCGGCGCATTTGTGATCGTATCCTTCGGCAACGCCGTCAATCTCACTGACGGTCTCGACGGACTTGCGACCATGCCGGTGATCATCGCATCGATGGCGTTCCTGTTGATAGCTTATCTTGTCGGCAATGCGCGTTTTGCCGAATATCTGGGAATTCCGCACGTCCCCGGTGCCGGCGATTTGACCGTGCTTTTGCTCGGGATTGTCGGGGCTGGCCTTGCCTTCCTGTGGTTCAATGCGCCCCCGGCGGCGGTGTTCATGGGCGACACAGGCAGTCTTGCCTTGGGTGGCGCACTCGGAGCGGTCGCGGTTGCGACCCATCACGAATTCGTGCTTGCGATCGTTGGCGGGCTGTTCGTGCTCGAAGCGGTCAGTGTCATCGTGCAGGTGTTCTGGTTCAAACGCTTCGGCCGGCGGGTGTTCCGGATGGCGCCGATCCATCATCATTTCGAACATCTCGGGTGGAGCGAGCCGACGGTGGTGATCCGCTTCTGGATCATCGCCTTCGTCCTCGCGCTCGCGGGCCTGTCGACGCTGAAGCTGCGGTGATCACCGCCAAGGCATTTTCGGGCAGGCATTACGCGGTTTATGGGCTTGCGCGGTCGGGGCTGGCGACGGTCGAGGCGCTGCTTGCAAGCGGCGCGACGGTGACGGCGTGGGACGCGACGGAAGAGGCTCGTGCGAACCTTCCCGCGGGGGCCGGGATCGCCAACCTCGACCAGGCCGACCTCACTCAGTTCAATAGCTTGGTCGTCACGCCGGGCCTGCCGCTCAATCGCCATCCGATCGCGCAGCGGGCACGCGACGCTGGGCTCGAGATCATCGGCGACATCGAGTTGTTCGCCCGCGCGCGGTCAGAGTTTCCGCCGCATATGGTGGTGGGGATTACGGGTACCAACGGCAAGTCGACGACGACCGCGCTCGTCCACCACATCCTCAAGACCGCGGGCGTGCCGACAACGATGGGCGGTAATATCGGGCTGCCGATTTTGGCGCAGGAGCCGCTTCCTGAGGGCGGCGTGTATGTGCTCGAGCTTTCGAGCTACCAGATCGACTTGACCCAAAGCCTCGATTGCGATGTTGCGGTATTGCTCAACATCACGCCCGATCACCTCGATCGGTACGAGTGCTTCGACGCATACGCCGCGTCAAAAGCACGGCTGTTCCAGATGCAGGACCCGTCGAATTATGGGTTGATCGGCACCAGCTCTGCTGCATGGGGAAGTGTATTCGAGAGCTTTCCACATACCTGTCTAATCGCGCTGGAACCCTGGCTGCAGGAGCTGAATCTTTATTCGACGCTCCCAGGTCTCCACAACCTTGAGAACCGCGCCGCCGCTTCATATGTTTGCGGCTCACTTCAGATTGGTTTGCCGGAAGCCGCGATTGAGCGGGGGCTGCAATCCTTCCCCGGTCTGCCGCACCGGATGGAGCGCGTCGCCGAACGCGACGGCGTCCTGTTCGTCAACGACAGCAAGGCGACCAACCCGGCCGCGGTCGCTCCTGCGCTGGCTGTATTCCCGGACGTCCGCTGGATCGTGGGCGGGCAGGCCAAGTCCGACAGACTGGATGAATGCGCGCCGCATTTCGGGCATGTGCGAAAGGCTTACACGATCGGCGAGGCGGGCGAATTGTTTGGGTCGCTGCTCAGGCCGCATATGGCGGTTGCGGAATGCGGGACGCTCGACGCGGCGGTGGCAGAGGCTGCGAGTGACGCCAAGGCCGGCGACACCGTGCTGCTTTCGCCGGCCTGCGCTTCGTTCGATCAATTCCGCGATTTCGAGGCGCGCGGCGATGCGTTTCGAGCGGCGGTGGAGGCCCTATGAACATCAATTCGCTATCAGGGCGGATCAAGGCGACCGCCGCGCTTGCCGATCCCAACCGGTACGGGCGGTCGGACCGGTCGGCGGCGAGCCGCTGGTTCTGGGAAATCGACCGCGTGCTGCTGCTGATGGTCGCGGTGCTGATCGGGATTGGGCTGATCGCGGTCGCCGCGGCCTCGCCCGCTGCTGCGCAGCGATATTCGGGCGGGTCGGTGCAGTTCGCGAGCCTGCATTATTTCTATCGTCAGATCGGCTGGATCGCAATTTCACTGCCGGTGATGATCTTCATTTCGATGATGCCGCGGGAGCGGGCGCGGCGGCTTTCGATTGCCGGCGCCGCGATCTGCTTCTTTGCGCTGGCGGTGGTCCCGATCCTTGGACCTGAGGTTAACGGCGCTAGGCGTTGGTTGAGCTTCGGGCTTGGCCAGGTGCAGCCATCCGAATTTTTGAAGCCTTTTTTCGTGGTGGCGCTGGCTTGGCTGCTCAGCCTGCGCGACAGCGACCGGAAGCTGCCGATCTTCGCTTTGTCAGCAGCCGTCACCGGAGGAGTTGCGGTGCTGCTGATGCTTCAGCCCGATTTCGGTTCGACGATCATCTTCGTCAGCGTGTGGATC
Organism: Sphingomicrobium sp.; assembly: GCA_035575595.1. GTDB lineage: Bacteria > Pseudomonadota > Alphaproteobacteria > Sphingomonadales > Sphingomonadaceae > Sphingomicrobium. The sequence continues at coordinate 67,682 of DATLXR010000052.1, forward strand.
GCGATGCTCGCGGTCGCGGGGTTGAACCTGCGCATCATTGGCGGGCTCGGGGTCGCCGGTCTTATCGGGGTCGTGCTCGCTTATTTCTTTTATGACGTGGCACAGGTCCGGATCGACGGATTCCTGTTCGGCGAGGGCGATAATTTTCAGACCGAAAACGCGATGCGCACGCTTACCGCGGGCGGGCTGTTCGGAATGGGTCCGGGCGGGGGCACGCGCAAGTTCGGCTTGCCCGAACCGCATACCGACTATATTTTCTCGGTGATCGGCGAGGAGTTCGGGCTAATCGCCTGTATCGCGATTGCATTGCTCTACATGGGCATCGTCGCACGGGTTTTGATTAAACTGCTCGACGAGGAGTCGAGTTTTGCAATCCTCGCCGCGGCCGGGCTGACGGTGCAGTTCGGGCTTCAGGCGCTGATCAACATGGCGGTCAATGTGCAAATCGCGCCGTCCAAGGGCATGACCTTGCCGTTCATCAGCTACGGCGGATCGTCGATGCTTGCTCTGTCGATCGGGATGGGATTGCTGCTCGCCTTTACCCGGCGAAATCCCTATCTGACGCGCTCACCCTATGTCGTGAAATGGGGCGGGGAGAAGCTGCGGCCATGAATTTTACCCTCGCCGCGGGCGGCACCGGCGGGCATCTTGTTCCGGCGCACGCTCTTGCCGCAGAACTGATTTCTCGTGGCCATGGGGTGATGCTCGTCACCGACGATCGCGGCGCCAAATACCCGGGACTGTTCAAGGACGTGCCGGTACATATCCTTCCCGCCGGGCGAATGGCGATTAGTCCGATTGGGCTGGTCAAGGCGATTGCCGCGGTGCTGTCGGGGCGTCGCGAGGCGAAGCGTCTTTATCGGGAATTTCGGCCCGATGCCGTGATCGGATTTGGCGGCTATCCCGCACTTCCAGCGCTGCTCGCGGCGAGTTCGGCACGGGTGCCGACTATCCTTCACGAACAAAATGCCGTCCTCGGGCGCGTCAATCGGCTGCTTGCCGGGGAAGCCCGGGCAATTGCCATCTCTTTTGCGAACATCGAGCGGCTGAAACCCGGGCATCGGTCCAAGGCGGTCCTGGTCGGCAATCCGGTGCGCGAGGCGGTGGTTCGGCTTGGCGAGCTGCCGTTTCCGCCGTTTGACGACACCGCGCCGCTGAAGATTTTGGTGACCGGGGGCAGTCAGGGGGCGACAATCCTTGGGGAGGTGGTGCCCGGGGGGCTGGGGCTGTTACCAGCGTCGCTTCGACTGCGCTTGCAAGTCGTTCAGCAGTGCCGCGCCGAGGACATTGATGCGGTTCGTGCGCGTTTTTCGGCGCTCGGCATTCCGGCCCAGCTGTCGACCTACATCGAGGATATGCCCGCCCAGATTGGCGAAGCGCATCTGGTCATCGCTCGGGCGGGTGCTTCGACCATCTCCGAGCTAAGCGCCGCCGGGCGCCCGGCAATTCTGGTGCCGCTGCCGAGCGCTACCGACGATCATCAGACGGTCAATGCGCGCGAGCTGGTCGAAGCGGGCGGCGCACGGGCGATCGCTCAGTCCGCTTTTACTCCGGATGCACTCGCCACCCAGGTCGAGGCAATCGCCAGCGACCCGCAGGCGCTCGCCAATGCGGCCGGGCGCTCGCTCTCGGTCGGCCGGCCGCGCGCGACCTCCGATCTTGCCGATCTGGTCGAGCGCATTGCTGGGGGCGAAGCACCTGCGGAGGTTGGACTTATGATTGCCAAGCAACCCGCCGGCGGTTTCGCGATGGGCGCGCCCGCATGAAGGCGATGGGCACGCAAATCGGCACCATCCACTTCGTCGGCATCGGCGGTATCGGTATGTCGGGGATTGCCGAAGTCATGCATCACCTCGGTTATAAGGTCCAAGGGTCCGATCAGGCCGAAGGCTATGCGGTCGACGGGCTGCGCAAGGCAGGTATTCCGATCACGATCGGTCATTCGGCCGAAAATCTTGGCGATGCGCGCGTTGTCGTCTGTTCGACCGCGATCCCGCGCGGAAATCCTGAGATCGAGGCGGCGATCCACCAACGTTTGCCGCTGGTGCGCCGCGCTGAAATGCTTGCCGAGCTGATGCGGATGCAGTCGACCGTCGCGGTCGCAGGCACGCACGGCAAGACGACCACGACTTCGATGATTGCGGCGATGCTCGACGCGGGCGGAATCGATCCGACGGTGATAAACGGCGGCGTGATCAACGCTTATGGCTCGAACGCGCGGCTAGGCTCTTCCGAATGGATGGTGGTCGAAGCGGACGAGAGCGACGGCAGCTTCCTGCGCCTCGACGGGACGATCGCCGTCGTGACCAACATCGATCCTGAGCATCTCGAACATTATGGGAGCTTCGAAGCGGCCAAGGACGCTTATGTCGAGTTCGTCGAGAATGTCCCTTTTTATGGTCTTGCAGTTTTGTGCGTCGACCATCCCGAGGTGCAGAATATCCTCAGCCGGATCCGCGATCGGCGAGTAGTTACCTATGGTACGTCCGCACTGGCCGATCTGCGCGCGGTGAATATCGAAGCTACCGGGGATGGCAGCCGATTCGACATCTCCGTGCTTGGCCACGAAGGCGATCGGCGGTCGATCGATGGCGTCTTCGTGCCGATGCCGGGGCGCCATAATGTGCTCAATGCGCTTGCGGCGATCGCGGTCGGAATGGAGCTTGGGCTCGACGATGCAACGCTTGCCGCAGGCTTCGCTCGCTTCACCGGGGTCAAGCGGCGCTTCACGCGCGCCGGCGAGGTCGACGGGGCGATCATCATCGACGATTATGCGCATCATCCGGTCGAAATCCGCGCGGTGCTGTCGGCGGCTCGCGAGAGCGCCGAGCAGCGCGTCATCGCGGTCGTCCAGCCGCACCGATTCACTCGGCTGCGCGACCTGATGGAAGATTTCCAGAACGCGTTCAATGACGCCGACGTGGTATTCGTCGCGCCCGTTTATGCGGCGGGGGAACAGCCCATCGAGGGGGTGGATTCCGCTGCGCTTGCGGACGGGTTGCGTGCGCACGGCCATCGCATGGTCAAGACCGTCGCCGACCCCGCTGACCTCGCGGCCAGCCTGCGCGACCTTGCGGCGAACGGCGACATGATTGTGTGCATGGGCGCCGGCGACATCACGAAATGGGCGGCGGGGCTTAGCGCAGGAATCGCTGCCGCACGGGCATCCAAGTGACGCTTCAGACACTCAGCCGAGTGAGGGGGAAGCTGAAGCCAAACGCCCCGCTTGCCCCGCTGTTGTGGTTCAAGTCGGGCGGCGCGGCCGAGTGGCTGTTCGAGCCCGCCGACCGTGACGACCTTGTCCAGTTTCTTGGCAGCCTCGATCCGCAGGTTCCGGTGATGGCGCTTGGGCTCGGATCGAACATGATCGTCCGCGATGGCGGCGTCCCGGGGGTCACGGTCCGGCTGGGCAAGGCGTTCGCGAAGATCGAGCGGGTCGATGAAGTCACGCTGCGCTGCGGCGGGGGCGCATCGGGTATATTCGTGTCCTCGACCGCGCGGGACGCCGGGATATCGGGGCTGGAATTCCTTCGTGGGATACCCGGGACGGTGGGGGGATTCGTCCGCATGAACGGCGGCGCGTATGGGCGCGAAGTCAGCGACATACTTACCTGCTGCACGATCGTCTTGCGGGACGGGCAGGTCGAGCAATGGCCGGCGAAGCGGCTGGGCTATAGCTACCGCCATAGCGCGCTCCCCGAGGGCGCGGTGGTGGTCGAGGCCGAGTTTCGCGGTCAGCCGGGCGATCCGGTGGTGATCGGTGCGGAGATGGACCGCATCGCGGCGGCGCGCGAAGTGACCCAGCCGCTGCGCAGTCGCACCGGGGGATCGACCTTCAAGAACCCCCCCGGTCACAAGGCATGGGCGCTGGTTGACGCGGCGGGCTGCCGGGGACTGCGCATCGGCGACGCGCAAGTATCGGACAAGCATTGCAATTTCCTCCTCAACCTCGGTAACGCGACCTCGTCCGAGATTGAAGAGTTGGGCGAGACCGTTCGCCGCCGCGTCCGCGCCGCGACCAACATCAACCTTGAATGGGAAATCCAGCGGATCGGAGTCGAATGAATCGGGACCTTCATATTGTCGTGTTGATGGGTGGCTGGTCGGCGGAGCGGCCAGTGTCGCTAATGAGCGGCAATGATGTCGCGGCTGCGCTCGAGGAGCGCGGCTGGAGCCGAGTGACGAGGCTCGACATGGGTCGCGACGTTGGCGCGCGCCTTGCCGAGTTAAAGCCCGACCTGGTGTTCAACGCGCTTCATGGCACCCCCGGCGAAGACGGCACGATTCAGGGAATGCTCGATCTGATGGGCATTGCTTACACCCATTCGGGGACCACGACTTCGGCGATCGCAATCGACAAGGAACTGACCAAGGCGGTGCTGGTGCCGGGCGGCGTGCGAATGCCCAAGGGCCGGATGGTCGACAGTGCCTCCTTATATGAGGGCGATCCGATCGCGCGGCCTTATGTGCTCAAGCCCGTCAACGAGGGCAGTTCGGTCGGAGTGGCGATTGTCACGGATGAGAGCAATTATGGCTTTCCGATCAGCGCCCGCGCCGAGGGCCCATGGATGCACTTCGACCGGCTGCTCGCCGAACCCTTCATTCGCGGGCGCGAGTTGACCGTCGCGGTTCTGGGCGACGAGGCTTTGTGCGTGACCGAATTGCAGCCCAAGGCCGGTTTCTACGATTATGATTCCAAATATACCGACGGGCTGACCACGCATATTTGCCCCGCCGAAATTCCGCCTGCGATTGCCGAGGCGATGATGGCAATGTCCTTGCGCGCACACCGGCTGCTCGGCTGCAAAGGCGCTTCGCGGTCCGATTTCCGTTGGGACGATAGCCAGGGCGAGGCGGGGATTTATCTACTCGAGATCAACACCCAGCCCGGAATGACCCCGCTCAGCCTGGTGCCCGAGCAGGCGCTTCAGCGTGGCATTTCCTACGGTGAACTGGTTGAGCGAATCATTGGCGAGGCGCTTGCCGGTGCCGTGACCAAATCCGAAGCGCTGGTAGGCCGGTGAGCGCATCGGCGGCCAAGCGAGGCGCTGGACGCTCGCGAGGCCGCAAGCCGTCCGCGCGCGCGGCAGTGACGAAGAAGATCGCCGACCGTCTCCCGGTCGAGGAGGCCGAAGCCAATCGTATCGCAACCTGGGCATTCGGCCTGTTCGTGCTGGCTATCGCGATTGTCGCAATGATTGCGCTCGGCCTTCCGGCCAAAATCGGCCAGGCGACTGGTGAAGTCGTCGGAAATGCGGGCTTTCGGGTGCGAAGCGTCGCGGTTCACGGAACGCGGCGGATGGACCCAAAGCCAATCTATCGAATAACGCTCGATCAGCGCACGACCGCCTTGCCGTTGGTCGACGTAGCAGCGATCCGCGAGCGCTTGCTTGGTTTCGGCTGGGTCAAGGATGCGCGCGTGTCGCGCCGCTATCCCGACACGCTGGTGGTCGATATCGTCGAGCGCAGCCCTGCTGCCTTGTGGCAGGATGGAAAACGGCTGTCGCTGATCGATGCCGAGGGCGTGGTGCTCGACCGGATTCCGGTGACGCGCATGCCCGATCTTCCGTTGCTCGTCGGGCAGGGCGCCAACAGCCATGCCCGAGCGCTCGACAGATTGCTTGGCGGCGCGCCGACGATCAAGGCGCAGCTGGTCTCGGCGAGCTGGGTCGGGCAGCGGCGCTGGGACCTGCTGGTCCAGACCGGGGAAGTGATCGCGCTTCCCGAGGGTGAACCGGCTGCCACCGAAGCGCTTGCCAAATTCGCGCAAAAGGACAAATCGGCGGGATTGCTCGGGCGCGGGATCGAACGCTTTGACTTGCGCATTCCTGGCAAGATGATCGCCCGTCTGCCGCGCGACCCCGGCGAGCCGATCATCCCCGAAGCCGTGTCCGAAAGCTGATCTTGATCAATGCCCAACAACAATGACCAACCGCTGATCGCCGCACTCGACATCGGGTCGTCGAAGGTCAGCGCGCTGATCGTCACGCGCGACGACGACGGTCGGCTGCGCGTTCTCGGGACCGGTCAGCGCGAAAGCCGCGGGGTCAAGCGGGGCTATGTCACCGACATGGAAGCGTCCGAAGTCGCGGTGCGTGAAGCGGTCGAGATCGCCGAGCGCATGTCCGGTGTGACGATTGACGATGTCTGGGCGAGTTTCGGCGCTGGCGGACTGATGAGCGACATCGCCAATGTCGAGGTCGAGCTAGGCGGGCATCAGGTCGAGCAGAGCGACATCGACGAGCTGCTCGTTGCGGGCAAGGGCGCAATCGATCGCGGCGGGCAGGCGGTACTTCATGCTCATCCGGCGCTCTACACGCTCGACGGGGTTGAGGGGGTCAAACATCCGATCGGCCTCCACGCCGACCGCCTTGGCGTAGATATTCATGTCGTTGCCGCCGATCCGGCGCCGCTGCGCAACGTCGATTTCGTCATTCGCTCAGCCCATCTCGGCGTGGAGGCGATCGTTGCTTCACCCGTCGCCGCGGCGCTCGCTTGCCTGACCGCGGAGGAGCGTGACCTTGGCGTTGCCTTGATCGAAATGGGGGCGGAGGTGACCAATGTGTCGCTCCACGCCGGAGGAATGTTGGTTGGACTGCGCTCGATCCCGCTGGGCGCCAAGGATATCACCGACGATATTGCCTGCGCCTTCGGCATCCAGCGGCGCGATGCCGAGCGGCTGAAATGCTTTTACGGATCGGCGATGACCTCACCGCGCGACAATCATGAAATGATCGATGCCGCGCCGATTGGCGCCGAGGACAATGCCGAGCCAACCCGGATCACTCGCGCGCAGTTGATGACGGTGATCCGCCAGCAGGTCGAGGATCTGACGAGCCAGATCGACGTTGCACTGAAATCGCTGGGATTCACTGGCCCGGTCGGGCGGCAGGTGGTGCTTACCGGCGGCGGAGCCGAACTCAAGAACATCGCGGATTACATGCAGGGTGTGCTTGGCCGCGCGGTGCGCGTCGGTCGCCCGCGGACGATTACCGGCCTGCCCGAGGCGCATAGCGGACCGGCTTTCTCGACACTGGTCGGACTGGCAATGCTCGCGGGTTCGGGCAGCGGCGACCTTCGCGACATCATGACCAAATCGCGCGCGCCTAAAGCGGGCAATGGTTTTGTTGGGCGGATGCTGGCGGCGCTTCGCCAGGGATATTGAGTCCTCAGCGCAACAGCGCGTCCCATAATGAATCAAATCTTCACTTTTTTGCGTGCTCGGTCATTTTTCGCTTGGGGCCACCTCATCCTTGGTGCAAGATTCAGCGACGGTTCAGCGCGTTGCCACTCGAGGGGGTTAGATCCATGAGCATTGATTTTATCCGGCCCGAGGTCGACGAGCTCCGCCCGCGGATCAGTGTCATCGGCGTCGGTGGCGCAGGCGGAAACGCGATCGCCAACATGATCCGGTCGGACGTGCAGGGGGTTCAGTTCCTCGTTGCCAACACCGACGCGCAGGCCCTGAACGCATCGGCCGCCGATGCGCGCATCCAGCTTGGCCTTAAGATCACCCAGGGCCTTGGCGCCGGATCACGGCCCGAAATCGGCCGTGCGGCCGCCGAAGAGACGCTCGACGAGATCGAAAAGGCGCTTGAGGGTGCGCATATGTGCTTCATCGCCGCTGGCATGGGCGGTGGTACCGGAACGGGTGCTGCGCCAGTCATCGCGAAGGCCGCGCGCGACCGCGGCATCCTGACTGTCGGCGTCGTAACCAAGCCGTTTGCGTTCGAAGGCACACGTCGCGGCCGGTCGGCCGACGCCGGAATCGAGGAATTGCAGAAGCATGTCGATACGCTGATCGTCATCCCCAACCAGAATCTCTTCAGGCTCGCCAATGCGGATACGACCTTCAAGGAAGCGTTCCAGATGGCGGACGAAGTGCTCCAGCAGGGGGTGCGCGGGATTACCGATTTGATGGTCATGCCTGGGCTGATCAATCTCGACTTCGCCGACGTTCGCTCGGTGATGGGCGAAATGGGCAAGGCGATGATGGGAACCGGCGAGGCTTCGGGCGAAAATCGTGCAATCGAGGCGGCCGAAAAGGCAATTTCCAATCCGCTGCTCGATGGAGTCAGCATGAAGGGCGCCAAGGGCGTGATCATCTCGATCACCGGCGGCGAGGACATGCGATTGATGGAGGTCGACGAGGCCGCAAGCCATATCAAGGAACTGGTCGATCCCGATGCCAACATCATTTGGGGGTCGGCGTTCAACAATCATATGGAAGGCAAGATTCGCGTCTCGGTTGTCGCAACCGGGATCGAAGTCGACGCCGCCACCTCGGCGCAACCGGGCAAGGTGTTTGCTTTTCCGAACGCGCGTGTTCCGGCCGCGGCGCCTGCCGCTCCGGCCGCGCGTCCGCCCGCGACCGAAAGTCGCGCGGAAGAGCCTCTAGAACTTGGCAGCGACGATGAGCTGGTTCTCGACAATGACGATATCCTGACTTCACCTGTGATCTCCAATCCGATTGCGCCGCCGGTTGATGAGGATGAGGCGCTTGAATTGTCGCATGACGGCTCAAGCGACGAGCCGCGCGTCGCGCGTGAGAGCGGGACATTATTCGAGCGGATGTCGAATATTGCCCGCGGTGCGGCTCAGGCGAAGGCCGACGGGGAGGAGCCTGTCCCTGGATTTCGTCGTGAGCCGATCGATATTCCCGGCTTCCTTAACCGCCAGAACAACCGCTAGCCCGCGCGGCTCCATACGGCTGGTCGTCGGCTTGGCACGCTTTGCCGCGAAGCTCGTCTTAGCAATGTCGGAGCAAGCTGAAGTGGGGCATGGGCTTGCTCATGCGTGAAACATATTGCCCGACCAGCCGCGTGAGTGGGCGGCGAATTGCCCTCTTGCTGATCGCACTTGCTGCGCCGAGTCCGGCATTCGCGCAATATATCGCGGCCCCGCCGCAGTATGTGGGTTACGTTGAGACGCCGGCTGCCGCGCTTTCACGCAATCTGCGCTTGATCGCAGTCAATTCGCGCGATTTCACTGCGTTGGTTTCTGCCGGTCGGGCCGCACTCGGGCTTGGCGATCATCAGGCTGCGGTCGGCTTCTTCGGTCGAGCCGAGGAGCTCAACCCCCGCGCTCCGGCACCCAAGATCGGCATGGGCGCAGCGACCGTGCAAATGGGTGACGCGCTTGGTGCGCTGAATTGGTTCGCGCAGGCGCAACAACTCGGCGCCTCCGCTCTTACGCTCGGGGCCGACCGTGGTTTGGCACAGGATCTGCTTGGCAATCAGGTCGCCGCCCAGAATGACTATCGCGCGGCGCTTGGCGGTCCTGATCGGGACGAGGCGCGACGGAGACTTGCGCTAAGCCTCGCCATTTCGCGAGATTCGGCCGACGCGACTGCCATCTTACAACCGTTGCTCAATCGCCGCGACCCGGGAGCGCAACGCGTGCGCGCGTTCATTCTCGCGCTAGGCGGCGACCGTCCCGGGGCCCGCCGCGCGATCGAAGCGGCTATGCCGGGATCGGCGGCGCGAATCGATCCCTTCTTCATGATCCTCCCAAGCCTCAGCGCCGTGCAAAAGGCCGCCGCGGTCCACCTAGGCATATTCCCGACTGCCAACGAGATACGCCTTGCATCAGTCGAGCCCCCGCGAATTCTAAGTGCACCCCGGCCGCAGCGCCGCCCCTCCCGTCAGATAATATCAAACCCAGCACCGTCGCGCGCCGAACAGCGTCCAGCAGGCGCGTCGGCGGCCGTGCAATCGCCGATTATTACGACCGTGATTGGGAGTGGAACCCCGATCCCGCGAAGTATTGTTACGCCCACGCCCACGCCCACGCCCACGCCCACGCCCGCTCCAGCGCCGACCGCGATCGCTCCAGCGATCACCTTGCCAGCTCCAGTTGCGGTCGCAGAATCGAAGCCCGATCCTGTGATCGTCGACCTTGGTCCGAAGCTTGATCCACAACCTGCCGGCCCAGTCGCTACGACCACAGCTCTCCCTGCTTCGACCTTGGCCGATTTGCCGGAACCCGGTTTCTCGGCGCCGACCGGCCTTGGCTCGGGTGATCGAATGTCAAGTATCGAGAAACTGCTCGCACAAACCGACGAAGCGGTCGCTCCGCCCGCGCCGCGTCCCAAGGTCGAACGGGCAGTTCCGGATAAGTCAGACCCGCCGAAGAAGAAGTCCGCGAGCACGAGCGTCGATGCGCGCAAGCTCGAGGCCAAAGAGGCTGAGGCCAAGAAGCTTGCCGAGGAGAAGAAGGCGCGCGAGGCGATTGGCGTTGCGGGAAGCAATTGGGTGCAATTGGCGGGCGGTGCAAATGCCGACCGTATGGGCATCGAGTTCCGCAGGCTCGCCGCCAAATCGCCGGCCCTGCGCAAGCGCGGGGGATATGTCACCGAGGGCAAAGACTATTTCCGGCTGGTCGCGGGACCGTTCGATAGCAAGAGCGCTGCTCAAGACTTCGTCAATCAGCTTGCCAGGGACGATGTCGAAGGCTTTAGCTGGACCCGCACTCCGCCGACCATCAAGATCGAGAAATTGCCCCCCAAATGATGCTCGCGCATGTTCTCGCCGCGCACCCCTCACGATCGCGCGGGCGGGCTTTTGCGGAGGATGATCGCGGTCCGCGCGGAGAACGCGATGCGTTTCAGCGCGATCGCGACCGCATCGTCCATTCGGTCGCATTCCGCCGCTTGCGTCACAAGACGCAAGTGTTCGTTGCTCCCGACGGTGATCATTTCCGAGTCCGCCTGACCCATTCGATCGAGGTCGCACAGATTGGTCGTACGATGGCCCGAGTACTCGGCCTCAACGAGGATCTGACCGAGGCGCTATGCCTCGCCCACGACCTTGGCCACCCGCCGTTCGGTCATGGCGGCGAGGAGGCGTTAAACGCGGCCCTCGCCGATGCGGGCGGGTTCGATCATAATGCGCACACCCTTCGGCTATTGACCTGCCTGGAAAACCCATACCCAGATTTCCACGGGCTTAATTTGAGTTGGGAAACGCTCGAAGGGCTTGCCAAACATAATGGCCCGGTGACCAGCGCCGGGTGGGCAATGATGCAGGCAGATGCCGACTTTCCGCTCGACCTTGGAGAATGGCCCAGCCTCGAGGCGCAGGTGGCGGCGATTGCGGACGACATTGCCTATGACAATCACGACATTGACGACGGGTTGCGTTCGGGGATTCTCGATCTGGATGCGTTGCTGGAAGTGCCGTTCGTCCGGCGCCATTGGGACGGGGTCGAGGCGCGCCATCCCGGGCTCGACCAAGCGCGCAAGATCAAGGCGTTGGTGCGTGACGGGATTGGCGCGATGGTCGGCGATGTGATCGAGGAAACAAGGCGTCGTATCGCCGATGCGGGTGTCGAAACGATCGAAGCGGTCAGAGCCGCCGGACGCCAGTTAGTCGGATTTTCGCCCGCCGCGGAGCAAGAAGAGCGTGCGCTAAAGCGGCACCTTTACACCCACCTGTACGATAGCGCTCCGCTAAATCCAATCCGCAGAGAAGCGCAACGCATCGTTACCAATCTCGCGGCCCTGTTTCGCGAGGATCCCCGCTGCCTCCCCGAAGGCTGGCAACGCGGTGAAGGCGAAACCGCCCGACTGCGTGCCATTGGCGATTTTGTCGCCGGAATGACCGACCGCTTCGCCATTACCCAGCATGAAAAGCTGATAGGATTTGTGTGCATGCCGGATCGCTTTTAGATGAACTCAGGCGTTGGATAGGCGACGGACCATGCACAAATCTTTGACAGTTAATTCGCCAGGCGCGTCTGTTGCATGCGGATAGTCACGACGAGACCGCTTTCCTGCCAGTCATAGAGCAATTCGCCGCCGAGCTGGCCTGCCACGCTGCGGGAGATTAATTGGCTGCCGAACCCTTTCAGTACCGGCACCTCGGTGATGGCCGGTCCACCGGTTTCGGCCCAGATGACGCAAATATGGTCTTCGTCATTCTTGCTGGAAACGTCGAGGAACCCGGTCTCGCAGGATAGCGAACCATATTTGACCGAGTTGGTCGCCAGCTCGTGAATCACCATGGCAAGCGCGGTCGCGGTTCGCTCTCCCACTCCCATCCGCGCAACCGCCACCCGGATGCGACCCGAGAATGCCGCTGTTTCGTCATAGGGGGCGAGGAGGATGGACAAGAGATCGCCGAGCAAGGCGGCTTTGCCTTGGGAGCCCGGCAGT